>NZ_WRXM01000001.1:1215288-1822932 GCF_010119205.1 Haloarcula limicola
CCGTCCTCGTCGGCGAACCGTACGACGGCGCGGTCATCGGCCGGAAGGGGGCAGCGGAGGGTCCTGCGGCCATCCGCCGGGAACTCGCCGAGACGAAGACCCACCACGTCGAGCGCGGTCCGGTGGCGTCCGTCGGCGACCTCGGCGACGTCGGGATCCCCGACGGCGGCGTCGAGGCGGTCCAGTCTGCCGTGCGGGAGACCGTGACCGCCATCTACGACGCGGACGCGTTCCCGGTCTTCCTCGGCGGCGACAACTCGCTCACCGTCCCGAACGCCGCGCCCCTGCTGACCGACGGGACGCTCGGGGCGCTCAGCTTCGACGCCCACCTGGACTGTCGCGAGGTCCGAGGCGATCCCACCAGCGGGACGCCCTATCGCCAACTCCACGAGGCGGGGCTGGACGCCTTCGCCGTCGTCGGCGCGCGTCACTTCGAGACCTCGACGGCGTACCACGACTACGTCGCGGAACGGGACGGGCGCGTCGTGGCACCCGAGGTCGTCGAGCGAGACCCGAAGGCGGCGGTAGACGAAGCCCTCGACTCGATGGGCGACGTCGATTCGGTGTACGTCAGCCTCGATCTGGACGTTCTCGAAGCGTCCGCCGCACCGGGCGTGAGCGCGCCGACCCCCGGCGGCGTCACGACGCGCGAACTGTTCGAGATGCTCGGCCACGTCGCGGCCCACGACCGGGTCGCCGGGTTCGAGGTAGTCGAGTGCGCGCCGCCGCTAGACGACGGCTTCCGGACCGCCCGCGTCGCTGCCCGCGCCGTCGCGCACTTCCTCTCCGGGCTGGAGGCGGCGCGATGACCGACCTCGACGCGGTAGTCCACGGCGCGAACGAACTCGTCGTCGGCCCCGCGGAGAGCGGTCGCGAACTAGAGACCGTCGAAGACGGCGCGGTCGCGGTCGTGGACGGCGAAATCGCGGCCGTCGGCCCGACCGCGGACGTGACTCGCGAGTATCCGCCCGCCAACGCCGACCGCGCCATCGACGCCGACGGCCGGGCCGTCCTCCCGGGCTTCGTCGATCCGCACACGCACGGCCTGTTCGCCGGCGACCGCTCCGACGAGTTCGCCGCGAAGCTCCGCGGGAAGTCCTATCAAGACATCCTCGCCGAGGGCGGCGGCATCCTCCGTACCGTGCGCGCGGTCCGCGAAGTAGACGACGAGACGCTCCTCTCGAATCTGCTGGGCCACCTGGATACGATGCTCGCTCACGGGACGACCACCGTCGAGGTGAAGTCGGGGTACGGCCTCGACACGGAGACGGAACTGCGGATGCTCGACGTCATCGGCCGCGCCGACGACCGCCACCCCGTCGACGTGGTGCCGACGTTCATGGGCGCGCACGCCGTCCCCGAGGGACGGGACGCCGACGACTACGTCGACGAAGTCGTCGAGGAGCAGATTCCGGCCGTCGAGTCGCAGGGCGTCGCCGAGTTCTGCGACGTGTTCTGCGAGGAGGGCGTCTTCTCCGTCCCCCAGTCCCGGCGCGTCCTCGAAGCGGGCGAGGCCGCGGGGCTGACGCCGAAGGTCCACGCCGAGGAACTCGCCCACATCGGCGGGACGCAACTGGCCGCCGAACTGGGCGCGGCCAGCGCCGACCACCTCCTGCACGCCACCGACGAGGACATCGACGCCGTGGTCGAGTCGGGCGTCACGCCGGTCCTGCTTCCCGGGACGGCGTTCGGTCTCGGTGCCGACTACGCCGACGCCGAGGCGTTCCTCGACGCGGGCGCACCGCTCGCCGTGGCGACGGACTTCAACCCCAACTGTCACAGCCACAGCATGGGGTTCGCGATGGCGCTGTCCTGCGTCGAGATGCGGACGACGCCCGCCGAGGCGCTGATCGCGGGCACGCGCAACGCCGCGCTGGCGCTGGACCGCGAGGACGGCCGCGGGACGCTCCGCGAGGGCGCGCCCGCCGACATCCTCGTTCTCGACGCGCCGACGCACGTCCACGTCCCCTACCAGTACGGCACGAACGTCGTCGGGAGGGTGCTCGCGGACGGGCGCGTGGTCGCCGAGGGCGGGAGCACAACGTATGAGTGAGTGGCACGTATCGTGACACATGACCGGAGTTGGCACGGATAGCGTCGTCCTCGACGGCGCGTCGCTCTCGCCCGAAGACGTGGTCGCCGTTGCCCGCGAGGACGCGACCGTCTCCATCGCCGACGAGGCGCGGGAAGCGGTGCGTGAGTCCCGCGAACGCGTCGAAGCCGTCTTAGAGAGCGGCGAGGCCGTCTACGGGGTCAACACGGGCTTCGGCGAACTGGTCGACGAGCGCATTCCGAGTTCGGACCTCGAACCGCTCCAGGAGAACCTCCTGCGGAGCCACGCCGCGGGCGTCGGCCGCGGACTGAGCCGCGAGGAGGTCCGATCGATGATGGTCGCGCGAGCGAACGCGCTCGTGAAGGGCTATTCGGGCATTCGCGAGGGCGTGGTCGACCTGCTCGTCGCCATGTTGAACGAGGGCGTTCAGCCAGTGGTCCCCTCACGCGGCAGTCTCGGCGCGAGCGGCGACCTCGCGCCGCTCGCACACATATCGCTGGTATTGATTGGAGAAGGGGCAGCGGAGATTCAGACAGACGCGGGAACGGCGCGACTCCCCGGTGACGAATCCCTCGATCGGGCGGGTTTAGAGCCAGTTACCCTCGAAGCGAAAGAAGGACTGGCGCTCATCAACGGCACGCAGTTGAGCGTCGGTCTGGGCGCGCTCGCCGTCCACGACGCGACCGCGGCCGTCCAGAGCGCGGACGTGGCCGGCGCGCTCACGACGGAGGTGACGATGGGGTCGACCGTACCGAGTCACGAGGCCATCTCGGCGGTCCGCCCGCATCCCGGACAGGCCGCCAGCGCGCGGAACGTCCGCCGCCTCACCGCCGAGTCGGGCGTCGTCGAGTCCCACCGCAACTGCGACCGAGTGCAGGACGCCTACTCCCTGCGCTGTCTCCCGCAGGTCCACGGCGCGGTCCGGGACGCCCTCAACCATCTCCGCGAGGCCGTCGAGACGGAACTCAACAGCGCTACCGACAACCCGCTGCTGTTCGCCCGCGCGGACGCTCCCGACCGGGCCAGCGGCACCGGCGACGCGGCGGTGCTGTCGGCCGGCAACTTCCACGGCGAACCACTGGCGCTCCGACTGGACTACGCCGCGGGCGCGCTGACGGAGCTCGCGGCCATCTGCGAGCGCCGCGTCGACCGCATGCTCAATCCCAACCTGCAGGAGGATCACCTGCCGCCGTTTCTCACCGAGCGCGGCGGCGTGATGTCCGGCTACATGATCGCCCAGTACACCGCCGCAGCGCTGCTGAACGAGTGCCGAGCGACCGGCAGACCCTCCATAGACTCGACGCCGGTCAGCGGGAATCAGGAGGACCACGTCAGCATGAGCGGCCAGTCCGCACTGTCGTTCCGCAGCGTGGTCGAGAACGTCCAGACCGTCGTGGGTATCGAACTGCTGTGTGCGGCGCAGGCCGCTGAGTTTCTGGACGACTCGCTCTCGCACGGCGTCGGAACCGGCGTCGCCTACGAGACGGTCAGGGACGTGATTCCGAAACTCGACGCCGACCGCGAGGTCCACGAGGACATCGACCGAGCGCGGACGCTCGTGACCGAGGGCCTGCTCGTCGACCGCGTCTCCGAGGCCGTCGACCTCGAATAGCCGCGACGAGTTCCCTACAGGTCCAGCGCCGAGGTGTCGGCGGCGTCGCCGTACCGGTCGCGGCCGCTCCAGTCGGCGATGCTCGATTTCGTCTCTCGAACGGCGGTTTCGAGGTGGGCCTGCGTGATGTGCGAGTCGTCTCGTAGCGCGTGGCGAGCGGCGTCCTCGGCGAGCAGTTCGAGGTCGCTGGCCGCGTAGCCCGCGGTCGGTTCGACGATGGTGTCCCAGTCGACGCCCTCGGCGACCGGCCGGTTCCGGAGGTGGACACCGAGAATCTCGCGGCGGGCCGTCGCGTCCGGCGGCGGCACCTCCACGCGCTCGTCGAAGCGGCCCGACCGTCGCAGGGCTTCGTCCACGTCCTCGACGAAGTTCGTCGCACCGACGACGACCACGTCCTCCTCGGCGGCGCTCTCTACTTCGGTGAGCAGTTGGTTGACGAGTTGCTGCTCGCTCGTGTTCATCGACCCGCGGCGGGAGCCGGCGATACCGTCTATCTCGTCGATGAACAGCACGCAGGGCGCGTTCGCCCGCGCGATCTCGAACAGGTCGGCGACGTTGCGGGCCGGTTCGCCCATCCACTTGCTCGTCACGTCGGCGGGCGACACCTCGACGAACGAGTGGCCGAGTTCGCCCGCGAGCGCCCCGGCGAGGTGGGTCTTCCCGCAGCCCGGCGGCCCGTAGAGCAACAGCCCGGAGAGCACGTCGATGTCGTACGCGGCGTAGGCGTCGCTGTTCTCGATCGGGTCCAAGACGGCGTCTTCGAGTCGCGCCTTCAGGTCGGCCATGCCGCCGACCGCCGAGAAGTCCCGGCCCGGGTTCGGGTCGACCAGGTTCGTCGCCCGCAGGTCCACGCCGTCTGGTTGGACGACGCCGCCCTCGGCCGCGTCCGCCGGGTCGACCCAGTCGGGGATGCTCGTCGCGGAGTCGTCGGCGGCCGACCGGAGGTGGGCCGTACCGATGGGTTCGTCCGCCCGGAGCGCCGCACGAGCGGCGTTCTCCGCGAGCAGTTCGAGGTCGCTGGCCGCGTAGCCCGCCGTCTCCTCGACCACCGAGTTCAGTTCGAGGTCCTCGGCGACCGGGCGGCCCGCGAGGTGGAGGCCGAGGATCTCCCGGCGGGCCTCGGCGTCCGGCGGCGGCACCTCCACGCGCTCGTCGAACCGGCCCGAGCGCCGGATCGCGCCGTCGACGTCCTCGACGAGGTTCGTCGCGCCGACGACCACCACGTCTTCCTCGGCGATGCCCTCCAGCTCGGTCAGCAGTTGGTTGACGAGTTGCTGCTCGCTGGCGTTCATGTCGCTGTCGCCGTCGCGCGAGCCGGCGATACCGTCGATCTCGTCGATGAAGAGGATGCACGGAGCGTTCGCCCTGGCGATGGCGAACAGCTCTTCGACCCTCTTCGCGGGCTCGCCCATGTACTTGCTCGTCACGTCGGCGGGCGTCACCTCGACGAACGAGTGGCCGACTTCGCCGGCGAGCGCGCCCGCGACGTACGTCTTCCCACACCCCGGCGGGCCGTGCAACAGGACGCCGTTGACGACGCCGATACCGTACTCCTCGAACGTCTCGGGGTCTTCGAGCGGCCGGACGACCTTGTGGTTGAGCGTCGAGAGCAGATCACTCATGCCGCCCACGTCCGCGAAGCTCCGGTCGGGGTTCGGGTCCACCAGCCCTTCCGCGCTCATCTCGACGCCGTCCGGCTGGACGACGCCGCCCTCGCTCTGTCGCTCCCGGTTCACCGTCGGCGCACCGTCGGGGTCCGGTGACGACGAGCGATCCGGCCCGAGGTCGTCCGTCCGCTCTCGCCCGCCCTCGCCGTTCGATTCGAGGCGCTCGCGGATATTCCGTTCGAGGCGGTCCGGGTCCACCTCGTAGCCGTAGGTCGCCAGTCGGCGGGGCCGCTCGCTGACGAACGTCGCCAGCCAGGCGTGTTCTCGCATCTCCGCCGCCGGAGCGTCGGGGTCCCGGAACGTGACCATCGCTGCGTCTTCGGAGCGGGGCGAGTGGAACTCCGCCAGCCAGAACGGGAGATACCACCGTTCGACGTCGGTCACGCCCTCGAAGCCGTCGGGGTCGAAATCGCCCGGCAGGCCGTAGGACTCCCGGAGCTTTCGCAGGAAGACG
Source organism: Haloarcula limicola (assembly GCF_010119205.1). Lineage (NCBI taxonomy): Archaea > Methanobacteriati > Methanobacteriota > Halobacteria > Halobacteriales > Haloarculaceae > Haloarcula > Haloarcula limicola. The sequence continues at coordinate 1,221,075 of NZ_WRXM01000001.1, forward strand.
TTCGCGGTACCGCCGCGCTGTTCGCGGTACTCCTCGACGCGTCGCGGGAGTAGCGACTCGGCGTCGCCGGTCGGCACCTGAAACCGCAGGAGGACCGACTCGCCCAGCCCCGGGTCGTCGAGCCCGAAGTCGTAGTCGTTCGTGGCTCGCCGCACCGGGCTCTCGGTCCCGTTGACGTACCGGACCAGTTCGGCGTCGTTGTCCGCCCAGAGGCCGTCGAGCAGCGCCGTCGCCTCTTTCCGGTCGGTGCCGAACAGTTTGCCCTTCCCGCTCTCGTAGGCGTAGATGACCCGGAAGACGGGGTAGAACACGCGGTGGAGGCGGGCCAGCTCCTCGTCGTCTCCGAACTTCGTCAGCGTCCGGTCGGCGAGCGTCTCCCGGACCGTCTCGGCGTCGGGGAGCCGCCGGTCGGCGTAGATGTACGGCCGTAGCCCCATCTCACTCGCCCTCTCTGATCGCGCGCTCGGCGGCCGAGAGCGCCTCGTCGGCGTCGAACGCCTCGATGGCTTCGGCCTGCGCGTCCGGGTCGTCCCGGAGTTCCCGCGCGTGGTCAGTCACGTTCGGAATCGCCCGAACGATGTTGTCGATCATCGGAACCGTCGCCACCTGCGCCGACCGACTGAGGGGGTTCAGGTCGACGACCAGCTCCGTCTTGCCCATCTCGCCCAGCGCCTTCGCCCGGTCGCCGTCTTCGAGCGGGACCAGCACCACGTCGGCGGCACCGATGCCGTCGGCGTCGACCTTGCCGCGCTCGTGGTCGAGGCCGGGGATGCGGCCGTCGGCTTCGAGTCCCAGCACCTCGGTCGCGCCGTGTTCGCGGAGGAACTCGGCGATGGCCCTCATCCGCTCCTCGGTCCGGTTGAACAGGTTCACCTCCAGCGCTGCGCCGGTGGCCTCGGCCAGTTCGACGAGCTCGCCGGGGACGAGCGCCGCCGCGTTGCCGTTGACGGAAATTACGGCGCGATCGGCTCGGAGGAGGTGCGCGGCGGCGGCGCGTTCGGCCCGGTCGGCGCTCTCGATGGTCCGCTCGCCCAGCAGGTAGTCGTAGGCCTCACCGCGACCCTGCGCGATGAGCCCCTGTCGGGAGGTGATGCCGCGGTCGACGCCGCGTTCGATGCGATGGCGAGTCAGCAGCGACTCGTAGCGGGGGTGGCTCTCGGGGACCTCGACCTCGTCGCTCATAGCGTGCGTTCTATGGCGGACCGTAGAAAAGTCGTCGGTCAGCGGCGAACGCGGACGCTCGGTCGCGTCGATACCGTCCGCCGATGGCCGTCCTCGCCGACACCCGACGCCGGCGACTCACTTCTCGACGGTCGCGCCGGGGGGATACACTTCACAGACGCTGGCGTCGTAGCCGGCGTCGGTCAGCCCCGTCCCGACGGCGAACACCGTCTCGCCGAGCATCGCCATCCCGGCGTCGCCGCCGGCCGCCGTCACGTCCTCGACGACGCTTCGCACGCTCTCGGTCAGCAGATTCGCCTCGCGGGAGAACTGGCGGGCGGCGCGAGTGAACGTTTCGAGCGTCGGCTCCTCAACGACCGCCGAGAGGGCGCGCTCGCCGGCCCGCGTCAGCGCCTCGGTGTCGCCGCCGACCACGTCGGCCGTCGAGAGTTCGCCGAGCGTGTGATACTCCACGCGAGTACGCGCGGGGATCGCGTCGACGTAGTTGTGCCGCGGCCCGCCGGGTTCCAGACGGAGCGGGACCCCGCCGCGGGCCTGCCCGACCACGTCGCCCAGCCCCGTTCCGGCCTGCACCTCCGCGCCGTGGGCGACCGTCACGAGTTCGTTGTACGAGAGGTGGCGGTCGAACGCGGCGTTGGCCGCGAGCGCGGTTCCGAGCGCCATCGCGCCGGAGACGCCGAACCCCGCGCCCAGCGGCAGCGGCGTCTCGGCGGTGACGGTCGCAGACGCTCGCAGCGCGTCGAGCACTCGCTCGACGGCCTCCATCTCGACTCGCTCGCCGTCGAGTTCGACCGTCGTCTCGTCGGCGGGTTCGACCCGCACGGAGACGCCGTCGGAGAGCGCCAGTCCGCCGCCGCGGGAGCCGGTCTTCGTCGGGTCGTCGGCCCGGTCGACCGTGAAGAAGCCGGTCACGTGTCCCGGGACGAACGCCCGTGCGTCGTCGCTCATGCCCGTGGTGTCGGCGACGGCCCGCTTAACCGTTGGCGGTTCTCCGCTCCGGGCCGAGCCCGAGGAACGCGAGCAGGCCACCGATACCGAATAGGACTGCGACCGAGACCCACCCCAGCCGCCGGCGCCGTGACAGGTCGGCCGTCTCGGCGTAGACGTACCAGCCACACGCAGCCCCGACGACGAGGACGTACAGCCCGTAGCGAAGCAAGAGCGTCCCGACGGCGACCATATCCCTGCTTCGGGCGGGACGAGCGAAACGCTTTCTGGTAGTTCACGTTCGCTGATACTCGCTTCTCTGACCCCTACATTGATGTGTGTTTACGTTACACTACTGCGCAAACGATGCCAACGATTAGCGCGCGGCTCCCCGACGAGGAGAAGGCCGAACTGGACGAAGTCGCCGAACTGCTCTCGGAGGACCGCTCGACGACGATTCGGAAGGCGCTCCGGGAGGGACTGGAGACGCTCCGCATCCGCGTCGCCGTCGAGCAGTACCAGTCCGGCGAGGCCTCCGCGGCTGAGGCCGCACAGATCGCCGACCTCTCGATGGCCGAGTGGTTAGACGTGGCCCGCGAGCGGAATCTGACGACGCAACTCGAACTCTCCGACCTCGAACTCGACGCCGACGCCGCCGCGGAGCTATGACTCGCATCTACGTCGGGCCGACGTCGCTGTACAGCCTCGGGCAGATCGGCGAACTCTCGCTCCTCGATGCCTTCGACGGCGGCATCGTCATTCCGGGACCGGTCGCCGACGAGGTGCGCGTCGAACCGACCGCGACGAACCTCGAAGAGTACCTCGAAGCCGACGTAGAGACCGCCGTCGACGAGGACCGGGTCGAACAGGCCCGGTCGCTGCTCGGCGAGAAGGACATCGGTGCCGCCGTCACCGTCCTCGCCGGCGTCCTCGCCCACCGCGACCCGTCCGACCGCTCGGCCGTCGCCGTCGTCTCGGAGGACCGAACCGTCCGTCGAATGGCTCAGGGACTCGGCGCTGAGATCACCAGCAGTTTCGGCGTCGTCGTCCGCGCGGCCATCGAGGACAAGTATCTCAGTTCGCGGCAGGCCAAGCGCATCGTCCGCCGCATCGACCAGCACGGGATGCACCTGACTGGCGAGTTGCGCGAGCGAGCGGTCGGGGAAGTGGCGGAGTAGCGAGACAGTCGCGAGTGCGACGAGCGACTGCTTTTTCGCGTAGCTTTTTCGACGAGTGGTACCCACAGGCCCTCGCGGCCGAGGATACCCGACGTCGAAAAAGGTACACCAGCACGGGATGCACCTGACCGGCGAGTTGCGCGAGCGGGCGGTCGGTGAGGTGGCGGAGTAGCGCTCCGAACAGTTACAGCACCCAGAGAGCCGCGTGCGGAAACTGTGCAGATTCTAAATCGGCTCGACGCGTACGGTCTCGTCGGCGTCGACGGTGACCTCGTACCCGTAGAGTTCGAGGGTTATCTCGACCGACTCGGCCGTTTCGACGAGCGCGTTCAGCGCCGCCGGATCGGTCTGTTCCGAGAGAGCGGGTAACGCAGTCGGTTCCACGCCCTCCCTGTCCGCGATGCGATCGACTATCTCGTACACGATCGACCCGACGGCCTCGGGACGAGACCCCCTTCCCGTGGTCATTGTATCGGCACTTCGAACAGAATTAGCAAAACTCTATTGGATATTAAGAAATGGTACCACATCCGAATTAAACAAATAGATAACCAGCCAACTCGCTAATTTTGTGTGTTTCTAGTTAATAGCGGAGTCAATCCAAGCAAAGCGGTTATCTATAGGTGGTATGACAAATGGACAGTGAACGTGAATCTGGACCTCGTACATCGGGCGCTGGCCGACGAGATTCGTCGCACGATTCTCGCCCGCTTGCGGACCGGAGAGCCCGTTCCGCTATCGGCGCTCGCTGAGACGATAGCAGCGTCGGAGATCTCGACTGAAGTCACCAGTTCGGTCGAGACGCTGCGCGTCGAACTGTACCACGTACACGTCCCGCTGCTGTGTGATGCCGGACTCCTCGAGTACGACGACCGGCGGTCGGCGGTCGTACTCACGGACCTCGGCGGCGAAGTCGAGTCGAAACTGCTCCGACCGTCAGTCGAAGTGGCACAGGGCTAGGGAGCTAGGGAGGGCCCGTCGATTCGGGGAGCTTCCGCGTGCTGGTGCCGCCGCTCGTAGCGCAGCAGCGAGTCCAGATGCGTGGGTTTAACACGCCGGACCCCAACCGTCGGAGTATGCAGGGCAATCTTCCGCCGGAAGCACAGGAGAAGCTCGAGGAACTGCAGGACCTGCAGGAGACCGCACAGCAGGTCGCCGCGCAGAAACAGCAGGCCGAGACGAACCTGCAGGAGTCCCGCACCGCGCTGGACGAACTCGACGACGTCGATAAGGACACCACGATGTACCGCGAGGTCGGCGAGCTGCTCGTCAAGACCGACTTCGACGAGGCGCAGGACGACCTCGAAGAGAAGGTCAGCAGCCTCGAAGTCCGCGTCGAGACCCTCGAAAAGCAGGAGGAGCGCGTCCAGGAGCAGTTCGAGGACCTGCAGGGTGACCTCCAGCAGATGCTCGGCGGCGGCGGCGGCGCGGGCGGCCCCGGCGGTCCGGCAGGCGGTCCCGGCGCGGGCGGCGCGTAAGGATGCCGACCGACGACGAGGTCGTTGAGACGGCCGCTTCCGCGGCCGAGAACGTCGTTTTCTCGCGATTCGATAAGAACGACGTCGAAGACATCGACGTGACGGTCACGTTCGAAGACGGCGTACTGGAGGTCGACGTCTACGTCAACGCGCCGGAGAGCCGCCTCGACGAGGAACGGGTCGCGGAGGACGCCGCGCTGGCCGCTCGATCGGCGGTCGACGACCTCTTCGAGGAGTAACGTCGCGGTCAGGCAGGTCTAAATTGATCAGGTCCGGTCGCTGGCGAACCCGGTCCGGAACGCGATCCAGCCCAGCGCGCTGACGAACAGGATCGGGGGCAGAATCATGAACCCCCACAGCGGGTCGAGTCCCCAGCCGAGCAGCAACACGAGGTCCAGCAGGCCGATGGCGACGAACGGCGAGATGTACTTCGTCGCCTGCCAGCGGTCGACGCCCTCGGTCTCCAGTACGTCGTCCGAATCAGCCGACAGCAGGTCCTCCGTGGTTCGCTCGCCGCCGTCGCTACGGACGCCGGAGTCGGCTGTGTCGTCCATAGCGGGTCTCGGTTCCGGACGAGGAAAAAGACCGCGCTTGGTCGTCGGCAGTCGCCGGACGACGCTCGGTCACTCCCCGAGCGTCCGCTGTCGGCCCGGCGGCTCGGACCGTGAGACGTCCCGAGAGCGGCCCACGAGGTAGCCGTCGGCGTCGTCCTCGGCCCACGGCGGGGCGTCCTGAATCCAGACGGGCGCGGTCGGCCCGCCGCAGGTGCGCGCCCACTCGCGGGCCAGCGCCTTCGAGTCGAAGGCGCGACGCGGTCCCGCCCGGTTGACCCACCGGCCGACGCGAGCGCTCACCCGTCGCGCGGACGGCTTCACCACCACGTGGTAACGGTCTTCGGCCACGGGTTGAACTACGGGGCGGCGTCGGTAAAGCGCCCCGGCCTAGCTTTTCATACCCGCACGCCGAACTAGCGGGCATGGAACACGAGGCAACGGTCGAAGGGGTCGGTGTCGGCGTCAGCGAAGAGGGGTCGGGAACGCCCGTCGTCCTCCTGCACGTCCGCGGCGAGATACTGCCGATCTTCGTCAGCTCGGACCAGGCCCAGTCGATGCAGTTGGCCATCGACGGCGACCCCTTCGAGCGGCCGCTGACCCACGACCTGCTGGTCGAGATGGTCGCGGAGTTCGGCAGCGCCATCGACCGCGTGCGCATCGACGACCTCGCCGACGGCACCTTCTACGCGAAGATCGACACGGAGCAGTACGTCGGCGACCGACGGAAGGACATGGTGTTCGACGCCCGCCCCTCCGACGGCATCGCCATCTCGCTGCGGGTGGACTGTCCGCTCGTCGTCTCCGACGAGGTCATCGACGAGGCCGGCCGCCCGCCGGAGGAGTTCGACACCAGCGACGAACTCGGTCGGTAATAGAAACGCTCTCGGGGAGTCGACTCTTTTAGCGTATATGGGCTACGACGCGGTCATCTTCGACAACGACGGGGTCTTGCTGACGCTGACCAGCATGGAGGCCCACCGGGAAGGGTCACGCGACGCGTTCGCTCGCGCCGGCGTCCCCGACCCCCACCCCGACCACGTCGAGGCGATGAGCATCGGCGTGAGCGTCGCTGAACTCGAATCGATCTGTGAGCGCTACGACTTAGAGCCGGAGGCGTTCTGGTCGACCCGCGACGCCGCCATCTCGGCGGCCCAGCAGGCCGAGATGACCGCCGGGGAGAAGCGGCCCTACGACGACATCGACGCGCTCGATAAGTTCGAGACGCCGCTCGCCGTCGTCTCCTCGAACCAGCAGGAGACCGTCGAGTTCGCCTTCGACCACTTCGGCCTCGACACGCACTTCGAGACGGTGTACGGCCGAGAGCCGACGGTGAAGAGCCTCGAACGGAAGAAGCCACACCCCCACTACGTCGAGCGGGCGCTCGCCGACCTCGACGTCGAGGACGCCCTCTTCGTCGGCGACAACGAATCGGACGTGCGGGCGGCACACGGCGCCGGCATCGACTCGGCGTTCATCCGCCGACCGCATCGGGTCGACGCGTCGCTGTCGGTTCGCCCCGACTACGAGATCTGGGGGCTTGACGACGTGGTCGACATCGCCGAGTGAGACCGGTTCGCGTCGTCCCTGTCGGCAGCGAGTGGTAACCAACGTCCGACTACAGTGACGTAGTTGACGTGGACGCCGAAATCACGCTTTCGTACCCCAGGCGTCGACCGGGGTGCATGGAGAAGTCGGTCAGCGACTCCGCTGATGTGGCCGGGAAAGAGAGCGAGGAGACGGGACGAGAGACGCCGGCGGCCCTGTTGACCACGCTGGTCACACGGGTTCCCGAACCCGCGTTCGTCCTCGACGGGGGAGCGACCGTCGTCGCCGCCAACGACCCGTTCGGGGAACTGTTCGGGCGCGGCGGCGACGCGCTCGTCGGCGAGTCGCTGTCGTCGCTGTTGCCCTCGGTGACCCGCGAGGCCGTCGCGTCGGCCGCCGACGGCGACGAGCCCCTCACCGCTCGCTGCGCGGGCGAGACCGACCGCTGGGTCGAGCTGACCGTCGAACGACACCGCTCAGACGGGCAGACGCGCTTTCTCGCCGTCGGTCACGAAGTCACCGCCCACCGGGAGCGCGAGCGAGACCTCGACCGGCACCGCCGGCTCGTCGAGGCGATGGGCGACGGCGTCTACACCCTCGATGAGTCCCTCGCCGTCGAGACGGTCGACGACACCGTCACGGCGCTGACCGGCCGCGACCGGGCCGACCTCGTCGGGTCGGACGCGGGAGCGCTGCTCGACGACTCGACGGCCGAGCGAGCCGGGAAGTTGCGCGAACGGCTCCTCGACGGGGACCGCGAGGACGTGACGCTCACCGGCGAACTCGAAGCGGCCGACGGGGAGCGCCGTCCCGTCGAGACGCGGTTTTCGACGTTCGAACGGGACGACGGCGCGCGGCGCACGGTCGGCGTCGTCCGGGACGTCAGCGACCGACGGCAGTTCGCGCGCACGCTCGAAGCCCTCCAGCAGTCGACGAGACGCCTGCTCCACGCGGAGACCGCCGACGAGGTGGCGACGATCATCGCCGAGACCGCGAGTGACGTCCTCGACGCCCCCGGCGCGACCGTCTATCTGTTCGACCGGGGAGAGAACGTCCTCCGACCGGCCGCAGTCGCCGACGCGTCGGCGACCGACGACTCCCCCACGACCGTCGGCCCCGACGGGGGGCTCGTCTGGGACGTCTTCGTCGACGACGAGGGCGTCACGCTCGGAACCGGCGAGACGTATCGGCCGCTCGACGACCAGGGCGTGCTCTCCGTCCGGTCACCGACCGCCGATCGGAACGGTCGGACCCGAGAACTCGTGGACCTGCTCGCAGACACCGCGAGGGCGGCGCTCGCGCGAGTCGACCGGGAGACGGTACTCAGAGAGCGCGAAGCCGAGCGCCGCCACCGGAACGAGGAGCTCAGGCGGTTGAAACAGGTCAACGCCGTCATCCGCCGGGTCGACCGCGCGCTCGTCGAGGCCGAGACCCGCGAGGAGATCGAGCGGGCCGTCTGCGACGAACTGACGGCGTCACACTGGATCACCTTCGCGTGGCTCGGACGGTGTGAGAACGCGAGCGTCGAACCGCGGACGTGGGATGGACGATCGGAGGGGTTTCTGGAGACGGTCTCCACGTCGGCGGTCGGCGACGGCGGGACGCCCGCCGTCCGGACCGCTCGGTCGGGCGAACCCACCGTCGTCCCCGCGATCGCGGACAACCTCAGGGATGAACACTGGCGAACCGAGGCCATCTCTCGGAACTTCCAGTCGGCTATCAGCGTCCCGCTGAAGCACGACGACTTCCGCTACGGCGTGTTGACCGTCTACGCCGATCAGTCGGACCGCTTCGGCGAGACGCTCCGGTCGGTGTTCGTCGAACTCGGCGAGAACATCGCCAACGCGATCCGGGAGGTGGAATCGCGCAAGCGCCGGCTGACCGACAGCGTGGTCGAACTCGACCTCTCGCTGGCCGCGCCGGACTGCTTGCCGGTCCAGTTGGCCCGGGAGTTCGACCGCTCCGTGATCTGTTCGGGCGTGGTCCCGAGCGGCGACCGGACGCGGCTGTTTCTCCGGATACCCGACCGGGACCCGACGGCCGTGCGCGAGTACGTCGACGGGGTTCCGAACGTGGAATCGGTCTCCTCGGTCTCGGACGACGGGGACTACGAGGTGGTCGTCGACGGACCGACGGTGCCGCGAACCGTCGTCGAACAGGGGGCTCGACTCGGGGGGCTCGAAGCGACCGCCACCGGCGTCGACCTCGTCGTCCACCTCTCGGCGGAGACGAACGTCCGGACCTTCGTCGAGCAGCTGTCGAGTCGCTACGCCGACGTCGAGTTGGACGCGCGGCGAGAGAAGCCGACGCGACACCGGACGAAAAGCGGGACGCGCGCCGACCTCGAAGAGCGCCTCACCGACCGGCAACTCGAAGTACTCCGGACGGCGTACCTGAGCGGCTTCTTCGAGTGGCCCCGAGAGACGACCGGCGAGGAGGTGGCGTCGATGCTCGACATCACCCAGCCGACGGTGAACCGCCACCTCCGCGTCAGCCAGCGGAAGCTCTTAGACCTCGTCTTCGGTGAGTGACGAACGGCGCGCAGGGCAGAACTCGGTCAGCCCGGCGGTGAGATCAGTCGGTCAGACCAGCAGTTGGATGTCGCTGTCGGCCATGTCCTGGATGGCCGTCGCCGCGCCGACGCCGGTCGTGACGCCGTCGTAGAAGTCGTCCTCGTCGTAGTCCATCAGGTCGATGGTCATCTGACAGGCCTGGAACTCGACGCCCATGTCCAGCGAGGTCTCGATGAGTTCCTCGATGGTCGCCGTGTCGTTGTCGTCGATCTTCTTCGCCATCATCCTCGTCGTCATCCGGTCCATCCCGGGGAGCGCGCCGAGGACGTTCGGGACGGGCATGTTCGGATTGCCGACCGAGCTCAGTTTGAGGTCCTTCGAGCGCTCCTCGTGGAGGATGTCCAGCCCCCAGAACGTGTGGAAGACCGTCACCTCGTAGCCGAAGGCGGCGGCGGTGCTGGCGAGGATGAGCGGCGGGTACGCCATGTCCAGCGTCCCCTTCGTGGCGATGATAGACATCTTCCGCTCGCCGTCGTCCTCGGTCGCCTCGGCGAGCGACTCCTCCAGCTCCTCGATGCGCGCGGCGAGTTCGGCTCGGGTCGGGACGTCGTCGTCGGCGGCCGTGGGCGTGTCTGTGCTCATGGCTGGATCACTCCGTCTTGCGGACGTAGTGCTTGAAGACCTCCTCGCCCTCCTCCTGGCCGAGGAGTTCGACGCCGTCGGTCGTGTCGGCCCACCCGCCGAGGTCGCTCATGCTCCCCGGGTCCGTCGCGAGCACTTCGAGGACCTCGCCCTCGGCGAGTCGGTCGACGTTCTGCTTGGTCTTGACGACCGGCATCGGGCAGTTCTCCCCCTTCACGTCGAGCGTCTGGGTGACTTCGTGTTCAGTCATGGTATTGTCTTCACCACCCAATACCGGGTGCAGTATAAAAAATGTGTCGGTAGTAATCCCGCTATTATGCACGACTATATCACCAAAGACCCGATATATCCGAATATAGGGCCTGAAATATCGATTTCTCTGCCTCTAGTATTGTGCGAAAGTTGAACTACTATGCAAAGCCTTATTTCGGAGTAGCCGATAGATAGGGGTGAACGATGACGCAAGGGACCAACCCCGACACCGGCGAACCGGTCGCATCGACGACGCCGACCGAACTGAAAGCCCGCATCGACGACGGCGAGGACGTGTTCATCCTCGACGCGCGCTCGGAGGACGACTTCGAGGAGTGGCGCATCGGCGGCGAGTCCGTCGAGATCGTGAACTATCCGTACTTCCAGTTGCTCGACGGCATCCCCGAGGACCTCCACGAGGCGCTCCCGGACGACCGGCGCATCACCGTCCTCTGTGCGAAGGGCGGTTCCAGCGAGCTGGTCGCCGAGCACCTCGAAGCCGAGGGGTACGAGGTCGACCACCTCGAACGCGGGATGAAGGGCTGGGCGCGCATCTACGAGTACCAGGAACTGGACGCGGCCGGCGACGTGACCGTCGCGCAGTATCAGCGTCCGTCGAGCGGCTGTCTCGCCTACCTCGTCGTCTCCGACGGGGAGGCGGCGGTCGTCGACCCGCTTCGCGCCTTCGCCGACGAGTACGTCCGGGACGCGAAGGCGCTCGGGGCCGACCTGACGTACGCGCTCGATACGCACGTCCACGCGGACCACATCTCGGGCATCCGCGACCTCTCCGCCGGAACCGACACGACGGCGGTGCTGCCCGAGGCGGCCGCCGACCGCGGCGTCGACTACGACGCGGACTTCGCGACAGTCGAGGACGGGGAGACGCTCTCGCTCGGCGACACCGAGATCGAGGTCGTTCACACCCCCGGCCACACGACGGGCATGACCGCCTACAGGGTCGGTGACGTCCTGTTCACCGGCGACGGCCTCTTCACCGAGAGCGTCGCCCGGCCGGACCTCGAAGACCCCGAAGCCGCGAGAGACGCCGCCCGGACGCTCTACGAGAGCCTGACCGAGCGCGTCCTCTCGCTGCCCGACGAGACGGTCGTCGCACCGGCGCACTTCAGCGACGCGGCGACGCCCGCCGACGACGGCACGTACACAGCCGAACTCGGCGATCTCGAAGCGCGGATGGACGCGCTCTCGATGGACGAAGCCGAGTTCGTCGAGTTCATCGTGGCCGACATGCCGCCCCAGCCCGCGAACTACGAGGAGATCATCGCGGCCAACCTCGGGCGGCAGTCCCCCGACGACGAGACGGCGTTCGAACTCGAACTCGGCCCGAACAACTGCGCCGCCAGCGAGGACGCGCTGACTAACTGACGATGGAACCGTTCACACCGCTGCTCGCGCTCGGTGACCCCTTCCCTCGCGGAGTGGTGCCGTATCTGATCGGCGGCCTCCTCGTCGGGCTCGGAGCGTCGGTCGTCTACCTCTCGACGGGCATCATCGCGGGCGCGAGCACGTTCCTCGAGTCGACGCTCTCGTACGTCTCGAACGTCGACCGGTTCAACCGCTTCAAGTACCGCCAGTCGCGGGGGTGGCGACTCGTGTTCACCGCGGGCATCGTCAGCGGCGCGGCGCTCTGGGCGTTCGTCCTCGCGCCCGACCCCGGCATCTGGACGACGAGAGTCGAGTGGTGGCGGCTGCTCGGCGGCGGCTTCCTCGTCGGCGTCGGCACCCGCCTCGGGAAGGGTTGCACTTCGGGACACGGCGTCTGCGGCGTCGGGTCCCTCTCGAACACGTCGCTCGTGAACGTCGCCACGTTCATGACCTTCGCCATCGGCACCGCGCAGATAGTGCAGGCGCTGGGGGTGAGCCCGTGAGCGACGCCGGACGGAGCCCGCTGTTCCTCCCCATGATCTACGTCGGGGGGCTGATATTCGGTCTCGGTCTCGCCGTCAGCGGGATGGCCAAGCCCGAGATCGTGCTGGACTTCCTCCAGTTCGAGGACTTCGGCCTCCTGTTCGTGATGGGCGGGGCGGCCGTCGTCAGCGGCGTCGCGTTCGCCGTCGCGACGCGGTATCTCGACCGAGCGCCGCTGACCGCCCGCGAGTACGCGCGACGCGTGAAGGAGTTCGACCGGAACGTCGTCCTCGGCGGCGCCGTCTTCGGCGTCGGCTGGGGGCTCTCGGGCATCTGTCCGGGCGCCGCCTACGCCAGTTTCGGGGTCGGTAACTATCCGATCCTCTGGGCGATCGCCGGCATGTTCCTCGGCGCGTACGCGCAGGGATACGTGCGCCCGACCAGTACAGACGACACGACCACGGCAGACGCGACCACACGCTAACAGTACCACAGATGTCTCGACTCGATACCCTAACCGTTTGGAAGCAGTATTGTGTAGTAATGACACTATCATACAAACCAATAGAGGGAGCGTGAGATGTTCGGGCTCGAATCGCTGAGTGGGTCCGCACAGGCCGTCGCCACCGTGGGAGTCGTCTTCGCGGAGGCCATCGCGCTGTACGTCGGGTACGGCGCGCTCAGCAGCGTGCTCGGCTCGACCGTCCTCGACGCGCTCGGGGGTGACTGACGATGGCGATACTCGGGCTGAGTCTCGGCATGATCGCCCTCTTCGTGGGCTTCGGTCTGCTCATCGGGACCCTGTTCGGGTTCTTCGGGATGGGCGGGTCGTTCCTCGTGACGCCGGCGCTGCTCGTGATGGGCTATCCCTCGACAGTCGCCGTCGGGAGCGGGCTCGCGTTCGTCTTCGGGACGAGCGTCATCGGCGCGCTCCGGCACCGCGACCACGGGCAGGTCGACTACACGCTCGCCGTGATAATGACCGTCGCCATGACGCTCGGCATCGAGGGCGGGAAGCGCGTCGTGTTCTTCCTCGACGCCACCGGGGCGGCCGACCTCGTCATCAACGTCGCCTACGTCGGCCTCCTCGCGACGGTCGGACTGTTCACCCTGCGCGACGCGTGGTCGGACGACGAGGAGAGCGAGACGGGCGGTGACCTCGCCGACCGCGTCCAATCCCTTCACATTCCCCCGATGGTGACGTTACGCGGCGGCGTCCGCGTCTCCGGGACCGTCGTCTTCGCCGTCGGACTCGTCATCGGCGTCCTCTCGGGGTTCCTCGGCGTCGGCGGCGGTTTCCTGCTGATGCCGGCGATGATGTACGGGCTCGGCGTGCCCGCTGCCATCGCTGTGGGGACGGACATCCTCCAGATAACGATCTCCGGCGCGTTCGGCGCGTTCACCTACGCGCAGTCCGGGTCGGTCGCACTACCCGTCGTTGGCGCGCTGCTCGTGGGAAGCGCCCTCGGCGCGCGAGTGGGGGCCGGGGCGACCAACCTCGTCGACGAGGGCGAGATAAAGGGCTACTTCGCCGCGATGCTGCTCGCCGGCAGCGCCGCCGTCGCCTCGAACAGGCTCGGGACCGTCTACGGGATCGAAGTCCTGAACACGCTGAGCACCGTGCTCATCTTCGGATCGGCCCTGCTGGTGAGCGGTGCGGTGGTGCTCGCCGCGGTCTGTCGGCTCCGGGGAGACTCGGACGGCACGTGGTGTCGCCTCACCACGTCGTAGGACCCGCGGCGTCAGAGATAGGCACAGTATTGTGCCATCTATGCAAATACTTTTGCTCGTCCGGTTCGTACGTTCCGCTAACAATGGCTAACTCGATGAACGAGATGCTCCGCAAGGACATGCAATGCGAGGGGTTACTGGAGTGTTTCCACGACCTCAAGGAGATCGACAAGGAGATCTTCCAGTTACTGCACGACCGCGCGGAGCCGCTCACCGTCGACGAGATCGCGGAACGCGTCGACCGTGAGCGCTCGACCGCTTACCGCGGCGTCCAACGTCTGATGCAGGCGGGGTTCATCCAGAAAGAGCAGGTGAACTACGACCAGGGCGGCTACTACCACGTCTACCGGCCGCGCGACGGCGAGGAGATCGCCCAGGAGATGCAACGGACCCTCAACGACTGGTACGCGCAGATGGGACAGCTCATCGGGGAGTTCGGCGAGAAGTACGACAGCGAGTCACGTCCCGCCGCCGCCGAGAACTGAGATCTGGCTTTCTCTTCGCGCAATGCGTGCGCCTATCGGTCGTCCAATAGCCGAGGGTTCGTCTCGGTAGTTCGCACGTCGTTACGGGACGAACCGCCGGAGGAGGGAAGCCACGCGATAGAGGATCGTCCGCTCGCGGTACTGTCGCCAGCCGGTAAATCCGCCTGTGAGCGTGGTCGCTTCGTAGCCCCGTTCGTCGAGGCGGGCCGTCGCTTTCCGTGCGACTATCCCCGCCTTGCAGACCGTCACGACAGCTTGGTCGTCCGGAATCTCAGCGAGGTGCGAGTCGAGCGACTCGGTGTCTCCTCGCCGGAGGTCGTCGTAGACCGGGACGTTGTAACTGCCCTCGATGTGGTCCTCCCGGTAGTGAGCCGCGGGGCGAACGTCGAGGACGAACGCGTTGTCGCTCGAAAGCCGGTCGTCGAGTTCGGACGGTCCGATTCGGCTCATTCGTCTGTAGTTGTGTGAGAACGGTGAAATAGTTGGCGGTCAAGAAGCGACATCTCGATATTCTCTGAACACTCGAATTTTTCGTCGATAGTCATTAGTGCCCCCATATACGCATGATTTCCGGCGTCTGAAGTGATTTCCGGAGTCAGTACGTCGCGTTACTGCCAACGGATTTATGAGCGTGGAAACTCATAGTAATGGATACGATGAGCAATACTGGATACGAGCCGAGCGAGCTCGCGCGTCGCGTTCGAGACGACGAAGACCTCTTCGTCCTCGACGTCCGGAACGAAGAGGACTACGAGGAGTGGCGGATACCGGGCAGCACGAACCTCCCGATATACGACGATCTCCTCGAATACGACTACTCCTCGCTGGAGGAGCGACTCGACGACATCCCGAAGGAGAAGGAGATCGCCGTCGTCTGCGTCGCGGGCGTCACATCCGCGCGCGCCGCGGAGTTCCTGCGCGAACGGGGCTACGACGCCGAGTCCATCGACGACGGGATGAACGGATGGGGGAAGGCACATCGCCAGTACGAGGTCGAGGGAGTCGACGGCGTCGTCCAGGTCGTCCGTCCCGGTACGGGCTGTGTCTCCTACCTCGCTCACGACGACGGCGAGGCCGTCGTCGTCGACCCGACGCAGTACATCGAGGAGTACCTCGAGGCCGCGGACGAGCGCGACCTCGAGATCGTCGGCGTCGTCGACACGCACGCCCACGCCGACCACGTCTCCGGCGCGCGCCGGCTGGCGGGCGAGCTCGACGTCCCCTACTACCTCCACGGCGAGGACGCCGGCGAACTCGACGAAGTGAGCGAGCTCGAGGACGGCGACGCGATCGACGTCGGCGGCCGCGAGCTCGACGTTCACCACACGCCCGGCCACACGCCCGGGAGCGCGTCCTTCGACTTCGGCGACGCGCTCCTCTCCGGCGACACGCTGTTCCTCCGCAGCGTCGGTCGCCCGGACCTCGAAGACGGTTCCGAGGACGCCGTCCGGGAGGCCGCGAGCCGACTGTTCGACAGCCTCGACGAGCTGACCGACTTCGGCGACGAGACCGTCGTCCTCCCTGGCCACTTCAACGACGAGGAAGTGCGCCCGCTCGCGACCGAACTCGGCGACCTCGTGGCGGAGTCGAACAACGAGCTCCTGGGCTACGTCGAAGACGGCGACGAGGAGGCGTTCGTCGAGACCATCGTCGAGAGCCTCGCCGACGAGCCCGCGAACTACAACGAGATCAAGCAGATCAACTGGGGCAAGGAGCAGCCGGGCGGCGACGTGGAGTCCCTCGAACTCGGCCCGAACAACTGCGCCGCTAACTGAGTCCCCTCTCTCTGAATCTCTCGCCGGCTTCAACCTCGCTCAGAGACACACAATCACACGCTAACTCCCGTGAGGCATTAGTATTGTAGAATATACCCAAAACTCTTAATTACCGCTGGCACGTACTAGCGAGTGATGACTGTAGAACCCTCGACCGATTCGAATGGCCGATCGCCCGCGGAACCGGTCGCTATCGACGGACAGGCGGCCCTCGACGAGTTCGTGGCCGAGAACGACGTGGTCCTCGCCGACTTCTACGCCGACTGGTGCGGACCCTGCAAGATGCTGGAACCGACTGTCGAACGGCTCGCGGCCGATACCGACGCCGCCGTCGCGAAAGTCGACGTCGACGCCAACCAACCGCTCGCGCAGGCCTACGGCGTCCGCGGCGTGCCGACGCTCATCCTCTTCGCCGGCGGTGAGAAGGTGGAGGAAGTCGTCGGCGTTCAATCGGGAGACCGGCTCCGGTCGTTGATAGAGCGCTACGCCTGAGACGCTCCCGTCGGGTTTCCGCCGGCGTCACTACTCACGTAGTGACCGAATCTGATTGACGCAATCTGTGTAGCCAGAACTCGTTTTTACCGGGGCAGATATTGACCGCTACGGAGCCAAGGATGACCGGAACGAAGCACGTACACTCGACAGCACCGGCAGAACCGCTGAGCGAAGCCGTCGTCTACGCCGTCGCGGCGGCGAAGGGGGTCGATCCGCTCGATCTCGACGAACGCCTCTACGACCACGTCAATCCCGAAGCGTTGGACGAACTGTTTCGAGAGCCCGACTCCGAGCGCCACGCCGCGCTCACGTTCTCGATGGCCGGGTGTCGCATCGAGATAGAGAACGGCGAGGTCGTGGTCGTCGTGACCGAGCCCGAGGAACCGTCAGCACCCGAGGTACCCGCGTAGACCGGGTCTTCGGGACGATCCGGAACCGAGTCGTCGCCGAGACGGATGTTCTCGCGTTGTCGTCGGGATCGATACCGCGCTCTTCTCGTCGTCCGCTTCGCCGAGCGTCGCTCAGTCGTCCGCGACCAGTGTCTCGCCCTCGTCCGAGATAAGGCGGTCCATCGCGTCCACCATCGCCCGCACGGACGCGCGGGTGATGTCCGAGTCGCTCGCCGACACCGCGACGGAGTCGTCGCCGCGCGCCATCTCGATCTCGACGGTGACCATCGCGTCGGTCCCGCCGGTGATGGCGTCGACGTGGTAGTGTTCGAGCGACGCGTCGGCGGTGTGAGAGAGCGCCGTCTGGGCGGCGTTCATCGCGGCGTCGACCGGCCCGGACCCGACGGCGGCCTCCTTGCGCTCCTCGCCGTCGACCGAGAGGCGCACGCTCGCCGTCGGCGTATCCGACCCGGAAACGGCGGTCAGACCGAGCAGGTCGACCCGGCGGTCCTTCTCCTTGCCCGTGACCTCGTCGGCGATGGTCAGCAGGTCGGCGTCGGTGACGCGCTTGCCCCGGTCGCCGATCTCCTTCACGCGCGCGACGATGTCGGAGAGTTGCTCGTCGGTGACGGAGACGTTGTGCTCGTCGAGCGCGGCCTGCACGCCGGCCCGGCCGGCGTGTTTGCCCAGCGCGAGGCGGCGCTCGCGGCCCACCTTCTCCGGCGGGTACGGCTCGTACATCGCGTCGTCCTTCAGGGTGCCGTCGGTGTGGATGCCCGACTCGTGGGTGAAGGCGTTCTGCCCGACGACGGCCTTGTTCGGTGCCAGCGGGATGCCCGTGCGACTGGCGATGAGCTCCGCGAGGTCGTACGCCTCGGTGAGTTCCATCGTCTCGACGCCGTAGCCGTGAGACAGCGCGATGGCGACCTCCTCCAGGGCGACGTTGCCGGCGCGCTCGCCGATGCCGTTGATGGTGCCGTGGACGAGGTCCGCGCCCGCGGCGACCGAGACCAGCGCGTTCGTCACCGCCATCCCGAGGTCGTCGTGAGTGTGGGTGCTGACCGGCCCTAACTCGGAGAGCCGCGAGACGCATTCGAGCGCGCGGTCCGGGGTCGCGTGGCCGACGGTGTCCGCCCAGCAGATACGGTCGGCCCCGGCGTCGAGCGCCGCCCCGAGCAGCTCTTCGAGATACTCTACGTCCGCCCGGGAGCCGTCCTCGCCGATGACCTCGACCCAGAGACCCTGAGACTTGGCGTACTCGACGAGCTCGACCGTGTTCCGTACGTTCTCCGCCTTCGAGGTGCCGACCTTCCCCTCGACGTGGCGGTCGCTCGCGGGCACGACGAGGTTGACGCCGTCGACGTCGCACTCCACCGCGAGGTCGATGTCCCGCTGGATGCCCCGACAGAAACTCGTCACCGTCGCGTCGAGGTCGAGCCCGGCGACCCGCGAGATGGTCTCGCGCTCGCCCGGACCGGTGCAGGCGCTGCCCGCCTCGATCACGTCGATTCGCGCCTCGTCGAGCTTGCGCGCGATGTCGGCCTTGTCGTCGGGCGTCAGCGAGACTCCCGGGGCCTGCTCGCCGTCGCGCAGCGTCGTATCCAAGAACTGTACCTCGCCGACTTCCTCGAGGGGACGCGTCGCTGGATGGTCCCCGAACAGTGTGTGCTGACTCACAGAAGATTCACGTCCTTCACGCTGTGGGGCGAATTTCACACCCAGCCGCCTCGCGGCGACTTCCTCTATCCTCCGTCGGGTATTCCGACATAGTGGTACCCACTCGAACGTTCACGGTCTAAAGTCTGTTGGATGTGGTCGCGGATCGCGCCCGAATACTGATTCGTCCCGTCGGCCGCCGTGCCGCCGACAGTTCAGTTCGAACAGCGATTATAGTAATTACTGTACAAACATTGTCCGCGACCGTCTGCGCGTACCCGTCCTGTCGACCTCCGTCGCCCGTCGAGTGGCTCTTAGCCGAGCAGTATATGCCATCTGCATATCGAACGGCTATCAGTATACGGGCAGGTATTATTGAAGTGGTATCTAATTGGATACCCATGACGCAGCGTTACGCGACTCGTTTCACTCGTGAACCCTCCGCGGAGACCCCTATTTTCGAAGCGACTGACGACAGCCCCGCAGACGCCTCGTGGAGACTCGCGCGACGATGACCATGACTGTCAACGAGAATCCGCAGAGCTCGACCTCGCGGCCGTCTGACGACGACGTATCGCCGAATCTCGTCTTCGAGACGACGTACGAGTACGGGACCGAAACCGACGAGCTGACCGTTCTCATCGTCGACGCCATCGCCGACGAGATGGACGTCTCTCCGGTGAAATTCGTCTCGAAGATCAACGAGGCCGTCAACCCCGACGCGATGGAGCGGATACTCCGCCCGCTACCGGACGGGACGAAGCGAAACGGCCAACTCATCTTCTTCCTCCACGGGTTCCGAATCAGCATTCACGGCGACGGCACGGTCCGGATTCACGAGACCCCGGCCTGAGTCACCCGTCGACGACGACGGTGTCTCCCGTCTCGACGCCATCCGCCGCTCCAGCCGGGAGTTCGAGGACGGTATCGGCTTTCGCGTAGCCCACCGACCGCCATGGGCGTAACGTACTCGCGCGCTGGACAGTCTCGTCGGCCAGCCAGATCACGTCCAGGGGAAAGCGGACGAACAGCATGTGAATGAACCGCCGGCCGACGCCGTCGAAGGGAAAGACGAGCGCGTAGTCCTCGGGGATCGAGCGCCGGAACATCAGCCCCCGAGACTGTTCGATCATCGTCTCGGCCCGGTCTACGGTCGAGGCGATGGTCCGCGAACGTCCCTCCGGGTCGTGGACGACGGGCATACGCCGGGCGATGGGGGGCGACGGCAAAAGCGTTCTGTCGGAAACGCGAGGGGAGTGACCGACCGTCGGAGACAGATTCAGGTAGCGCCGGCCCCGAGGCGACGGCATGGAGAAGGCACCGGGCGGCACGAGCGTCGGCGTCGACGACCCCTACGAGCACGTCGACCGCTGTGACTTCGTCACCGACGAGGGGAAGTGCCGCTGGGCGCGCGAACACGGCCAACACGACCCGGAGTTCGCCGACGCCCGGAGCGCCGAGGAGTTCCGCTGTCCGGCGGCGGTGGGTCCGGACGGTGACCCCGAGGGCGCCGAGTGGGACTGGGCGGACTGCCCGCACTTTCGCTGTCGGAACCGCGACCGCGAGTGCATCCGCTGTGGCCTCGAAGAGCGGCGGATGGCCCACTCCGACGAGCGGCCGCTCTTGGAGGAGCATCACCTCTCGTATAGCGAGGCGTGCGAGGAGCGCAGCGACGAGCGGGCCTCGGCCACAGCGAGCGGTGAGCGAAGCGAACCGCGAGACAGCGGGTCAGCCGACGAGGCCGACCCGGCCCACGAGATCACGGTCTACCTCTGCCGCTGGTGTCACTCGAAGGTCCACGGGTCGTGGGCGCGCATCGACGACGACGCGAACCCCGACCCGGAGGCCATCGCCGAGAAAGAGGGCCGACGCACGAAAGAGCAGTCGGAACTGGGCTTTCAGTCGGCGGCCGAGCGGTACGACGAGGAGTGACGGCCAGCCGACCAGACGACGGGTGGGAACGAAAGGGGCGGCACGCTGCGCGAACCCCGACGACAGGAGGACCACAGCGAACGGAGTGAGCGAGGACCGCAGCGAGTCGCGGGAGCGCAGCGTACCGGGGCTTTCTGGCGGTTCGCGACTGTCTCGGTCGTGTCGAACTCCCCATTGGTTATCGCCGCTAGCGGCGTTTCAGGGGATATATACGCACCGGTAGCGTGACACTATCCAATGACTCAGATCGTCGTCATCGACAACCACGGCCAGTTCACCCACCTGGAGCAGCGCGCGCTCCGGGACATGGGCGTCGACGTCGAGCTCGTCGACAACACTACGCCGCCCGAGGAGATCGACGCCGACGGAATCGTCCTCTCGGGCGGCCCGGACATGAGCGACATCGGCAACTGCCCCGAGTATCTCGACCTCGACGTGCCCGTTTTGGGCATCTGTCTGGGGATGCAACTGATCGCCGACCAGTTGGGCGGGCGCGTCGGCGGCGGCGAGTACGGCGGCTACGCCGACGTGACCGTCGAGATATTAGACGACGAGGACCCGCTCGTGGGGTCGCTCGCGCCCGAGACGCGCGTCTGGGCCAGTCACGCCGACGAGGTCAAGGAGGTTCCCGAGGGCTTCGAGTGCACCGCGACCTCGGACGTCTGTGGCGTCGAGGCGATGAGCGACACCGACCGGGACCTCTACGGCGTCCAGTGGCACCCCGAGGTCGCCCACACCGAGGAGGGCGAAGAAGTGTTCGAGAACTTCCTCGCGGTCTGTACCCAGCAGTCGGCCCCGAAGCAGTAGCCGGGCGGGAGAGCGACCCGCTTATGTGCGGGCGCGCGGTTCTACACGATACATGACCGCGACACAGGGGAACCTCGCCGGTCTCTCCCGGTTCATCTTCCGGGCCCCGAACTGGTACTCCAGTCTCGCGTTCGCCCTGTTCATCGCCGCCGTCACCGGCGTCGCCGCCTTCGATTCACGGTTCGTCCTTGACGACGCGTGGCAGGGCGTGTTCTTCATCGGCTTCCCGACGGCCATCGCCAGCGCGGTGACACCGTGGGTCGACCGCCGGCTCGACGGCCAGTTGACGCCCAACCGCGCGTCGCTGCTCGCGCTCATCTGCGAACTCATCACCATCGCCTTCCTGACGGTCGCGGGAGCCATCGCCGTGCTCACGCCGCGGCTCGGCCAGAACTTCGTCTTCGACGTGTTGCTGGTCGCGTTAGCCTCCATCTTCGCGTTTCGCCTGCTCATCCTGATGGCCGTCTCCCGGCACTCCCTGCTGAAGGCGGCGATTCCGGCGAGCGTCCAGACCGTCGCGGCGGCGGGGTTACTGGCCGTCTACAGCGGCGCGACGGCGCTGCTCCTCGACAACCCGACGCTCCGGGAGACGCTCGCCCGCGCGGAGGTCGCCCCGCCGGAGATCCAGGGGTTCATCCCCGA
This sequence comes from Haloarcula limicola, assembly GCF_010119205.1. Taxonomy (NCBI): domain Archaea; kingdom Methanobacteriati; phylum Methanobacteriota; class Halobacteria; order Halobacteriales; family Haloarculaceae; genus Haloarcula; species Haloarcula limicola. The sequence goes on from NZ_WRXM01000001.1 coordinate 1,243,127, forward strand.
GGACTTCCTGCTTCTGGGCGTCATCTGCGCCCTCTACGCGCTTGCGGTGTGGCTCTTCCTCGTCACCATCGACCGCCCGTGGCGCTCCTCGCTCGGCGTCTCCGCGCTGGACTTCCTGCGCGGGTTCATCGGCCACATCGCCGAGGGCTCCGACGAGCTGGAGGCGTTCTTCGAGGACATCGGCGAGGAAGCGCTCGTCCCCGTGACCGTCCTCTCGGTCCGCCGCCCCGGCGGCGAGGAGAAGGCCCGCTTCGTCCTGCCGATGATACATCCCGGGCCGATGGGGGAGATCGGCGGCGGGAACCTCCCGAAGCGCGTCGCGGCGGCGTCTGACGGGCTGGCGTTTCCGCCCCACGCCACCGCTGGCCACGACTTCAACCTCGTCACCGAGGGCGAGGTCGACACGATACTCGAGACCGCCGACGCCGCGTTCGAGGACATCGAGTACCGCGCCGAGGCGACGACGAGTCACCGCATCACCGAGGGCGAAGCGACGCTGACCGGACAGGCCTTCGGCGGGAACGCCTTCGTCGTGACGACGTACGCGCCCGGCTGTGCCGACGACGTGGACTACTCCGTCGGCCTCTCGGCGATGTCCGAGGCGCGCTCCGACGACGTCGAGGAGGTGCTGCTCGTGGACGCCCACAACTGCAACGACGGCCTCGACGGCGAGGACCTCGGCCACGTCGTCCCCGGCAGCCAGCGCTCGTTCGACATGATATACGGTACCGGCCGCCTCGGCGAGACGCTAACCGGGAGCGAGACCGGCCCGCTGCGCTGTGGCGTCGCGTGGGACGAGACCCAGTGGGAGCCCGAGGAGGGCATCGGCCCGCTGGGGATCCGCGTCTGCGTCTTCGAGGTGAACGACGAACGGACGGCCTACGTCCTCGTCGACGGCAACAACATGGAACCGGGGCTCCGGGACCGCATCCTCGCCGCCGTCGAGGGCGTCGACCGCCTCGAGGTGATGACGAGCGACACCCACATCGTCAACACCGTCGAGGCCGAGAACCAGGTCGGCCAGGCCATCCCCCAAGAGGACGTGGTCGCGCTCGTCGACGACCTCGTCGAGCGCGCCGTCGCCGACCTCGAACCCGTCGAGGCGGGGATGGCCAGCGAGACGGCCGAAGTGACGGTGTTCGGCAACGACCGCACCGAGACGCTGGCCTCGACGGCCAACGCGATGGTGTCGCTGGGCGGCGCGCTCGCGGCCGCGTTCATCATCGTCGTGATGGCCATCAGCGTCCTCATCTTCGTTCTGGCGGGGCTCTGAGCGGTTGCGCTCGGAGCGGTGCGCCGCGACCGGGAGAAAACACTTATCACCAGTCTGTCTCGTTTCGAGCGATGGCCCTCCGAACGTTGCTGGTCTGCCTGCTCGTGTTCACCGCGGGATGTGCCATGCCCGCCCCCGGCGACGGGACTGGCGAGGCCGCCACGGACGACGGCGCACAGACCGCCGCCCCGAGACCGACCCCCACGCCCGCGCCCGCCGCTGACCGAACGGCCACCGTGACCGGTGCGGTACCGGCCACCACTGCCGACGTGGACCTCGCACTCTATACGGATTCGCCGGTCCGCCTCACGGTCGAGGAACTCGGTACGGACGGCCGCGGCGTCGTCGCCGACCGGAACTACACGACCGTCACGTCCCCCGAGTTCAACGAGAACGAGTCGGTCTTCGTCGCAGAGCGAGACTACCGCGTCGCGATCCGCGTGGGCGGCGAGACTCGGTGGAACCGAACCGTCAGGCACTACGAAATCTACGAGTTGGCCGTCCAGCGGAACGGGACCGTCGAAATCCAGTCACACGCAGTTGTTTGAGATTGCTTGAACACGCCGTTCGCCGTGTAGCGTCGACAGAAGCGCCGAGGAGGAGATTTGAACTCCTGAGTCCGTGAGGACAGTTGCTCTCGAAGCAACCGCCTTGGCCAGGCTAGGCTACCTCGGCTCACCCGACAATTTCGCCGTTTGGTCTTTAGGCGTTTCGATTCGTCGGGTGCCGTGTTCTCGATACGCATTTACCGGATGCGTGACATGGGCGCGTATGGACGTCACTGAGGCGAGTGACCTGTCGAATCAGGTCCTAGACGAGGTGGGGAGCGCAGTCATCGCCGACCGCGACTTCTTCGAGACGGTCCTGCTGGGCGTGGTGGGGAAAGGGCACGTCCTGCTGGAGGACGTTCCGGGCACGGGGAAGACGCTGACCGCCCAGAGCGTGGCGACGGCGCTCGGGCTCTCCTTCTCGCGCGTGCAGTTCACGCCGGACCTCCTGCCGGCGGACATCACCGGCACGCACGTCTTCAACGAGCAGACCCGCGAGTTCGAGTTCACGGAGGGACCGATCTTCGCCAACGTCGTGCTGGCCGACGAGATCAATCGCGCGCCGCCGAAGACCCAATCGGCGTTGCTCGAAGCGATGGAAGAGGGACAGGTCACCGTCGACGGCGACACCTACGAACTGCCCCGGCCGTTCTTCGTCCTCGCGACGCAGAACCCCGTCGACATGGAGGGGACCTTCGAGCTGCCGGAGGCCCAGGTCGACCGCTTCCTCGCGAAGAGTTCCATCGGCTACCCCGACAGCGACGGAGAGGTCGAACTGCTGCGCCGCCGGGCCGGCCGCACCGAACAGAGCCCGAGCGTCGAGGCCGTCCTCGACGACGAGAAAGTGACGAACCTGCGCGCCGTTCCCGAGACGATCACCGTCGACGACGACCTGCTGTCCTACATGGCCGACGTCGCGCGGGCGACCCGCGAGGACTACCGCGTCGAGGTGGGCGTCTCACCGCGCGGGACACAGCGGCTGTTCGAGGCTGCCCGGGCGATGGCGACCATCGAGGGGCGGGAGTTCGTCGCGCCGGACGACGTCAAGCGCGTCGCGCAGCCGGTGTTGGCCCATCGACTCGTGTTGACCCCGGACGCCCGCGTCGAGCAGGTCGACAAGCGCGACGTGCTGGCGGACGTGCTCGGCCAGGTACCGGTCCCAACGGTCTAGCGGACCGCGTAGACCGTCAGTATCGTCCCCGCGAACAGCAGCGTCGCGGTCAGGGTGTCCGCGGCGGGAACGGCGACCGTCAGCCCCGCGGCGGAGACGACGCCGACGGTGAGCGCGGCGACGAGCGTCCCGCCGGCGACCCGAACCACTTCCGCGTTGTGCGTCACCGCGCCGTCGGTCAGGCTCTCGTCGAGCGAGACCGCGTAGTGGCCGAAGTCCCACGCGAGCACCGCCGCCGCGACGCCGAAGAGGAGGGGGACGGTACCGCTCCCGAGGACCCCGGCGACGAGGACGCCGAGCGCGACGACCGCCGCGCCGACCGTCACCGCGCCGCGGCGTGAGCGGACGACGCCGCCGGTCACCGCGGCGACGCCCACCAGTGCGACCGGACTACCACGGGTCGTCGCCACGGCGAGCGCGCCGAACAGCGCGGCCGCGACCGCGGCGACGCCGACGAGTCGGACTCGCCTCACGCCGACCACTCCCGGCCCTGTCGCTCGATGGCGGCCGCGAGCGACTCCCCGTGTCGCCAGTCGATCACCGGGATCCCCTGCCGTCGGAGGTCCGAGAGCCTGAACAGGCGCTTCGCGGCCGCGACGGTCCCCCCCGCCGTCGGTCGAGTCCCCGGGTCGGGGCTGAGGACCGTCACCGGGTGGCCGTAGGCGGCCAGATACCGGAGCGTTCGGACGACCGTGTCGTCGGTGAGCGACGAACAGCAGACCACCTGCGCCGCGTTCGGGAGCTCGCGCCGGAGCCAGCGGAACGTCGGCCCGACGTAGAACTCGCCGTCGGCGGGCGTCGGCCCGAAGGCGTCGGCGCTCGACAGCGCCGTCTCCAGCCGACTCCGGTGTGCGTGGCCGCCGCCCGGCGGGACGAACAGCCGCTCCGTCGAGAGCGCGGCCAGGCCGACCTGATCTTCAGCCTCGATTCGAGACCCGACGACGCCGCGAGCGGCGACGACCGCGCGGTCGACGGTCGTATCCAGCGACGGGTCGGTCGGCGCGCGGTAGGCCGCCGGGCGGGCGTCGACGAGGGCGACGACGGTCGCGGCCTGTTCCTCTCGGAACTGGAGCGTCGAGAGCTCGCGCGTGCTCGCGTACCGGTTCCAGTCGATGCGGGAGAGCGGGTCCCCCGGGCGGTACTCGCGGGTGGCGTAGAAGGCGATCCCGTCGCCGCCCGAGTCGGCCTCGATGCGACCGCGGTGCTGCGTCGTCCGCGACCGGACCGGTACCGAGAGGTCCGCGGGCGGCAGCGAGACCGAAATCGAGTCGTCGCCGGTGACGGTCGGCTCGGTCACCGTCGCCGCGGTTCCGGCCGCGTCGCCGACGACCGCCCGCGGCCGGTCGAAGGCGTGATCGCCGCGGGTCGCCCGGACGGCGTATTCGACGGTCGCCGCCGCGCCCGGCCGAAGCGCCGTCGCCAACTGCGCCGACCCCTCGGTCACGGCGAGCGTGTCGGGCACGCCGTCGGCGAGGCGACAGTCGAGCAGCGTCCGGTCGCCGTCGTTGCGCACCCGCACCGTCACGGTCACCTCCTCACCGTGAGTCGGGTCGTCGGCGTCGACGGCGCGATTCACCGTCAGACCGGGTTCGGGAACCCGCGAGGCGGCGCTGACCGCCAGCGCGACGACGGCGACGGCCCCCGCCAGTACCAGCCCCGGCCGGCGGGCGACGATCCCGACGCCGACGAAGACGAGCGGTACCGTCTGAAAGCCCGTCCAGCGCCCGGTCCGGACCGTCCCCGGCCCGCTGGCTCGTCGCGGCTCGGGCGGCGCGTCGTCGTCGGCCGTGAGTCCCAGCACCGACCGGAGGCCGGCCGCCGCGCGTTCGAGTCGGTAGGCCAGTCGCGTCGTCCCGCCGAGCCGCGCGGCCAGTCGGTCGCGGTACTGCCGCCGTTGCCCCACCTCGCTCGCGAAGGCGGCGCTCGCCGACGGGTCGTCGGTCCACTCGCCCGACGCGAGCGCCGCGTCCGCGGCGTCGGTGTCGCCGTCGCCGCGGGCGAGCGCCCGCCGGAGCAGCGAGCGGACGTCCTCGGTCAGCCGGTGTCGGGCGATGCGTCGCGTCGGCTCGGAGCCGAACCCGTCGGTCGCCGGCTCCGGCGGCGAGACGTCGCGAGTCGAGGGGTCCCGCAGGACCGGGTTTCGCGGTTCCGTCCGGTGCCGGCTGTACGCACCGTACAACCCCAACCCGACGGCGAAGATCCCGACGAAGACGATCGTCCCCGGGCGGAGCGACAGTGAGAATGCCCCGGTCGTCGCGCCCCAGAGACCGGCGAGTACGACGGGGACGCCGACGGCGAGCGCCGCCCGACGGCGATAACTCACGACGCCCCTCCGTAGGTCCGTTCGACGTTTCGCAGCGCCTGCTGGGCCCGTCGCTCGCGCTCCTCGGTCGCTGTCTGGTCGCCGTAGCGAACCGTCTCGAAGAGGTCCGTCAACACTGCTACGTCTTCGGAGTCCATGCCGGCGTCCACGGCCGCGGCTTGGAACTCGCCCGGCGTGCTGGTCTCGGGGTCTGGGACGTCCAGCGCGTCGGTCATCTCGCGCCACGCCTGATAAACCGCGTTGTCGGGGGGCGCGTCGTCGGCGATGCGGTCGGCGGCGTGGCCCGCGACGGCTGCGACCTCGCCGTGGGTCTCGCGAGTGTCGTCGGCAGTCCCCTCGCCGTCGTCGCCCGTCGGCGTCCACGATTCAGTACCGGTCCCGCGGAGCGCGAGAGCCGCGAGCGGAGCGGCGAGCGAGAGCGCTCCCAGCGCCACCAGCAGGACTGTCCGCTCCGACGCGGCCGACGCCGCCGGGTCGAGGAGACCGCTCCCAGCACCGTCCGAGAGCGGGGGGACGGCCCGGCTCGCGCCGCCGAAGTCGGTCATCGCGAAGACGAGCGCCGCCGCGGCCACCAGCGTGATCCCGAGTACGGCGACGACCGCGTCCTCGCGGCTGTGTCGAGCCGCGAGGTAGTAACAGAGGACGAGGTCTGCGGCGAACAGCGCGAGGACGACGAATACGCTCGCCGACGGCGCTTCGCCCGGCGGCGAGGACTGTTCGGAAGCCGACACCGATGTGGCCTGTGCGACCAACCGGTCGGCGTCGTCTTTCAGCTGGACGAGCCCGTTTCCCGGGGATTCGGCCGACGGACTCGCCTTCCCGGTGGGGCGGTCACCGAGGGCTCCCGCGCCGACGACGAGCGCGAGGAGGGTCAGTACGGTGATACCCGCGATGCTGCGCCGTGTAGCCATCGATACGGTGTTCATCGAGAACTGGTCATAAAATCGTTATGTTGTTTTACTTCGCAGATAGACCTGCGGCTCTGGATCCACCGTCGCGGACGGTTCACAGCGACCTCTCGTAGGTCCGCTCGACGTTTCGCAGCGCTCGCTCGGCCCGCCGCTCGCGTTCCTCAGTCGCGGGCTGATCACCGTAGCGAACCGTCTCGAAGAGGTCCGTCAACACTGCTACGTCTTCGGAGTCCATCCCGGCGTCGACGGCCGCCGCCTGGAACTCGCCCGGCGTGCTTGTCTCGGGGTCTGGGACGTCCAGCGCGTCGGTCATCTCGCGCCACGCTCGGTAGACGACGTTGTCCAGGGGCGCGTCGTCGGCGATGCGGTCGGCCGCTCGGCCCGCCGCCTCGCCGAGTGCCGTCGGGTCCTCGGTCGCCGCACCGTCTCCCGTCTCGGTGTCGCCGTCCGTCGCCGCCCACGTCTCGGCGTCCGTCGCGCGAAAGAGCACGACGCCCGCCAGGACGACGAGCGCGAACGAACCGACCGCGCCGACGAGCCACAGCGAGTCCGGTCCCGGAGTGACCGATGTCGTCGAGTCGACGGCGGACTGGTCCATGGTGCCGTCCGTGAACGCCCCGGCCACGGTCGGGTTCCACTCGGCGGCCACGAGGGCGGCGGCCAGCGCCGTCAGCCCGACTGTCGTCGCGGCCGCGAGGACGGCGTCGCTCCGGCGGTACTGTCGGAGGCCGTACGCGAGCGCGACGACCAGCGCGACCAGCAGAGTCACCATGACGAACCCGCTCGCGGTCGGCGAGGCGTCCAGTGGGGCGCTCTGGGACGGCCCCCGCTGCCCGGCGCCGATACGCTCCGCGTCGCTATCCGCCGACCCCGTCGGCGTCTTCAGGGCCGGCGCGCCGACGACCAGCGCCAGCACCGCGAGCAGACAGGCGAGCGCGACGGCGAGACGGCGGGACATAGCGGGGGTTCGAACCACCGGGCGTTAAAATTACGCCGCGTCGTCGGGAGCGGTCCCGGACTCACCGTCGGCGGCCGTTCCGTCGTCGTCCCCGCCCGTCCGCCGGTCGGTCTCGCTCGCTCGACCGTGCCCGCCGCCGCCCGGCGTCTCGACTCTGAGCGTCGTCCCCGCCTCGACCTCGCGGGTCACCTTCGCGGGCACCGCCTCGCCGTCGATGAAGTTCCGACCCGGGTCGCCGTCGTCGCCGCCCGCCAGCCCCCACGGAGCGTGACGGCGGCGCTCGGTCAACAGCGAGACGGTGGCGGCCGCCTCGACGGTGAGTTCCCGAATCAGGCCGTCGCCGCCGCGGTGGTCGCCATCGCCGCCGCTCCCGGACCGCAGGCCGTACTCATCGACGCGGAGCGGATAGGCCGCCTCCAGCGCCTCGACGGGCGTGTTCAGCGTGTTCGTCATCCCGACCTGCACGCCTGAGGGGCCGTCGGAGTCCGCGCTCGCGCCCATCCCGCCGCCGACCGTCTCGTAGTAGCTGAACTCGGGACCGCCGACGACGACGTTGTTCATCGTCCCCTGCCCGGCCGCCGGAACGCGGTCGGGCACCGCCTCCGCGAGCGCCCGGAACACCACGTCGGTCACGCGCTGGCTGGTCTCGACGTTGCCGCCGACGACGGCCGCCGGCGGCTCGGGATTTAGCAGCGACCCCGGCGGCGCGCGCACGGTCACGGGGTCGTAACAGCCGGCGTTGGGCGGCACGTCGGGGTCAGTGACCGACCGGACCACGAAGTACACCGCGCTCTTGGCGACCGACAGCGGCGCGTTGACGTTGCCCGCGACTTGCGGCGCGGTCCCCGAGAAGTCGACGTCGAGGGTCGCACCGTCGACGGTCACCGTCACCTCGATCGGGATGTCCGCGTCGGTGACGCCGTCGCCCTCCAATACGTCGCTCGCGGCGTAGACGCCGTCGGGGAACGCCCGGAGTTCCGCCTCGACGCGCTCTCTGGAGTACGCCCGCACCGCGTCGAACGCCGCCAACAGGCGGTCGCCGTGGTCGGCGAGCAGGTCCCCGACGCGCTCGGCCCCGCGGTCGTTGGCCGCCAGTTGCGCGCTGAGGTCGGCCCGCCGTTCCTCGGGATTGCGGACGTTCGCAGAGAGCAGATTCCAGACGCTCTCGCGTCGCTCGCCGTCGGCGACGAGCCGCGTCGGCGGGATGCGAAGCCCCTCCTGCTGGATGTCCCGCGCGCCCGCGGGCATGCTCCCGGGAGCCATCCCGCCCACGTCGGCGTGGTGGGCGCGCGAGACAGCGTAGCCGACGATCTCGCGGTCTCGCGCTCTCCAGCCGCTCGACCGCGTCGAGGCGCGGAGCGCCTCGCTGTCGGGAACTATCGGCGAGACGAGCGTCACGTCCGGGAGGTGTGTCCCGCCCTCGAAGGGGTCGTTGAGGACGAACACGTCGCCGGGATCCGGGTCGCTGTCGAGAACGGCGTCGACGGCTTCGGGCATCGCGCCCAGATGGACCGGGATATGCTCGGCCTGCGCGACGAGCTCGCCCGCCGCGTCGAACAGCGCCGTCGAGCAGTCTCGGCGCTCGGTGATGTTCGGCGAGAACGCGCCCCGAATCAGCACCTGTCCCATCTCCTCGGCGACGCTCTCCAGTTGGTTGCGGAGGATTTCCAGTTCTATCGCGTCGAGTTCGGAGTCGGCAGGGCCGTCGCTCGCCGTCATGCGTCCCCCTCCAGCCGGAGCGTGCCGCGGCCGTCGACGGAAAGCGACCACGCCGGCGGGACGACGACGGTGCTCTCACCGCCCTCGACGATAGCCGGGCCGTCGCGGTCGGTGCCGGACGCGAGCGCGTTCCAGTCGAGCACCGGCGTCTCGTGCCGCGCCTCGCCGAAACAGGCGTCGCGCGTCCCCGTCTGCGGATCCGCGTCGGCGGTCGCGGCGCGAGTGAGGTCGGGCATCGCGTGAGCGACGGTCGCGGTCGCCCGGAGCGTCACGAGTTCGACGTCGGTCTCGGGGAGGCGGTAGCCGTGCGCCCGCTCGTGGGCCGCCTGGAAGCGCGCGGCGAGCGTCGCGCGGTCGAAGTCCTCGATACCGACGCCGAGTTCGTGGCTCTGACCGACGTAGCGGCAGTCGGCCTCGAACGTGACCGTCGCCGCCTCGGGCATCGTCGTCTCGGCGAGGACGCTCTCTTCGAGGTCCGAGAGGACGGCTTCGACCGACCCCGGGTCGACACCGTCGAGGCGTGCGCGGAACGTTCGGACGGCGTCGTGGCGCTCGTCGGCCGCGAGCAGGCCGAGCGCCGAGAGGACGCCGCTGGCTCGCGGGACGACGACCGTCGAGACGCCGAGGCGATCGGCCAGCGCCGCGGCGTGCATCGGTCCCGCGCCGCCGAAGGCGGCGATGGCGAACTCGCGCGGGTCGTCGCCCCGCTCGGCGGTGACGCTGCGTATCGTCCGGGTCATCGTCGCGTTCGCGACGCGGTAGACGCCGCGGGCGGCCGCGACCGGTCCGTCGAGGCCCGCGTCGTTTGCGAGTGCCGAAAGCGCGTCTCGGGCCGCGTCGGCGTCGAGCGAGAGCGTCGACCCGAGCGTCGTGTCCGGCCCGAGATACCCCAGCAGGAGCGCCGCGTCCGTCACCGTCGGGTCGGTGCCGCCCCGTCCGTAGCAGGCCGGACCCGGGTCCGCGCCGGCAGAGCGCGGGCCGACCCTGAGCGCGCCGCCGGCGTCGATCCAGGCGATCGAGCCGCCGCCGGCACCGACCGTCTCCACGTCGACCATCGGGACCCGGACCGGCCGGCCGCCGATGTCGGCGTCGGTCGTGCGCTCGATCTCGCCGCCGCGGACCAGCGAGACGTCGCTGGAGGTCCCGCCCATATCGAAGGTGACGACGCCGTCCGCGTCGTCGGGTTCGAACGCGCTCGCGCCGACGACGCCCGCGGCCGGCCCGGAGAGCGCCGTCGTCACGGCGCGCTCGCGGACGGCGTCGGCGTCGGCGATACCGCCGTTTGACTGCATCACGCGCGGTTCGGGGAGGCCGCGGTCGGTCGCTCCCTCGACCAGCCGACCGAGATAGGCGTCGACGACCGGCGTGACGTAGGCGTCGGCCACCGTCGTCGCGGTGCGCTCGTACTCTCTGAACGCCGACAGCACCTCGTGGCTCGCCGAGACCGGGGCGTCCAGTTCCCCGCGGAGAATCTCGGCGACTCGTCGCTCGTTGTCGGGATGTGCGTAGGCGTGGAGCAGCGACACCGCGACCGCGTCGGCCTCGATATCGCCCGCGAGGTCCCGGACCGCGTCGGGGTCGACCGGGCGCTCGATACCGTCGGTCGTCGCGCGCTCGTCGAGTTCGTAGCGGCGCTCTGCGGGCACCAGCGGGTCGGGTCGCGCGACCGACTGGTCGTACAGTTCCGGGCGGTCCTGCCGCCCGATGGCCAGCACGTCGCCGAACCCGTCGGTGGTCACGAGCGCCGTCTCGGCCCCCGCCTCCTCCAGAAGGGCGTTCGTGACGACGGTCGTCGCGTGGCGAAAGCGCGAGACGGAGTCGGGATCGACGCCGGCCCGCTCGCAGGCCGTCGCGACCCCCGCTAAGACCCCTTCGTGCTGCGGATCCGTCGTCGGCACCTTCGCCGTCGTCACCCCGTCTCCGGCGACGAGGACGACGTCGGTGAACGTGCCCCCGACGTCGACGCCCAGTCGAACCGAATCGTCCATGCGACTACTCGGATCGGGGGCGGCAAAAACGGTGGGCGTCGTCGCAAATTTCGTCCCGTCGCGTCATCGCGTCAGTTCCACGTCCACGTGGCGTCGAGCGCGTACCGATAGAGCCCGGTCACGGCGATGGCCGCGGCGTTGGCGATGAGGTACTCGATCGCGGTCGCCGAGACCAGGGCGTAGAGGATGCCCAACTGCAGGGGGATGGCGGTGCCCCGGACGAGGTTCGTCTTCCCCATCCCAACGATGTACTCCCGGCGCGAGGTGTGTTTCGAGCGGTGGAACGTCCACGCGTTGTTGAGGACGTACTGGAACAGGATGGTGATCTCGATGGCGACGAACGCCCCGAACAGGTAGTTCAGCCCGCCGATGTCGACGAACGCCCAGAGCAGCACCGTCTGGACGGCCGCCGCGCTCAGACCGACGAGGAAGAACCGAAGGAGTCGCTGTCGTCGCGGTGAGGTTGCGACGGCGTACGACATGTCGGCCTACTTGTAACCGAGTGCTTTTAAGCGTGCCGCAATTTCGTCTGACGCTTCTTCCGCGTCTCCGCCCCCCGAATCGGCGTCAGACGCCGTTTCGAGTCGAGCGACGTGGTCGGCGACGGCCGCGGAGAGTCGGTCGACGACCGGCGGCGGGGCGACCCCCTCCGCACAGAGGTCCCGCCGCTCTGTCGGGTCCTCGCGGCGGTCGTACAGTTCGCGGTGGCCCGATTCGGCGTGCTCGATGTAGGTCCAGTCGGCGTCGCGGGCGCTGACGAGCAACTCGCCGTCGTCGAGGCGGCGCGGGATCGGCTGGCTCGTCACGCTCTCGCCGCGGACGGCGACTGAGAGTATCGGACTCCGGTCCTCGATCTCCTCGCCGGAAAGCGCGGCCGCGACGGACTCGCCCTCCCACGCCTCGGCCGGGTCGACGCCGAGCAACTCACAGACGGTCGGCGGAATCACGTCGAGCCCGACCGGTCGCTCGACCGTCCCGCTCTCGCCGTCGGGGTGCGTCACGAAGAACGGCACCTCGACGAGTTCGCGGTAGAGCTTCGGGTAGTGTGCGAGGTGACCGTGGTCTAAGAACTCCTCGCCGTGGTCGCCGGCGACGACGACGGCCGTCTCGTCGGCCAGCCCCTCGCCGGACAGCGTCTCGAGCAGTCGGCCGACGCTCGCGTCCACCTGTCTGATCGTCCCGTCGTACAGCGTCCGGAGCGTGCCGAGTCGCTTCTCGTCGACGTCCCAGCCCAGCCCCGTCCGGGCGTGTGCCCCGAGCATTCGGAACAGGCCGAAGTGCGTGTCCGAGACCTCCCGGAGGTGTCGCGGGGCCGGGACGTACGGCGTGTGGGTGTCCATGTAATGCACCCAGAGGAAGAAGCCCTCCCCGGCCGATTCGAGGAACGCCGTCGCCCGGTCTTCGAGGTCGCCCATCCGCGAGACGTCGGCGAAGGGGCGTTCGTCCGACCCGCCCCGGAGGATCGCGGCGGCGCGGCGAAACGGCGACGCCAGCAGTTGGGCCCAGGCCTGTACGGTCGGGTGGGCGGCCAGGTACTTGCTGTAGACGCCGCTCTCGACGAACGGCTCGAACTCGTCGAAGCCGCGGTCGTACCCCCAGTGTTCGGTCAGGAACCCGTTGGCGGCGTTGAATCCGGCGGTGGCGAGCCCGGCCTCCGAGAGCCGTTCGGCCAGCGTCGGCGTCGAGGCGACGCCGATGTCTCCCCCCTCGTCGAACACCGGCCGCGAGCCGTGGACGCTGGGAAACGAAAAGGGGGTCCAGTTGCCGTGAGCGATGGCGTTCTCGAAGACCACGCCCTCCTCGGCGAGCCGGTCGAACACCGGCGAGACGCTGTCGGGACCGCCGAGCGCGTCGGCCCGCAGCGAGTCGACGGTGACGAGAACGACGTTGTTCACGTCACCCGGCATCGGTGCCACCTCCCTTTCCGGGGAAGGGGTGGCGCGGCGACGACGGCGGAGGGGACGTCGCCGTCGCGGCTGCGCCACGCGAATCGTGCATACGCCCCCCAACGCGGCCGGCAGTACTGAATGTTCTGGTGTCGCTCGGCTTCGAGCGCGGCGGACGCCGGGACACCGGACCACGTCGCCGTCCCGCGATTACGTGTAAGTCGGGGGCGGTCGTGTTTTTCAATCGATAGTTTTAGGCGGTCACTCGCGAACACCTCACTCGATGCCCTCCACTAACCGCCGAACCTTTATCGGCGCGACGTCTGCCGGTCTCGCCTCGCTGGCCGGCTGTGACTCGCTCCGGTCGAATCCCGGCGTCGAGTACGCGCTCTACGTCGAAACGCCGGACCGCCCGCTCGCCGAGATCGTCCGGTGGAAACCCGGACCGAACGAGGACGACCCGTACGCCGCCACTCGCCGCGACGCGTGGGCGGCCGCGGTCACCGGCGGACGCTACACCGTCTCCGGGCACAGCGCCGTCCCCGACGGCGAATACACCGAACACGACGGCACGTACTACCGGCTCCACGACGTCGTCACCGGGAGCCGACGCGTCGAACGCCCCGTGTTGCGACTGCACTGGGTCGGCCGTGCGGGCGACGGGGACGTCCCGGACGCGACCCCGCGCGAGTCGCTGCCGGCCCTCGACCGGCACGCCGTGCTGCCGGCGTACTTCGCCGCTCGCGCCCGGGAGTACGACGGCGGCGCTCCCTGGGACCTCGTCGAAGAGGGCGGCTACGTCTATCGCTACGCCGACCGAACCGAGAGCGAACTGGCGCCGACGCCGGACCACGAGTACGTCTCGGTCCACGACACCGTCCTCCGGGTCGACGTGCGCCGCGAGACGCTCGTCGAAGCCGAGCACACGGCGACGGCGACGAAGGTGGCGACCAGTCCCGAGGCGTTCACCGACGTCGCGGACGCCGCCGCCGTCGAAGTCCGCCTCTCGCCGGACGAGTTGAGCGCGGACGCGCGCGCCCTTTTCGAGCGAGCGCGCGGCCGAGAGACGTACACCGAGACGATGCCACTCTCGACGGAGTTCGAGTCGCTGCTGTCGGCGCTCCGCCTTCGGGAGGCGCTCGGTTGCACGCGGTCGAACTGCGAAAGCGAGGCCTACGAGACGCAGTATCTCGCCTACGACGGCGCGTACTACGACTGCCGGCTGTACGTCGACGGCAGCGAGTAGCGCACCCGAGTCGGTCGTTCGCGATCCGCCCTCGCCTCCGATTTATTTCTCTGTGTCGCGATATTTCACACGAATCGGTTAATTTTGTCCACATATGTACCAAGATATATCTACTCCAGATATAGTACTATCATATCCGAGAAAGAAGTTCAGTTTTCACCTAATTTGTGTACGTAGTCGGATATTATATATCTATTTACTTAGATTTAGTCCTATTTTTCGGGAATACGTGGATCCGAGCGCTACCGAGCGCTTTTCCGATACCGCTTCGCGGTACTTTAGTAAACACAGCGAACGGCGACGCGTCGTTCGACATCGTCGAATCGGCCGTATCGAGTCGGTTGAGCGTTCAGCTCCCACGAAACCGCCGTGCCAGCACGCTCCGTGAGCTCGACGACGACATCCGCATTCTTGATAACAAAGGTACATTTGTTATATCAGTCAGAAAGGTCCGTGAGAATTGCACACACGAACCAGGGATCGGTCACGTCGGTCCTCCCGCGATACTAGCGACGGGTCGTTCGTATTCGAGGTCTTCGAACGGGAGTGGAAAGCGACGACTGCCGCCGCTGGCCGACAGATACGCAATGAGACAGTCGAGCCGGTCTACCGGCTATAGAAGGGGATGAGAGCTACGAGTGAGCGATGTTGAGTTCGAGTTCGTTCGCGGCCCCGAGCAACAGGTCGGGCAGTTCCGTCTCGAACCGCTCGCCCTTCAGTCGGTGAGAGGGGCCCGTGACGCTGAGTCCGCCGATGACGTCATCGTTCGAATCACAGATGGCGACGCCGACGGCGTGTGTCCCCTGCAGGGACTCGTTGCGGTTGAAGGCGTATCCGCGGTCGCGGATCTCGTCGAGTTCCCGCAACAGCTCGTCCGGGTCCGTTATCGTGTGCTCGGTCATCGGCTCGAAGTCCATCAGTTCGACCATTTCGAACAGCTCCGATTCCGGGAGCTCCGCGAGGATCGCTTTCCCCGCAGACGCGGCGTAGAGGGGGATTCGGCTCCCGATTCCCGGGTCGGTGTGGACCGCGTGGGTTCCGACCGACCGGGCGAGATACACCGCCTCGCCGTGTTCCTCGACGAAGAACTGCGCGCGCTCGCCCGTCTCGCTGGCGATCTCCTCGACCTTGTCGCGGACGAGTTTGTACCCGCAGTAGCTGTTCCGCGCGGTCACGCCGATGTCCAGAAAGCGGAGCCCCACCCGATAGCCGTCGTCTCGCTCGACGACGTATCCGAGGTGTTCGAGCGTCCGCAGATGGCGGTGAATCGTGCTCTTCGCGTAGTCGAGTTCGGCCGCCATCTCCGGGAGCGTCGTCCCCTCCTCCTCCTTGACGAACTGCACGACGTCGAACAGCGTCTGGGCCGTCTTGACCGAGTCGGGCAGTTCGTCGCCGGCTTGCATTCCCATACGCGGTCAATGTATCCTCGACAATAAAAAGTGTTCGACGACTTCGAACGGGGGCGGGCGGTCGCGGACTCGCCTCGCGCGGCGGTCGTACCGCTACCGGGCGGCCGACTGATAGTCAGATTTAATTCGCTCAGTCGAGTGGTCGGACCCGTGGCATCGCTCTCATCTATCGCCGGGACCGACGCGGGCGTCATCCGCGAACGCCCCTTTCAGTTGCTGTTCCTCACGAACATGCTCCCGCCGCTCGGGACCGCACTTCTCTCCCCGGTGCTGAACTCGCTCGTCGAGCCGCTCGGCGCGACGCCGGCGAACATCGGGCTGATGATGTCGGCGTTCACCGCGCCCGCCGTCGTCGTCATCCCGATCACCGGCGTCCTCGCCGACCGGTACGGACGACGACCCGTCATCCTCTTCGGACTCCTCTGGTTCGGTATCACCGGCACGGCCATCTCGCTCGTTTCGACGTTCGAGGCCGCCCTGCTCTTGCGGTTCTGTCAGGGGTTCGGCTTCGCCGCGCTCACGCCGGTCATCATCACCAGCATCGGCGACCTCTACTCGGGGACGAAGGAGGCGACGGCACAGGGCTTTCGCTTCACCGGGTCCGGCATCACCCAGACGGTCTTCCCGCTCACCGCCGGGCTGCTGGTCGGTCTCGCGTGGCAGTACCCGTTCCTCCTGTACGCCATCGCGTTCCCCATCGCCGCCGTCGTCTACGTCTGGTTCGAGGAGCCGATCGACTCGGACGCCGACACCGACGACGGACGGCCGCTCAAGGCGCAGCTCGCCGACCTCTGGACGCTCGTCTCGCACAGGCGAGCGTGGACGATGGTCGTCGCCCGCGGCTCGGCCAACCTCGTGTGGTTTGGCTTCCTCACCTACAACTCCATCGTCGTCGTCGACGGCCTCGGCGGGACGCCGGCGCAGGCGGGCGTGCTCGCGGCCCTCGCCAGCACCAGTTACGCGGTCGCCGCGACGCAGGCCGGTCGCATCACCGCGCACTTCGAGCGCCGGCTGTATCCGCTCGTCGCGATGAACGTCTCGCTGGGCGCCGGTCTCGCGGTCGTCTTCCTCGCCGACGCGCTCTGGCTGGCGGTCGCCGGCGTCGTGTTCATGGGATTGGGCTTCGGCGTCGTCCTCTCGATATACCGGACCGTCATCACGTCGCTCGCGCCGCCGACCCTCCGCGGCGGGCTGGTGAGTCTCAGCGAGGGGAGCGGCCGGGCGGCGGCGACGGTGACGCCGATCCTCATGGGCGCCGCCATCGCCGTCTTGAACCCGCAGTTCGGGTTCGTCTCCTCGGTCCGACTGGTCGGTATCGCGACGGCGGCGGTCGGGGCGGGCGTCGGCGTCGCCTGTCTGCTCCTCATGAGCGTCTCGCCGTCGATTCAGGTAGATGCCTAGCGGGGCGACCGCGGGTACTTTGTCGGTCGGCTCCGACTACCTTCGACAGAACACATGCCCACCGACACACCCGACATCGCGGTCCTCGACCACGACGCACACGGGATCCCCGCCGCTGAATACGCCGACATTCTCCGGCGGCGACTCCCGGATTACACCGTCAGCCTCGCCGATACACCCTCCGAACGGCGGCGACTGCTCGAAACGGCGACCGTCGTCGCTGGGAGTAGATTGGACGGAGACGACCTCAACGCCGCCGAGAACCTCCGCCTGTTCGCCTGTAACTCGGCCGGCGTCGAGCACCTGCCGCTCGACGCGCTCGCCGAACGGGGGGTCGCCGTGACGAACGCCTCGGGCGTCCACGGGCCGAACATCGCCGAGCACGTCCTCGGCTGGGTGCTGACGTTCGCTCGCCGACTGGACGAGGGCCGGCGTCGACAGGAACGGCGGGAGTGGCGGCGGTTCCAGTCGTTCGCCGAACTCGCCGGGAGCACCGTCACCGTCGTCGGTCTCGGGTCCATCGGCGAGGCCATCGTCCAGCGGTTCTCGGGGTTCGACGTGACGACGCTCGGCGTGCGCCACACCCCCTCGAAGGGCGGGCCGACCGACGAGGTGCTGGGCTACGGCGATCTCGACGACGCGCTGGCCCGAACGGACGTGCTCGTCCTCTCCTGTCCGCTGACCGAGACGACGGAACAGCTGATCGGCGAGACCGAACTCGGTACCCTGCCGACCGACGCCGTCCTCGTCAACGTCGCCCGCGGCGGCGTCGTCGATACGGAAGCGTTAGTCGGGGCGCTGCAGTCGAACAAGATCCACGGCGCGGCCCTGGACGTGACCGACCCGGAACCGCTCCCGACCGACCACGAGCTCTGGGGGTTCGAGAACGTCTTCCTCACGCCGCACGTCTCGGGACACACGCCGAAGTACTGGGAGCGCCGAGCGGACATCTTAGTGGAGAATATAGAGCGAGTCGCCGAATCGGGAGCGTACGAGAAACTCCGCAATCAGGTAGCCTGAGCGCGGCGGGCGGCGAGCGGCGACCGCAGGGCGGCGGGTATTAGAACCCGCTCGTCCCTTCGAGTCGGTGTTCCTCGACGACGTCCTCGTCCAGTTCGATTCCCAGTCCGGGCTCCTCGGGCACTTCGATGTAGCCGTCCTGGATCAGCGGCTCGTCGCGGGCGAGCATGTCGTCCCACCAGTCGACCTCCAGCGCGTGGTACTCCAGCAGGTCGAAGTTCGGCGTCGCCGCACCGAGATGGACGCAGGCCATCGTCCCGACCGGGCTACAGACGTTGTGCGGGGACATCGGCATGTAGTTCTCTTCGGCCCGGTCGGCGACCCGCATCGTCTCGGCGAGGCCGCCGACCGTCGTCGGGTCCGGCGTGATGACGTCGACGCCGTGGTCGTAGACCAGTTCCGAGAGCTCGAACACCCGGAAGCGGTTCTCGCCGGTGGCGACCGGCGTCCTGGTGTTCTTCGTCACCTCCTTCTGGGCGTCCATGTTCTCCGGCGGCACGAGGTCTTCGAGCCACATCAGTTTGTACTCCTCCAGTTCGTGGGCCAGTCGCTTCGCGCTCTCGACGGAGTAGTCCCAGTGGCAGTCGAAGGCGAGGTCGACGTCGTAGCCGATCTCGTCGCGCACCGCCTCGACGATCTCGCGTTTCTCCTCGATGGCCGCGTTCGTCAGACGACCGTTGTACGGGTCGGGGTCGTTGTCGGCCGGCAGGTCGAGGTCGAACTTCAGTGCGGTGAAGCCCATGTCGGTGACGCGGGCCGCCTCGGCGGCGTACGCCTCCGGCGAGTACGCCTCGGCCCCGGCGTAGGCCGTCGCGCCGTCCTCGACGGCGTAGGCCTCGCCGGCGTGGCAGTCGCAGTAGAGGCGCACCTCGTCGCGGTACTTCGAGCCGAGCAACTGGTAGACCGGGAGGCCGAGGATCTTCCCGGCGGCGTCCCACAGCGCCACCTCGATGCCCGAGGCGGCCGTGACGACCTTGCCGGTCGTCCCCCCGTGGCCGGACATCTCCTGGAAGATGTAGCGGCTGAGCCGCTCCACGTCGAGCGGGTTCTCCCCGAGCAGGAACCGCTTGGTGTACTCGACGAGTTCTGGGACGCCCCCGCCCCGGTAGGACTCGCCGATGCCGGTGACGCCGGCGTCGGTCTCGACCTTGATGAGGTTCCACTCGAAGTTGCCTTCGACCACGCAGGTCTTGATGTCGGTTATCTCTACGTCGCGGTCCGGGTCGCGGTTCGCTATCTGGTCTGAGTAATCTCTCATTGGGTTCTGAATTCGTCGAGCGCGTCGTCATCGAGCGGTACACCGTGGCCGGGCGTCTCCGGCAGGGGAATCATTCCGTCGTCGTCGGGGGCGAGCGGTTCGGCCACCACGTCGTCGAACACCTTCACGTCCATGTCGCGGTAGAAGTACTCGATCCAGAGGCCGTTCTCGATGGCCCCCAGGAGCGAGGCGTGGATGTTCCAGTTGTAATGGGGCGCGATGGGGATGTCGTAGGCGGCCGCGTAGTTGGCGATGCGGAGCCACTCCGTGACGCCGCCGCAGACGGTCACGTCCGGCTGGAGGACGGTCGCCGCGCCCGTGTCGTTGAGGCGGGCGAAGTTGTGTCGCGTCCCTTCGAGTTCGCCGGTCGCGACCGGGTAGTCGATGGCGTCGTTGACCTCGGCCATCGTCTCGACCCTGTCGATCATCACCGGTTCCTCCATGAAGTACGGGTCGTGCGGTTCGAAGGCGCGACAGGCCCGGATGGCCTCGGTCGCGGAGGACCAGACGCCGTTCGCGTCGAGCAAGAGCGTCCGGTCGGGGCCGATCTCCTCGCGGACGGCGGCGACGCGCGCTTCCTCCTCGCTGACCGAGCGGCGGCCGACCTTCATCTTGACGACGTCGTGACCTTCGTCGAGATACCGGCGCATCTCCTCGCGCAGGCCCTCGTGACCCTTGTCGTCGCGGTAGTAGCCGCCGCTGGCGTAGGACGGGACCGAGTCGGCGTAGCCGCCCAGCAGTTTGTACAGCGGCTCGTCGGCGGCCTTCGCCTTCAGGTCCCAGAGCGCGATGTCGACCGTCGAGATGGCCCGCAGAAAGAGCCCCGTCCGCCCGATCTGGACGTTGCCCTCGTACATCTCCTGCCAGAGCCGCTCGGTGTCTCGCGGGTCCTCCCCGAGCAGTATCGGTTCGAGGAGGGACTCGACGGCCTCCGAGATGAGGCCGGCCCCCTCGTAGCCCAGCGAGTACCCGACGCCCTCTCGGCCGTCGGCCGTCCGGACGTGCGTTATCGCGTGGTCGCGGAAGGTGAGCGTCCGGTTCGAAAAGGAGACCGGGGACTCCAGCGGGATCTCTATCGGATACGATTCTACATCTACGATTTCCATAGACACAGCGCCGCGACACACGGAGTAATAGCCCGCCGTCGCGGCAATACTTACCACCCGCACATTTGTACGTCTCGGTCGATACACGCCGGTATGGACGTACCCGACCGCAGTGACGTCGACCACCTCATCGACCCGCAGCCGCTCCCGTCGTTCGCGCGGGTCCGCTACGAACCGCCCGTCGAGACGGTCGCCGAGCCCGCCGACGCGGCTCGGGAGGAACTCGATGCCCTCGCGCTCGACGGTCTGTCCGAGGGGGCCACCGTCGCCGTCGGCGTCGGGAGCCGCGGCATCCACGCTATCGACGACGTCACGCGCGCCGTCGTCGGGGAACTCGCCGAGCGCGGCTTCGACCCGGTGGTCGTCCCGGCGATGGGAAGCCACGGCGGGGCGACCCCCGAGGGCCAGCGGGAGGTGCTGGAGGCGCTCGGCATCACCGAGTCGGAGCTGGACGCCGCGATAGACGCCCGGATGGACACCGAGCGCGTGGCGACCGTGACCGTGGGCGAGACGGAGATGCCAGTCCACCTCTCGGTCGCCGCGCTGGAGGCCGACGCCGTCCTCGTCGTCAACCGCGTCAAGGCACACACCAACTTCACCGGGCCGGTCGAGAGCGGGCTGACGAAGATGGCCGTCGTCGGCCTGGGCAAACAGCGCGGGGCGAAGTCCTTCCACTCGACGGCCATCGCCGAGGGGTACCTGGAGACGCTGAAGCCCGCGCTCTCGGCCATCGAGGACGCCGCCCCGCTGGTCGGCGGCATCGCCCTCGTGGAGAACTTCCACGAGGAGATCGCCCGCGTCGAGGCCGTCCCGGCCGGGTCGTTCATCGAGCGCGAACCCGCGCTGCTGGAGCGGGCCTACGAGGAGATGCCGACCCTCCCTATCGACGACGTGGACCTGCTGGTCGTCGACGAACTCGGCAAGGAGATCTCGGGGGCCGGGATGGACACGAACGTCATCGGCCGTTACCGCGTCCTCAACGCGCCCGACCCCGAGACCCCCTCGATAGATATCATCTACGCCCGCGGCCTCACCGAGGCGACGAAGGGCAACGGCATCGGCATCGGGCTGGCCGACCTCACCCGCAAAGCGGCGCTCGACCAACTGGACCTCCGGAAGACCTACGCGAACACGTTCACGAGCGGCTCGCTCGCGAAGGGGCAACTCCCCGTCGTCGCGCCGGACGACGAGTTCGCCCTGCGGGCGGCGCTGTCGGCCCTCGGCGGCTACGACCCGGAGACGGTCCGCGTCCTCTGGATACAGAACACGCAGGACCTTGGCGAGTTACACGTCTCCGAGGCGGTACTTCCCGACCTGCCCGACGCCGCGGAGGTCGTTGAGGACGCGACGCTCTCCTTCACCGACGGGACCGCCGCGTTCACCGAAGAGTGACCCCGTCGCCGAGGTTGCCTCTACGGAAACATTTTCAGGCTCGACCCTGATTGGGTCTCACATGGACCTGCAACTAGACGGGAACGCAGCGCTCGTGACAGCGTCGTCAAGCGGACTCGGCAAGGCGTCGGCGAAGGCGCTCGCCCGCGAGGGCGTGAACGTGGTCATCAACGGCCGCGACGAGGATCGACTGGCCGAGGCGAAGGAGGAAGTCGAAGAGGTCGCGACCGGCGAGGTGCTCGCCCAGTCCGGCGACCTCACCGACCCGGACGAGACGGTCGCGCTCGTCGAGGCGACCGTCGAGGAGTTCGGCGGCCTCGACCACCTCGTGACGAGCGCTGGCGGTCCGCCGTCGGGCGCGTTCATGGACACCGACGACGAGGACTGGGAGCACGCCTACCAACTGCTCGTGATGAGCGTCGTCCGACTGGCGCGCGAGGCCGCCCCGCACCTCCAGGAGAGCGACCACGGGACCATCGTCAACATCACCTCCCGGAGCGTGAAGGAGGCGCTTGACAGCCTCGTGCTGTCGAACTCCGTCCGGATGAGCGTCATCGGCCTGGAGAAGACGCTCTCGAAGGAGCTGGCACCCGAGGTGCGGGCCAACGCCGTCCTCCCCGGCCCCCACGAGACCTCGCGGATTCAGGACCTCGTGAACGACGCCGTCGACCGCGGCGAGTACGACTCCTACGAGGAGGGCCTGCAGGGCTGGGCCGGCAACCCCTTAGAGCGCATCGGTGACCCGATGGAACTGGGCAACACCGTCGCGTTCCTCTCCTCTCCGATGTCCGGATTCATCAACGGCACCGCGCTGCCTATCGACGGCGGGTCGACGGGGGCGAACCTATGAAACCCGTCCCGTTCGACGAGGCAGAGACCTACGAGCCCGAGGACGGGTGGCGGCGCGTCTCGATGGCCGGCAGCGACCAGTTCTCCTTCGAGTGGTTCGAGAAGCCGCCGGGCCACAGTTCGCCGATGCACGACCACGAGAACGAGCAGGTCTGCCTCTGCCTGGAGGGCGAACTCACCGTCGCCACCGAGGACGACGAGGTCACTCTGCAGCCGAACGACTCGGTCCTGCTCGAATCGAACGAGGCCCACCGCGTCGAGAACACGGGCGACGAACTGGCGGTCGGACTGGACGTCTTCGCGCCGGGGCGCTCGTTCGACTTCTGGACGAACCGAGAGGAATGAACTACCTCGCACGCACCGCGAGCGGGCGGCCGCTGCTCGGGGACGACGAGGGATTCGTCCCGCTGAGCGCGGTCGAGTCAGACCTCGATAGCGTCCGCGAGGCGCTCCCGCGGGCCGCCGCGGGGACGCTCGGCGACGTCGCGGACGCACACGCGGAGCGGATGCCAGCCGCCGACTTCACGTTCGGGCCGCCGCTCGAAGCGTTCGGGAAGCTCTGGGGCATCGGGCTGAACTACGCCGAGCACGCCGGCGATCTAGACGAGCAGCGCCCGGACGAGCCGGCGAGCTTCATGAAGCCCTCGACGGTGCTGACCGGGCCGGGCGGGCCGATCCGCCTGCCACCGAAGTCCCAGAGCGAGCGCGTGACCGCCGAAGCCGAACTGGCCGTTGTGATGGGGAAGACCTGTCGCGGCGTCTCGGAGGCCGAGTTCGACGACGTCGTCGCCGGCTACCTCCCGGTGATCGACATGACCGCCGAGGACGTGCTCCAGCGCAATCCGCGATTCCTCACGCGTGCGAAGAGCTACGACTCCTTCCTCGTCGTCGGCCCGGCCATCGCCGTCCCCGAGGAGCCGCTGGACCTGACCGACGTGACCGTCCAGACGGTCGTCAACGACACCGTCGAGTCCGAGAACCAGATTCGGAACATGCTGTTCCCCCCGGAGGAGATCGTCTCGTTCCACTCGGACGTGATGACGCTCGAACCGGGCGACCTGTTCAGTACGGGGACCCCCGGCGCGGCACCCATCGAACCCGGCGACGACGTGCGCGCGACCGTCGAAGGCATCGGGAGCGTCGATGCGCCCGTGACGCGATAATTCGGTCCCGCCGACGCACTCGACCGTCGCGTGGCACCTCGAATCCCCGTAGCACCGTTCTCCGGTGCTTTCGCCGTATTTCGACCTTTTTCGACGACAGGAACTCCCGAGACCGGCGGAATATTGCCAACGAATATTCATGCACCAAATGGATAGATTGTTAAGGATGCCGGTAGTGCCCACTAATGACGATGTCAGACGAGAATATGCAGCGACGCAAATTCCTGTACGGAGCGGCAACCGCTGGCGTCATCGGCCTGGCCGGCTGCGGCGGCGACGGCGGTGACGGCGGCGACGGCGGATCGGGCGGCGACGGTGGCAGCGGCGGCGACGGCGGGTCGACCGGCACTGGCACCAGCGACGGTGGCGACGGCGGCGACGGCGGCAGCGGCAACCTCTCGCTGCGCGTCGGGACCTCCGCCGGCGGGACCCGCGACGTGGGCCTGGCCGTCGAACGCGCGGTCAGCCAGACGAGCGACTCGCTGGACTACTCGACCATCGAGAGCCCCGGATACATCGGGACCATCTACCGGATGGCCCAGGGCCAGTTCAACGCTGGCATCACCGACAACAACTCCCTGCTCAAGGCACAGGAGGAGCGCGGCCGGTTCTCCGAGCAGGCCGTCGAGCGCATCCCGCACTACGGGTTCTACGCGTTCCCGTACAGCATCTACGTCATCGCCCGCGACGGCACGGGCATCGAGACGTTCTCCGACCTCGCGGGCGCGAACGTCTACCCCGCCGAGCCGGGCTACTCGACGCGAGCGACGACGCTCGACGTCTGGTCGCAGGACCCGACGGCCGACGTCTACGACCAGATGAACATCCAGAACATGGGCGTCGACTCCGCCCCCGGCGCGATGGAAGAGGGCAACATCGACGCCTGTATCGCCTACGGGACCCCCGGCGTCCGCTACACCGGCTGGGTGACCGAGATCGCGTCCCGCCTCGACGTCCACTACGTCGAGCCGACCGACGCGCTCAAGGAGTCCGCCGAGTCCTACGGCGGGGCCGGTGCCAGCACGACGCCGTACAGCGACTGGCAGCTGGGCAACCTGGAGTTCGACACGGACGAGCTGTTCCACTGGGACCTCGAGGTCAACTACACGTTCAACCCGGACGCCAACAACGAGGCCGTCTACGAGCTCTGCCGCGTCGTCTACGAGAACAACGACGTGGTCAACGAGGGCGAGGCGCAGTTCAACGACTTCGCCAACGTCGAGGAGATGTACGGGTCCGCCCGCGAGAGCATCCCCGTCCACCCCGGCGCGGCCCAGTACTACAAGGACAACGACGCGTGGGACGACAGCCTCACGGTCGGTGAGTGAGCGATGCCGAGCGCGGTCTCCCCCGGTAACGGGCGCTGAGTGATACACGGATTCAATCAACAATGAGCACACAAACGGAACACACTGACCACTCTTCGGGGTTAGTCCGAGGGTTGGACCTGACGGTGACGGCGGCCGCGCTCGTCTTCTGGGGCATCGTCATCTGGTGGTCCACGACTCAGACGTGGTCGACGGTGCGATACGCGACGGTGTTCGTCGGCGGTATCATGACGGTGTACGCCCTCAACGAGACCCGCGAATCCTTAGCGGAGGGCAACTGGATCGATAGCGCGGTGTTGCTACCGTCGTCGATCGTCCTCATCACCGCCTCCGCGTACTTCGCGGCGAACTTCGAGCAGGTGTACCTCCTCCGACAGGGGTTCGCGCTCGAACACGAGTACATGCTGGCCCGGCTCATCATCATCTCCCTGCTGTACCTCACCTGGCGGGAGTTCGGGAACCTGTTCCTCGGGCTGGTCATCGGCGTGATGATCTACGCCCTCTTCGGGGACGCCGTCCCGGGCGTCCTCGGCCACGCCGGGATGAGCGAACTGACCCTGCTGCAGGCGACGGTGACGGACCTGTACGGGTTCTACGGCTCGCTGACCCAGCTGACGGCGTCGTGGATCGCGCCGTTCCTGCTGTACGCGGGCCTGCTGTTCGCCTACGGCGCGTTCGACCTCATCCTCCGCATCGCCATCGTGGCGGCGCGGTACGTCAAGTCGGGCGTCGCACAGACCGCCGTGCTGTCCTCGGCCGTCATCGGCTCCATCAACGGCTCTTACACGGCCAACGCCGCGATGACTGGATCGTTCACCATCCCGACGATGAAGGAGAGCGGGATGGCCGGGCACCGCGCGGCCGGCATCGAGGCCGTCGCCTCCACTTCCGGACAGGTGCTCCCGCCGGTCATGGGCGCGTCGGCGTTCGTGATGGCGTCGTACCTCGGCGTCCCGTACCTCAACATCGTCGTCGCGGGTCTCATGCCGGCGGCGATCCTCGTGGCGTCCATCGGCATCGCGGTCCACTACACCGCGATCAGCGACTCCAGCAGTCAGGAGATGGAGTTCTCGGAGTTCTTCGACGACCCGCTGTCGAACCAGGAGAAACTGTTCGAGGCGGTCCGGTTCGGTATTCCGTTCGGCCTGCTCATCTACCTCCTCGGGTTCGCGCAGTACACCGTGATGACCTCCGCGCTGTACACGGTCATCGCCATGGTGATCACCGGGATCACGATCCCCGTGCTCCAGAGCTTCGCGACCAGTTCCGAGGAGGGTCCCGGTAGCACGCTCGTCTCGCAGCTCCGGAAGACCGTCTTCGGCTTCCGCCGCGGAGCAATCATCCTCGCGCCCATCGCCATCATCCTCGTGGTCATCAGCGGCGTCGTCAACATCTTCGGGACGACCGGCGTCCCGGCGAAGATCGCGCTACTGATGATCAACATCTCGGGCGGCGTCCTGCTGTTCGCCGTCCTGCTGGGGATGGGCGTCGCCATCCTGATGGGCGTCGGGATGCCGACGGTCGCGGCCTACGTCATCGTCGCCATCCTCATCGTGCCGACGTTCGTCTCGGACTTCGGCGTCGCCGAGATCACGGCTCACTACACCGTCTTCTACGCGGCCATCTTAGCGGGGATCACGCCGCCGGTGGCCACGGCGGCGGTGGTCGCGGCCGGCATCGCCGAGGCGAACTTCTGGAAGACCTGCGGGGCGGCCATCAAGATCGCCGCGCCGCTGTTCGTCCTCCCGATCGCGTTCGTCTACAACCCCGGTCTCGTCGCCATGAACGTCGGTCTCACCACGCTCATCGTCGGCACGCTCGTGATGTTGGGTGCGATCACCATCATCTACGGGCTGAACTACCCGTTCCAGATGAGTCTCGGCAAGCGCTCCCTCCTCCGAGCCGGACTGGCCGTGCTGGGCGTCCTCATCATGACGTACCCCGGCAGGCTCCTGAAGATCGCCGGCATCCTGGTGTTCGCCGGCGTCTTCTTCGGTGAGAAGGTGATGACTCGCGGTCTGGAACTGCCGTTCAACAGAGGTGCGAGCCAATGAGTTCGAACGAGGAATCCCCGGAAGCGATGGCAGAGGAATCGATGCAGAACGCCGGCGGGCTCGGGGAGATCGTCCCCGAACCGCTCATGCCGGCGTGGCGGCAGTTCGAGCGCGTCCAGTCGTTCCGCGAGCGCCACGGTGAGACGTACGTCACCGTCCTCGAAGTGCTGACCGCCATCGCACTCGCCGGCGGCTACGCCTGGTGGGTGTACCTCTACCTGCTCGGCGGTTCGGGCGCGCCCATCTGAGGGCGCTCGCTTCGGCTCACAATTTTCTCCCGGAAAATCAGCGGCTACTCACTGCCACGTCGCCGCGCGCTCGATATCGTGCGGGATGTGGCTGTCCTGTTCTCGCACGTCGTCTAAGTACGCCCACAGGTCGTCGGCGAACGACGGGTGAGCGCAGTTCTCGATTATCACCTCTGCCCGCTCGACCGGCGAGAGGCCGCGGACGTCCGCGACGCCCTGTTCGGTGACGAAGACGTCGACGTCGTGTTCGGTGTGGTCGACGTGGAACGTCATCGGCACGACGCGGGAGATGTCGCCGCCCTTCAGGGAGGAGGGGAGCGCGCAGACGGTGACCAGCGAGTTGCGGTTGAAGTCCGCCGACCCGCCGACGCCGTTTATCATCCGCGTCCCGCCGACGTGCGTGGAGTTGACGTTGCCGTAGATGTCGAACTCGATGGCGCTGTTGACGCCGACGACGCCGAACTGGTCGATGAGCCCCGGATGGTTGGCGATGTCGGCCGGCCGGAGGACGATGTCCTCGGCGTAGCGCTCGACGTCGGCGAAGAGGCGCTCCTGGCCCGCCTCGGTGAGCGCCATCGACGTGGCGCTCGCGCACTTGAGTCGGCCGGCGTCGAGCATGTCGAACAGGCCGTCCTGGATGAGCTCGCCGAAGTAGACCACCTCGCGGTCGCCGAAGTCGAGTTCCTTCAGTTCGCCCATCAGCGCGTTCCCGAGCGAGCCGACGCCGAACTGGAGGTGGATCGCGTCGTCGAACACCGGCGACCGCTCCATCTCCCGGGCGAGGAACGACCCGAGGTTCGCCGCGATGGCGAGGTCGTCGTCGGTCGGGTCCCGGAAGGTGTACGTCGAGTCGGGGATGTCCGTCTCGACGACCCCGACCAGTTTCTCGGGGTCGAAACTGACGTGGTTCGTCCCGATCCGCTCGCCCGGCCCGGTGAGCGGTATCGGCTCTCGGTCCGGCGGCTTCCCCGGCCGGTAGATGTCGTGGAGCGCCTGCAGTTCGAGCGGTTGCGTGCGGTTCAGCTCGATCACGAGCTCGTCGGCCGCGTCGACGAACGCCGGAACCTGCCCGATGGAGGTCGAGGGGACGAACCAGTCTTCGCCGACCGCGATGGCCTCGACCACCGCGACGTCGGGGTCGACCAAGCCGCCGTACTGCACCTCGTCGCCGATGGACGAGGCGTTGCGGTCGCCGAACGCGATCTCGCGTCGGTTGGTCGCCGTTCGGGCGGCGCTGGAGAACTGATACGAGAAGCGCCGCGCGATGGCCCCCGACTCGACGAGGTCGACGTCGATCTCCTCGCCCACGTTGCCGCTGTGGACGACGGTGAGCGCGAGGTCGCGGTCGTCCTCGGCGAGCGCGAGCGGGACCGCCTTCGGATAGCCGACGCTCCCGAACCCGCTCGTGAGCACCGTCGCGTCGGCCGCAATGCCTGCCGCCGCCTCGGTCGCGTCGACGAGGGGGAGGTCGCCGTACAGTCGGCGTTCGACCGGCCCGTCGTCCGGCGGTTCGCGGGTCACGAGGACGCACCCCCGGCGGGCCGTCGAGGCGAGTCGTCCGTGCGAGCGATGCGACTGTCGCTGGTAGCGGTCCTGCCGCCACCGTCCGTGAAAGTGGGCATTGTCTGGGTACTTGACGGCGCAGCGTCGAGCGACGGACGGAGCTCTCGCTGTCGCTCGGCACCGGCCGTCGATGGTCGGTCGCTACTCGGATATTCGTATCTGAGATAATAAATCGTAGGGTACGCGTCGCCGAGGGGACGACAATCGGGACGCCCGACAACCACCTATATGTGGGAACGGACCGACGAGAGGAACATGGAGACCTACGAGGACGTCAGCTACGGCGTCACCGACGGGATCGCGACCATCACCATCGAGCGACCGGACGTCTACAACGCCTTCACGCGGAACACCGTGCTCGAACTCAACGACGCGGCGCGGACGGCCGAGGCCGACGAGGACGTCTACGCGGTCGTGCTGACGGGGGCCGGGAAGGGCTTCTGCTCGGGCGCGGACACGACGGAGATGCCCGACTGGGACGAGCAATCGCCCGAGGAGTACGGCGCGTTCCTCTGGCTCATCCAGCAGTTCGTCTGGAACATGCGGACGATGGCGACGCCCTCCATCGCCGCCGTCAACGGCCCGGCCATCGGTGCCGGCTGTGACTTCGCGCTGGCGTGTGACCTGCGCGTCGTCGGCGAGGAGGGCGTGATGCGCGAGGGGTTCGTCAACGTCGGCCTAGTCCCCGGCGACGGCGGCGCGTGGCTCCTGCCCCGCCTCGTCGGCGAGTCGAAGGCCCGGGAGTACCTGCTCACCGGCCGGGACATCACCCCCGAGGACGCCGTCGACATCGGCCTCGCCGTCGAGCGGGCCGACGACGCGCTCTCGGCCGCGGGCGACCTCGCGGCGGAGATCAGAGACAAGCCCGCGACGGCCGTCCAGCATACGAACCGGCTGGTCGACCCCCAGCAGAGCTTCGACGAGTACTGCCGGAAGGCCGCCGAGTACCAGTGGGACTGCGTCGTCGACGACGAGCACAAGGAGGCGGTGGCGGCGTTCAACGAGGGCCGCGAGCCGGCGTTCGATCGGTCCTACGAGTAGCGGCGACGCGGTCGGCTACCGCTCGGAGACGGCGGGAAGCCCGTCGTCTTTCAGCGCGCCGGCGATGGTGTTGAGCTGCATCTCGTCGGTGCCCGCGGCGATGCGCCTGCTCCGGGCGAACCGATAGAGGTGCTCCAGCGGATGACCCTGCTGGTAGGCCCGCGCGCCGACGATCTGGACGGCCTCGCTGACGACCTCCTCGGCGATCTGCGAGCAGTGGAGCTTCGCCGTCGAGGTCTGCAGCCGCGGCGGGGCCCGCTCGTGACCCTGTGCGCCCGCGGCGGACATGTAGACCAGCGAGGCGGCCGTCTCGACCTGTCGGTACATCTCGGCGAGCTTCCACTCGATGCCCTGGAACTCGTCGATGGGCTGGCCGAACTGCTCGCGCTCGCTCGCGTACTCCAGGGCCTGTTCCAGCGCCGCCTCGGCCCACGCGACCGTGAGGATCGAGCTCCCGAGGCGCTCCCAGTTGAGCGACACCAGCTGCTCCTTGAAGGCTTCCTTGCCGCGAGTGAGGACGTGGGTCTCCGGGATCACCACGTCGTCGATGGTGAAGTGCGTCTGCGCGTAGCCGGCCATGTTCGTGTACACCTTCTCTATCTCGACGCCGGGGTCGTCGTAGGGGATGACGACCGAGCCCAGCCCCTCCGGGAACCGGACCCACGTCACCGCGGCGTCGCCGAAGGGGACGCCGCCGACCCACGTCTTCTCGCCGTTGCAGACCAACTGGCCGTCCTCCTCGGTTACCTCCGTCGTCATCGACCCGACGTCCGAGCCGGCGTCGGGTTCCGACATGGCGATGGAGACGAAGCTCTCGCCCGCGGTCACGGCGGGGAGGAACTCCTCCTTGACCGTCTCGGACCCGAAGAGGTCGATGGCCCGCGGCGCGACGATGCTCTGCATGTAGGTGAACCAGCCGGTGTCGGGACAGACCCGACCGACCGCCTCCGTCAGGAGCATCGCCGTCACGTCCGAGAGTCCCTGCCCGCCGTACTCCTCGGAGATAGAGGGGCAGTACAGGTCCGCCTCCGCGAGTCGCTGAAGGTTCTCCCACGGGACGTCGCCGCCCCAGGTGTAGGCCTCCTCCTCGAACTCCGCGGCGACCGATTCCGCGCGCTCGGCGTAGTCGCGTTGCTCCGCTGTCAGGGTTCGCATCACGCTAACCTTTCGAATACCGCATCATAAATGGTCGGAATCGCCGGCCGAGTCACTCCGTGTACGACTCGATAGGCGGCGTGAACGTGTCCAGCAGTTCGGTGCGCTCGGCGACGCCGCGGACGCCGTGTCGGACGCCCGGACCGACGATGAACGAGTCCCCCGCCTCCAGGCGCTTCTCGCGGTCGCCGAACAGGTCGATCGCGCCGTCGACGACGTACACCGTCTGTTTCGTCTCCTCGTGTTCGTGTTCGGGGAAGACCGCGCCCGCCTCGACGGTGTAGTGGACCTGCATCGCCTTCTCGTCGAAACAGAGCACGCGCCGCTCGATGCCCTCGTAGGCCTGTTCGGTCTTGAACGGGTCGTCCCACGTCCCGATAGTGAGGTTCGCTGTCGGCTCCATGCGAGCGAGTGAGCGGCCAGCCACATAAGTCCGGAGCTATCTGTGCAGGTCTGTCTCCGGGGATCAGACCTTCGCAGCGAGCGTCTCGGCGATGTGTTCGCCGAAAGGGAGCGAGGACGTCAGGCCCGGCGAGACGGCGTTGAGGATGTGGACCGCGTTCTCGCGCTCGACGAACAACGGGTCTTTGACCAGTTCGCCGTCGTCGCTGACGAGTTGGGCGCGGATGCCGGCGTAGCTCTTCTCTAGGTCCTCCGAGCGGACCTCCGGGACCAGGCGCTGCGAGGCCTCGGTGAACCGCCGCTTGCGGTAGGACTTGTTCAGTTCCGCCCACGCCACCGACAGCATCGTCTTCGAGGCGAGGAGCTTCTGGAACCCCTCGTAGGTGAGCGTCTCCGCGAGGTCGGCGGGGTTCACGTCCGTGTTGTCGTAGGCCTCGCGGCCGAACGCCAGCACCGCGTTCGGCCCGACGATGACCTTCCCGTCGGTCCGGCGCGTGTAGTGGACGCCGAGGAACGGGAGCTGCGGGTCCGGCGTCGGGTAGATCATCGTCTGACAGAGGTCCGCTCGGTCGGGCGTTATCTCGTAGTACTCCCCGCGGAACGGGACGACCTGATACTGCTCGCCGACGCCCAGTTGATGGGCGAGCGTGTCGGCGTGGAGCCCCGCGGCGTTGACCAGATACGACGCCTCGACGTCGCTGTTGCTCGTCGCGATTCGGTAGCCCGCCGCCGTGTGTTCGATCTCCGAGACGGCGTGGCCGGTGTACAGCGAGGCGTTCTCCCGCTGTTGAATCTCGCGCGCGAGCGCGTAGACGTACTGCTGTGAGTCGACCGAGGCCGCTTCGGGCGCGTAGAGGGCTGCCTGACCGACGGCGTGGGGTTCGTGTTCGCGAATCGCCTCTTGGGAGCGCAGGATCTCGTACTCGACGCCGTTGGCCTCGGCCTGCTCCGCGAGCGTCTCCAAGTGGGCCTCCTCGCGGTCGGTCTTCGCCACGACGAGGACGCCCAGTTCCTCGCAGGGGACGCCGTGTTCGGCGCAGTACTCCTTCATTCGCCGCGTCCCCTCGGTGGCGAAGTCGGCCTTCTTCGACTCCGGGGGGTAGTTGAACCCGGGATGGAGGACGCCGGAGTTCCGGCCGCTCTGGTGTTGGGCCAAGTGGTGTTCCTTCTCCAGGATCGCTACGTCGAGGTCCGTCCGCTCGGTGAGGTGCTTCGTGACGGAGAGTCCGACACAGCCGCCGCCGACGACGGCGACATCGTGGCTCATCATTG
This sequence comes from Haloarcula limicola, assembly GCF_010119205.1. Lineage (NCBI taxonomy): Archaea > Methanobacteriati > Methanobacteriota > Halobacteria > Halobacteriales > Haloarculaceae > Haloarcula > Haloarcula limicola. Next base: position 1,275,811 of record NZ_WRXM01000001.1, read on the forward strand.
CTGACTAGTGGCACGCTTTGGCGGGGCGTCGGTTATACATATCGCTTCGGGGAGCGTGGCGGACGAGTGACGGGAGCGACACACGCCTTCCTGCGACCGGCGGGAGAAACGGCCACGGGTATATGTGTGTAGGTGGCATCGTAGAGCTGGAAATCGATAAAAATAGTTCCTTCATTTACACACCTAATCTTCCAATATACTCCTATTTATATATTCTTCGCCCTTTCATCCGCATATCTTTCGCATATGACCATATACTGTTCGATTGGGCGATTAGACTGGGAGTGTATAGTCGCTATTTCGGCATATATCGATATCTTTTAGTCTATATCCCCTTATCTGTCGCCACTATCTCCACTATATGGACAAATGTCAGTCTTAGCGCCGTACTTTGGATTTACTTTCGGACCAATCTCGACAAGCGACGTCGCCCGAGTCAGGTGCCGCTCGTGGCCGCTTCGCCCGTCTCGCGTGCCAGTTCTCGGAGTCGGTCGAGTCGCGCGGTCGTCGGCGGATGGGTGGCGAAGGCGCGCCCGATCAGCCGACGGACCGGCGAGAAGATGCCGTCGCCCCTCTCGTCAGTCGACGGTTCGACGATGGCGAAGGCGGCGACAGAGTTGGTCCGGAAGTCCCGATTCGGGCGCTCGGCGATCGCTCCGTCGATGCGTTCGAGGGCGCTCGCCAGTGCCGCCGGGTCGCCCGTGATGGCGACCGCGCCCGCGTCGGCGCTGAACTCCCGCGTCCGGGAGAGCGACGCCGCGAGCAACTGCGCGGCGAGCCACACCGGCGCGACCAGTCCCAGACCGACCGTCAGGAGGCCGTCGGCGTAGTCGGCCTCGCTCGGTTCGCCGTGTTCGACGCCGGCGGTCGGCCCCGACAGCAGATTGAGGACTCGCTCGGCCGCGCCGACGGGCAGGGACACCGCGGTCAGCACCGCGGCGTCCCGATTGGCAACGTGGGCGAGTTCGTGGGCGAGGACCGCCTCGCGCTCCGCGTCAGAGAGCAGGTCGAGCAGGCCCTCGCTCATCACGAGGTTCGCGTTCGCGGGGCGAAAGCCGGTCGTCAGCGACAGCGGCGTGTCCGTCGGCGCGACGTACACCGCGGGGACCGGCACGTCGGCCTGCCGGGCGACCGCGCGGACCTCCGTCAGTAGGTCGGGGTGCGAGTGGTCGTCGATCCGACGGGCACCGACCGCCCTGACGGCGTGTCTCGGCGTGTCGCGCTCGCCCCAAACGACGGCGGCGAGGAGGGCGAGCGTCGCCGCCCCGCCGATCAACAGTACCAGTTCGAGCGTGAGCAGTTCGGCGTTCGGTGCCGCGATAGCGATCGCGCCGCCGAGCAACAGCGTCAGGACGGCACCGGTCGCCAGCGTCGCCGCGACGACGGCGGCAAGGAGGAGACACAGCGCCACGGCCATCCGTATCCGGAGGCCGCGAGCAGGAGACCAATCCATGTCCCGGTGTTCGGCCGAATACGGGATAAACCTCGGCCACGCTCGGGACGGTTTCGGCCACCGCGCGGCGACTCATACGGCTCAGGCCATGCTCCGAACCGGATCGCCGTCGGCGTAGAACTGGCCGTGGAAGCCGTAGGGAAGTCGATGGGGGAGCGGCGCGCGCGCCAGTTCCCCGAACGTCGCCGCGTCGAGCACCAGCAGGAACGAGCGGTCGGCCTCGGCGTCCAGTACCAGCGAGAGGACGACGCCCTCGTCGTCCGCCGTGGCGTCGGGCGCGCGGACGAACATCGGTTCGCCCGGGAACGCCCCGTCCTCCGTCCACGTCGCCGCCCCGCCGTCGGGGACCGACACCTTCGCCAGTCGCGTCGGCAGACTCGATTTGTCGGCCGTTTCGGCGACGTAGACGTGATCGTAGGGCTCGCCGAGGCGGCGCGGATAGTCGACGACGGGAAACTCCACGTGACCCTCTCGGAGCGTCTCGCCCGTCGCTCGGCTCCCGTCGAGCGGCAGGCGATACCGACGCAGATCCCCCTGTGGAACCGACGGCGAGGCGCGCCGGAGGTTCGAGAGCGTGAGGTCCGTCACCGCGCGCTCGTCGGGGTAGGCGACGAGGTCGACGACGAGTTCGTCGCCGTCGGGGAACGCGTTGGCGTGGTGGTAGACGAAGAAGGGGTCCACCCGCGGTCGGGCGACGACCGACCCCGTCTCGCGGTCCACGACGACGAACTCGCCGTCGCGGTCGAACCGCTCGAAGGCGTCGAGGAAGGTGCGGCCGGTGACCGCCCCGGCGAGCAGCGAGGGGAGGTCGAGGCCGAACGGCATCGCCGGGAGGACGGCGTACCGGTCGGTCAGCGCGAAGGAATGGACGTACGGGGCGTCGTCGAACGGCAGCCGAATCGTCGTCTCGACGCCGGCCCCGTCGCGGCGAAACAGCGTGAACGTCGTCTTCCGCCCGTAGCTCACGCCGAGGTTCACGAGCGCCTCCCGCCGGGGGTCGTAGTGCGGATGGCCGAGCGTCAGGTCGGCGTCGACGCCCGCGGTCAGGTCGATGCGTCCGGTCGTCTCCAGGGTCTCGGGATCGATGGTCAGCGCCACGGGCGACTCGGTGACGGCGGCGAGTTCCCCGCCGATACGGGCGACGCCGATAATCGGGTTGTCCGGAAACTCGCCGGTGAGCGCTTGCCAGAGCCGCCGCCAGACGGGTCGCTGTGCGGGCGTCCCGGGAAACGGCGTCCGGACTCTCCCGTACTCCCGCGCGAACTCGAAGTCCCGGCTCCGAACGAATCGGTTGGTGTAGGCGACCTCGCCGTCACGGATTCGAAATCCCCGGAGCATCGCGAGCGGGTCGAACCAGTGGCGGAGGGCCGTCTCGCCGACCTCGAACTGTCCCGGGCCGTTCTGAACGTACCGCCCCGAGAGCCACTCGGGGATCTCGCCCTCGACCGGCAGCGAGCGACCGGCGACCGTCTCCCGCTGTGTCTCGAACCCGCGTCGGTGCTGCGTGGGCACGTTCCCCCTTGGGTAGCCGCTCGTATGAGGGTTCGCCACGCCGGAAAACCACCGGCCCGTGGTGGGGTGTATTAGGGGTTGTAACACCTACCGGTGGGTAAGTATAGGGTGATCACCTTCGGAGTATCTGCCGGGGAGACCCCCTCCACGTCCGGTGGGCGCTGTCAGTGGTGTCCGTGGCGTGCCCACCTCGCTTCGGCCTTCCCTCCCACCGTCAGCCCAGGGTTGCACTCCTCCGGCTGACGGTTTCACGAGTAGAGCGCGGAGAGCGGTTGCGCTCGCTCCCGCCGACGTTCGTAGACCTCGCTCGCCCAGTCGCGCATCTCGTCGCTCTCGGACGACAGCATCGCCCTGACGTTGTTGTGCTCGTCGTAGGCCGCCAGACAGCAGCGCTCCTCGTCGACGACGAGTCCGAACGAGAGGGGTTCCTCGTGGACGTAGATGTCTATCTGGTCGCTCTCTAACCCCTCTTTCAGTTCCGCGGGATACTCCGCCTCCGAGCGTTCGAGGACCGCCTGGTCGATGACGAATTCGATTCTCGTCCCCGAGGCGAGCAGCTCCGCGCCCACCTCGTTGAACGGTTCGGCCACGATGGGCGAGATCGCTCGGACGTCCCCCTCGGCGTTACGGAACCACTCGGTGAACGCCATGACCGCCGCCAGCGGGTTCCCCTCGGCGCTGACGGTCAGTTCGCCTTCCGTCAAGGCCACCGGGGGTAAGTCGTCCGCGAGCGGGCCGAGGTGCGTCGCCAGCGGGCCGAACTCCCGCGCCTGTTCGGTCGCCGACAGCAGGGCGCGGTACTGCTCGCAGACGCGGCGGCCGGTCACCGTGGCTCGATACTTCCCGTCGTGCTTCCGGACCCACTGCCGCTCGCGGAACCCCGCGAGGATGCGCTGGATCGTCGTCCGCGAGGCGTCGACCGCCTCGCGGAGCTCGCAGGGCCGCGCCGGCGACTCACACAGCGTCGCGAGCACGCTACACCGCTGGGGAGACCCCGTGAGGAACTTGACGTCCTCGTACGCCACCTGGTCGGGTTGCATCGCTCTTGGCTGGCGTTTCTCGGCCACCATTGTTAGTGAACCGGTCTGCGGCGTCAGACGGGCGTCTGTCGGCCGACGGGCCGAACGACTACCGTCACCGCCGTCTCGCTCCGGTCAGTCGTCGTCGTCACGTCGAAAGCGATACCCAGAACGTGGGTCCGACCGGTCCGTTCTTGCACGACGACGCCGCGATCGGCGACGCAGGGACCGAACTGGCGGTTCGGACCGTCGGGACAGTTAGCGTCGCGCCACGCGGTGGCGGCGCTCGCGTTGTACGTGATCGACGTGACCGTCCCCTCGCTGACGCGGGCCTCGCGGAGCCGGTCGAGCGTCGGCCGCAAGTCGCCGCGGACGGCCATGACGGCGGCGTTCCGGCCGGGCCACGGATAATCGCCCGGCACGTCGGAACTGGCCGTCGCGGTGGCGCGCTCTACGACCCGAACCGTCTCGGCCGTCGGGTCGTCGTAGTCGGCGGTCGCGCGCACGTCGTCGTGATAGCCGAGCTGGAGGTACGCGAGGACGATGGGCGCGAGCGCCACCGCGACCAGCGTCGCGGCGACGAGGACGAGTTGGCCTCGCTCGCTCACGCGTACCACACCTCGATTCTGACGGGCCCGGCACCCGTCGGCACCGTCGCCGTCCCCGTCGTTCGCCCTCGCGGAAGCGGCGTGCCGGCGGTGCCGTGAGGCGTCCGGACGTGAAAGAGAACGTTGGCCGGGAGGATGCGGTCGATACGGCGCTCCAGAGACGCCCGTTCCCGAGCGAACGCGGCGTCGCTCGCCACGATCTCCCGCAGTCGGCTCGCCCCCTCGTGACGCGGCGGTTCGTTCGCCAGTATCGTCGCCGTGTCCTCGGCGTAGGCGTCAAGTTGCGGAGCCTGCGTCTCGGGAGCCGGCGTCCCGAGCGCGAACCCGAGCGCCACGCCGAGTATCAGCGTCGCGCCGAGTGCCACCTCGACGAGCGACAGCGGCAGTTGCGCTCTATCCATCGACAGTCACCACCAGCGTCGCCTTCGTCGCCTGCGGCGCGTCGTACGTGACGGTGACGTCGCCGTCCGACAGCGCACCGACCGTCTCGAAGCGGAGTCGCGTCGGTTCGTACGGCACCAGTTCGACCGCGAACGTCCCCCGCAGACCGCTGTCGTTGTGCAGGAGGACGCGGTCTCCGGCCCGAACCGTCCGGACGGTCGCTCCGCCGGTGGGAGCGATAGTCACCGTCGCGCCGTCGGTGCGACGCGGCAGCGTCACCGTCGATCCGTCCGGCGAGAGCGTCTCGCGGCCCGACCGCTCGACGAGGACGAGTCGGCGGATGGTCGTCCCACCGACGGGGTCACCGCTGCGAGCGAGCGACTCGCCCGCGAGCTCGACGCTGACGGCGTACTCCCTCGCCGGGGGAACTGCCGCGCGGAGCGCCGCTTCGTCGAACGCCGCCACGCGGGAGCGGTTCAGGACGTTCGCGCGGTCGGCGAGCGGCCCGTCGGCGTCGACCAGCAGCGCGGCGGTCGCCGCCGCGGTCCGGCGCTCGTCGGGCGTCCGGTCGGCCCCGGCGATGGCCGCGTCGGCCATCCCCAGTCCCAGCGCCGTCACGACCGTCAGGAGGACGAGGGCCACGGCGACCGCGGGCAGCGTCGACTGCGCGCGGACGGTCGTCTTCAGTCCCTTCGACGGCGTTTTCATCGTCCGTCCTCCAGCCGAACCGTCACGTTCTCGCCGTCGCCGGTGACGGTGACGACGGTCCCGCCGCCGCTCTGCCACTCCCCGCTCAGCGTCGCGACTCGACTCGGTAGGACAGGACGGCTTCGGGCGCTTACTCCCGGGTCGGGGTGGGCTAAGACGAGCGCGTCGCCGTCGACCCGGATCTCGTAGCCGCTGCCGTCGATGGTCGCGGGCAGATCGACTCTGACCGTCGCGGTGGCGTCCCGACCCGCGGGCGGGACCGCCTGTTCGACGCGAGCGGTCGCCTCCGCGAGGGTTCGTTCGGCGAGTTCCGCGCCGACCGCCTCCTGATACGCCGGAACGGCACCGCCGTACAGCGTGGTCGTCAGGAGCGTGATGTACAGCGAGACGATGCCGAGCGTGAGCAACTTCTCGACGACCGTGCTGAGCCCGCGGTTATCCACCGGCCACCTCCACGCGCATCGCGTGAACGACGAGATGCATCGTCTGCTGGCCGTCCACCGAGACCACGACGCTCGGGACGCCATCGCCGTCGAGGTCGGTAACGGCCGTCCGGCCACCGATGCCGCGGAAGTGTCGCCCCAGCGGTCCGGGCGTCGCCGTCTCGATGGCGACCCGGTAGTTCGCGGTCGGAAGCCGCGTGTGGGCGTGCGTAACGTTCGTCCGGAGGCGAGCGGTCACGCCGCCGCTCCCGCTCACCGTCGCGCCGCTCTCGTTCACCGCGGCGGCCCCCACGACGAACGTGCTGTCGTCCCGCGTCACCGTCACCGGTGGCTCCCGAACGAGCCACGAATTTCCGGGCCGGCCGCGGACGACAGCGCCGCCCACGAAGGTCACTCGGGCCGACTCCGACGTGTAGACGAGGCCGCCGATGTCGATCTCGCGGTCGACGCCGGTCGGCGTGAGAATCCGCAACTGGCGCTCGACGGTCGTCAGCCGCCCGTCGCCGAACCGTACCTGCACCCGGTTCGGCCCGGTCTGTTCGGTCGGCCGTAGACCCTCGTCGAAAGCCCCCGCGACGCGCGCCTCGTCTGCCGCCGCCGTCTGGCCGTCGACGACGCTCCCGACCACCGCGGTCAGGCCGCCGAGCGCCACCGTCGTCAGCCCCAACAGCAGGACGACGCCGACGACGTGAGACTGTCCCCGACTTCGTCCCCCTCTGGCGCTCACAGCAGTCCGACCCCCGCGAAGACGACGTAGGCGAACAGCGCCAGCCCGCTGGAGTGAAACAGCGCCTCGTAGACGCCCCGACTGGCGGTCCCCGCGAACCAGCCGCAGGCGAGCATCGTCGCCTGCGTGACGACGTAGAACCGGTAGCGATCGCGTTCGGGGTCGATGACCGACGGGTCGAAGGCGATGCTCTGCGCGCTCGTGACCGTCGACAGCTGTGCGAACTCCGCTAAGACGTAGACGTTGACCGCGACGGTGATGCCGACGACCAGCAGGGCGGTCGTCCAGCCGATGGCGACGTAGACTAACAGTGCGGACCGAAGCGATTTCCGTTGGTGATACAATCTGCCTATCTCGGTCTGTAACGTCTCGAAAACGTCCTCCGCGTCACTTCCCGCGTCGAGCGCGCCGACGACGAGACCGATGGTCTGTTCGGCCATCGGGGTGCCGACCCGCTCGACGAACTGGTCTAAGGCGGCGGCGCGGCCGTCCTCGGTCGCGTCGCTGGGACTGTCCGACAGCGAGAGCGTGAACGCGAGCGACTCGACGTCCTCGGCGAGCGCGCCCAACTGCACGTCGTCGGCGACGCGGCGGACCGCCGCGGGAAAGGGTCGTCCGAGCGCGACGTGTCCGGCGACGGCGTGGACGAAGTCCTGTATCTCGCGGTCTTTCGCGTCGTCGCGGCGGGCGCGCCGGACCGCGACGAGGCCGACCGGCAGGCCGACGCCGACGTACGAGAGTAAGAGGACGTTCACCGGCCGGTATCCCAGCGCCCAGAGCGCGACGGCGAGCGCGCCGCCGGCGGGGAGACAGACGGTGAGCGCGCTGGCGGGGTTCGAGGGGACCGTCCGCGCGGTCGCCAGCACGCCGCTCGGCCGAGCGTAGGTCGGGGCGGCGGTGTTTCGCGGTCGCAACGCCGCGACGACGAACGCGGCGAGCAGCCCCGTCGTGAGGACGAACGCCGCGCTGCCGTAGACGATTCCGGCCCGAACCGACACCGCTCCGAGCGGCGTCGGGACCGGTTTCGAGAGCCCCGGCGCGAGGACGCCCATCACGGTGACGATGAGCACCACGAGCGCGGGGACGACCAGCAGGACGACGAACAGCTCCGAGAGGAGTTCGAGATAGCCCGTCGCCCGCTCCTGCTGGCGGCTCTGTTCGTGTGAGAGGAGCCGCCCTTCCATCTCCAGATACCCCTCCAGCGCGTCGGCGCTCTGGTTGGCGTGCTCGCGGAACTTCAGGAGGAAGGGACCGAGTAAGTCCCGCGAGGGCGTCTCGCTCGCCACGCGTTCGAGCCCGGCGTCGATACTTCCGGTGAGCGTCCCGCGGTTGAGCGCGCGGCGGAACGCGACGGCCGTCTCGCCGTAGGCCTCCTGCTCGGCGACGGCCCGGAGCAGTTCGCGTCGGTCGTGCGTGCCCGACGCCAGCACTCGGAGGTAGCGCACCGCGCCGGGCAGCGTCGCGGCGATGTCGGCCCGCCGCGCGGCGGCGACCCACGAGAGGTATCGAGTACCCAGCGCGAACGCCGCCCGACGAGCGCCGAGTCCGACCAGCAACGAGAGACCGATCGCGAGAACCAGTCGGGGAACGCGCGGGAGCGCCAGTCGGTTCAGGATCGGGAGCGCCTGACTCGCGACCGCGACGATCCGGTCGAACGTTCCGGCGGGGAGGGCGAGCGCCAGCGTCCCGGCGCTCAAACTGGCGACCGCGAGAGCGATCCACGCCAGCCCGTAGATGCGGGCGACGTAGACGCCGAACCCGGTGTCGGGGTGGGCCGCCCGGTAGCGTTCTCGCGTCGCGGTGTGCCGGTCGTCGTCGGCGTGGTGAGCGAACAGCGCGTACAGCCCCCGGTCGAGCAGACCGAGCGCGTGGCCGTCAGTCGTCACCGGCCTCGACCTCCAGGTGCAACGGGTCTCGATCGCCCGATTTCCGGCGCAGGCGCTCGACGGTCGCGGCTTCGTTGGTCTCCAGGTCAGCGAGCACGCCGAACAGCTCCTCGAAGTCCGTGATTCCCTCGCGGACGAGGTACTGGACGTAGCGATGACGGCGATGGAATGCCTCCTCGACGGCCTCGACCGATTCGTCCCGCAGCGTCCCGAGGCGGTCGAACACCTCGGTCTCGACGCGGCGGCGGTCGTCGCCGAGCTGTTCGTGCCCGTAGGCGAACTCGAACCTCCCGCCCGGACCGCGCCGGCAGAGCGTGTTGTAGTGAATCCTCGCGCCGTCTTTCTCGATCGTGCCACAGCCCTCGCGGTCGAGCGGCTCGTCGACGAACTCCACGACGGAGCCGACGTATCGCTTTCCGCCGACGTGACGGGGGAAGACGACGAGGTCGATCTCCTCGAAGAGGTAGGTCGGCACGCCCTTCTCGATGATGCGGTTGACGAGCGTCTCGACGTCGGCGGCGTGGGTCGTCCCGAGGACGCCGTGGCCGGTGTTCAGCGTCTCCGCGAACGTCTGGAAAGACGCGGGCGTGTTTATCTCGGCGATGACCTCGACGTCGGGGTTGAGGTAGTTACACTGAGTCATCAGGTCGGCCATCGTCACGCGCCGGTGCTCGCGCTCGTGCTCTCTCGTCGTCAGCGACACGCCGGTCTCGTGGGGGATCCGTACCTCGCGGGATCCCTCGTCCATGCTGATTGGGCGGTCCCGATACGGGATGAACGGCATGTGCGCGTTCAGCAGCGTCGTCTTGCCCGCGCCGGTCGGTCCCGAGAAGAGGACGACGCCGTGTGACTCGTAGAAGAGCCACAGCAGGGCGACGAGTTCCGTCGGCAGCGAGCCGCGTTCGACGAGGTCGATCGGCGTCATCGCGTCGGCCGACTGCTTCCGGATGGAGATGTGCGGACCGTCCTCGCTGATGGTCGGCAGCGCCACCGCACAGCGAATCGTCTCCTCCGTGTCGTGGAGGCTCTCGCCGTCGGGGTCGATGTTGACCTTCGCGCTCGGGTTCGACGCGTTGAGTTCCGTGCCGTCGTCGGCCGCGAGCTGGGTGACGACGTTGACGAAGGCGCTCTCGGAGTCGAACGAGAGGTTCGTCGGCACGCGGCCGTCGTGGCCGAGGTCGGCTCGCGGAAGCACCTTCACGCGCTCGCCGACCCGGTTCGCCTCGACGTCTTCGAGCGTGTGGTCCCGAATCGGCACCGTGAGTTTGCCGTGCCCGACGAGATCGCGCAGCACGTAGTACAGCAGGTCGTCGAGTCGGTCGTCGGCGAAGCGGCGGTCGACCGGCGGGACCGCGAGGTCCAGTTCCGCGAGCGCGGAGCGCAGGCGATACCGGACGGCGTCGAGCCACTCGGTCGTGTTTCTGACCGTCAATTGGCGGGCCAGTATCGCGGTCGCGCGCTCCCGGACGAACGCGACGCGGTCCTCGACGAGCCCCTCGACGCTCGTCTCCCAGATCCGCTCCTTGCAGGCCTCGATGAGGTCCTCGTCGCCGGGAAGTAGGTCGGGCTCGCGGACGGCGTACTTCGTCGTGAACGGGTCCGAGCCGAGCAGGTGTTCGCGGTAGACGACGACCGGCACGTCGAACTCGTGAAAGCGGACGGCGTGGCGCTCGACGCGTTCGCTGGCGAAGCGGTCGATGTACTCGGGATCGGCCGCCAAGTCGGTCTCCGCGGGCGCGTAGGCGTCGGTGTGGACGACGATCCCGTCGTCGGTCACGTCGGCCACGTCGATGCGGTCGTCCAGCGCGTAGGGCGTCAACTCGCCGAGGCACGCGAGCGAACACAACGCGTGGTAGGCGACGCGGCGACGGGCCGCGGGCGAGCAGTCGACGAGCCGGTCGATGACGCGGCGGTGTTTCGGATCGAATCCCCGTTCCATCCGCTCGATGGCCCCCTCTCGCGTTCGCGGGCGTTCGATGTTCGCGCCCTCGAAGTACGCCTCGACGGCCGAGAGCGTCTCGGCCTCCGCCTCGCCGAGGAGCGGCCCGCGCACCTCGTAGCGAAAGCCGTCGGTCCGTCGGACGGTGACGACGACGCCCGGATAGATCTCGTCCTGCTCGCGCACGTCCGGCGCGTACCACGCCGCCGAATCGTCCGGCGGAATCGGTGCCGGCACGCTCTGTACCCCCCGCTGTGTCCCCCCACAGCCGTTCATCGTCCCTATTTGGTATCCCTATTGTATTTAAAATTTACATACTGTCGCGATACGTAACGCCGAGGACCCACCGAGGAGTATCGGTAGTATCCCGCTCTCGTCTTCGCCGCCCTCACCCGAGCAGCGGCCAAACGAGCGCCCAGACCCAGAGCGCGAGTCCGACGGTGTGATAGCGGTGGCGCGGAATCGGTTCCGTCGCCCAGCGGGTGCCGCCGGCGGCGAGCAGGCCGAGCCCCACCAGGAGGACCGCCCGCTGGACCAGCGCCCCGTAGGGGATGACGGTCAGGCCGAGGTACGAGTAATCGAGCATGATACCCGTCCCGAACCCGAGGATGGCGACGGTGAACCCGTCGGTCGCGGTGAGGTGGCGGCCGAACAGGACCGCGACGGCGGGCAGGCCGACGGCGAGGAGCGCGTAGAACGGCGCGCCGACGACCTTCGGCGACGTGAACGGGAACGCCTGTTCGGCGGCGATCCCGCCGACGCGGACGAGCAGCGGGATGAGCGCCGTCGAGGCGAACAGCGCGACGTGGTTCAGCGACAGCGGGCTCTCCCGGAGCCGTCTGACGTACTCGCGGCTCTCCGCGGCGTACTCGCGGCCCTCCTCGACGACGGACTCGACGTAGCCGGCGAACGCCAGCCCGACGAGCGAGAACGCGAGACCGTACGCCGCCACTCGCGGTGCCGTATGGGTGTGCTCGGATTGGGTCTGTGAGTCCGCTCGCGTAGACCGAGCCCGTGAGTCCGCCGACGGCGTCTCGGAGCGATCGGCGTCGTACTGCGGTCCCCTGGTGACGCGGTCTTCGAGTTCGATGACGGTGACCCAACCGTCGGCGTCGATCGCGCCGCCGTTCGCCCACCGCTCGCGGCTCAGTTCGGTGACGAGCCCGATGCCGCGGAAGTCGCGTTCGAGGTAGTGCTGGGAGCGCGAGAGGCTGTTGACGTCGTGGCGGAGGCGGAACCAGTCCCAGTGTTCGTGGTGGGCCTGGATGGCCGTCCAGGGCCGGTCTCTCGACCCGCCGGCGTAGAGTCGGAGGTGGTGGCGCGACCCGAAGTACGTCCCGTGGTGGAGCTGATAGGTCGCGTCGCGCCACTGGCTCGACCGGTTCGACATCGTGAACGTGTACCGCTCGGAGCCGGTGGATTCGGCCCAGTAGACGCCGGTCTCGTTTATCGTCACGTTGGCCTGCGCGGTTCGGCTCGGCTGCCAGGTCTTCTCGGTCGTGTTCCAGTAGAGCCGCTGGCCGCCCCCCGGCGTGGTCGAAAGCAACTGGTAGGTCGTCGTCGCGTCGGTCATGACGACGGCGTTGATAGGCAGCGTCGCCCGCTCGAACGTCCGGCCGCGGCTCGTGTAGGGCCACAGTCGCACGCCGTCGTCGGCGGGCTGGACGAAGCGGACGTCTTTGACCGTCTTCCGCTCGTCCGGGCTCCGCTCTACGAGCGGCGAGAACGGCGCGAACAGCGTCACCACCAGTATGAGAGCGACCAGAAGTAGCGCCGGGAGAGCCCGTTCGTTGCCCCACATAGACCGAGTAGTACGGACGGTGGGAGATTAAAATATCCCAATTACTCAGCGGGACGGGCCGTTAATTTCGAGGGATATTCACGTGTGTTGAGTGAACGCATACCATAACTAACGCTGGACGAGACGTGAACCGGCAACGACTGCTTTCAGGCGTGAGGTGAGATCGGTCACGCGCGTGTCGCGGTCAGTATCAGTACGCAGCGAAAACAGGCCCGCCGGCGTCGGCTCCCATCGACGGCCGGCGAGCTGCCCTCCTCCACGAGGCGGTGGACGGTTGCACAGCGGGTTACAGGTCGGAGCGCAGTCGAATCTCGTCGTCGGTGACTTCCTCTACTGCCTCTTCCTGCAGCGGATAGCCCTCCTCTTCGTCGACGTCGTCCCAGCCGAGGGACGTCTTCAGTTTCGTCGTTATCCCGGGGTCGGGCTCTACGTAGGCCGTCCCGTATCTGTAGCCGCTGACGATGCCGATATCGTCGCCGTCCGCGGCGACGACATCCTTCCCGACGTCGTCGTCGTCGATCTGAGTGGTTGACATCGCGACTAGCCGTAGCTGCCTCTGGAATATGCGTATGCTGCTTGCATACGCAGATCTCCCACCACAGCCGCCGCGAGAGCGACTCGCAGCGGATTCAGAGGAGGAGCGCGAGGTTGTGGGCCGTCACCCAGAGACCGACGACCGTCAAGAGGAGGGGCGGACCGTAGAACGACCACGGGTCGTTCTCGGCCTTGCCGGCCCAGAGGCTGATGCCGATGCCGGCGTAGAGGACGAGCAGTTTCAGCGCGAGGAAGCCGCCGCCGCCGAACGCGGCGATCGCGGCTCTGACGACCGGGTTCGCTTCGGTCAGGTGGGGAACGAAGTAGATTATCGCGATGGTGGTCACGACGTCGCCGACGCCGTAACTGGCCGTGGCGAACACCCAAGCCCAGGAGAACGAGCGCTCGCTGAACAGCGACGCCTCGAAGTGGAGCCACGCGGGTTGTCGTGCCGTTCCCATCGATCGGAGGTGCGACCACGACCGTCTAAAATCCACCCGTCGAAATATCGAATGTGATTTTTAGAGAGACAAGCCGGCGTCGAACCCGCTCTCGAAGTCGACGGCCGCGGCGACCGAGAAGTTCCCGGCCGGCGACCGCGCGGCTCCCGAAGGCCGGCGGCGGTGGTCAGTACGCGAACCGAGAGCTGAGAGGGGAAACAACTCTACACGTCGTCCAGTTCGAAGCCGTCGAAGCGGCGGACGGCGTAGACGTACCCGCCGACGGCGAACCCGACGACGACCAGGAGGTAGACGGTCCCCAGACCGCCGGTCAGGAGGCCGACGCCGTCGACGGCCGCGATCGAGGCGAGGACGAGCCCGCCGCCGGCCATCACCGTCCCCCCGAGGAGGTAGCCGAAGAGGACGATGAGAGAGGGGTGGGCGCGCTCGACGTTCATGTACTCGCGGCGCTCGAACGCCGGGAGCGCGGCCCCGAAGCCGAGCGCCGTCCCCGCGGCGGCGACGACGAGGAAGACGCTCAGCGCGGCCCGCGCGAGCGAGCCGACGACGCCGTTCAGGTACGCGTCGAAGGCGAAGCCGAGGGCGACGAAGACGAGACCGATGGCCGCGCCGGCGACGGCGCGGCCGCGGAGCGGGATCGCCGTCGAGCGGGCGCTCGTCAGCAGGAGCGGCAACTGGTCACGCTCGTCGCCCAGCGGGTTCAGCCCGTACGTCGCGCCGGCCAACAGGACGCCGAGGACTTCCAGCGCGCCGGGACCGATGAGCATCGCCGCGTCCGGGCTGGCGAAGACGCTGGCGAGCATGCTCATCCCGCCGAACAGCAGGGGAAAGAGATGGCCCATCATCGACGGGTTCCGGCGGGCGCGCAGCAGGTAGCGCCACGCCAGCCGCGTCGAGGGCGTGCGGTCGAACGGCGTCGGCACCGTGGCGTCCGAACTCACGGTCGCGCCGCGCGCTCCGTCGTCGGTGACGAGCAGCCGCTGTTCGGTTCGGACGGTGACGACCGCCGCGACGGCCCCCGTGGCGGCGACCGCCGCGAAGACGAGCAGGCCCGTCGCCGTCACCGCGCCGCCGACGGGCGCGAGGACGAGCGCGCCGTAGGCCTGTGCGGGCGCACCGGGGAGGAGTGCCGTCTGAGGCATCGCCGTCTCGGGGTTCTCGATCAGCGATCGGGTCGCCAGTTGCGTCCCGACGAAGAGGAGCGCGATGATCAGGAGTCCGAGGACGGCCTTCGCCCAGCCGCCGATTCCGAGCCGCCGGCCGACGAGTTTCCCGCCCGACCCGACGGCGCGACCGGCGATCGCGCCGGCGAGCGCCACCGGGAGCAGGCCGACGAGGAAGAGCGTCGGCGCGAGGACCCCGCCGGCGCCGACGAACAGCTCGACGAGCACCACGAACAGCGGGACGACGACGAACAGACTGCCGACCAGGAACGCGCCGCCGACGCGACCGGCGACGACGGCTCGCGGCGTCGTCGACGTGCGGACCAGCGGCCCGACGCGGCCGACGCTCCCCTGGTTCATCGCGCTCGCGACGCCGAGGTAGACGCCGCCGGCGAGGACGCCCAGCACGGCGATTCCCACCTGTCCGACGGGCGGACTCCCGCCGGCGAGCGCCCGGCCGAAGGACGTGACCGCGCCGTAGCCCATCGTGGCGGCCGCGAAGCAGAGCGCGAGGACGCCGACGAGCGTGGCGAGCAGTTGCCGGGCGTCGGCTCGGATGGCGCGGAGGCGCGTCCGCAGTTCCGTCCGGGCGATGGCGCTCGTGGCGTGGCGTTCCCGGGCGCTCATCGCCCTGGCTCCGGGTGCTCGCTCGTCAGTTCGAGGAACGCGTCTTCGAGGTCGCCGTCGCCGGCCTCGTCCTCGCGCTGGGCGACGAGTTCCGAGGGCGGCCCCTCGGCGACGAGTCGCCCGTCGTGGAGGACGCCGACCACGTCGGCGATCTCCTCGACGACCGGGAGGATGTGCGTCGAGAGGAAGACGGTCGTTCCCTCGGCGCGCAGTTCCGTGATGAGTTCCCGAAGGGTCTTCGCCGCCCGCGGGTCCAGCCCGCTCGTCGGCTCGTCTAAGAAGGCCACGTCGGGGTCGTGCTGGACCGCCTGCACGAACGCCAGTTTCTGGCGCATCCCCTTCGAGTAGCCGTCGACGCGCTTGTCGAGGTCGGAAGACAGGCCCAATCGGTCCACCAACGGGAGCGCGCGCTCGGAGACGCTGTCCCACGACAGCGAGCGGACGTCGGCGGCGAAGGCCAGCTGCTCGCGGCCGCTCAGCTCGTCGTACAGCGGCGGCTCCTCGGGCAGGAGACCGATGTGTGAGACCAGCTCGGCGCGGTCGCGGCAGTCCACGCCGGCGACGCGGGCCTCGCCGGAGGAGGGCTCGACGAGCCCGGTCAGCATCCGCATGGTCGTCGTCTTCCCGGCCCCGTTCGGGCCGAGGAAGCCGTAGACGACGCCGCGGTCGACGGCGAGGTCGACGCCGCCGACGGCGGTGGTCGAACCGTACGATTTCGAGAGGTCGCTGACTGATATCGCGGGGGAGGGCGCAGTCATCGTCTCCCCGTTGAACGGCGGTCTCCGAAGTAGTGTTGGTTTCGGCGGGTCGACGGCGGAACTGGTTTTTTGTCCGTGTCCAGTGTGAATCCGTTTCGGCCGAGCGATAGCGGTCAACCGCCCCGCGGTCGATACCCCTATCCGGCCCAGCGACCGAGGTAGTGTATGCGAGCGACACCCCTCCACGTCGCCGTCGCCGGTGGGACCGCGCGATGAGCCGTTCGCGGACGGTCATCGTCGCCGTCATCCTGAGCACGTTCTTCGTCGGGTTCGGCGGGGGCGTCGTCTTCCCCATCCTGCCGAACCTCGGGGCGGTGCTCGGCATCTCGCCGTTCCTCGTCGGCCTCATCCTGAGCGCGAACCGCATCACGCGCATCGTCGCCAACGCGCCGGCGGGGTCGCTCATCGACCGCGCGGGCACCCGGACGCCGTTCGTCGTCGGCCTGTTCATCGAGGGAGTGGCGACGATGGGCTACGTCGTCGCGATCAACGCGCCGCTGCCGGAGGCGTGGTTCCTCCTCGCGCGCGTGCTGTGGGGCATCGGGAGCGCGCTGGTCTTCGCGACGGCCTACACCATCGCCGCCGACGTGAGCGACGCCGACTCCCGCGGGCAGAACATGGGCGTCGTCCGCGGCGGGATCACGCTCGGCTTCCCGGTGGGCCTGGTGCTCGGCGGCGTCGTCAGCGAGGCCTACAGCGTCACCGCCGCCTTCGCCGTCGCGGCGGCGTTCGCCCTGCTGGCGAGCGGCATCGCCTACCGACTGGTGCCCGAGACCCACGTCGACGGCACCGACCGCGGCGTCTCGCCCCTGGAGATCGACACGAGCAAGCCCGCGCTGACCGTCGGCCTCGTCAACTTCGGGCTCTACTTCGCGTACCTCGGCGCGCTGTTCTCGACGCTCGTCCTCGTCATCGAGGCGCGCGACCTCGCCACGCTGGGCTACGGCGCACAGGGGATGTCCGGCGGCCTGATGGCCGTGACCGTCGTCGCCGCCTCGGGGCTGATGCTCGGCGGCGGGAAGTTGAGCGACGGGGAGGGCCGCCGCGTGCCGGTGCTGCTCGGCTTCCTCGTCGTCTCGTTCTGCGGCTTCCTCCTGTTGACCGTCGCCGGCACGCTCCCGGCGTTCGTCGCGGCCTGCGTCCTCATCGGGGCCGGACAGGGCGGCTCCAGCGGCCCCCTCGTGGCCCTGCTGGCGGACCTCACGCCCAACGACCGCATGGGCCGGGCCACCGCGACGAACAACGTCCTGGGCGACTTCGGCGGCGCGCTCGGACCGATGGTCTCGCTCCCGCTCGTCGAGTCGATGGGTTTCACCGCGGTGTACGCCGCCTGCGCCGTGATCCCGCTGCTCGCCGCGGCGTTCCTCGTGACCAGCATCTACCTCGATCACCGCTCGCTCACGCCCACCGCCGAGACCCCGGGCGAGTGACGCCGACACACCGCCCCTACCGACGGGGTTTTGCCCCGACCGATTCGAGAAGCGAGTAACGGATGCCGCCGACCGACGAGCGACCGACCGCTCCCTCGCTCTTACTCTACTTCGACGCGAGCGTGCTGTACGGCCCTGACAACGGGACGCCGACCTCGGCGGCGGTCGGGTTCCTCGTCAAGGACGGAACGACGACGATACTCGAACGGTCGATGCACGTCGACGCCTTCGTCTCCAGCGCGCATCTGGAGTACCGAGCGCTGCTCGAGGCCGTTCGGGCCGTCGAGGAGCTCTCGACCACGGTGGCGTCGCTGCACGTCCACGGGGACGCTGACGCGGTGCTTCGCGCCGTGGACCCACGGCACCACGCGATGCCGGACGACGCCGTCGCTCGCCGGCGGGTGGCGTCCATTCACGAGTGCGTCGCGGACATTCCGGTTGTGACCTACCGAGCCGTCAAGCGAGGCGAAAACGAGCGTGCGCACGAACTGGCGCGGGCCGGGCACGACGAACCCAGATAGCGGGTCGGTTTCTCCCTACCGCCGGTCGGTAGCGGCCCGCACCGCCGCCGCCACGTCCAGTACGCCGGACCCGACGGCGTCGCGCCGCTGGCCGCTCACGTCGCTCGCGCTGTTCTCGAGGACGGACTCGATCTGGTTGGCGCTGAGGTCCGGGTTGGCGGTCGCCACCAGCGCGGCCGCGCCGGTCACCTGCGGCGCGGCCATCGAGGTGCCCGCGAAGTACGAGTAGGCCGCGCCGTAGACGTCCGGCGGCGTCGTCGAGAGGACGAGGTTCGTCGGGAAGGGCCACTCGGTGTCCGTAGCGAGCGTCTTCTCCAGCGTCTCGTAGCCGCCGCCGGGCGCGCCCAGCGTGACCTCGTTGGCCCCGTAGTTCGAGTAGAAGGCGAGCTCGTCGTTGGGACCGGTCGCGGAGACGCTGGTCGCGCCGGGGACGCTGTTGGGCGTCGTGAACACTCCGCCCCTGTTGAGTTCCGTACCGCTGTTGCCGGCGCTGACGACGACAAGGCTGTCCGAGGAGACGGCGTCCTGAATCACCTGTCGGTAGGCACCCCTGAACCCTTCGCGGTTGAGTTGCGGGGGGAGCGGCGGCGTCCCGATGGAGAGGTTCATCGCGTCGACACCCACCTCGTTCGCGGCGAAGTCGATGGCCGCGAGGATGTCGGCCGTCGTCGTCGAAGTGACGACCAGTTCCTCGGTCCGCTCGCCGCCTTCGCCCTCGAAGGTGACCTCCTGTCGCTCCCAGTAGAAGACGCGGTGGGGGGCGACCGTCGCGTCGGGCGCGGTCCCGGCGATGCCGGTGAAGCCGTCGCTGACTTCCTCGCCGACCGAGGCGGCGGCGATGCCGGCGACGTGCGAGCCGTGACCGTCCACGTCGTCGGAGGGGTGGCGGTCGTCGGTCACCGCGAAGGCGTCGGGGTCGTAGCCGACCACCGTCCCCTCGGCGTTCGTCACTTCGTCGGCGGCCGTCAGCGGGTCTTCGGGGAGGCGTACGTCGGTGCCACTCTCCGTAAAGACGCCGTCGTCGGGGTCCGTCCCGGCGACCCGTCGGAACAGCGCGCCGGGGACGAGGTTCGGCGCGAGGTCGGGGTGGTCGAGGTCCGACCCGGTGTCGACGACCGCGATCGTCGCGCCCTCGCCGGTCGTCACGTCGTGGGCCGCGGCGGCGTGGGTCGTCTGTTTGTCCCACTGCATTGGATACAGCGACTCGGCCCGAGTCTCGGCCGCGTCCTCGGGAAGCGAGGCGGACCGAGTCGGGCGTTCGAGGCGGAGTCGAACGTCCCGCGTGGCGCTCCGTACGCCGTCGACGCTCGACGGGTCGTCACCGCCGGCAGCGAGGAGGACGCGCCCGCCGGCGAGTTCGCGCGTGACGGTGAACCCCGCCTTTTCGAGCCGCCGCCGCACTCCCCTCCCGCGTGCCGATACGATGTACCGATCCGTCGATTCCGCGGCGACCAACTGCGGACTCACCGCCGCGCCGCCCAGTAGCGCGCCGGCTCCTTTGAGAACGCTACGCCTGTCGAACCCCTTGCCAGCGTCTGACATGGCAACGTCCCCAAGGGAGAGCGCCGGGATAAAACATCATGATTAATACGCAAGTAATCGGCCTGCGGGTGGTAGCCGTCGCTGTGCGGCGCGGGCCGGACGATGGCGAACAGAGCGAGAATCGAACGGGGGTAACGCGCCGACTTCAGGCGAGGTCGAACAGCTCCGCGGCCTGCTCCATGTCCTTGTCGCCGCGGCCGGAGAGATTGACGAGGATGGTGTCGTGGTCGCCCTCGGCGGCGAGTTCCTTCGCCAGCGCGATAGCGTGGCTCGTCTCCAGCGCCGGGATGATGCCCTCCGCCTCGCTGAGTTCGCGGAAGGCGTCGAGGGCGTCGTCGTCCTCGATACCGCGGTACTCGGCGCGACCGACCTCGCGGAACATCGCGTGTTCCGGGCCGACGCCGGGGTAGTCGAGTCCGGCGGAAACCGAGTGGACCTCCACGTCCTCGTCGATGACGCGGGTCTTCATCCCGTGGAGGACCCCCTCTTGTCCCTTCGCCAGCGGCGCGGCGTGGCGCGTCGAATCGGCCCCTTCGCCGCCGCCCTCGGCCCCGTAGAAGGCCACGTCGTCGTCGCGGAAGGCGTGGAAGAGGCCCATCGCGTTGGAGCCGCCGCCGACGCAGGCCACCGCCGCGTCGGGGAGGTCGCCGGTGCGCTCCCGGAACTGCTCGCGGGCCTCCCCGCCGATGACGCTCTGGAAGTCCCGCACCATCCGCGGGAACGGGTCCGGGCCGACGACGCTGCCGACGAGGTAGTGCGTGTCGTCGACGTTCTCCGCGAAGTCTTCGAGGGCGGCGTCGACGGCGTCGGCGAGCCCCTCGTCGCCGCGGGTCACCTCGTTGACCTCCGCGCCCATCAGGCGCATCCGGAAGACGTTCATCTGCTGGCGCTCGACGTCTTTCTTCCCCATGTAGATCTCCGTCTCGAGGTCGAGCAGCGCCCCGGCCATCGCCGTCGCGGTGCCGTGCTGGCCCGCGCCGGTCTCGGCGATGAGGCGCTCCCTGCCCGCTTGCTTCGCGAGCAGCGCCTGTCCGAGCGTGTTGTTGATCTTGTGCGCGCCGCCGTGGAGCAGGTCCTCTCGCTTGAGGTAGATCTCCGCGCCGTAGCGCTCGCTCAGGTTCTCGGCGTGATAGAGCGGGGTCGGCCGGCCCGCGAAGTCCCGGCGCAACTCGTCGAGTTCGGCCCGGAACTCGTCGGTGTCCTTGACCCCGTCGTAGGCGCTGGCCAACTGTTCGAGCGGTTCTTTCAGCGGTTCGGGGACGTGGCGGCCGCCGTAGCCGTCGAAGTCGCCTGCTGTCATACGCTACCGTGAAACGCCCGGGGTGATAAACCGTGCTCTCCGTCACTGCCGCCCGGGCGACGACCCGTCACGCAGGTCCCGCTCGAAGTGGACGAGCTCGTAGCCCGCCTCCGTCGAGTGACCCACCTCGTCGTAGCCGGCGTCCCGATAGAACGCGACGGCCGCCGGTTGACTGCGCGCCGTCGTCGCCAGCACCCGGTCGTAGCCGAGTTCGATCGCGCGCGCTTCCAGTCGCGTCAACAGCGTCCGACCGTAACCCCGTCGCCAGTGCGTCGGCGCGACCCGCATCCGATGGAGTTCGGCCGCGCCCGGGACGGTTCGCTCGTCGTCGTGGCCCGCCTCGTTGGGGAGCAGGCCGCCGATCGCCACGACCCTTCCGTCGTGGGTAGTCGGCGGGCCGCGGCCGTCAGAGCGGTCGGTCGCGCCGCCGTCCGCGACGCCGACGAGGAACTCGCCGCCGTCGAGATAGCTCCTCTCCACGTCTCGCAAGTCCTCGGTCCCGGGAATCTCGGCCGGGTCGGTACCCGTCTCGCGCATCGCCCACTCGTGGAGGGTCCACACCGCATCGGCGTCGCGCGGGTCGTACCGGCGAAAGTGAACCTCGTCCATCTCGGGCGTCGAGACGTGCCGGAGCGCGTTGTACGTGACGACTCCGACGGCGTCCGTGCCGACAGCGAGATACCTAAGTGTCAGACCGGCCTCGGGTTCCGTATGCAAGTCGGTTCGCGTCGGTGTATCCTCAACCCCGTCAGCGGCGACGGCGAGCACGCCGACTACGTCGAGCGATTGATGGAGGCCCGCGGGTTCGCCGTCGAGCGGACCGAGGGCGCGGGCGACGCCATCGAGATGGGACGCGAGGCCGGCGAAGCCGAGGCCAGCGAAGTGGCGGTCTGTGGCGGCGACGGCACCATCAACGAGGTGTTGCGCGGCCTCCATCGGGCCGACCACTTAGGCGAGGTGACGCTGAGCGTGATCCCCGCTGGAACGGCGAACCTGCTCGCGGGGACCATCGGCGTGACGGACGACGAGCACGGCGTCGAGGTGGCCGACACCGGGACGGTCCGCAGCGTCGACGTGGGGTTCGCCGACGACGAACCGTTCCTCGTCTCCTGTATCGCGGGCCTGACCGCCGACGCCAGCGTCGCGGCCTCCAGCGAACTCAAGGAGCGCTTCGGGACGCTCGCCTTCCTGCTCTCGGGCGCACAGGAGGCCATCGAGTTCGACGGGCTGGATATCTCGCTGGAGGCCATCGGCGAGGACGGCCCGGTCCGGTGGTCCGGCGAAGTGGTCTGTCTGCTGGTCGGCAACGCTCGGAAGTTCGTCGAGCGCGGCGGGCAGGCCAACATGGAGGACGGCCTGCTGGACGTCGCGATCGTCGAGCGGATGCCGACCGGCAACCTCGTCGCCGAGGCCATCGGCCACCGGCTGCTGGCGACCGAGACGGAGGGCGTCACGCACGTCCGCGCTCGCGACATCTCCATCGAGAGCCGCGAGGAAGCGGTGTCGTTCAGCCGCGACGGCGAGCTCGCCGAACACGAGGCACTCGACATCTCGGTGGGCGAGCGCACGCTGGACCTGCGCGTCGGCTCCGAGTACGTGCCGGATCCCGAGTGAGACGCGACGGCAGTCGTCGGTGGGAGTCGGGCGACAGTTAAGTACCCAGCCGCCGTTTTCCGACACATGTCACCACCCGGACGTGAGGTCCAATACACCGAATCGGACGTCATCGAGGTGTTCAAGGACCGGGACGACTACGCCGAACCGCTGACCGCCTCGGAGGTCGCCGATCGACTCGGCTGTTCCCGTCGGACCGCCCTGAACAAACTCCACAGCCTCGAAGACGAGACCGACATCACGAGCAAGAAAGTCGGCGGCCGCTCGCGCGTGTGGTGGATCCCCGTGCGCACGGACTGACGCGCTCGTGCGGTAGCCCCTCGTACGCTAGCCGCTCACACGCCTCACGCCCCGGAATCGGCCAACGGGCATATCACTCCTCGGGTCCATCGGCCGACAATGACCGATAGCAGGCGTCTCAGCGCTGGACTTGCTGTCCTGACGCTGTTATTTGCGTTTCTCTTAGCTACCAGTTACGCCAGCGCACAGCTGAGCGGCGACGAGATCCGCGGCGATCCGGCGGTCGAGCGCGCGCTCCAGACCGGCGAGCGCGACCCGGTCGTGGGCCCGCGCGACAACCTCACCGTCGTCGCCACGGACTCGACGGCCTTCACGAGCGACCAGGGCGACAGCGCCCGCAAGCGCGCCGAGCTCGTCGCGTTCGCCCCCGACGGCAGCATCTACTACGCGAACGACAGCCACACTCGCTACTGGGACGTGGACCCCGTGCCGGGGACCAACGCCACCGTCGAGTACGTCTACGCCCAGCACCTCACGCCCGAGCAGTGCGACGCCGAGACGGTCTGTACCCGCAACGGCGTCGAGCGCGCGAACCTGACGACCGGCGAGGTGACCTCGATATATAGCCGCATCACGCCCGGGAAGCACTCGACGCGCTGGCACGACGTCGACCGGCTCGGCGAGGACCGCCTGCTGGTCGCCGACATCGACCGCGATCGGGCCTACGTCGTCAACACGACGACCGGGCTCGTCGAGTGGTCCTGGGACGCCCAGGCGGACTACAACACCTCCAGCGGCGGCCCCTACCCCTCCGACTGGACGCACCTCAACGACGTCGAGTACGTCGAGATCGACGGCCGGCCGACGGTGATGGCGAGCCTGCGCAACCAGGACCAGGTCGTCTTCATCGACATGGAGCGCGGGCTGCGCGAGGACTGGACGCTCGGGGAGGACGGCGACCACGACACGCTGTACGAACAGCACAACCCCGACTTCATCCCGGCCGAGCGCGGCGGGCCCGCCGTCCTCGTCGCCGACTCCGAGAACGGTCGCGTGCTGGAGTACCAGCGCGAGGACGGCGAGTGGGTCCGCTCCTGGGAGTGGAAGGACTCGCGGCTGACGTGGGTCCGGGACGCCGACCGCCTCCCGAACGGCCACACGCTCATGGCCGACTCCAACGGCGACCGCGTCCTCGAAGTCGACGAGTCCGGCGAGGTGGTCTGGAGCGCCGACATCGGCTTCCCCTACGAGGCGGAGCGCTTCGGCACCGGTGACGAGAGCGCGGGCGGGCGGAGCGCCGCCGCGCTCGGGCTCCCCGACCGGACGCCGAACGCCAGCGACCGCGGGTCGGTCGGTCGGGTGAAGGCCGCCCTGCCCCAGAAGGTCGTCAACGGCGTGGCCTACCTCCTGCCCGGCTGGATGGGGACCCTCGACGTCGTCTCGGTGCTGGGACTGCTCGTCACCGCACCGCTGTTGCTGGCCGTCGAGTGGCGACGACGCGACCTCTCGGTGAGCGTCCGCTCGCCGCTTCAGTTCCGGAAACGATGACGGGTGACACGACCTCCACGGACGCGGTGAGCGCCGGTTCGGCGACGCCGGACTCGACGGCCGCAGACGCGAGGGCGACCGACGGAGCGACGACCGAGAGCGCCCCCGGGCGGCTGCGGCGAGCGCTCCGGCCCTCGCCCCTCTCCGAGCGGGACTGGCCGTGGCTCGCGTGGCCGCTGCTGGTCGGGCTCGTCGTGACGGCTATCTACGTCGCCACGAACGCCTACCCGGCCTTCGGTGCGGGGCTCTACACGCTCACCGCCGACGCGATCCGGGCGAACGGCTACGCGCTGCCGGCGACGGTGCCGCACTACGGGCCGCGCGGGGTCCCGCTGGCCTATCCGCCGCTGGTGTTCTACGCGCTCGCGGTGCTTCGGGACCTCGGCGCGCCGACGTTCGCCACGGCGATGTACCTCCCGCCGCTGATCACGGTCGCGGCGCTCGTCCCCGCGTATCTCTTGGGCCGCGACCTCCTCGGCGACCGCCGCGCGGGGACGGCCGTCGCCCTCTTGGTCGGGCTGAACCCGCAGGTGCTCCAGTGGCACATCTCGGCCGGGGGCCTCGTCCGCGCGCCCGCCTTCCTCCTCGCGCTCTGCGGGGCCTACGCCGCGCTCCGCATCTTCCGCGACGGCGAGACGGCGTGGGTCCCCGTCGGCCTCCTCGGGTTCGTGCTGGTCGCGCTGACCCACCCCACCTACACGCTGTTCGTCGTCCTGACGTACCTCCTGTTCTGGGCCGGCTACGACCGGTCGCCGCTCGGCCTCGCGCGGGGCGCGGTCGTCGGCCTCGGCGGCGCGTTGCTCGTCTCGCCGTGGCTGGCGACCGTCGCGAGCACGCACGGGCCGGGCGTGTTCACCGGAGCCGCGGGCACCCACGGCGGCGTCGGCGGCGGGCTGACACAGCTCCTGCAGTACGGTCCGTCGTTCGCGCTGCTCCCCGTCGCGGCCGCCGTCGTCCTGCTCCTGACGCGCCACCGCGTCGTCGGCGTCTGGACGCTGGCCGTCTGGCTGGCGTTCGCCCAGTCCCGGTTCACCTACGCCGTCGGAGCCGTCGCGGTGGTCGCGTCGGTGGTCGTCCTCACCGACCGGTACGGCGGGGGCGTGGGCGCGACCGTGAACGCGAACGTCGGGACGGCCGGCCGAGTCGCCGTCGCCGCGCTCCTCGTCGTCTCCGCCGCCGGCGTGGCCGGCATCGGCTACGAGTTCGCCGGGCCGGACGGGACGACCCCGGAGTTCGTCGACGACCGCGACGTGGCGGCGATGGAGTGGGCCGCCGAGGAGACGCCGCCCGACGCGACGTTCGTCGTCCTCGGGGACGCCGCGGAATGGTTCCCGGCCGTCGCCGAGCGGACCATCCTCGTCTCGCCGTGGGGCGCGGAGTGGCGCGGCCCGGACACCTACGGTCCCCACCTCGGCGCGTTCAAGAACGTCTCGCGGTGTCAGTCCGCCAGTTGCGTCGAGCGCTCGCTCTCGGCCGTCGACGCCCGCCCCGACTACCTCTACGTGCCCAAAGAGTCCTACACGGTCCGTGGCCACGACGAGCAGAACGTCGGGACGCTCGACCGCTCGCTCGCGCTCAGCGGCCGCTACGAACCCGTCTTCGAGAACGAGGGCGTCGTCGTCTTCCGTCGGACGGCGTCGGACTGAACGCTCGGGGTATCGCTTTGGTGCTCACGCTCGAAGAGGCGATATGAGCGGTAGCGGCACCGACGGCGGGCGCGTCTCCCCACAGCAGCAGTTGACGGCGGACTACATGCGGATGGCGGGACGCAGGAGCAACGTCCACGGACTCGTCGAGGTCGACGTCACCGACGCCAGAGAGCGCATCCGAGCTATCGAAGCGGAGACCGGGACGAAGCTCTCGTTCACCGCGTTCGTCGTCGCCTGTCTGGCCGCCACCGTCCGGGAACAGCCCCACGTCCAACGGTATCGCGATTGGGGGGGACGGGTCCACGAGTTCGAGGACGTCGACGTGAACGTCCTCGTCGAACGGGAGACCGACGGCGAGCGCATCGGCGTCCCGCACGTCGTTCGGCGGGCGAACCGACGGTCGGTCCGGTCGATTCACGAGGAGATCCGGCGCGTCGAGGCGGACGCGACGGCCCACCCAGAGCCCGGACTGGAACGGCTCGCGCGCCGCCTCCCGGG
Organism: Haloarcula limicola; assembly: GCF_010119205.1. Lineage (NCBI taxonomy): Archaea > Methanobacteriati > Methanobacteriota > Halobacteria > Halobacteriales > Haloarculaceae > Haloarcula > Haloarcula limicola. The sequence continues at coordinate 1,302,173 of NZ_WRXM01000001.1, forward strand.
CGTGCTGCGTCGCCAGATCTGGCGGCTCCCCAGGTGGTTCCCGGGACGGTGGAAGGCCCTCGCCGGCACCGTCGCGGTCACCTCCGTCGGCATGTTCGGCACCGGAAGCGGCTGGGCCGTCAGTCCCACGAACTACACCCTCCAACTCACCGTCGGCGGCATCGGCACTAAACCCCGCCTGATCGATGGCGAACTCCGGTCCCGGGAGCTCTTGAGCCTGACCGTCACCGTCGACCACGACGTCGTCGACGGCGGGGCGGCCGCCCGGTTCGTCCAACGTCTCGGCGAACGTCTGGAGGGCTGTCACGGCCTCGATACGGACGCCACACAGTAGCCGCAGTCCTGACCCCGGTCGGTAATTGCAACCGCCTCCGGCTACCGGAACCGCGACCGCGTCGCGACCCGGACGGCGAGCGCGCCGAGCAAGGCGCCGGCGACGACGTCGGTCCCCCAGTGGATGCCGAGGATCATCGTCGAGAGGACGACGCTGGCCGCGAGGAACACCGCGACCGGCGTCCAGCGCGGGAAGCGCTCGCGGGTGTGGACCGAGAGCAGCGCGACGGTCACCGAAAGCGAGGTGTGCAGCGACGGGAAGACGTTCGTGTTGGCGTTGACCCGGCTCGTGAGCAGTTGGAATCGCGGGAGCGTATCGAACAGCAGCGGCTCGACGAGTTCCGGCATGTAGTTTCGCGGCCCGTATGCCACGAACAGGAGGTAACAGAGGATGCCGCCGCCGTAGTTGACGGTGTAGGCGAGCGCCGTCCGTCGGAGGACAGAGTCGTCGTCGGCGAAGATACCCAGGAGGATCGGGAACACCAGCAGGAAGACGTAGCCGTAGATGTAGACGTAGCCGAAGTACGGCGTCGACCACGGCGTCATGAGCGACTGGAGCGCGGCGACGAACGACCCCTCGATGGCGTAGATGGTGTCGGTGATGTTGAGACCGATGAGCCAGGAGAGCTCGACGCCCACGTCGCGGACGACGCTGTTCAGCGCCAGCATCGCCCCCAGGACCGCGAGCGGTCGAGCGGCGTCGCGGAGCCGCTGCGGGAAGTCGGCCGCCGCCGCTCTGATGCCCTCGGGACCGACGACGGCCACCGACGCCAGCGAGAGGGCGGTGGCCACGACGACGACGACCTCGGCGAGGACGGTGGCCAGGCTCATCTCAGACTCGGAGGAGGCGGTGCCGTTCGTCGTATCGGTAGCCGGCGTCCCGGAACGCCTCGCGGGCGCGTAGCTTGTTGACCGAGCCGCCGCTACCAAGGAAGGACGTGACCGGATGGTCCTCGTCCCACGCGAGGTCCGACGGGAGCCAGTCGGTGCCGGCGAGCGGACTCACCGCGGGCGTGACGTAGTCGTTGAACACCGACTCCGCGACGGTCTTGCGGTCCAGCAGGCGAGAGAGGAGGTGGCGGAACCGCGGGTTCGAGAGCGGCGTCCGCCGCGCGTTGAACCCGAGGAAGTAGAACGAGTCCGTCTGGTCGACGGCCAGCGTGAGGTGCTGTTGCTTCCCGATGGTCCGGACGAGGTCGGGGCCGACGCCGACCGACGTGAAGTCGGCCTCGCCGTTCGCGACCAAGTCGACGGCGGAGGCGTCCGAACCGACGAACCGCAGTTCGAACTCCTCGAAGGGGACGCCGCCGGCGATGGGGCCGGGCAGTTGCGTCTGGTCGGGCCGTTCGAGGAAGTGGTCCTCGAACCGGGAGAGCGTCAGCGACTCGCGGCCCGCCGCCGACTCGAATTCGAGCGGGCCGCTCCCGACCGGCGGAACCGCGCTCGCGACGAGGGCCTCCGTCGTCGCCGACCCCAGGTTGAGCCCGCTGACGTCCGCGCGGGCCGCCCGGTCCTCCCAGACGTGTTCGGCGAGCAGCGGGACGGTGAGCGCCCGCGTCGCGACCTCGGGCGTGCACTCGCCGAACTCGATCTCGACGGTGCGGTCGTCCAGCGCCGTCGCCGATTCGACGAGCGACGCCCGGCCGCGAAAGCGAAGCGGCGGGACGGGCTCGTCGAACGAGCCGAGCGAGGTGTCCGCGAGGAGCGCGTAGGTGAACTCGACGTCGTCCGCGGTCAGGGGCTCGCCGTCGTGCCAGGTCTGGTCCTCCCGGAGCGTCGCGCGCACCACCGGCGGATTCTCCGCCGTCCACTCGAACTCGGCGGCCGCCCACGGGTGGAGGTCGCCGCGATACCGGCGGGCCAGCGAGTCGTAGATCAGCTCCGTCACCGAGCCGCTGCGGCGGAACGAGGCGACCAGCGGATTGAGGTTGGTCGTCGGCCGCATGTCCGGCGTCGTCGCCCGGAGCGTCGTCGCCGAGAGGTCGCGGCGGTCGAGCGACAGCAGGTGAAGCGGCGAGAGACCGGCCATCGAGCGCCACCCGGTGAACCGCTCGTTGCTGGCCGCCCTGATGACGTCCGGGAAGCCGACGACGACGAACGGGCACTCCCTGACGAGGTGGCGCTGTATCTCCGAGACGGCCTCGGCCCGACGCTCGCCCGACGTTCGGCGCTGCTCGGTCAGCAGGTCGTCGACCGTGAGGTTCGTGTACCCGAAGGGGTTCTGCCAGCCCGGTTCGACCGAGAACCGAGAGTGCAACAGCGGGTATAGCGCGTCCGGTCGAACGGTGTGTGAGGGGTACTGCCCGACGAACACGTCGAACTCGTGGTTGACGAGCGTCTGGCGGTACAGCTCCTCGGCGGTCATCGGTTGGACGGTGGTGTCGATGCCCGCCGTCCCGAACCACTCGGCGACCTGGCGGGCGATGGCGATCGAGTACGGGTCCTCGTCGACCGGGAGACACTTCACCGAGAGGGAGATGGGGTCGGGCTGCTGCCGGTTGGCCAGCGTCCGCAGACGCGTCACACAGCCGCTCGTCCCCGTGGCTCCCGCGGTCAGCCCTGCCAGTAACGCCCGGCGCGTGACCCCGCTTCCGGGGCGGGGGCTGCGGGAGGTCATTAGGATATCTGACTCGCCGAGGCTATAACAGCCCTGTGTTTGTCCCCTCGATACCGCCCGGTGACTCCGAAACACGGACGAGAGCCGCTAAAAGTCCCACTCCGCCGCCCGCTGCTGGGCTTCCTCACGGGCCTGTTCCCGGATAGCGGCAATTTTTTCTTCGTCTTCGAGGAACGCTTCCACGGCGCTCTGATCCGTGCTAGCGTCCCCGTCGCTTCCCGTCCGCGCGGTCGGGGCCGCCCGTCGCGTGCTGTCGGCCAGCGCGGGGTCGCCGGCCAACCGCTCGGCCGGCATCCCCGGTGGCACCCGCAACTCCTCGGCCGCGTGGGCCTCCGCGAGGTCGGCGGCGGCGAGTTCGAAGACCGAGACGTGGTACGGCCCGGGGATGGCGAGGTCGGCGAGCGCCGGCGGCCCGCCGCGGTCGGTCCCGGTGTGGTAGGCCAACACGGGTACGCCGTCCTCGAAGGTGACGACGCCCCGACCCTCGGCGTCCAACAGGAGCGTCTCCTGTGACTCGAACACCGCGTAGCCGGTGACTTCCCGGTCGAGTACGTCCGCGAGCGTATCGCGCGGGTCCATGACGACGCGGGACTTGCGGAGCGTTCCCCGCGGGAGTCTCATAGGGTCTCCGGGATGACGGCGCTGCGGAACCGGTCAGCCACGTCGCCGGACTCCCCGCTGTCGACCGAGAGCGCGTCGGCCGCCCGGCGGTAGGCCGCCGCGGCGTCGCAGTCGGCCGCGTGGGCCAGCAGGGGTCGGCCCGCGCGTCGGGCCTCGCGCGCCCGTTCGCTCTCGGGGATCGCGGCGAGCGTCGGCCCGTCGAAGTAGCGCTCGGTCTTCTCCGCGACGTCGTCGATGCGCTCGTCCTCCCGGACCTTGTTGAACAGGATGCCGGCGACGCCGGTCCCGTAGGAGGTCGCGTACTCCTGGACCTTCAGGCCGTCCGAGATGGCCGGGATGGTCGGCTGGAGGACGACCACGATGCGGTCGGCCATCACGATCGGCAGCACCGCCGTGCGGCTGTCGAGCGCCGGCGGCGAGTCGAGCAGGATGACGTCGGTGTCGGCCGCGAGCGTGGCGACCACCTCGCGCAGGCGGGCGGGGTCGGCGTCACGGAACCCGTCCAGGCTCGTCCCGCAGGGGACGACGGTCATCCCGAAGCGCTCGTAGGTCGCCTCGTCGATCGCGGCGTCGTCGGCCAGCACGTCGTGCAGCGTCGTCTCGGCCTCGGAGAGCCCGGCGTGAAAGAGCAGGTTGGCCATCCCCGTGTCCGCGTCGACCACCGTCACGTCGTAGCGGTCCGCGAGCGCCATCCCCAGCGCGACCGTGCTCGTCGTCTTGCCAGTCCCCCCCTTCCCGCTGGCGACCGCGAACACTTCCACCATTACCGCTACTGCCCGCGCGCTCGTATATAAACTTCGCGTCTCCCGGGGACGAATAAACTACCACTCGACGGGGAGCGGGTCGGAATCGACGTGTGTCGCCAGGAGCGACGCCGCCCGGTCGTAGGGCGAGGGACGGTCGTCACCGAGCGTCGTTGGCGGCTCGGTTCCGGCGTATTCAGATATATTTCTCACGAAGGCATCACGCGCCGCGGCGTTCGCGAAGAGGTCGTGGAGGTAGGTGCCCAGTACGCGATCGGTCGCCGCGCCGCTTCCCTCGAACGGCTGGGCCGCTTCACCGGCGAGTTCCGAATCGCCCATGTGTATTTCGTACCCTTCGACCGACCCGTTCGCACCCGCCAACGGTCCGACGCCGCGCAGGCGTCGCTCGACGCGCTCGACGGTCTTCTCCGTCGAGAACGTCGTCGTCACCGGGAGGAGGCCGAACCCCTCGACGCGCTCGCGGCCGCTCGTCCCCTCGACGTCGGCGTTCCGGATCTCCTCGCCGAGTAGCTGATAGCCGCCGCAGAGACCGACGATCGGTCCGTCGAACCCCGAGAGCGCGTCGCCGAAACCGGCCTCGCGGAGCGCCAGCAGGTCGTCGACGGTGTTCTTGCTGCCGGGCAGGACGACGGCGTCGGCGTCGTCGAGCGAGTCCGAGAGCGGGACGTAGGCGACGCGGACGCCGGGTACCGCGGCGAGCGGCTGGAGGTCCGTGAAGTTCGAGATGCGAGGCAGTCGCGGCACCGCGACCGTGACGCTCTCGCTCTCCGAGACGCCGTCGTCCGCGCCGCGGACCGCGCGCTCCCCGACGGCCGGAAGGGCCATGCTGTCCTCCTCGGGGAGGCTCGGGTCGTCGTACGGGAGGACGCCCAGTATCGGAACGCCGGTTCGCTCCTCGAAGGCGGCGAGGCCGGGCGCGAGCAGCGACTCGTCCCCGCGGAACTTCGTGATCACCGCCCCGACAACCCGCTCTCGGATATCCTCGGGTACGAGTTTGAGCGTGCCGACCAGCGAGGCGAAGACGCCGCCGCGTTCGATGTCCGCCACCAGTAACACGTCGGCGTCGGCGAAGCGCGCCGTCTCGACGTTGGCGAGGTCCCTGTCGTGGAGGTTTATCTCGGCGATGGAACCCGCGCCCTCGGCGACGATCACGTCGTGGTCGGCGGCCAGTCGAGCGTGAGCCTCGCGGGCCGCCGTCAGCGCGTCGTCCCAGTGGACGTCGTAGTACGCTCCGGCGGCGAAGTGACCGACCGCCTCGCCGTCGACGACCAGTTGGGACTCGCCGTCGCCGCGCGGTTTCAGCAGGACCGGGTTGTGGTCGGTCGTCGGCGGGACGCGGGCCGAGCGGGCCTGTACGTACTGCGAGACGCCGATCTCGCCGCCCGGCGTCGCCCGCGCGTTGTTGCTCATGTTCTGGGCCTTGAACGGCGCGACCGAGACGCCGCGGTCGGCGAGGAGCCGACAGATTCCCGCCGCTACCGTACTCTTTCCCACGTGTGAAGCGGTTCCCGCGACGAGAATCGTGTCGGCCGCCGGTCCGCCGCTCGAAGTCATCTATCGAGAGTGGGCGGGCCGGCGACAAGAGTGATTCGACGGCGGCATTGTCGGAAACCCTCAGCAGATGATGTGGTTTGACCCGGTACGGTCAATTCAGATGGCTCACTTACCGTTTTGAGGACGAATCTAAAACGCTTGTTTCAATTCTACGAGTGCGAATACGATAGCAATAGCTCCAATGACTACACTAATCGTGCCCAAGAGTTGATTTCGCGGAACGACAGTCGTCTGAGAGACGGTCAGTAGTGCCAGCAAAATCACATGAAGCGCAAGCAGTCGGTCTGTACGATTGGACATAATGATACTTGTATAACGGTTCGAAAAGAAACAACCGATTATTAAGCACACCTAACTAACGGCTGTTTCGCGCGATAAGATATCTGAATAATAGTATTTCGGCCGAGCCTCGACGGCGGGCTTTTCCCTTCGCCGATCGAAGCGTCGCCGTGGACGAAGACAGATTGCACGCCCTGCACGAGCACCTCGAAGCGACCGGCGAGCGACCAGTCGAGCGGACGGCCAGTCGCTGGCTGGGCGAGGCCGAGGCCATCGCGCTCGACGCCGCGATCACCGACCTCGCGCCCGCCGTCCGCCGGGAGCGAGTGGCGAAGGTCGCGGAGCTACTGGAGGAGTTCGACTCGACGGGCGACGAGAAAGCCGACGAACACGTCGACGCCGCCCGGTCGCTGGCCGCGGACCTGCTCGCGGAGTCGGAGCCCGACTCGTAGCCGGCGGGCCAGTCGGTCCTGCCGACTCAGTACTCGGTGCCCTTCCGCGCGGAGTGGCCCGATTCGAGGGGGTGTTTGATTTTCCCGACTTCCGTGACGAGGTCGGCATGCTCGAAGACGTACTCGGGCGAGTCGTGGCCCCCCGTGAGGACGAGTTCCACGTCGTCGGGCTTGTTCTCGATTAGCGAGACGACGTCCTCGGGGTCGACGAGGCCGCGGTTGGCGGCGTAGAGGATCTCGTCCAAGACGAGCATGTTCACGCCGTCCTCGGGCGGGCCGTCGGCGTCGAGCGGTTCCGAGAGGTCCGCGTCGGCGCTGGCGTCGAGGATCTCGCGGGCGCGAGAGAGCGCGCCCTGCGCGCGGGCGGCGTGCTCGTCGTCGTCGCTGCCGTCCATGAAGCCGTGCCAGCCGTAGTGGCCCGCGTTCTCGTAGGAGAAGCCCGGCAGCGCGGCGATGGCGTTGTACTCGCCGCGGACGTCCTCGACGGTGCCGGTGCCGCCCTTCATGAACTGCAGGAGGTGGACGCGGTAGCCGTGGCCGACGGCGCGGGTCGCCATTCCCAGCGCCGCCGTCGTCTTCCCCTTGCCGTCGCCCCACCACACCTGCACGAGACCGAACTCCTCGGGCGCGCTGGGCGTGATCGGTTCGGCCGTCGGGCCGGCGGAGTTGTCGCTCATAGCCCCGATTCAGGGCCGGCGCACATCGGTCTGCCGGTCGGTGACGACGCCGTATTCGGCCTCATCGACCGTCGGCGGGCCGTCGTCGTATCGCGCGGCGAGGCTGGCGCGAACGGCATCGCGGACGCAGGCCCGCGCCGCCGCGCCGACCTCGGTCGCGCTCCCGGCGAACTCGGCGGGTTCGGCCTCGGGGACACAGCCGACGAGAGCGGCGTCGGAGGTGGTGCCGGGGACGCCAGCGACGGCGAGCAGCGTCGCCGCCTTCGCCTCGACGGCGGTCGCGAGCAGCGTCGCGAGCGCACCGTCGTCCAGCGAGCGGTCGGCCCCGACGACGAGGTTCACCGTTCCGGGTCGCCAGTCTGCCCCATCGGTCGATACCGTGTCCGCTCCGCTCTCGCCCATAGGGAGCGCCGCCGGGTTCGAGAGGCCCGCTGTCGCCAGCACCGCGATGGGGCCGCTCCGAGCACAACGCGCGTGGACCATATCGAGGCCGGTCAGCAGCGCCGGCCCGACCGGGAAGCCGGCCTCTCTCAGTCGCTCTTCTCGGTAGGCATCGAGGTCCGTCCGATCGAATCCCTCGGGGACGGTGAGGTTGTACACCGCGTCGGCCGCGCGGTAGCCGCCGTCCCACGCCGTCGAGAGCCAGCGCGCTCCCTCGCGGCGGGCCCGGACGACGCCCTCGCGCCGGGTCGTCTCAAACATCCAGCGCCGCCAGGAGGCGGTCGTTCTGCTGCTCGGTCCGGACCGCGACCCGGACGTGGCTGTCGAGGCCGCGGAACGAGCGCGCGTCCCGGAGCGCGATCCCCCGCTCGCGGGCCGTCGATAGCAACTCGTCCACGCTCACGTCGGACACCTCGAAGAGGAGGAAGGGGGCGTCAGACGGGAACACGTCGAAGCGCGCCGAGAGGCGGTCGCGCATCCGCTCGCGCTCGGTCTCGACCCGGTCGCGCGTCTCGGCGACGAACTCCTCCTGTCGGTAGCAGTGTTCGCCAAGCGCCGCCGCGGGTTCGCTCATCGACCACGCGCGGCGAGCGGTCGTCAGCCGGTCGAGCGCGTCCCCCGACGCGACGGCGTAGCCCATTCGGACGCCCGGCAGGCCGAACAGCTTCGTCAGCGAGCGCGCGACGACGACGCCCTCCCGACCCGCGAGCGAGGGTTGGTCGGTGAATCCGAGGAACGCCTCGTCCGCGAGTAGCGTGGTCCCGTGCTCCCGACAGCGATCGGCGAAGGTTCGCAGGTCCTCGGCGTCGTAGGACTGCCCCGTCGGGTTGTTCGGGTTGCAGACGATGGCCATTGCGTGGGACGCAGGGTCGCTGTCCAGGATCCCGTTCTGGTCGACGAACTCGGGTTCGGCTCCCTGCAGTCGAACCTCGCGGGCGTACTCGCCGAAACTCGGCGCGGGCACGAGAACCGATTCGTCGGCCCGAACCGTCGTCTGGATGGCGAGCCGGATGGCTTCGAGACCGCCCGCGGTGGGGATGACCTGCACGGGGTCACAGCCGACGAACTCGGCGGCCGTCGTCCGGAACGGGAGGTAGTCGTCGGCCGGGTACGACCGCGCGGCGGCGAAGGCGGAACTGAACACGCGGGCCGAACCGGGCGGTACCCGCGGGTTGGTGTTCGCGCTGAAGTCGAGCAGTTCCCGGTCGTCGCTGCTGCCGTGCGGGACGCGGCCGTCCGCGTCGAAGTGCGGGTCGGTCTCACCGAGCGTCCGCAACCGGTCGACGCTGTCGGGGTCCATAGAGGCCGAACGAGGAGGAGTCGGGAGTATGTTTCGCGTGTTACAGATATTGCTCGGCCACGCGAGCGTCTGAACGCGTGTTGACGTTGACCGCCAGTCGCACGTCCGTCGGACGCCACGCGCCCTCGTCGTCGTCGCCGACGACGTTGACGCCGGTCGGTGCGACCTCCTCGCCCGCCCGCTCGAAGGTTGCGTCGTCGCTGACGCCGAGTTCGCGCTTGCGAGCGGCCGGAACGAGCACCGAGAGCGAGCCGCCGTCGTGGGCAGCCAGCACTCGATCGAGTATCTCGCCGTCGAGCAGCGGGAGGTCCGCCGCGACGGTCAGCACCGGCGTCGTGAGACGAGCGTCCGACAGCGCCCGGTCGAGGTCCGCGACGTACCCTTCGCCGGGCGTCTCGATACGCGGCACGTCGAGATGAGCGCGGGTCTCGGGGGCGTTCGGCGACGTGACGGCGTACGCTCGCTCGACGCCGCTGGCTTCGATCGCACGGAGTACGCGGTCGACCATCGGGACGCCGCCGACTTCGAACAGGGGCTTCTCGCGGTCGGCGTCGAGGCGCGTCCCGCGCCCGCCGCACATCACCAGCGCGTCCACGCGAGCACCCCCCAATCGACGAGTTCCCAGTCGAAGAGCGTCCACGCGACGACGGCCGCGTGCAGGGCGACGACCCGCGAGAGCTCGTTGGCCGCGCCGAAGACGTCGCCGCCGACGCCGTCGAGGCGACGGTCGGCCCACCGTTCGAGGAGGAGGGCGACGACCGGTCCGGCGGCGACGGCGACGGTCGCCGCCGGAACGACGAGCGCGGCGGCCGGAAGCGCCGCCGCGACCGACGCGAGGACGTCTCGCGGCCGCTTGTCTGACAGGACGGTCTCGCCGAACCCCTCGTGGCTCGGACTGCCGAGACACGCGAGCGTCGCCATCGAAAGCTTCGCGCCGACCTCCGCGGCGACGACAATAGCGACGGCCGCGAGCGTCGGCAGTCCCGCCACGGCGAGCGCGCCGAGCGCCAGTCCGACGAGAGCGGTCCCGAGCGCCAGCACCGCGCCGACGCCGACCGTCGTGTCGCGCATCGCCTCGCGGCGCTCGGCGGGGTCGCCGTGGACCACGGCCGCGTCGCCGAGGTCCGCGAGGCCGTCGGCGTGGTTGACGCCCGTGACGACGACGACCCCGGCGAGGTACGCCGCCGCGACGACCGGCGCGGGGACGAGTCCGACGGCGAGGAACGGGACGGCGACCAGCGCGCCGACGACGTAGCCCGCCAGCGGGAACGCCGCCGGGGTCGCGGCGAAGGCGTCCCACGCGGCCTCGCTGTGGCCGATCGGGAGCCGCGAGAGGAAGCCGAGCGCCCCGCGCACGGCGCTCAAAACCACGCGAGCACCCCCCCGAGCGCGTAAGCGAGCAGGCCGGCGCGGCCGACGCCGCGCACGCCGCGCTGCGCCGCCGTTCTGTCCGGAAGGTCCGCGCTGGCGTTCAGAAGGTAGACGCCGGGTTTCTCCAGCCGAGCGTCGAGAGCGGCGGCGACGGCCCCCATCGGCCACCCCGAGTTCGGTGAGGAGACGCGACTCAGCCATCCGCGAGCGCGGACGAGCGAGCGCGGGTCGGCGAACGCGACGGCCAACAGCAGAGCGCTCGCCCGCGCCGGGAGCCACATCACGGCGTCGTCGAGGCGCGCGGCGGGTGTCCCCACGCGCTTCGAGCGATAGCCGAGCATCGAGTCCATCGTGTTGACGGCCTTGACCCAAGCGGCGACAGCGGCGGCGACGGGGAGCGCCGGCAACCCGGCCAGCGGCGCGAGTGCCGCGCCGAGGACGAACGCGCCGAGCGAGGCGACCAGTCCGTCCGCGAGGTTCTCGGCGGCGCTCTCGACGGCCGCGCTGCGGAGGAGACCCGGCGAGAGACCGGCGGCGTCCCGGCCGACCAGCGCGAGCAGTCCGTCGCGAGCGGCTTCGGGGTCGGTCTCGGAGTCCGCGACGACCGACCGCGCGGCGACGAGGAGTTCGCGGAGACTGGTCGTCAGGAACAGCGCGAGACCGGCCGCGAGCGCCCCAGCCATCGGGGAGAGCGTTTCGGCTAGCGCGACCGACGCGCCGACGGCCAGCGCCGCGAACAGCGGGAGGACGAGCGCGCCGAGCCCACCGGCCGCGAACGCGTGAGCGTCGCTTCGCCACTCCTGGTCCAGCGGCGCGACGAGCGAACCGAACCACGCGACGGGGTGGTACCGCGTCGGCGGTTCGCCGACGGCCGCTTCGAGCGCCGCGGCGACGCCGACCGCGAGCGCGCTCAGCACAGCGTCCCCTCCCGGAGCCGCACGGCGACCGTCGGAAGCGGCACGTCCTCCAACAGGATCGACGCCGCGCCGACCCGTCCCGCGCCACCGTCGGTGCGGGCGTCGTCGCCGACGTGGACGAGCGCGGAGAGCGGGACGCCCAGTGCGTCGGCCGTCGCCGCGAAGATCGGCTCGAACGGCTTGCGCCAACCGCAGTCGACGCTGGCGACGACGGTGTCGGGCGCGAGCGCGGCCTCCGGACTGAGGTCGGCCCGGTCGAGCGTCCGCTCGACCAGTCCGGGGACGCTGCAGTTCGAGCAGACGGCGACGGGACCGCGGTCGTGCGCGGCGGCAAGCGCCTCGCGTGCGCCGTCCCTGACAGTCACCGGGACGTCGAAGGCCGCGAGAACTGCCTCGCGAGCGGTGGTCTCGCCGACCTCGACGCCGCGACTCGCCAGCGCGAGGCGGACGTGCTCGTCGAGCGGGGCCTCCCGGCCGCGGTCGTACTCGCGATGAGAACTTCGATAGGCGGCCTCCCAGTCGTCGGGGACGGTGACGCCGCGCGCGTCGAGCCGCTCGGCCACGGCGTCCCACGGCGCGTCGGATCGGTCGGCGGCGACGAGCGTCCCGAACAGGTCGAAAGAGACCGCCATACGCGTGAGATTACTGCAAGCGCACTTGAACTGTGCGGTGGAGCCAGAGTTATGGCGGCCCACGTGGTGGACGGGGCATGGCCGAGACGTTTCGGTACGAGGGAGAGGTGCGACCGGGGGAAACGCGGCACGTCAGACACGAGGTGGGCGAGACGTACCTCGGGGACCCGATAGAGATTCCGGTGACCATCGTCGACGGTGCCCGCGACGGCCCGACCGTCGGTCTGACCGCGGCGGTTCACGGGGACGAACTCAACGGCGTCAAGGTCCTCCAGGAGGTCGCCGACCGCTACGACCCGGCCGACGTCCACGGGACGCTCGTCTGCTTGCACGTCGTGAACGTCCCGGGCTACATCGCCCAGACTCGGGACATCCCCATCTACGACCAGGATCTCAACCGGGCGTTCCCGGGCAAGCCCCGGAGCAACACGGCCGAGCGGATGGCCAACAACATCTACGAGACGTTCGTCTCTCAGTGTGATCTGCTGCTCGACTTTCACACCTCCACGCGCAACCGGACGACGATGTATCACGTCCGAGCCGACACGTCCGACGCCACCGTCGACCGACTGGCCCGCGCGTTCGGCGCGAACGTCGTCATCGCCGGTCCGGGCGACGTGGGGTCGCTCCGACGGACCGCGACCGCGGACGGGACGCCGACGATCACGATAGAGATGGGGAAGGCCCACCGCTTCCAGCCGACGCTCATCGAGCGAGCGCTAGAGGGCGTCAGCAGCGTCTTCGCCGAGTTCGGCGTCGATCCGACGGCGACGGTCACGTGGCCGGGGTGGCTCCGCTCGGTCCCCGCCGACCAGGGCGATAAGACGTGGCTTCGCGCCGACACCGGCGGCCTCGTCGAGATGCAGTGGGGACCGTACCCGCTCGTCGAAGAAGGCGCGCCTATCTGCACTATCAGCGACCACTTCAAGCGGGAGGAACGGACCGTCACGGCACCCTTCACCGGTATCCTCGTCGGTGTCCTGGAGAACCCGGTCGCCCAACCGGGGCACCCCCTCTGTCACCTCGTCCGCATCGACGAGACGACACACGATGAGATCGTCGCCGAGATCGACCGCGGCGAGTTCGACGGCTACCGACAGCGCGGCCTCCGATGGCGCGGTGAGAAGGCGGAACTCGACTAGGACCAAGCCCCGTCAGCGAGACAGAGGCAAAAACGCGCGTCTCACCAGCGGTGGTGAACCGAGTCGAAGACGTACTCCTCGTAGATGTCCCGCACCGCGCCGTGAGTCTGGTTCGAGAGCGGCGCTTTCTCGCTGGCCGCGGCGTTGGCCTCGATATGCTCGGGCGTCGTCGACCCGGGGATGACCGTCGAGACGGCGTCGTGGTCGAGGATCCAGCGCAGCGCCATCTGGGCCATCGTCGTCTCCTCGGGGACGTGCTCGCGCAGTTCATCGACGGCGTCGAAGCCGTCCTCGACCGGTAGGCCGGCGAACGTCTCGCCGCGGTCGAAGGCCTCTCCCTCGATGTTGAAGTTACGGTGGTCGTTCTCCGGAAACTCCATATCGCGCGAGAGTTCGCCGGTCAGCAGCCCCGACGCCAGCGGGACCCGAACGATGACGCCCACGTCGCGGCGGGCGGCCTCCTCGAAGAACAGCTCCGCGGGTCGCTGGCGGAACATGTTGAAGATTATCTGGACCGTCTCGACGCCGGGATATTCGATGGCTTTCAGCGCCTGTTCGACCTTCTCGACGCTGACGCCGTAGTGGTCTATCTTCCCCTCGTCTCTCAGGCGATCGAGCGCCTCGAACGTCTCCGGCTGATAGTACGCCTCGGTCGGCGGGCAGTGCAGCTGGACGAGCCCCAGCGTCTCGACGCCGAGGTACTCCCGCGAGCGGTCCACGAACTTCGAGAGGTTCTCGTAGTCGTAGCGGTCGGCAGTGTGCGGGTCGAGGCGGCGGCCGGCCTTCGTCGCCACCGTCACCTCCTCGCGGACGCCGCGCTCGTCGAGCACCTCGCCGATGCGCTGCTCGCTGAAGCCGTCGCCGTAGACGTCGGCAGTGTCGATGAAGTCGATGCCGGCGTCGAGCGCGGCCCGGACCGCCTCTCGGCCCGCCTCTTCGTCCACGTCGCCCCAGTCGCCGCCGATGTTCCACGTCCCGAAGCCGACCTCTGTCACGTCGAACCCCGTCGTCCCGAGTTGGCGATGTCGCATACGCTCGCTACCGCTCGCGGTCACTTGTGGCTGTGCCAAGCGGCATGCAACGCTGGAGACAGGCGGCAAAAAAGGGCGTTGAGCCCGATAGCATCGGTTAGGACGTGCCAGTGTGGACGTCGAGGGCTATTCGACCCACTCGGCCCGGCGGACGTCGTATCCGTCACAGACCGGACAGGAGTGGTACTGGACTTCGAACGACTCCTCACATTCCAGACAGATGTACGGGCATCTATCCTGTTCCCCGAGTTGGGAAACGTTGCGTGCTTTGTCAAAGACTCCCATCGACGACCAAGCCATGCTTCTACCCGCTCCGCCAAAAAGAGGGAGGGTAGTTCACGCGGTTTCACAGCCGCGATATGACGGTTCTCCGTACAGGTCACGGGCGTTCGCGTCGAGAACTGCTCGATCGCCTGACTCGTTCGCGAGTCGCTCGGTCTTTGGATTGGTGGGAACCCATTCGACACTCGATTGGTTACTAGTTCGATATTATATCATTACCTTCATTGAGTCATCACATGTAGGTTACTAGTGTAGATCTCATCAAGACGCGAAACAGGCCAATACAACAATACACGATACAAATAGAGGAAGGTTATTTATCGATCTCAGGGTAGACCTCTACATGTTGGCTTGTTCCGGGTGTGATCTTACCTGCGAATTCCATTATCAAGCGTCCAATCGTTGTTCGGTGTTGAAGTCTCTCATTGTGCGCATCCTTCACTGCTCTGTTGAGATTTCTATCGATTTGCCTCATCGACAACCTAATCTCCAGCAATTGCTCTTCTGTCAATTCATCGAAATCGATGTCAAACATAACTTTCTGAGTAGTCTCGTCCATTAGAGAGTTGTCAGAGTTAGGGAACTCTGTAAGTAGATTATTAAAGCGTTCATTCACGATCTCAAATTCTCTATCTAACTGGCCTTCTGGGAGACCTGATAGATTCTCATACGAATAATGTTCTAGCAGTCGAGTCAGGTACGCTTTCAAGAACTCATCGTTGCTCATATTATCACGGTCTATCTGTTCAAACAACCATTCTCTATCAGATTCGGACATTCAACAAATAGATCAGTTGAATCGTAATAAATACTTGTCAATATCTACAAACAACCGTGTGGGTCATTTTGGTAATATAACTTTAACCATATGGTTAGAGAGAAATCAAAAATGAGCCACCACCTCTCAACGTATTCAATTTGAACAGGTGTCAGATGTTCCCGTCCACACATAGGGCGTTTCGCGAGCGTGCGACTGGTGTGTTCAAATCGGTCCGGGATTGAGCACACACGCGGCGCTCGTCGTTGAGCGCCGCGAGAAGTATCCGCCCACGACCCGATTTGAACGAGCCGAGACGGTCGCCTCGCTCCGCTCGGCGCTGCGACTCGTCGGCTCAAATCGGGTCGTGGGCGACTGAATAGCTGCCGCTGGCTCACTCCGTTCGCAGGCGGCAGCAATGTAAGTCCGCCCTCCCCGATTTGAACGGGGGACAAGTCGATCTACAGTCGACTGCTCTACCAGTCTGAGCTAAGGGCGGGCAGCAACAGGAATTAGCCCGCCGTCCGGACTTAAGGATTGTTATTCTCGGGGCGTTCGCGGGGCGCTCACACGGGGACGCGTACCACGTATGTACCTCCCTGGATCGCCCGGCTTTCCGTTCATCGCGACAGCCGCCTCACAGTATGGGCAACACGTAAACCAGCGGTCGTTGTACGTCCGTGACAGTGCTCGGGGACTGCATCTACTGTTCGGACCGCCTCACCAGCGAGCTGCGATCGGTGACGTGCGACCACTGCGGTGCCGGATTCCACGTCGCGTGCGCTCGCGATGCGGGAGAGCTGTCCGTCGAAGAGACGTCACACTTCCTGCGGTCGAACGCGTATCAAGTCGAGTGTCCCGACTGCGGCGACCGCTGGGACGCCGGGTTCGACCCGCGAGAGTGAACGCGTCTCGCCGGCCGTGCGTCTGACCCAGCGGGAAGATTTTAATACCCGGGTGACGACCTGTCTTACGAGTTGGATGAGCAAGATCACGTTCCGCGCTGACGACGACCTCATCGAACGCCTCGAAGCGTTCGACGCCTCGAAGAGCGAGGTCATGCGCGAGGCCCTCCGAGCGTACCTCGACGGGAGCGGCGACGACCCGTCGCCCGCCCGCTCTGACTCCGCCGAGTCGACGGGGGCCGAATCGGTGACCGACACCGAGAGCATCGACGAACTCATCGCGGAGCGCGTCGACGCCATCATCACCGACCGGTTGTCCGAGCGAGCGGAGCGACCGCCCGCGCGGCAGCCACAGGACGTCAACGTAAACATCTCACTCGACGCCGAACGTGGCGCTGTGGCGACCGAAGGGGCGGCCGAGTCACACGCGTCTGACACCGCCGCTGCCGACACTGCTGAGGACGTATCACACGGCTCCGAGGGCCGTAAGACACCGGCCAAACGCCGTGAAAACGCGGAGCCGAGCGAACAGAGCTCCTGTGCGCAATGCGGCGAAAACCTCTCCGCAGACCACGTTTACTGTCCGAATTGCGGCGAGAAGGCGTCCCGGCGCGTCTTCTGTGACTGCGGTGACGAGATCCGGTCCGACTGGGGATTCTGTCCCAGCTGCGGTCGTCGGACGCCGGCGGCGGACGTACTCGACCAATCCCGAAGTGGCGCAAACGAGCGGTAGCGTGTTTCTTCTGACGTAAACGCGCGTTTGTCATACACTCGGCGATAGTTTTAATATCCCCCAGTTTGTGGTACATCTTGCGTAAGACGGTCGTCTTACACGGTGTGCGCAACGGTGGCATCCCGCCATCGGCTGTCGATTTCACGGTGTAAACAACCGGACGGGTCGAAATCTCGACTCGCCCGGGCCGTCTTACCCAAAGGGGACCAACAACAATGGAGCGTGTGACACTACGGATTCCGAAGCAGCAGATCGAAGAGGTCGAACAGATGGTCGAGACGGGGGAGTACCCCAACCGGAGCGAGGCGATCCGGTCGGCCGTCCGTGAGATGCTCGCAGAACAGGACGGTTCCGAGCGCGCCTCGGAGAAGCAAAAGCGGACGTGGGCGAGGGCCTAACGATGCAGGACATCGTCAACGAGGCCCTCGAGCGCGACGAGCAGGAACAGCAGAAGATGTCCGAGGACGACGTCGACGGGTTCGGCGACCCGCGGATCGTCATCGTCGGCTGTGGCGGTGCCGGGAACAACACCGTCAATCGGCTCTACAACATCGGCGTCGAGGGTGCCGACACCGTCGCCATCAACACGGACAAACAGCACCTCAAGATGATCGAAGCCGACACGAAGATTCTGGTCGGCAAGTCCCTCACCAACGGACTCGGTGCCGGCGGCGACCCCTCGATGGGCGAGCGCGCCACCGAGATGGCACAGGGGACTATCAAGGAAGTGCTGGGCGACGCGGACCTCGTGTTCGTCACGGCCGGCATGGGCGGCGGGACCGGGACCGGTGCCGCTCCCGTCGTCTCGAAGATCGCCAAGGAGCAGGGCGCGATCGTCGTCGGCATGGTCTCGACGCCGTTCAACGTCGAGCGCGCCCGCACGGTGAAGGCCGAAGAGGGCCTAGAGAAGCTCCGCAACGAGGCGGACTCCATCATCGTGCTGGACAACAACCGCCTGCTCGACTACGTCCCGAACCTGCCCATCGGCAAGGCGTTCTCGGTGATGGACCAGATAATCGCCGAGACGGTCAAGGGCATCTCCGAGACCATCACCCAGCCGAGCCTCATCAACCTCGACTACGCCGACATGACCTCCATCATGAATCAGGGCGGCGTCGCGGTGATGCTCGTCGGTGAGACCCAGGACAAGAACAAGACCCAGGAGGTCGTCAAGGACGCGATGAACCACCCGCTGCTGGACGTGGACTACCGCGGTGCCAGTGGCGGCCTGGTCCACATCACCGGCGGCCCGGACCTCACGCTGAAGGAGGCCGAGGGCATCGCCCAGAACATCACCGAGCGCCTCGAGGCCTCGGCGAACGTCATCTGGGGAGCCCGCATCCAGGAGGAGTACAAGGGCAAGGTCCGCGTCATGGCCATCATGACCGGCGTCCAGTCCGCGCAGGTGCTCGGCCCGACCACGCAGAAGCAGGCCAACAAGTCCCGCGAGGCGATCCAGGAGGTCGGCGACGACACCTCCTTCGACGCCTCCGAGAACTTCGAAACCAGCGCCAGCGACGGCGGCACCGCCAACCACGCCGGCAGCCCCAGCGGCTACGGTGAGACCGACGGCGGCCGCGACCAGCGCGAGAAGAACAACGGCCTCGACGTCATCCGGACGAACGAGTAACCGCCGACCCCTCTTTCCTCCCCGTTTTCGCGCTCCGAGCGACGGCGTCCGACGACCGCTGTCAATCGAACGGGACCGCTGCTAGGTGTCAGTCGTCTCAGCGATTCGTTCGACGATCGACCAGTGTTCTCGGGCCGTCTCCGTCGTGAAGTAGACGGCCCCGTAGTCGGAGTCGCTGTGTTCGACCAGCCCGTGCTTCGAGAGCACGTCGAGGTGGTGTTCGACCGTCTTGTAGTTGAGCGAGAGGTCGTCGGCGAGCCGGTGGCGGTTCCGCGGTCGCTCATCGAGGGCGCGAAGGATCCGGACCCGGTTGGGCCCGCCCTCGGTGCCGGCGAGGACCTGCCAGAGCACGGTCTCCATCGGCGACACGGACGCGTTGGGACGCCCTTAGTATACGCCGCGTATCAGCGGTAAGCCGACTCAGTGATCGTCGTCGTCGCCGTCGCGCCGAGCGTCGACTGCGGCCAGGAGGTCGAAGACCTCGTACTCTGCCGCTTTATCGGGCATAAAGAACCCGGTGGCGACGATAGTGTACACTCGGCCTCGGCGGAGGCGGGCGTCGAACTCCGCGTCGAAGGGGTTGTCGTTCTTCGAACTCGCGGGTCGCACTTCGAGCTCGTAGCGGTCCGGCTTGACCGTCAGGTAGTCGCTCTCCTCGCCGAATTCGAGGTCCTCGACGAGGACAGTATCACCCTCGTCGAGGGTCACGTCGACGTCGGGAGCGTCCGGCGAGGCGTGGATCACTCGGACGCGCGCCCGGTCTCGGCGGGTGCTACGGTCGTCCTCGTAGACGAACACCTCGAAGTCGTCCTCCTCGAACTCGCCGGTGGCGACGACGGTGTACGCCTCGTCCTCCTCGAGCTCCAGGTCGTCCTCGAAGACGATGGCGTCCCGGTCGCCGGCGGCGGTTATCTTCACCTCGTACTCGTCCGGTTCGACCCGGAGATAATCCGAGATAGTGCCGTACTCGACGTCCCTCAGCACTCGGTCGCCGTCGACGTAGACGTCGACGTCCGGAGCGTCGGGGGACGCGTGGACGACCCGGACGAGGGCGTCCTCGTCGTCGTAATCGTCATCGTCGTCATCGTCGTGGGCGCTCGCGACGCCCGCGATGGCGGATGCGGTTCCGGTCGCAGCGATACCTCGCAACACGTCTCGTCGATCTGGTGTCATATGGAATACACCGTCAGAAAGAGAGGATTACCGACACATGAACGATTTCCAGATTCCTACCGGGAACGGACACGACTCACGCACGAGTCGGACACGAGTCGTCCCGGAGTCGGACACGAGTGAGACACGAATCGGCCACCAGTCACACCGGCGGTAGACACGACTTATCCACGAATCGGTACCTTCTCGCCCAATTACACCGCTTCGAGCGCGTCGAGGAGGTTGCACTTCCGACACAGGTCCCGAGCGGTCGGCGCGCCGCAACTGTCGCACTCGCCGAACTCGGCGTCGGCGTCGTCGCCGCCGTAGGCGTCGGCCGCCAGCGCCGCGAGTTTCTCGTAGCCGGCCATAATCGAGTGTCGCGTGCCGGGGTGGTTCTCCTCGAGGCCGAGCATCAACTGCTGGACCTCTCCCCGATAGGCCTCCTCGGCGTGGGGACACTCGGTGATGTGGGCCGGCAGGTCCCGGAAGCGGGCGTAGAGCGCGATCTCTTTCTCGGGAACGTCCCGAAGCGGTTTCGCTCGCGGGACGTGGTGCTCCTGTTTCTCGCGCGTTCGCTCGGTCGGCGCGTCGCCGTCGGACCCCGTCTCGAACGGTCCGAGCGAGGCGTCGAAGTGCTGGGCCATCTGCTCGACGTCCCCTTCGAAGAAGTTCATCAGCGCCGTCTCGGCCTCGTCGTCTAAGTTGTGGCCCGTCAGCAGTTTGTCCGCGCCCAGTTCCTCGGCGTACCGCGAGAGCACGTCCCGGCGGAAGACCCCGCAGTACGCGCAGGCGGCCATCCCCTCCGGGTCCTTCTCGACGACGTCGTCCATCCGGACATCGAACTCCTCGGCGTAGGAGACGACTTCGTGGCGGATACCCAGGTCCTCGGTCAGTTCCTCGCAGGCCTCCAGGCTCTTATCGCGGTAGCCCTCGATCCCCTCGTGAATCGACAGGGCGACGAGTTCGATGCGCGGGTCGCGCTCGAAGACGTCGTGGAGGATCGACGTGAGGACGACGCTGTCTTTCCCGCCCGAGAGCCCGATGACCCACGTGTCCGGGTCCTCGGGGGTGGCGTCGTCCGGGACGAGGCCGTCCTCGCGCACCCGCCGCCGGAGCCGCTTCTCGACGGTCCGGCAGAGGTGGTCCTCACAGAGGTGGAGCCCCGAGTACGCCGCGTGCAACACCGCGTGATCCCCGCACTTGTCACACTCCATCGTCTCCGCTTTCGTGCGAGCGGTGGTGAGGGTTTCGTCTCGGTTCAGGTTCGGTCGTCGTGGCCCACGAGGACACGGACGGTCGAGAGCGGCTCTACGAGAGCGCGCCCGGGCCGCGTTCGAGGGCGTCGAGCACAGTGTCGATATGGCGGTCCCGAGCACTCGAACTGAACAACTCGTGACCGCCGTCGTACAGGCGGATGCGGTCGGCGGGCAGGCGCTCGCCGATGGCTCTCGGATCCACTATCTTGTCCGTGAGACTGCAGAATGCGACGGCGTTCTCGCGGGCCGGCGGGAGAGAGGCGTGCGCCCGGCGGGTCGTTCGCAGGAACGCGGGCGAGGCCGCGTCCGGCCCGTCGCGTATCTGTTCCTCGGTGGCGAGGTCGCCGATGGCCTCGCGTTCGAGCGTCCCAGTGGGGAGGAACGGTTCGGTGACGGGCAGCCGTGAGAGCGCCTCGACGACCGCCTTCGGGAACGGGAGGTCGTCGCCCCACCACGGACTGAGGTAGACGCGGTTCGTGACGCCGTCGACGTCGAGGTGAGCCGTCGTCAGCCCACCGGCGCTGTGGGCGAGAATCGGGAAGTCGTCGAGGTCGGCGGCGTACTCTCTGACCGGTGCGACCCACTCGCGCCGGACGTCGGTGATGTGCGTCGGCAGTTCGACGGCGTGGACGCGATAGCGCTCGGCCAATCGGTCGACGAGCCATCGAACGTTCTCGTGACGGCAGCGGTTGCCCCATCCGAGGACGAGCAGGCAGTCTCGCTCCGCTCCGTCGTCATAGACGCGAACCTGCATGGCCGGGCCTTCGACGGCCCCCTGTAAAAGGCCGTGGCCGGCAGAGCGTCAGCGATTTGCCCGCTCGCCCGCTACGGACGATCAATGAGCATGGACCGCGCGGCGGCCGTTTCCCGGGTCGAGGACGTCGTCGCCACCGTCGAGGCGGAGACGATGCCGGTCCCAGTCCGAGAGGTCTGGGTGTACGGCGACGTGGCGCTGGGACTGGACCCCATCGAGCGCCTCGATATCTACGTCACCAAGGACATCCTGTTCAAGGACGCCCCCGAGCGGAGCGAGGAGTTCGAGCGGAGCCACGGCGTCGACGGCGTCGGCAAGACGGTCCGGGCCGAGTGGGCCGACGAGTACCCCGAGTACCTGCGCGCCAACGCCAGCGGCCACGCCGCCCCCGAGAAGTGTCTGGCCGCACACCTCTTGCCCGATGACGGCGACGCGCCGATTCACCTGGAGGTCTGTAACGCCTCTTTCGACGACAACGTCACCCAGCGGCTACAGGGAGCGATGGCCCGCGACGACTACGAGCAGATCCTGGACCCCCGCGGCGCGTGCCTGTGGGTGGACGGACAACGTTCCGAGGAGGCCTTCGAGAAGCTCCGCGACGGCGACTTCGTCCTGCCGACGCTGTCGGGCGCGCTGGAGATGCTCGGGATGGACGACGGGGAAGCCGGCGAGGCCGCCGACGCCGTTCGGGCCTACCGCGAGCGTCAGGAGGGCGCGACGGTCCGCGGCGACGTGGTGTGATGGTATAAATTATCCTACACTAACAGACATACGTCGGGAGTCGAGAGTGTAAGCTAGCAGCCATGATCGATCCGATCCCGCGCCGGATGACCGCCGACGTCGACGACGATTTCGTGGTGTTTCGCATCGGCATCCGCCTCAACAAGCTCTGGAAGGTCCACGAGTGGCTCCCGGTCTTCCTCGCGATGCCCCGGATGTTGCGGGAACTCGACGCCGACCCCGACAGCGGGCTGCTCGGGTACCGGACCAGTTTCGGCATCAGGAATCACACTCTGACGCAGTTCTGGCGGTCCTTCGAGGAATTACACGCGTACGCCCACGACGCCGACCGAGAGCACGTACCGGCCTGGGAACGGTTCGTCCAGAGGGTTAGCGAAGGCGGCGACGTGGGTATCTGGCACGAGACCTACCGCGTTCGAGCCGGCGACCACGAGTCCGTCTACGTCAACATGCCGCCGTTCGGACTGGGAGCCGCGACCGGTCTCGTCCCGGCGACGGGCGCTCGGGCGACCGCGTCGGAGCGGCTCGGGCGGACCGGCGACGGAGCGACGGCCGACGAGGACGGAACCGACGCCTGATCGACGACCAAGCGCTTTTGTCGAGCCGCGCGTACACCGACCGATGGCGCAACTGGTCTCCCTCGCCGTCCGAACCCTCCACGTCCTCACCGTCGCGGTGCTGGTCGGCAGCACCGTCGCGCTCTGGTACGGCTACCGAACCGCCGCGGTGACCGATCTCGCCGCCGCTAGACGGTACGAGTGGCTGTTCTGGGGCGCGCTCGGCGTCCTCGTCCTCACCGGCGTCGGCAACCTCGGCGCGCTGGGCGTGCCCGGACCGACGACCGACTGGGGCCGGACGCTGCTCGCGAAACTCCTCGCGGTACTGGGCGTCGTTCTCGGGTCGGCGATCAGAACGCTCGTCGTCGTCCGGGCGGGCGAACGGAACGGCTCCGGAGCCGATACCATGAATATGGCCCTCCGCGGAACGCTCGGCCGATCCTACGGCGTGACGGCCGGCGCGCTCCTCGCGCTGGTCGTCCTCGCGGAGGTGCTGGCACATGGCTGAGTCGGCCACCGACGGCCGGCGACTCGACCTCCTCCCGTGGGCGCTCGGCACCGTCGACGTCGTCGCGTTCGCCCTCGTCGGCGTCGTCGCCGCCCACGCGGCGGGCGCTCTCGGGGGTTTCCTGCGGGGCCTGAACACGCTCGCAGGCGTCGCCGTCTTCCTGTATCTCTGGGCGATATTCGTCCTCGCCGCGCGCTGGGTGCTCTCGGCGGCGTCGCTCGCCGACGACTCGCTACGGTCGCTCGCACTGCGGGGCGTCGCGGTCGGCGGGGTCGGCGGTACCGCGTTTCTGCTCGGCATCCTCGCGGTCACCGCCGTCCCGCAGTTGCTCGTGAGCCAGCCGGTCTCGGCGCTACTGGTCGTCCTCATCGGAATCGTCGTCGCCGCGCCGGTCGGTGCCCTCGTGGGACTCGTCCTCGGCGGTCTCGATATCGCCCTCTACCGAGCCGCCGGCTACCTGCTCCCCGAGGAACCCAGTCGAGAGACGGCCGACGCGCCGCCGACTACACCCGACCGACGGTGACGAAGAACGGGACCGTCTCGCGGCGCTCGTAGTCGTCGGTCTGCATCTGGGATATCACGTCTCGTCCCATCTCCCGCCAGCGCTCGCGCAGCGCGTCGTACTCCTCCGGCGTGGTCTCGCCGGCGAGGATCGTCTCCCGGTCGCTCGCCAGCCCCTCGCCGGTGGCCTTCCGCCGGGCGGCCCGCACCGCCGCTTCGCCGTAGGGCGGTTCGACGGTCCGCTCCTGGTCGTACCGGCGCGTCGAGACCACGTCGAGACCCGCCGCCTCGAACACCTCGGCGGCGTCGGCCCCCAGCGTCACGTCGGTTCGGACGCCGTCCAAGAAGTAGCGCCGCGCTCGCCGAGCCAGAACGGGTTCCCGGTCGACGGTCGAATCGACGGTGACCGCGCCGTTGTTCGGTTCGACCGCGGCGACCCGGTCGCTCGCGACGCGGGCGAACTCCCGAACCGCCGCCTCGGGGTCGGGGAGGTTGATGAGCAGCGCCTGACAGACCACGAGGTCGAACGAATCGTCGGCGAAGGGGAGCCGCGTCGCGTCGCCGCGGACGGCTGGGCCGTCCACTCCGGCGAGCAGTTCGGCGTCGGCGTCGAGCCCGACGACCGTCCCGCCCGACTCCTCGCGGAGAACTCGCGTCAGCTCGCCGGTGCCACAGCCGACGTCGAGGACGCGCTCGCACTCCCCGAGGGCGAGGTCCGACAGCGCCGCTCGGGAATCGTCCCACATCCCGGTCCGGGTCGCGTCGAGGTAGTCGGCTGAGAACTCGCGCACTGTCGGAGAGAGACGGGTCGGCGGCAAAAAGTTCGCGATTAGCGCGCCGTGAGGATTATCGCCTTCGTGAAAACCTATTCGTCGCGCAGTTCCCGCACTCGCTCGATATTCCACGCGAAGCCCTTGCCGTTCTCGGTCGGCGTCTCCAAGACGAACGGCACGTCCGCCACGGCGTCGTGGTTGACGAAGGCGCGCATGCCGGCCTCGCCGATCTCGCCCTCGCCGACGTGGGCGTGTTCGTCCTTGTTCGTCCCACAGGCGTGTTTCGAGTCGTTGAGGTGGACGCAGGCCAGCCGGTCCAGCCCGACCACGTCGTCGAACTCGGCGACGGTCTCCTCGACCCCCTCCGGGGAGGAGATGTCGTAGCCCGCGGCGAACGCGTGGGCGGTATCCAGACAGAACTCGATGTCCTGGTCGGTCCGCTCGCCCACCGTCGCCAGGTGCTCGAAGTCGCCGCCGAGCTTCGTCCCGCTCCCGGCGTCCGATTCGACGAGGACGGTGACGCCGTCGGGGATCGCCAGGTCGTCAAGCACGCTCGCGGCGTTGTCGAGACCGCCGTCGACACCCGCGCCGGTGTGTGCGCCCAGGTGGACGTTGACGTACTCGATGCCGAGTTTCGCGGCCGCCTCGACCTCCTTCTGCATGGAGTCGCGGGACTTCTCGCGGAGGTCCGCCTTCGGCGTACAGAGGTTCACGAGGTACGACGAGTGGATGACCCACGGGCCGACGCCGTTGTCCTCGCTCAGCTCTCGGAACCGCTCGGCCTCCTCGTCGTCGATATTCGGGTCCTGCCAGACCTGCGGCGAGTGAGAGAAGATCTGCCCGCAGTTGCCCTCGTACTCGACTTGCTCCGTAACGGCGTTGTACGCACCGCCCGCGATGGAGGTGTGTGCACCGACTCTGACCATGGTTCCGGTCGGCGACGACACGACAAAGAGATTCCGAACTGTCCGTCGAACCGACACGCGCTACGGCGAGCGGCGAACCCAGGCCTCGGTATCGTATTTCGACTCCGCGCGCTCGCGCGCACGCGAGCGCTCCTCGTCGGTCCACTCGCTTTCCTCGGCGTCCACCCATTCGGCCAGCGTCTCTTTTAGCGTCTCTACGGCCGTCTCCCGCTCGATATCTGCGTATTCGTCGATGGCACCCACTCGCTCGCGGAACGCGTCGATGTCGATATCGCCGGAGAAACAGCCGCAGTGGCGCTCGGGTCGCAGCGAGAACGACAGCGACCCGTGCTGGACGACGGCGTCTCGCTGTCGGTACTGGGCGTTCCCGCCGAGTTTGCGGCCGTCCGAGCCGACGATGTCGTGAGCGGGGTGGAGTTCGCGGAGGTAGCAGGCCGGTCGGTGGACGGCCTCGCGTTCGCCGGCGACGAACTTCGCGTCCACGCCCATATCCTCGAAGGCATCGAGAATCGGCTCGCAGAACAGTTCGTAACACTCCATCAGGTCGCCCGGGACGGCGTCGGCCGGTGCGACGATGCCGTACGAGATGTCCGCGACCGAGTCGTGATAGATGGCGCCGCCGCCAGTCGGCCGCCGCGTGACCCCGATCCCCTCGCGCTCGCAGTACTCCCAGTCGACGCTGTCGGGGTCCTGTCGATACCCGAGCGAGAGCGTATCGGGCCACGTGTAAACCCGGACGGTGGCGGGACCGCCGTCGGCGACCGTCTCGGCCGCTACCTCCTCGAACGCCATCGTCAGCGGGCCGTCGTGTCGCTCCTCGCCGACGACGCGCCAGTCTAGGTCCGCGAGTGTCATCGGCGACGGTAGGTGATGG
The DNA here is from genome assembly GCF_010119205.1 of Haloarcula limicola. NCBI lineage: Archaea > Methanobacteriati > Methanobacteriota > Halobacteria > Halobacteriales > Haloarculaceae > Haloarcula > Haloarcula limicola. The sequence continues at coordinate 1,328,656 of NZ_WRXM01000001.1, forward strand.
GATGTGTTAGACGTTGCGGGCCGGGGAAGGGAACCGACTCGGCTCCTTCGGTATTCCTTCAGACCGGACCGCTGTACTCCGCGACGGCGCGTTCCATCACGCGGGCCTCCGCTTTCCGGAGGTGTTCGGCGGCCGTCCCCGGCGCGCAGTCGAGTCGCTCGGCGACGTCTTCGGTGGTTCCGCTCCGCGGATCGCCGTAGTAGCCGCAGTCGACGGCGGCGGCGACGGCCTCGAACTGCCGGTCGGTCAGCGTCGCCGCCGTCTCGAAGCGGCGACTGTCGTACTCACTGACCTCGCGGACGTCGGCCGAGATACCGTCCGGGACGGCCTCGATAGCCCGCTGGACGGTCCCGCCGGGACCGACGAGCGCGAGGCGGATGGTCCCGTCGTCGCGGTACGCGATGGGCGAGACGACCACGAGCCCCGCTCTGACGAGCGCGTCGACGAGCTCGTGGTCCTGCTCGGACGGGTTGCCGCGCACGTAGAGGTAGAACGTCTCGTCGGGGCACGTCGAGATGGCGTACTCGACGACGTTCTCGGCGCGTTCCAGCGCCTCGCGGTAGGGTTCGACCGGGTGGCCGTCGACGTGAAAGAGGAGCGTCTGTACGTCCTCGCCGAGCTGGTTACCCCGGACGAGGTAGCTGGCGTCGAAGCCGTCGTGCTCGACGACGAACTGGTGCATCGGATGGCGCAGGGCCGGCGCCATCGAGAGGGAGAGCCTGACGTACTTCATGTCGGTAGTTCGGACACTTGGTATAAAGGCACCTCGCAACAGAGGCAGCAATTCGAGGGGGGACCCGGCCGACGGGTCTCGTATGTCACGGACAGTCGGGGTCACAGAGCGCGACGCGCACGCAGACCTCGTCGAACCGATACGCGAGTACGTCACCGCCGAGGAGACCCACGAGAACGCGCCGGCGGTCGTCGTTCGCGCCGACGAGGTACAAGCGGTGCTCTCGACGCTGAAGGCCGAAGCGGGACTGGACCACTGCGCCTGCGTCACCGCACAGGAGTACGCCGACCGCTTCGAGACCATCTATCACCTGCGGAGCTACGACGACCCGACCCGCGAGCTGTCGGTGGTCGTCCCCACCACGTCGGACCGCCCCCGCAGCGAGTCGGCCGCGCCGGTGTACCGGACCGCCGAGTGGCACGAGCGCGAGGCCTACGACCTGTTGGGCATCGAGTACGACGACCACCCGGACCTGCGACGAATCCTCCTGCCGGAGACGTGGCAGGGTCACCCGCTGTCCCGTGACTACGACCGGGACCAGCCGCAGATCGTCACCTTCCGCGAGCATCAGCACCTGCTCGAAGACAGGCGCGCCGGTCCCGATACGATGCACCTCAATATCGGCCCGCACCACCCCTCGACCCACGGCGTCCTCCACCTCAACGTCGAGCTCGACGGGGAGCAGGTCGTCGGCGTCGACCCCGACATCGGCTTCATCCACCGCTGCGAGGAGCAGATGTGCGAATCCGGGACCTACCGTCACCAGATCATGCCCTACCCCGACCGCTGGGACTGGAGCGGGGCCGGTCTGGCCAACGAGTGGGCCTACGCCCGCGCCGCGGAGGACTTAGCGGACATCGACGTTCCCGAGTACGCGCAGGTGATTCGGACGATGTGCGCGGAGTTCAGCCGGATGCTGGGTCACCTGCTCGCGTTCGGCACCTACGCGCTGGACGTGGTCGGCGAGTTCAACGCTGTCTGGCAGTACGCGGTCCGCGACCGCGAACTCATCCAGGGGATCCTCGAAGACCTCACCGGCCAGCGCCTGATGTTCAACTACTTCCGGCTGGGCGGCGTCGCGTGGGACCTCCCGGAACCGCGCGAGCCGTTCCTCGAGAAGGTCCACGCCTTCCTCGATTCGCTCCCCGAGAAGGTCCGGGAGTTCCACGACCTGGTGACCAACAACGAGATCCTCCAGCTGCGCACCGTCGACACGGGATACCTCTCGCCCGAGACCGCGAAGGCCTACGGCTGTACCGGCCCCGTCGCCCGCGGGTCGGGCGTCGACTACGACCTGCGCCGCGACGACCCCTACGGTTACTACGACCAACTGGACTGGGATGTCGTCACGCAAGAGGGCGGCGACAACTTCGCGCGCCTCCTCGTCCGGCTGCGGGAGGTCGAACAGTCCGCGAGGATCGTCGAGCAGTGCGCCGACCTGCTCGCCGACTGGCCCGAAGACGAGCGCGAGATTCAGTCGAACGTCCCCCGCACGCTTCGGCCCGACCCCGACGCCGAGATCTACCGCGCCGTCGAGTCCGCCAAGGGCGAACTCGGCATCTACATCCGCTCGGACGGCACGGACACGCCCGCCCGCTTCAAGATCCGCGGTCCCTCCTTCTCGCACGTCCAGACGTTCCCCGCGATGGCCGAAGGCGAGTACGTTGCCGACCTCGTGGCGACGCTGGGCAGTCTCGACCCCATCATGGGCGACGTGGACCGCTAGCGAGGGTAGCAGTATTTAGTTTGGCAAGGAACGGCTCGAAGAGCCAGAAAGCCCCCGCTCTCTCGGCTCCCGCGGCTCGCTGCGCTCCAGTAGGTGCTTGCGTCGCCGGGGTTCGCCAAGAGAGCGGCCCCTTTCAGTCCCACCTGTATCAGCTGGTCAACCAGCAACTGGCGGGACTGAAAGGGGCGTTGTCGGCACGTAGCGCCGACTGCTCGGGAGACCGACGGTCTCCCGGTGGCTGGCTTCGGGACGGCGGACGACGTAAGGACCGCAGCGAGTCCCCCGACTGAAGCCAGCCGAGGCTTTCTGGCTGTGCGTACTCTACGAAGCGTAACTAAACAGTGCTAGCGAGAGTCGACCGTCTGTTTTTGTGCGTTCCCCGCCTACGCCTCCCCATGACCGAAACCGAGCAAGCGACGTTCGCCGGCGGCTGTTTCTGGTGTACCGAGTCCGTCTTCGAGCAGGTGAGAGGCGTCGAGAAGGTGGTCTCCGGATACGCGGGCGGCCACGTCGAGGACCCCAGCTACGAGGCCGTCTGCCGCGAGGAGACGGGCCACGCCGAGTGCGTCCAAGTTACGTACGACCCCGACGCGGTGAGCTACGAGGATCTCCTGGCGGTCTTCTTCACCACGCACAACCCGACGACGCTGAACCGGCAGGGCAACGACGTGGGGACGCAGTACCGCTCTGCGGTCTTCTATCACGACGACGCCCAGCGCGAGACCGTCGAGGCGTTCATCGACGACATCCAGCACGGCTACGACGACGACATCGTCACCGAGGTCGAACCGCTGGAGACGTTCTACCCCGCCGAGGAGTACCACCAGGACTACTTCGAGAAGAACCCCAATCAGGCATACTGCACGATGACGATCCCGCCGAAAATAGAGAAACTCAAGGACAAGCACGCGGAGCTACTGGCATGAGCTTCGAGTTCGCGACCGAGGTCGACATCCGCTACGACGACCTCGACACCTACGGCCACGTCAACAACGTCCGGTACGGGACCTACCTCGAAGAGGCCCGCATCGACTACCTCCGGGAGGTCCTCGGACAGAACGACGACGACCTGCTCTCGGCGGCCGGCGACGGGACCGGGATCGTCATCGCCAACCTCGAACTCGACTACGAGCGGCCGGTGCGGACCCTCGATAGCGTCACCATCGGCGTCCGCGTTCCCCGCCTCGGTACCAAGAGCTTCCCCTTCGAGTACGAGGTCCGCTCCGATGGCCACGTCGCCGCCACCGGGGAGACGACGGTCGTCGCCTACAGCCGCAGAGAGGAGACCCCCCAACCCATCCCCGAGAGCTGGCGCGAGGCGATCGCCGAGTTCGAGGGGCTCTGAGCGACGACGCGACGCTCCCGACTTGGCTACTCGCCTCGCTCGATGCCGAGAACGCGCCGCCTGAGCGCGGCGATGCCGTCCGCGCGGTGGAGGAGGACGCTCCCGACCACGCTCGTCAGCAGCACGTAGCCGACGGTGAACGCCGGGATCGTCTCGGAGAGCGTCGGCGTCGTCCCGGCGGCGGTGAGGAACGCGGCGATGACCAGCGAGAACTCCCCTCGCGGCGTCAGCGCCGCGCCCATCCGGACCGCGCCGTCGGCGTCCAACCCGAACGCGCGCCCGGCGTAGTACCCGCTGACCAGTTGCCCGACGAGCGTGACGCCGCCCACACCGAGAACCAGCGGCGCGACGCTCGTGACCACCAGCGGGTCCGTCTGCACGCCGATCCACAGGAAGAAGACGACGGCGAAGACGTCCCGCACCGGCGCGAGGTAGCGCTCGGTCTCGGGGGCGAGACCGGCTTTCTGGAACAGCCCGCCGGCGAGGAACGCGGCGACGGCCTCGCTCGTCCGCGTGAACGCGCCGAGACCGGCGATCAGCGCCGCCGCGCCGAGGGCCGCGACGACGAACAGATCGCCGCGAAGCGGCCTGAGCGCAGTCCCGATCCGGGCGGCCCCGCGGAGGGTGACGGCCGCGAGCGCCGCCAGAAACACGACGCCGGCGGCGAGCGACCACGCGAGGTCGATTCCGGTCCCCCCGACGACCAGCGCGGACAGGACGGCGAACGACAGCGCCGTCACGACGTCCTCGACGACGACGACGCCGAAGATCGCGTCGCCGGCCCGCGTCCCCAGCCACCCGGCGTCGACGACGGACTTCGCGATGACGACCGTCGAGGAGTTGAACACGACGAGCGCCAGGAACCCCGCTTCGAGCGGCGCGAACCCGGCGGCGAGCCCGACCAGAAACCCGAGCGGCAGGCTCGCTCCGACGTCGACGGCACCGGCGAGGCCGAACGCCCGTCGGTCGGCCAGCAGTTCGTCGACGCTCAGTTCCAGCCCCACGAAGAACAGCAACAGGACGACCCCCAGCGCCGCCGGGAGCGACAGCAACTCGGGCAGGGGGACGCCGATCGTCCCGCCGCCGAGACCGACGCCGAACGGTCCGACGACGACGCCGGCGAGGATGTACGTCGGGATGACCGACTGCCCGAGCCGCTGCGCGCCGAGCGCGAGCGCGACCAGCGATAAGAGCACCGCGCCGGCAACGAGCAGCGGGTTCGCCACGGCTCACCCGAGGAGGTCGGCCAGTTTCTCGTGGGCCTCGTCGGTCCCGACGGCGACGAGGACGTCGCCCGACTCGATTCGGGTGTTCGCGTCGGGACTCGAGATGGTCCGGTCTCCCCGCTGGACCGCGAGGACGAGGGCCCCCGTTCGACTGCGAATCCCGGTTTCACCGATGGTCCGCCCGACGACCGGGTCGTCCGAACCGACCCCGACCCAGCGGATGCGCGCGTCCCGCAGGACGTCGTCGACGCCCTCGGGTGCCGGTTCGAAGTACGTCCCGTCGTAGATCTCGGCGAGTTTCCGCGCCTGTCCCTCGGTGAGCGAGAACAGCCGGTCGCTGTCGCCGTCGCCGTCCTCGCGCCAGTATGTCTCCCGCGTCCCGTCGTTGCCGACGAGGACCGTCAGGCGGCCGCCGTCGGGGAACTCGACGGCGTATCGCCGGCCGACGCCCGGGAGGTCGGTCTCGTAGACGCGCATACGCGGACGTACGGGCAACACTCACTTCGCTGTTCGCGTGCCGCGGCCTCGATTTCTCGTAAGCCTGGTCCGACGTCACAGATAGCCGTAACTCGGCCTCTCACGCCCCTAATCGGAGTTTTCGAAGGCAAGCAACAGCACTTCTTGCACAGACGGCGACGGGCGAGGCGTGCGTCAGCTACACATCAGAGTGTCCGAAGAACACGAGTCCGAGGTGGCGTCGGTTCTCGACGACGAGGGAGCCGACTATACGGCACTTTCCGAGGACGGTACCACGCACGTGTTCGCGCCCGTGCCGACGCCGGCCGTCGGCGACGTCCTCGACGCCATCGAGGAGCGAGACGTCGGCAGCGACGCCTACTCGGTGGTGACGAGAGCGGAGTTCGCAGAGACGCCCCGGTTGCCGGACCTACAGGAGCGGTACTCCTCGACGGTGCGGACCCTCTCGAGTCAGGAGCTGCGGGGGAAGATTCGAGAGATGCAGTGGCCCTACCAGATCTATTACGTTGGGACGCTGCTCAGCGTCATCGCGGCGGCCGCGGGGCTGCTCGCCGACCTGCCGGCGCTGGTCATCGGGTCGATGATCATCGCGCCCCAGGTCAGTTCGGCGCTCGCGGTCCCGGCCGGGACGATACTCGGCGACTGGGAGATGGTCACGTCGAGCCTGCGGAATCAGGTCCTCGGCCTCGCGCTCGGCATCGCCGGTGCGGCTCTGTTCGCGGTACTGCTGCGGCAGTTCGGGTTCGTCTCTCCGAGGATGGCGGTCACGAACCTCGAACTGCTCGGGCTCCGGGCCTCGCCGACGTTGCTCTCGACGATCGGGGCCATCGTCGCGGGTATCGTCGGTGCCTTCGGGTACACGACCGAGCAGTCGACGTCGCTCATCGGCGTGATGGTGGCGGCGGCCATCGTCCCCGCCGTCGCCGCGGTCGGCATCGGCATCGCGTGGTCGGTGCCCGTGTTCACCTACGGAGCCTTCCTCCTGCTGGCGGTGAACCTCCTCGCTATCAACATCGGCGCGACCTGCACGCTGGTGGCGATGGGCTACCTGCCGAAGTGGTGGCAGCGAGACGGACCCCACTTGCGCGAGTTCAGGCGCTCGCTCCCGTCGAAGGACCGGGTCACGGTGTACGCGATGCTCGGCCTCCTCCTCGTCGCCGCCGCAGGCACCGGTGCCCTCACCGGACTGAACATCGCGTTCGCACAGGACGTCGAACGGGAGACCGAGGAGACGCTCTCGCAACCGGCGTACGACTCGCTCACCCTGATCGACGTGCAGCCGGCCTACGGCGGGCCGCCAGAGACCGACGAGCCGGTCGAGGTGACGGTAGCGGTGAGCCGCACCGCGAACGAGTCGTATCCCGACATCGCCGCGACGCTCGAACGCGGCATCGAGCGGCGAACCGGACAGGACGTGAAGGTCGTCGTCGAGTTCACCGGCACTCGAACGGCGAAGTGAGGGCTGAGCGGTATTCTCGCGCGGTCTCGGCACATCGGACCGTTTTCAATCGCTTCTGATGCTGGGAAACGTCTCGCCGCAGGCACCGACCATTCCTCATTCTGTATCGCGCTATCCGATTTATATCCTGGCTCGTGCCGACGCGTCGAACTTTTACGAGTCGGGCGATTAGAGCCGGTACATGGTCCAGAACGTGGCTTCCGTGATGACGGAGTTGGAACCCGAGGACTTCCACCTCCTGTCGGGCGTCGAGCAGGGGATGCGCTTCTCCGAGTACGTCAATCGCGAGAAGCTGACCGAGTTCTCCCGGCTGAGCGAGGAGAACGTGGACTATCGGTTGGACCGCTGTGCCGACCGGGAGCTGCTCGAACGCAAGACGATGCAGTACGAGGGGTTCAAACTCACCTTCGAGGGCTACGACGCGCTCGCGTTGCATACCTTCGTCGAGCGGGACACGATCGAGGGCTTCGGCGCACCGCTGGGCGTGGGTAAAGAGAGCGACGTCTACGAGGTGCAGTCCTACAAGCCGATGGCGCTGAAGTACCACCGCGAAGGGTACACCAACTTCCGCGAGGTGATGAAAGAGCGCGAGTACACCGCCGACCGCGACCACGTCTCGTGGCTCTACACCGCCCGGAAAGCCGCCGAACGAGAATACGAGGCCCTCGAAACCCTGTATCCCGACGTCTCGGTCCCCCAGCCGATCGACACCAACCGCCACGCCATCATCATGGAGAAGATCGACGGCGTCGAGCTCTCCCGGACCGGTCTCGAACCCGAACAGGTCGTCCCGCTGCTGGAACTCGTCTTGGACGAAATGCAGACGGCCTACCGCGAAGGGTTCGTCCACGCGGACATGAGCGAGTACAACGTCTTCGTCACGACCCAGGGGATCGTCGTCTTCGATTGGCCCCAGGCCGTGCCGACCGACCACGAGAACGCACGCGAATTGCTAACTCGGGACGTGGACAACATCGTGAGCTACTTCCAGCGGAAGTATCCCGCAGAAGTCGACGACGTCGACGTCGACGCGGTGGCCGACGCCGTGGCGACGGACTCGTTCGAGTCGCTGGCCGGCTATTAACGGTTTGCGGCGTCTCCGGCCTATCTTCTACGGACTGTTCTCGTATTAGCGATGTGTTCGGGCCATCTGATAAACAATATATAGCTATATGAAATCGGCATCGAGACAGATTCGACCGGCTCGAACGGACTGACTTGGACAGCGTTGCCGCTACTGAGTGAGAATCGGGAAAACGACGGCCGCAGCGGGGCGCAGTGGCCGTTAGAAGTCGCCGTTGACGATGCTCGCAACGCGCTCTCGGTCGAACAGGTCGTCCTCAGCGCCGTAGACCTGCTTCGCGGCGCGTTCGGTCACGACGAGGTTCGTGATCGGTCCCTGATACAGGGGGCCACCGCGGTAGACGTCGCCGTTCTTCACGGCGGTGAGTTGGCTGGCGACGTCGTGGTTCTCCATGAAGTCGACGACGGTGTCCTGGAACTCCGATTTCGTCTGGCTCTCGTGGCCCCGCAGCATGAGCATCGGCGGGTCGATCTCGAGCAGCGTCTCGTAGTCGACGGCCGCCCGGGTGGCGTGGAAGTCCTTGACGTCGGTCTCGGCCAGCGCGTCTCGAACCTTCAGGTCGCGCCACTGCTTGAAGCTCGTCCCCTCGCCGATGAGGTACGGCGAGAACTCCTCGGGCTCGTTGCCGGCGGCCCACATGATGGCGACGGCCGGGCGTTCGCCCTCGTCGGGGACGACATTCGCGACGTTCGACTGGAACGTCTCGTCGTGGTACGCCTTGAACGCATCGTAGCGGTCGGTCCGCTGGAAGACCTGCGCGAGTTTCCCGAAGGCCTCGTACAGCGATAGGTACGGGTAGCTCTGGTGCCACTCGTACCCCGTCGAGAAGATGCTGTTGCCGAAGAAGGGCGCGACGTTCTCGGAGATCTCGTCGACGTCGCTCTGCTTCCAGCCCTTCGCGCGATTGATGAGGAAGTTCGGGTCGATGACGTGGACGTCCGCGTCGATCGAGTAGAACTGCTCTTTCCCGACGCCGCTGCTCCCCCAGAGCTTCTTCATTCCGCTCTTGTCGACGCTGACGTCGGGAATCTCGTCGTAGTACCGCGTGTGGTATCGGCTCGGGAGCCAGACGCCCTCGGGCGGGTCCCGGCCGAGTGCGACGCCCATGTCGGCCCAGCTGCCGTTGTTGGCGACCCACGTCTCGGGGACCGCCTCGAAGGTGACCTCACCGACCGGCTCCATCGACACGGCGTAACTCCCGTCGCTCGATGCTTCCGTCTCGGCGTCCGTCTGCTCGGTCCCCGCAGACGTCGCGGCGTCCGTCCCGGACGTTTCGGTGTCGTTCGGCGTCCCCGATCCGCCCTCGCTCTGTGAACAGCCCGCGAGCGCGGCGGCACCGGCGAGGCCCGCGGCGGTCCGCAGTACGTTGCGTCTCGTTCGGCGTGGTTCGTCGGCCATGGTTTTAGGTTCGCCTAAAAGTTAAAAACCCTTCCGAAACGGAGACCGGCGCGACTACTCGTCGGGGAGCGCCCGCTTCGGGAGTACCTGCAGCTCCGGTTCGTGGGTAACGGTGGCCTCGACGCCGAAGACGTCGGCGAGGAGCTGTTCGGTGACCACGTCCGTCGGCGGTCCCCAGTCGTACAGTTCGCCGTCTCGCAGCGCGACGAGGTAGTCCGCGAACCGGGCCGCCTGTGCGATGTCGTGGAGGACGATCGCGACGGTGACATCCGTCTGCTCGTTCAGCTGCCGGACCGTCTCTAACACCTTGAACTGGTTGTGTAAGTCGAGGAACGTGGTCGGCTCGTCGAGCAGCAGGACGTCGGTGTCCTGTGCCAGCACCATCGCGATCCACGCGAGTTGTTTCTGCCCGCCGGAGAGCTGCCCGACCTCCGAGTTCCGCAGGTGTTCGACGCCGGCCATCGAAAGCGATCGCTTGACCACCTCTCGGTCCTCCTCGGTCGTGCTTTCGAAGAAGCCCCGATGGGGATACCGCCCGTGATAGACCAGGTCCTCGACGGTGATGGAGTCGGGCGACTCGTTCTCCTGTGAGAGGACGCCCATCGCGCGGGCGAGTTCCTTCTCGCCGAAGGACTGGATCTCCCGGTCCCAGAGACGGACGGTGCCCGACTCCGGGGAGAGGTGGTTCGAGAGGCCCTTCAGCAGCGTGCTCTTGCCGCTCCCGTTCGGGCCGACGAGGGCGGTCACCTCCCCCTCGGGGACGTCCAGTCGGGCGATGTCGACGATGGTCTCCTCGGCGTTGGGATAGCTCAACGCGAGGTCCTCGGCGACCACCGCGCTCTCGACGGGGACGCCCTCGGTGTCGGTGACTCGCTCGTGGCCGTGTTCGCCGTCGGTCCGCGCCATCAGAGATCACCCATCGTCTGCTGTCTGCGCATGAGATAGAGGAAGTACGGCCCGCCGACGACGCCGGTGACGACGCCGACGGGTATCTGACCACCGCCGAACAGGACCGCGAGTCCGAGCCGCGCGCCGACGTCGGCGACGACCATCAGCGCCGGGCCGGCGAAGAGACAGCCGACGATGAGCCGCCGGTAGTCGCTCCCCAGGACGATGCGGACGACGTGGGGGACGACGAGGCCGAAGAAGCCGATGATCCCGGCGACGGCGATGGCCGTGCTCGCCGCGAGGATGGCGACCCCCGAGAGGAGGAACCGCATGCGTTCGACGCGCATCCCGAGCGACTTCGCCGTCCGTTCGCCGAGCAACAGGACGTTGAGCTGGCGAGCGCCGCCGATAGCCAGGACGATGGCGAGCGTCGCGGGCACGATCGCCAGTCGGACTTGCTCCCAGCCGGTGCCGGTGAGCGACCCCGTGATCCAGGCGAGCGCCGATTGGACGACGCCGAGGCTGTCGGCGAAGAAGAAGAGCCCGCGCTGGAGGGACTGGAACACCATGTTGACGATGACGCCCGCGAGGACGAGGCGGACGGGACTGGTGCCGCCCTTCCACGCGATCCCGTAGACGAGGAGGAACGCGATGGTCCCACCCACGGCGGCCAGCAGCGGCAGCAGCGCCGAGGTAGTGAGCGCGACGCCGCCGAACAGAACCGGGATCACGATGGTCGCGCCCGGGAAGACGACGAGCGTCAGCAGCACCGTGAGACCCGCTCCGGAGGAGACGCCGAGGACGTACGGACTCGCCAGTTCGTTGCGCGTCACGGCCTGGAAGATAGCGCCCGAGACCGCCAGCGACGCGCCGACGATGGCGGCGACGAACACCCGCGGGAGGCGGATGTTCCAGACGACGAGACTCCGCCGGTTCATCTCGGGGAGTTCGCCGCCCAGCAGGAACGACTCCCAGGCGTCGAGGTCGAAGACGACGCTCGGGTTGAACACCGCTCGCCACGCCTGGCCGATCGTCATCGAATAGGAGCCGAAGCTCACCTGCACCAGGCCAGCGATGACGGTCACCCCGAGACAGGCCAGACAGAACGTCACGAGTTGGGGTGTGATCCAGCCGCGCTCGTCGGCGGTCTCCGAGGGGGCTGAATCGGAATGCGCACTAGCCATACATGGATTTAGGGTTACCTAAACAGCATATTATGGGTTTCGGTTCGGCATAGTGACTGAGAGATTCGACGGGACTCTCGGCGAACAGTACGGGAGTTTTTCGGTCGGAGCGGCGTTCGCTGTAACACCCTCCTACTTTTAGGCTCGCCGAAATACCGGAACGAATATATGTATTTAGGTGTCCCTAAACGATAATGCCAATCGACGACGACTCCTGCTCGACGCGGCGGCGGTTCGTAGCGGCGGGCCTCGGCGCGGCGACGAGCGGACTACTCGCGGGGTGTGGCGGATCGAGCGCCGACGGAGACGGGACCGAGCGGTCGACCGCGACCGACGCCGATCAGGGTCCAGAGACGGCCGCCGAGACGGACGGTTCGACCGCCGCGGGAGAGGGACACACCGTCTCGATGTCCCCGGTCGGCGAGGTGAGCTTCGACGCGGTTCCGACGGAGGTCTTCACCGTCTTCCCGCAGTACCTCGACATGGCCGTCGCGCTGGGCCACGGCGAGTCGGTGAACTCGGTGTACGTCCCCGAGATGTCGGGGACGACGATGAACCACTACTACCACCGCCTCGACGGCGTCTCGTTGGAGTGGGAGGGGTTGCGGGACCCGCTGAGCGACGGACTTCCGAAGGAACTGCTCTACGAGTTGGGAAGTGACGTCCACCTCGCCGACCCCGTGTGGGCGGCGGCCCAGGACAACTGGAGCGACGCCGACGTCGACGAAATATCCTCCCAGATCGGCCCGTGGTTTGGGAACTTCTACAGCGGGACGCAGGCGGCCCCGCCGAACGGCGACGGCGACTACCGGTACTACGGTCTCTGGGATTTATTTGGGAAGGTCGCGACTGTGTTTCGGGAGCGCGAGCGCTACGAGGCGCTCGCGCAGGTCCACTCGGACCTCGTCTCGCGCGTCCAGTCGAACCTCCCGCCGGAGTCCGAGCGACCGACCGCCGTGCGGGTGACGCTGGCCAGCGACGGCTCGAAGTTCTGGACGTACCACCTGAACGAGCCCGGTTACTGGCTGGCCGACACGCGGCCGCTCGGGGCCCGCGACGCCTTCGCCGAGAAGGACTGGGGTAGCCTCTGGGGCAGCGTCTCCTACGAGGCGATGCTGGAGGCGGACCCGGACGTCATCCTCCACCTCTGGGGACTGACCCCGAACTACGACATGGCGAAGACCCGTCAGCAACTCGAGAACCACTCGGCCGGGCAGACCTTACAGGCCGTCCGGAACGACCGGGTGTACCCCGCTGGGATGCGCTATCAGGGCCCCATCATGAACCTCTTCCAGATAGAGATGGGCGCGAAACAGCTCTATCCCGACGTCTTCGGCGAGTGGCCCGAGTACGAAGACGGGAGTCCGTACCCGGAGATTCCCGAGGAAGAACAGTTGTTCGACCGAGAGAGAGTCGCCGGCATCGTCACGGGGGAGGGAAGCGCGTGAGCGCGGCGGACGGACGCGACGGGGACGACGAAGACGACGGAGACGACGCGGCCGCGAGCCACTACGACGTCGCGATCGTCGGGGGCGGGCCGGCCGGCTGTTCGGCCGGGGTCTTCACCGCCCGCTACGGCCTCGATACGGCGGTCTTCGACCGCGGGAACTCCTCGCTGGCCCGGTGTGCGTACCTACAGAACTACCTGGGCTTCCCGGGCGGCATCGACGTCGAGACGTTCCTCGAACTCGCGCGGGACCACGCCGGTGCCGCCGGCTGTGACGTGGTCGAGGACATGGTCGAATCGATCGAACGCGGGGGCGAGAGCGGGGGCGGCTTTCGGGTCGAGACCCAAGACGGCGGGCCGGTCACCGCCGACCGGGTCGTCGCGGCGACGCGCTACGGCGGGGAGTACCTTCGGCCGCTCGACGGCGACGCGATGTTCGAGACCCACGAACACGACGGCGAGGAACACGAGCACTTCGACCCCGACTACGCCGACGACGACGGTCGGACGCCGGTCGAGGGGCTGTACGTCGCCTCGCCGGCGGGCGAACGCGACGTCCAGGCCATCGTCGCCGCGGGCCAGGGCGCCCACGTTGCCCGCACGCTCCTCGCGGAGTGGCGGCGCGCGGAGGGGCTTCCGGAGGGCGTCCTCGCCAACCACTACGACTGGCTGCGCCCCGACTCGGAGTTCGAGGGGGCGTGGGGCGAGCGCGAGCGCTGGCGGGAGTGGTTCGACGACCGCGCGGCCGACGCCGAGGTGGACGACGAACGCCTCTCGACGCTGCGCGAACGGGCCGTCGACCGGGCGTTCGAGACGCGTCGCAGCGACGAGGAGATCCAGCGCCTCACCGACGAGGGCCGCCGACGCCTCGCCGAACACCTCGACCCCGAGAGTCTGGTCGAGGCCGTCGGGAGCGACGCGGTCCTCGACGCCGTCGACGACGAGCAAATCAGGGAGTATCTGGAGACCGAACCCGTCGAGCGGACGCCGTAGCCGGACCACCATGGTCGGAACCACACTCGCCGAACTCCGCGACCGAATCGAGACCCTCGCCAGTTCCGACGGCGAGTACTACCTCGTCTGTGCGCGCACCGGGGACCGCCCGGTCCCGGCGGCCGAGGCGCGCTTCGACAGTCGCTCGACGGCACAGCGGGCAGCACGCGCGACCGAGCGGTATCGGCGAGCGCTCCGACGCTACGACCCGCGGCTCCCGCACTACGACGTCGTCGTCTGTCAGGCAGTCGAACCGCGCGTGACGGGCGAGCGACCGGCGGGCGACTCGACGGACGAGGGCGCGCCCGCGGACACCGGCAGCGGGGACGCGTCCGCGGAACCGACCCGCCGTCGCCGCATCGACTTCTGTCACAGCGTCGCGGCCGCCGTCTTCGAGACGCTGTCGGCGGCGGGCCACGACGCCGTCGAATCGGCGGTCATGGACACCTACTTCGACCTCGCGGAGACCGTCGACGACCTCGACGACCTCTGTGTCTGCCTTCTAGAGAGCATGGCGACCGAACTCGACCGGCGACTCACGCCCGACGAACGGGCCGACGTCCTCGCCGACGCCGCGGGACGGCTGCCGCCGGTCGAGTCCGGGAGACGGCCGATCCCGGCGGCGTTTTCCCACCTCCGAGACCGGGGGTTGCTCGACGGCTACGTCGAGTCGCCGCCGTCGGCGTCCACCGACGGCGGCACTCGATCGGTCGTCGTCCGGCTGTCCGGGTACGCCCTCTCGCCGCGGAACGGTCGACTTCCCGTCCTCCCCCTCGTCCTGGCGCTCTACCGGGGTGCCGGCGACGGGCCGCCCGCGGCGCTCCGGGCAGTTCACGTCGACGGGGACTGGCGGCTCACGCTCGTCTACACCCGGGACGGCGGGCCAGAGGAACTGGCGAGCGTCCCGATCCGATCCGCGCTCTGAGCGGCGCTGTCATCGATATCCGGCGTTCAGACGGGGTGGTAACCGAGACAGGTCACTTCCGGTCCCGTGCGGAAATTGTTAGAAAAATGAAGAGCGTTATCTACCTGAGAAGAGTACGTAGCGAATGGTCACGATCGTCAGAGGGTCGATTCCGGCGACCGAGTTCGCACTCAGCCACACGCTCGAACGCCACCCAGACGCGGAGTTCGAAGTCGAGCGGATCGCCGACAGCGGGAACGGGCAGGTGATGCCGATCCTGTGGGTCAGAAGCGACGACGCCGACGCGATCGAGGCGACGCTCGACGAGAACCCGACGGTCAGCGACGTGACCCTCATCGGGGACTTCGACGGGGAGTGCCTCTACTGGATGCAGTGGGTCAGCCACGTGCAGCTGGTCATCCAGATGCTGACCAACTCGAAGGCGACGATCCTGACCGCCTTCGGCAGCGGCGACAGCTGGCAGTTGCGAGTGATGTACCCGACCCGAGAACTGTTCGCCGAGACCCACGAGTTCGCCGCGGACCACGACATCCCGTTCGAAATCGAATTCATTCGCGAGATGGAGGGGGAGCCGGCGGGCCGATACGGCCTGACCGTCGAGCAGCACGAGGCGCTCGTCGCCGCCGCGAGAGCGGGCTACTTCGAGGTCCCGCGCGAGACGACGCTCGAGGAACTCGCCGAGTCGGTCGGGGTCTCCCACCAGGCCCTCTCCGAGCGACTCCGGCGAGCGACGGGCGCGCTGGTCGAGGACACGCTCCTCATCGGTCGGCCCGGCGACGGCGACTGAGAGCCGGCCGACGACGGGTCACACTGCCGGTCTCGCGGCCACCGGGTCGTCGTCGTCGACCAGCGTCGCCACGTCCTCGCGGAGCAACTGCGCGGCCAGCAGCCGCATCTGCCGGGCCTCGGCGGCAGAGAGGACGTCCGGTCCGACGAGCCGGTCGGCGAGCGGGTCGTAGGCCGACGGATCGAACCCGAGCTCCGAGAGGTACTCGCGGACGGCCGACGATTCCAGTCCCTCGGATATCGCGGCGTCGCTGAGGTCCCGGAGGTCGCCGAACGACGGGATTTCGACGCGGTTCGAGTCGACGCCGCCTCCCCCGACGCCCACCGATTTCGTCGCCGTCTGCTCGACGACGCGGCCCATGTCGAAGGCGAGTCGCACCGTCTCGCTGGGCAGTGCCGTGTCGGGCGCTCGCCACTCGACGGTCGGGGTCGCCTCGCGCAGTCGAACGGGATTCAGCATCGTGTCCTCCGGGCAGAAGTGCTCCTCGACGGCGGCGGCCTCGACGCCGTTGCTCGCCGCGACCCCTTTGAACAGTTCGAAGGCGGTATCGACGCGGTCGTTCCACTCGGAGACCGAGTCCGCGTACGACCAGAGGCCGCAGTACCGGGCGAACTCGTCGCTCTCCTGCTGTCGATACGCGTGAGCGCGGGAGGACTGCTGTCGGCGCTCCCCGAGGTAGTACGGCGAGGAGTTCACGAGCGCCAGCGCCGGGTCCAGCGCCGTCAGGAGGTTCAGCTGTCGCACCGGCTCGGTCTTCTCGAAGTGGACGTGCGTGCCCGCGCAGTTCTTCGCGCTCGTAATCCGTTCGCCGTAGATGTCCTCGAACAGCCGCCCGCGGTCACCCGTCGCGTCCGGCGCTGCGCTGGTCAGCGGCGTCCCGAGCGGGACGAGGTGGAGCCCCTCGCTGCGGGCCGCCGTGAGCGCGGTCCGGAGGATCGACTGCAGTTCCCGGCGGAGGGAGTCCTCCGTCTCGTGCGGAGAGGTCCGTACCTCTACGAGGGGCGCGATGAACTCCGGCTCGATCCTGTCGTGTGCCTTCGGCAGCGCTCGCCCGTCGGTCAGTCTCCCCTGTTCGTCGACGGTCCAGAACTCCATTTCGATGCCGAGTTTCATGATTGATGTGAGCCGTCCCGCTCACGTTCGAGTTGTCACGAGCGAAACATCTGGGTACTCGGCTTGCGCTCGCCAAGCAGTCATAAGGGGGTAGATGTTGCCTCGATCTCGAACTGAAATACGCAGACAGCGGCTGTCTCGACGGCGATATCGGCGTCGTTCACGTAGGCGTTGTCGACGGCGCTACCCATCGTTCGCGGCAATTCTGTCCGACGGCTGTTCTTCGCCCGGCTCGCTTCGACGGGGAGGCGACGATCGGACCGCAGCGTGGCGGTTCTGACACGCGGACTCGAGTGAGATCGGCGACGCCGCCGTCGGCTGGCAAATGGTATATCGCGATATAGAATCGAGCTGTCCGACGGTCGCGGCCGAGAGACACGAGCGGCGTCGGCCTACGACTCGGTCCGTCGCTGCGTCGCGTCCGCCGTTTGGCCGTAGTGTTTGACGTCGGCATAGAGGTCAGCGAGCACGTGGACGTATAGCGTCAACCCGACGACGAGCGCCCAATACGGTGCCGAAAGGACCCAGAGCGCGCCGACGGCGACCCCGGCGATGACGACGTGACTGAAGAGACGCTGGACGTGCGAGAGGTCCGTCTCGCCGAACAGCGAGTCCTGGTCGGTGACGGCAGCGAGCGGGTTTCGGAGGAGCCGGCGGATATTCTCGGTCGAGCCGGTGTTCAGGTAGGCGACGAGGAAGTGGTCGAAGTCGATGCCGACGCCGACGACGACGGCGACTGCGACGACCAGTACGGGGTGGACCCGCGGCGAAGTGACGGCCAGTAGCGCCGCGCCGGTCACCGCCGAGAGGATCGCGTGGTTGCGGGAGTACATTCATCGGTGATTCCGGTGCCACGGTTATCAACGTCGGCCACTGTGTGGCGACCGGTAGACTAACACCGCTCTCCCTCCATCGCATTCTATGAACGAGCAGTTCCTCGAAGCGACGGTGAGCGTTCGCGGGGTGGTCTGTACGCCCGACGAGCAGATTCTCACGGTCCGTCGCGCGAGCGACGGAGGGTGGGAACTGCCGGGCGGGCGGATGAACCGCGGCGAAGACGTGACCGACTGTCTCCGGCGGGAGATCGACGAGGAGACGGCGCTCTCGGTGACGGTCCACCGGCCGGTTCACGTCGTCTCGTGGCAGAACGACACCGACGACAGCCGCCTCGCCGTCTACTACCACTGCACCGCGGCGAGCGCCGAAGTGACGCTGAGCGAGGAGCACACCGATTCGGCGTGGGTGTCGGAAACGGCGGCCAGAGAGCGGTTGAGCGACCCGCAAGTGACCGCTCTGGAGCGAGCGCTCGACGCGAACGCGAAGCCGGCGGTCGGCGACGACTAGTCGCCCTGTCCACCCGCCGCCGAGGGGGACAGGTGAGCGACGGCGCGGTCGCTGCCAAGCAGGTAGAGAACGCGACCGACAAGCGAGTCGATCCGCTCCCAGCGCGTAGTCGGCACCGCTTGCCCGCCGAAGTCGGTCTTGAACGAGAACGTGCCGTCGTCGAAGGCGGGGGTCGTCTCGCCGAAGTTACAGGTCTCGTAGCCGGCGTCGATGCCCCACCGAATCGCGGCCCGGTAGAGTACCTCCGAGGGGAAGTGCTCGAAGTTCGTCGGGTCGTAGGCCGGAAAGAGGAGGAACAGGCAGTCCCGTTCGTCGTCGAGGACCGCCAGCAGTTCGCCCGCCGGGTCGCCGTCGACGCTCGCCCGGAACAGTTTGAGGCGGTCGCCGACGTTCGCCAGCAGCGCTCTGAGGAACGAAAGCGACGTGCCGTCGCCGTCGATTCGGGCCATGTGTTCGGCGTGGCGGTCGGCGAACGTCTCGATGGACTCGGGCGTGACCGGCACGTCGGTCGCGGTGACACCGGCCTCGTCCGCCTTTCGGAGGTTCCGGCGTTTCTTCTGCGAGAGGTCCTCGGCGACGGCCTCCCACGGGCGGTCGATGTCGAGGACGAACTGGCAGTCCCGAACGGACGGATAGTACCCCCGCTCGCGGAGACGAGTGGCGTAGCGAAGCGACCGCGACGACGCGGGTTTGAGCAAGTGACCGACGGTTCGACCCGCAGTCAGCTCTTCCACAGCGTCGGCGATCGCACCGAAGACGGCGGCCTCGTCGGTCGCGATCATCGCGCCGTTCGAGCCGGGTCTGGCCGGGCCGAGAAAGCGAAAGGGCGTGCCCGGAAGCGACCGGACGAACAGCGGATGGACGCCGACGAGCGTCCCGTTTTTCCGGACCTGTACGTGCCGAGCGGGCGAGTCCGTCGCGTCTTCGTAGGCTTTGAGCCACTCGTAGCGCTCGAAGACGCTACCGGTCTCGGACTGCTGAGCGACGATCGCGTTCCACTCCCCCTGTTTGACCCCGGTTATCGATCGGTGGACCGAGGTCGTGAGGTCGGTCATCGACCGAGGTTCGCCCAGCGCCCTCGTAACTGTGTGGTTTCCGACAACCCGGCGGCGTAGTGTGGGACACGGTGACGATGAGAGCTTTTATGCCGTCGTCGGTAGAGACGTACCTATGACCGAACTGGCCGTCGGGGTGGTGGGGGCCGGGTGGATGGCCACAGACTATCACGTCCCGGCGTTCACCAGTCACCGACGCACTCGCGTCACGGCGTTCGCCGAACGCGACGACGCCCGACGGGAGACCGTCGAAGCCGACCTCTCTCTGCCGGGGTACGAAGACGCCGCGTCGATGCTCGCGGCTCAGGATATCGACGTGGTGAGCATCTGCACGCCGACTAGTACACACGAGGGCATTTTTCTCGACGCCGTCGAATCGGGCTGTCACGTCCTCTGTGAGAAACCGCTCGCCCTGACCGCCGAGAGCGCGCGACGGATGGCCGACGCGGCGGCCGAGGCGGGCGTCGTCGCGCAGGTCGGCTACCTCCATCGCTACTACCGGAACTACGGGCGAGCGCTCGACGTGCTCTCGAACCACTTACTCGGCGACGTCGTCGAGGTCACCGTCGCCCACCACTCCGCACCGCCGACGCAGGGGTGGTATTACGATCCCGCGCTGTCGGGCGGCGGCGTCGCCCGCGACCTGTTTCCCCACTCGCTCGACGTGCTGATGGCGGCGTTCGGTGAGGACGTGACCGTCACCGACGCGAGCGTCCGTCATCTCCGCGAGCGCCCGGTCGAGGACGTCGCCCGCGCTTCTCTTTCCTTCGACGGTATCCTGGTGCGGCTCTCTGCGTCGTGGACCCAGACCGACGGCGTCTCCCGAGTGCTGGTCGTCGGCACGGAGGGATGGCTGGAGCTCGACGCCGAGACCTTACAGGGAGAGGTCCACGGTCGCCCCTTCGAGTTCGAACACGGCGCACTACCGATCTTCGATATCGGCGTCGCCGACCTATTCCCGGCGAGCGACGACGACGCCCACACCGCTCGCATCCACGACTTCGCCGACCACGCGGCGGCGGGCGACGGGGAGACGGCCGCGCCGCCGAGTCGCGGCGTCGCCGTCGCCGAGGTGATCGACGCCGTCTACGAGCGGAGCGGCAGCGAGCGAGACGCCAAACGGGAGGGCGGGCGATGACCGTCCTCGTCACGGGCGCGACCGGGTTCGTCGGCCTGAACCTCCTCCACGCGATGGCGGGCGGCGGCAGCGAGCGAGAGCCGGTGGCGATGGTCCGCGCGAGCGCCTCGACCGCGCGACTCCCCGACGGCGTCGCGACCGTCGAGGCGGACCTCTCGGATTCGCAGTCGCTGACCGCGGCGATGGCCGAAACCGACGCCGACAGCGTGGTCCACCTCGCGGCGGCGGTGTACGACCAGTCGGCGATGCGGGGCACCAACGTCGCGGGCACGGAACGATTGCTCGACGCGGCGACCGAGACCGGCGTCGAGCAGGTCGTCTTCCTCAGCACCATCGGTGCTCACCCGGAGGTGCCCGCGGACCCGGACTCTCCGTACCAGTCCTCGAAGGTCGCCGTCGAGAAGTCGCTGTTCGAGCGCGACCACCCCTTCGACGTCGCGGCGCTGTACCCCACGTATATCTTCGGCCCGCGGGACTACCGCCTGACCCGCTACGAACACGTCCGCCCGATCGCCGCGAACCGCGTGCTCGTCCCGCCGCTGTACACGTACGACGAGTACAACGTCGTCCACGTCGACGACGTGGTCGGCAGCATCGAGTACGCGCTCGACGCGGGCGAGACGGAGAGGTACCTGATAACCGGACCGAACCTCACGAATCGGGACGTGCTCGGGACCATCGCCCGGCACGCGCCCGGGAACTGCCGCGTCGTGAACGTCCCCTACGGCGTGGCTCGCTGGGCCGTCAAGCCGACGATGGACCTGCTCCACCGCGTCGGCGTCTCGCCGGTCCCCGGTGCGGGCTTTCTGGAGCGCGGGGACTACGGCACGGTTCGAGAAGACCTCGCACGGCGGGCACCGGTGCGCCAGCGCTCGTGGCAGGCGGCGCTCACCGAGACCGTCGACTGGTATCGGACCGTCGGCGTCCTCTAATCCGTTCAGGCGCGCAGTCGGTAGACGACGCCCGCTTCGGTCGAGAGCGGGTCGTCAGCCAGCGCGGTTCGCGTCCCGAGGACGTAGCTGTCGGTCCCGTCGGTCCCGAACGCGAGTATCTGGATGTCGAGGCCGCCCTCGACCTGCGCCTCCCGAATCGGCCACCGACCGGATTCCTGCGGTACGGCGACGAGGAGGCGACCGGCGGCCTCGGTGAACGAACTCGTGAACACGCCGAAGACGTACGAGTCGCGCAGCGCCTCGACCGGTCCGGTGTGGACGTGACCACCGATGACCGCGAAGCCGACCGGATAGCCCTCGTCGTCGAAGTGGGGGAACTCCAGAACCGGGTCGATCAGGGACTCGCCGCGGTCGGATTGGACGACGCACTCGCCGTCCTCGCTCGTCCCGACCTGCGGGTCGTGACAGTGATACCCCTCCTTGAGCGGCCAGCCGTAGTTGCCGCCCCTCTCGACGACGTTGACCTCCTCCCACGTCGCCTGCCCGACGTCGCCGACGAGGAGATCGTCGCCGCTGAAGCCCATCTTCCACGGGTTGCGAAGCCCCCACGCGTAGTGCTCGTCGCGGCCCTCCTTCCCGACGAGCGGGTTGTCCTCGGGGATGCCGTACGGCAGGTCGCCGGTGCGGCCGTCCACGTCGATGCGGAGGACGCTCCCCTTGAGGTTGTCGGTGAGGTCCTGGCCGTTGTACGGGTTCAGGCCGTCGCCGAGCGCCGCATAGAGGTAGCCGTCGGGACCGAACTCGATGGTGCCGGCCTGATGCAGCGGGCGCGCCCACGGCAGGTCGAGCAGGATTCGCTCGCTGTCGGGGTCGCCGCGCGACCCGTCGTCGGCGGCGCGGAACTCCGAGAGGCGCTCGCGGTGGTCCAGTTCGTCGTCGTCGGTCGGCGCGCTGTAGCGGACGTAGAACAGGCCGTTCTCGGCGAAGTCGGGATGGAAGGCCAGTCCCAGCAGCCCGCGTTCGTCGTAGGCGACCCAGTTCGGTAAGTTCTCGCCGACGGCGACCAACCGGTCGGTGAGGTCCAGAAACGGCTCGGAGCGGAGGCCGTCGGCGTCGTGGACGTACACCTTCCCGATCTGATCGACGACGAACCGCCGGTTGGTGCCGTCGGTGGCGGTGACGAGCGCCGTCGGCGAGACGAGGCCCGTCGCCACCGGTTCGAGCGAGACGGTCGGGCCGGGTTCGAAGAAGTTGCCCGAGGACGCCGGCGTGTCCGTCGCGCCGTCGCCCCCGTCCCCTCCGCCACCGTTCCCGCCGTCTCCCCCGTCGCCCGCCGCGTCGTCGCGGCTGCCGAACGAACAGCCGGCGAGCGCGCCGGTGGCACCGACGACGCCGAGCGTCCGCAAGAAGTCCCGCCTCGACGGTCCCGGCGCGGTCGTCCACCGCTCGTTTCGTGGGTTCATGACCGTAAAAAGCTCCGTTAGTATTTAACTGTTCTTCGATAGGTAGTATTCGAATATCCGTCGATAGCAAAGATATATACTGTTTAAAACCAGTTACGAAGTGATGATTATCCGGGTGGTAGACCGATGCAAGCAGTGATCTTGGCCGCGGGGGAGGGACAGCGATTGGGACCGCTGACGGAGGGCCGACCCAAACCGATGGTGCCCGTCGGCAACCGACCGATCCTCGAAGCCGTGCTGGAGGCCGCGGTCAAGGCGAGCGTCGAAGAGGTGGTTCTCGTCGTCGGCCACTGCCGAGAGCGCATCCAGAGTCACTTCGGCGACGGCGACGACTGGGGCGTCCCGATACGCTACGTCGTGCAGGACCACCAACTCGGCGCGGCCCACGCGCTGGCACGGACCGAGTCCGTCGTCGAGGGGCCGTTCTTCGTCCTCCACGGCGACCAGTTGGTCGAGGCCGCGCTGCTTGAGCGACTCCTGGAGCGGTGGGAGGCGACCGAGACGCCGACCATCGCCGCCGTGCAGTCGGACCGGCCGACCGAGTACGGCGCGGTCGACGTGGACGGCGAAACCGTCGTGGCCGTCTCGAAGACGCCGACGGCCGATCCGCCGTTCCTCGTCAACGCCGGCGCGTACGTCCTCGACGAGGGCGTCTTCGACGTGGTTCGAGGGGTCGAGACCGCGGACGGCACCGACTTCGGGATGGCGACGACGCTCCAGCGGCTCGCCGACGCGGGACGGCTCTCGGCGGTGCTCCACCGCGGGTCGTGGCAGGACCTGACCTACCCGTGGGACCTGCTCTCGACGAACGCGACGCTGCTCCGGCAGCGCGACAGCGAGGCGGTCGCCGAGGACGCGCGGGTCCACTCGACCGCGGCGGTCTCGGCGAGCGTGGCCGTCGACGAGGGTGTCTCCGTCGGCCCGAACGCGACGCTCCTGCCGGGGACGGCGCTCGGCCGAAACGTCCGCGTCGGCGCGAGCGCGACGCTCTCGAACTGCATCGTGCTGGACGGGGCGCGGATCGGCGACGGGGCGGTGCTGCGCGACTGCATCGTCGGCGAGTCGGTGTCGGTCGGCCCGAACGCCACCGCCGAGGGCGGGCCGGCCAGCGTCGTCGTCGGCGACGCGGTCCACGACGACGTGGGACTCGGTGCGGTGCTCGCGGACCGAACCGTCCTCCGGGGCGGCGTGACGGTCGCGCCCGGGACCGTCGTCGGCCGCGACGTCGAAGCGGACTGCGGGACCGTCCTGCGCGGGCGAATCGACTCGAACGAGACGGTACGGAGGGGATAATCCATGTGCGGAATCATCGGCTACGTCGGCGAATCGGCCGCCCAGTCACGGCTCGTGACCGGGTTGCAGAAACTGGAGTACCGCGGCTACGACTCGGCGGGTATTGCGCTGGTCGACGACGCGCTGTCGGTGTACAAGCAGGTCGGCCTCGTGGGCGACCTCGACCTCCCCGCCGACTCGCCCCAGACGTGTGGTATCGGCCACACCCGCTGGAGTACGCACGGGAAGCCGACAGACGCGAACGCCCACCCCCACACCGACTGCACGGGGCGAGTCGCCGTCGTCCACAACGGCATCGTCGGCAACTACGACGACCTGCGGGCCGAACTGCCCGACCACGAGTTCCGGAGCGAGACGGACACGGAGGTCGTCGCCCACCTCGTCGAAGTCGAACTCGAGTTCACCGACGACCTCGTCGCGGCGGTCAGCGCCGCCGTCGAGCGAATCGAGGGGAGTTACGCGCTGGGTGTCGTCGCGGCCGGACACGACGGCATCGTCGTTGCCCGCCGGAACAGCCCGCTGGTCGTCGGTCACGGAAGCGACGGCAACTTCGTCGCCAGCGACGTGACGCCGCTCTTGGAACACACGCGCGAGGTGTCCTACCTCGAAGACGGCGACGTGGCACACGTCACCC
This sequence comes from Haloarcula limicola, assembly GCF_010119205.1. Lineage (NCBI taxonomy): Archaea > Methanobacteriati > Methanobacteriota > Halobacteria > Halobacteriales > Haloarculaceae > Haloarcula > Haloarcula limicola. Next base: position 1,353,261 of record NZ_WRXM01000001.1, read on the forward strand.
GCGACGGCGTCGCGGTCCGGCACGACGGCGCGAGCGTTGAGCGGGCCGTCCACCGAATCGAGTGGAACGCCGACGCCGCCGAGAAGGGCGGCTACGACCACTACATGCTCAAGGAGATCCACGAGCAACCGCAGGCGCTCCGACAGGCCGTCGCCGGCCGCATCGACGCCGTCGAGGAGCGCGTCGAGTTGGACCGCTCGCTGTCGACGGCGTTTCTGGACTCGCTCGACGAGATTCAACTGGTCGCCTGTGGTACGTCCTACCACGCCTGCCTCTACGGGAAGCAGCTGCTGGAGTCGCTCGCGGACGTCCGCGTCACCGTCGAGTTCGGCAGCGAGTACGCCGTCGGGAGCGGCCGCGACCCCGAGCGGACGCTGGTCGTCGGCGTCAGTCAGAGCGGCGAGACGGCCGACACCCTGCGGGCGCTCAGGACGGCGAAGCGGACCGGCATTCGAACGCTCGGCGTGACGAACACCGTCGGGAGCACCGTCGCCCGCGAGTGCGACGACGCGCTCTACATCCAGGCCGGTCCCGAGATCGGCGTCGCCGCGACCAAGACGTTCGCCTCGCAGGTCGTCACGCTCGCCCTGCTCGCCGTCGACGTGGCGGATTCGCGCGGCGAACTCGACCCGGCGGACGGCCGGGAACTGCTCTCGAACCTGCAGGCCCTGCCCGGCGCGGTCCAGACCGCCCTCGACCGGGACCGGGAGGTCCGCGAAGTGGCCGACGCCTACGCCGGCGGCGAGGCCTTCTTCTTCATCGGTCGGCAGTTCGCCACGCCGGTCGCGCTCGAAGGGGCGCTGAAACTCAAGGAGATCTCCTACGACCACGCGGAGGGGTTCCCGGCGGGCGAACTCAAGCACGGGCCGCTGGCGCTGATCACGGAGCGGACGCCGGTGCTGGCGATACTCACAGACGGTGCTCGGCCGGAGGAGACCCACAACAACGTCAAGGAGGTCCAGTCCCGCGGCGCGCCGGTGGTCGCCGTCACCTCCGAGACGGGCCGGGAGGGCGACTACGAGGTGGGCTTCGACGTCCCCGATCTGGGCGTCCTCGAACCGCTGGTCGCCAACGTCTACCTCCAGTTGTTCGCCTACCACGTCGCCGACGGGAAGGCCCGCCCCATCGACCGGCCGCGCAACCTCGCGAAGAGCGTCACCGTCGAGTGAGTGTCTGTCCGCGCTCGCGCGCGCTGGGTCCAGCTAATTTTCCGGGGAACGGGGCGATAGCGTCGACCGACCCGTCGGCTTCTCGACGAGCGCGGTCAGAACCTTCGATACTCCGACTGTCACGTCAGCGGTGGCGATAGTACTGTCGAACCCGTTCTGAGTCTCAGGATAGATATTTTGGGGGATTCGTCGCGCCGATGTCGCCGATATCCGCCGTCAGTCGAATCGGCGTAGAACCGTCGGGAACGCGACAGGCGTAGAGACGTCTCCGTTCTCCGGCACGAACGGGGATCCGGCCTCTCAGGGTATCTACGTTGATAATCCGTCGAAAAGGATATTATTGCTGGTATAGAATTGGTTGGCAGATGGCACCAGATCCACCGCCGACCGACCGGCCAGCCAGTCCCGGTCTCTCCAGACGGGCGCTCCTCAAGTTGACGGGCACCGCGCTCGGGACAGCGGCCGTCGCCGGCTGTCTGGGGGATGACCCGAGCGGCGAGCGGCGAGTCGGCTACGGCGGCGTCACTCCGGCGATGCTCGCGGCGGGGCGACTGTCGCTGTCCGCGCCCGACGACGGTCTCGTCGCTCACTGGGCGTTGGACGGGACCGGCGCGACCGCGACCGACGCGGTCGGCAGCAACGACGGAGCCATCCGCGGCGCGCCCCGGCAGGGCGTTCCCGGCGTTCACGAGTCGACTGCCTACGGCTTCCGGCCGGGGGCGGGCAACTACGTCGAGGTCGCCGACGCCGGCGTCCTCCGGCCCGCCGCCGAACTGTCCTTCGGCGGGTGGTACCGCACGGAGAGCGACGACAACGGTCAGACGCTGGTCCAGAAGGCCGATGCCCGCTTCGGCGAGACGGGGTACGCCGTCGACGTCCAGACGCCGAACAGCGTCCGCGGACACGTCGCCGTCGAGAGCGGGCGAGCCTCAGTCAACCTGTGGGGCGTCGCGACCCACGACGGGGAGTGGCACCACCTCTTTCTGACGTGGGACGGCTCGGCGCTCGTCCTCTATCTCGACGGCGAGGAGATCGATCGCGACGCCTCGCAGTCGGGACGCGTCGTCCACAGCGACCGCTCGCTATTCGTCGGCCGCGGCGACAACGGCTATACCTCTTACTACGGGATGGACGGTGCCATCGACGACGTTCGCGTCTACGAGCGCGCGCTGCCCGCGAGCGACGTGGCCGACATCTACGAGGGCGAGACGGTGACGCCGACAGCGACGCCAACGCCAACGGCAACTTCGACGCCGACAGCGAACCCAACGCCCACGCCGACACCGACCGCTGCGCCAACTCCGACAGCGGCCCCCACGCCGACCGAGAGCGACGGACCGGCCCCGGTCGCTCGCTGGCGGTTCGAAGAGACCGAGGGCACCGTGGCGGCCGACGGCGTCGGGTCGGCCGACGGGTCCCTTCGCGGGTCCCCGACGCTCGACGCCGCGGGCGTGTTCGACACGTCGGGAATCGCGTTCGGGGCCGGCGACGCGGACTACGTCGAAGTGGCCGATGCCGGCGTTCTCCGGCCCGCGGCCGAACTGTCCTTCGGCGGGTGGTACCGCACGGAGAGCGGTGACAACAGTCAGACGCTGATCCAGAAAGCCGACGCCCGCTTCGGCGAGACGGGTTACGCCGTCGATATCCAAACTTCCGACAGCGTCCGCGGGCACGTCGCCGTCGAGAGCGGGCGAGCCTCAGTCAACCCGTGGGGCATCGCCACCCACGACGGGAAGTGGCACCATCTCTTGCTGACCTGGGACGGGAGCGCGCTCGTCGCGTACCTCGACGGCGAGGAGGTCGGCCGCGACACGTCGCAGTCGGGCCGCGTCGTCCACAGCGACCGCTCGCTGTACGTCGGCCGCGGCGACAACGGCTACACCTCGTATTACGGTCTGGTCGGGCGCGTCGACGACATTCGCGTCTACGACACCGCATTGACAGCGAGCGATGCCGGCGCGCTGTACGAGGGGGGAAGTACGCCGCCGACGCCGACTTCCGAACCGACTCCTGAACCGACACTAACGCCGACCCCCGAGCCGACGGCGACGGCCACTGAGACCGCGACACCGACTGAAGCTCCGACCGAGACGATCGCGAACGACGAGTTCGGCGAATCCGGCTACGGCGGCCACGGATACGGCGGCGTCGTCGACGCGGACCAACTATGACAGACAACCACCGATACGAGACGCCAGCGGCCGGGACGCTGGACTGGGACGAACCGCTGAACCGCAACTTCGAACGCATCGACACCGACGTCGAGATCCGCGATACCGACGCCAATCGGTCGAACTACGTCGCCAAGACCGGCGCGAAGTTCCTGGCGACGGACACCGGCGACGTCTACATCGGCGAGGGCGGGTCGTGGAACCGCCTCGGCACGATCGGCTCGGGCGACTCCGGCGGGAGCGAGCCCGCAGACGGGACGGACCTCACGTCGCTGCTTCTCGACGGCTACGTCGTCGCCCTCGCCCGGAACCTCTCGTCGCCGCGAACGATCGACCCCGCGGGGACGGACACCCCGATTCAGGACGCGCTCGACGTCCTCGCGGCCAACGGCGGCGGCTCGGTCCGCCTCCCGACGGGCATCGTCGAGGAGACGGGACCGATCCGACCCTACGAAGAGACCCGGATCCTCGGGCTCGGCGTCGAGATATCGAAGGTATCCATCACGGACCGGAGCGCCGACGGTATCCGCTTCGACCGCGACGAGGGTGCCGACCGGGTCGCCCTCGACGGGTTCGCGCTGAACGGCCCGGCCGGCACCGGCCCCACCGGCGTCGCCATCCACCACACGAACCGCGACACGCAGGACCTCCACGTCGGTCGCCTGCTGTTCTGGGGGTGGAACAACTCGGTGTACCGTGTCGAGGAGGGCGTCGGCCCCTTCCAGTGCCGACACGACCAGCTCACCATCTACGAGTGCGACGCCGGCGAGGAGGACGGCCTCTTCGAGTTCCGGTCGTGGTACGGCCCGGCCAACTGGTTCGGGACGATCGCCGCGTACCCGAGCGCGACGGTCAGCGGGCGGAACACCACCGTGTTCTTCTCCCGCGGCGGCACGCAGACCGTCGATTACCTCACGATGGGCGGGTCCGCCGGCGTCGCCGTCGACCAGACGTGGGACGGCGTCGTCGAGTTCGGCCACGTCCACTGGGAACCGACGACCAACCCGACGGACCCGCCGGCTATCGTCCGTCTGCGCGGCCACGGCACCGGCGTCGTCGGCGCGGTCAAACACGTCACCGGAACCGCGGACTACGTCTACGAACTGGGCTACGACAGCTACAACGGTCGCGGCCCGGCCCGGAAGGTACTGGGGCCGTACATCGAGTTAGGCCGAGAGGCGGACATCACGTCGAACGTCCTCAACCTCGCTCACCCGGCCGACCCCGCCGCGCCGTCGTTCTATCAGGGCGCGCCGGACGACGTGAGCGTCACTCACGAACGGGGGAACACGGGCGGCCTTCGCGCGCTCGGGACGGCCGGGACCGGTTTCTGAGCGCGAATACTCTCGCATATGATTAAGTAGTCCGATGACGGAAACGAAGGCAGTTATCATGGCCGGCGACACTCCGCAGACCCGGTTGCTCGCGCACGCGCAGTACCGGATCGCCCCGCTCAAGACCCGACTCCGAACGGCCCTCGCTCGCTCGACGCTCGTCGAGCGAACGGCGTGGCACGCGGGCGAACGCCTCCACATGCGAACGCCGACCGGCCGGCGAGTGCCCGAGGCCGTTGACATCTCCGGACTCTACGACGGCCCGGCGGCCCCGTCGTACCCCTACGCCGCCGCCGACCGGGAACCCTCGCTATTCCTGCCGGCGGGCGACATCGACCCGGTGGTGACCGCCGCCGACGTCACCGACTTCGGCCGCACCGACTGCGTCGCCGACCCGTTCCTGTTCGTCACCGAAGACGGAGAGTGGCATCTCTTCTTCGAGGTGTACACCCAGAACCGAGAGCCGAGCGCCGCCATCGCCCACGCCGAGAGCGCCGACGGCTACGACTGGACCTACGACCGCGTCGTCCTGGAGACAGACGAACACCTCTCGTATCCCTACGTCTTCCGCTGGGCGGGCGAACACTACATGATTCCGGACCGCTGGGCCAAAGAACGGGGACCGGCCGGCGTGACCCTCTACCGCGCCGAGCGGTTCCCCCACGAGTGGACGCCCGTCGCCGACCTCGTCCAGCCGGAGACGCCGCTGCACGACTTCAGCCCCTTTCGCTGGGGGGACCGCTGGTGGGCGCTGCTGGGCGACGGTCGAGACCTCTACGCCTACTACAGCGACGAGCTCGAAGCGCCCGACTGGACGCCGCACGAGGCCAATCCCGTGGTCCGCGACCGACCGAACGCGGCTAGGCCCGGCGGTCGTCCGCTCGTCTTCGACGACTACGTCCTCGCGTTCTATCAGGACTGTGCGGCCCGCTACGGCGAGCGAGTTCGAGCGTTCGAGATCGCCGAGTTGACGCCGACGGCGTTCGAAGACCGCGAGCGAGACGACTCGCCGGTCATCGAGCCGACGGGCGGCCTCGGCTGGAACTCCGGTGCGATGCATCAGGTCGACCCGTGGTTCGACGGCGAGGGGTGGCACTGCGCGGTCGACGGCAACCTCGGAGCGGGGTATCGGGTGTTCGGCGAACACCACTGGGCGATCGGCATCTACCGGGCGTGAACTCGTCGTCGGACCGAGAGCGCCTCGGGTCAGTCGTCGTCACCGGCCTCCGCGGACGAGAGCAAGCCGGTCGCCAGGATGCGACGGACGATGGTCACGAGGCCGTTGTCGAACCCCTGGCCGAAGACAGCCTTCTCCTGTGTTCGCTCGCCGCTGTCGGTCTGATAAAACGAGCTCACGAGGATCGTCTCTCTGTCGACCAGTAGCAACCGGCCGATCTCCGTGTCGTCGCCCGGCAGCGAGGAGTGAGTCAGCCACGCCAGTTCCGAGACGAACACCTCCGTCCCGGGGAGCGCCTTCTCGACACGGTCGCGCAACGCATCGGAGACCGTTCCGACGATGACGTCGACGTCGTGACGCTGGGCCTGCTGGAGGCAGTCCGCGAGGTCGTCGGTGAAGACGCCCTCGTGGCCGAGGACGATGACGACTTCGCTGTCGGCCCCGCTTATCAGCTGCGCCGTGCGGCTAGTTATCCCCGCCTCGCCCGCCAGCGCCCACACCTCGTGTGTGACCTCCGACTCTTCGTCGCTAACGGCTGGGTCGAGTCCCTCCAGAGCCTGTCGGAGCGTCTCGACTCGGTCGTCGTACTCGTTCCGGAGCGTCTCGACCGCCTCGTCAATGGAGACGGCGCGAAACACCTGCGGATTCGAGTGTTGAATCTCGACGAGTCCTTTCGCCTCTAAGACCCGTATGGCGTCGTAGACGCGGGTCCGGGGCACCTCGGAGACGTCACTGATTTCTTTGGCCGTCCCTCGCGGAAGCCGCGAGAGCGCGACGAACGCCTTGGCCTCGTACTCTTTGAGGCCGAGTTGCTGAAGTAGTTCGACTGCGTGTTCTCGGTTTACGGTTTCGTCCATATGGGCCCCAACCATCGCTACCGTGACCGGTAGGCTAGATAACGGTTTCTCACCGGGACTGAAAGTCGTTGTCACTCCTTTCGGCCTGTACTGGAACAGGTCCCCCTCCCACTTCGATAACCGTCACGGCGGCCCGAACTGGGGAGGGTTGCGTTTATTTTAATAATTACCGCCTCGGTTGACAGGTTAGCGGTGTCTCTACGGACGGTTCGTCTCCTCTCGTCAGGTCGGCCGAATTCCCCGCGAACGACCCGTTAACTCAGATAATCACAATACCATTATACGGGGTGAGCGGGAACGTGCTACTGGCGCGCAGCTCCAGACTGGGTCCCAACCGATCTGTTGCTGCGCGCCTTTACGTACGGTACATCGCCACACATGACCTCGGAGTCCTCGGACGAGCCCCGTTCTGTCGCGGTCGACCAACTCGAAGCGCTGGGGCTGAGCGCGTACGCCGCCCGGACGTTCGTCGCGCTCTCGAGTCTGGGCAGCGGGACGGCAAAAGACGTGAGCGACGTCTCCGAGGTGCCCCGGACCCGCGTCTACGACGCCGTCGAGGAACTCCGCGACTGGGGACTGGCTGACGTACAGCACTCGAAGCCGAAGCAGTTCTGGGTCGTCTCCCCGGAGACGACGAGCCGGCGGTTCGAACGGGAGTACAGCCGTCGCATGGACGCGCTGACCGAAGCCCTCGACGGGTTGAACTCGACCGAGCGAACCGTGGAACAGCGCGGCGTCTGGACCGTCGTGGGCCGGGGTACCGTTTCGGAGCGCGTCGCGGACTTGATCGACTCGGCCAGCGACGAGGTCGTTTTCATGACCGTGAGCGATCTCCTCACCGACGAGGTCGTGGCCCGTCTCCGGACCGCAAGCGAACGCGGCGTCTCGATCAAACTCGCGGGGATGGCCGACGGCGTCGAACGAGACTTCTCCGACACGGTACCAGAGGCGGAGTACTTCGACTCAATGTGGGTCTGGTCGGACACGCCGGCCGGTCGCATGCTGATGGTCGACCAAGAGAAGACGCTCGTGAGCGTGCTCGTGGACGGCGACGGCGACCACCCGCCGGAGCCGCGCGACGAGACGGCCATCTGGGGGACCGGCGAATCGAACGGCCTGGTCGTCGTCCTCCAAGCGATGTTCACGTGGCAACTCGATGGGACCAGATAGCGTTCGGGGCTTGTAACGCACATATTCACAAAAGGTCTATATCGACATCGGTTCAACTGTTCGACTGTAGCAAAGCGTCGCCGACAGCGGAGTCGTGTATCGCGTGAGAGATTGTCGTCAGGAAGAGAGGACAATGGACGACAATACAGACCACAGAAAGGGCTCGAAAGCGCCTACCGAAGCGAGTCAGTCACGATTCGAGTGGAAAACGACCGAGAGTCCGTGTGCTGCGGTCGTCGAGGCCGTCGCCGCGTCGATAGGGCGAGATTCCACCGACCTGCCGCCGCTGTACGCCACCGTCGACCCCGACGCGCTGACGGCGGTTCTCGCCGACAGGCCGGACGGCTCCGAAAGCGCAGTCAGCGTGTCGTTCGAATACGCCGGGGTCGACGTGACCATCGACAGCCACGGCGGCGGCGTGGTCAGCTCGACGGCGGCCCGTCGCGAGTGAGCGGGACAGTACCGTCGACGAGTCAGAACCACTCGGCTGGCAGTTCGTCTTCGTGAGCCACCAGCAGTTCGAGCAGGGGACGCGCCCGGTCGAAGTTCGGTCCCCGACGTATCTCGTCGCTCTCCCGGTCCCACTCGATGAACCCGTGGTCGGCCAGTTTCGGCAGGTGGACGTGATGCATCCGCACGGCGTTCGAACCGGCACCACTCTCGGGACGGGCCCCCGTCGACAACCGTCGAAGGGTCCGTTCGCGGATTGTCCGCCAGCAGGTCCACGAGCAGTTTTCGGCGTTCAGCGGCGGCTAGCGCGCTCAGTAGGTCGTCTGGAAATGTATCTCCCGCCGTGGAATCCATACGGATTATTGGTCGAGGGAGCGGATAATTACGGCGGTTTTTCGGTTTGGTAGACGTTTGAGGAAGTGAGTAACAAGCCACGCGGCGTCGCCGGCTCAGGGCAGTTCCTGCGGCACGGGGTCCGGTGCGAGCGTCCCTTCGAGGAACCCGACGCCGTAGTACGCGTACTGTGCGGCCAGCATGACCGGTATCAATAGCGCCAGCGGCGTCCGTCGGTCGCGATACACCTGTGCCGTCGCGTAGCCGCTCGCGAGGAGGAACGCCGACAGGAGCAGCGGGAGGTAACGGATCTTCCGGGCCCGCCAGTCGCTCAATGCAGCGAGTACCCCCGTTCCGAGACCGAGCGACGGCAGCGCCGAGTACCACCGGATGACCTTCCCGTGGCGGCGCTGGACGCGCGCCATCGCGTACCCGTACGATCGGCTCTTCCGACAGAAGGAGCCGAAGTCGGCCGAGAGATGGTGCGAGACGGCGATAGTCGGGTCGAAGACGAACCGGTAGCCCGCCTCGCTCAGGCGGAAGTGGAACTCGGCGTCCTCGCCGACGTTGATCCCGTCGTCGTAGCGGAACTCGGAGAACACGTCGGCGTCGTAACAGACGTTGCAGGCCGCGACCGAGCGGACCAGTCGCTCCCCGTCGATGGCGTGAGACTGGGGCGACCCGCCGGAACCGAACACGGTTCCCTGCAGACTCCCGACCAACTTGGCGAAGGGCGGGTCGTCGGGAAACGGACGGTTCGGACCGCCGACGCCGACGACGTCCTCGCGGTCGGCGTAGCCCTCGATGCGCTCGACGTGGGATTCGAGCCACGTCGCCGGGACGGCGCAGTCCGAGTCGGTGAAGGCGACGTACTCGCCGCTGGCCGCCTCGACTCCCCGATTCCGACACGCACCGATCGTGGCCCCCTCGGCGACGCGGAACCGGACGCCGTACTCAGCGGCGACCTTCTCGGTGCCGTCAGTCGAGCCGCCGTCGACGACGATGACCTCGTAGCGGTCGTCGGGGTACGTCTGTCCGGTGAGCGAGGAGAGCGTCTCGGCGACCGTCCGCGCCGAATTGTAGGTCACGACGACCGCGGACACCATCGGGGCGCTGTCGCCGCGCAGATTCGTCGACACGGCTGCATCCTCGCCGTGTCGCTGAATAACCCTATCGGTGGGCGGGTCAGCCCAGTCCCCTCCGTACGACCGAGACGTTCATCCCGAACCCGTAGAGTCCGGTGTTCGGGTGCGGGCGGATCGGCCCCCGCTCGCTGACCCGTCCCGGCGGGAGGTAGACGCGACCGCCGCCCGCCTCGGCGACGCGGTCGAGAGCGTCCTGTACCGGCGTCGCCGTCTCGTCGGGCCGGACCACCGCTCCGTCGAGGTTGCGGGCGATAGCGACGAGGTGTCCCGCGAGCAGCGCCTCGGTCGCGCTCGTCGGCGAGTCCGCGGACACGTCGTCACCGCCGAACAGCGAGTAACCCGCGGTCGTCGCGGCGAGCACCAGCGAGAGGTACGCCCGGCGACCGAGCGGCGCGGTCACCGAACCCACCCGAGAGCGTCGGTTGTCGACACACGCGAGACGGTTCGCGGTCGGCGTGGAAAAGCGTCGACCCCCGAGACTCCGGAAAGCCTAACATCTGTCTGCTGATATGGTAGGACGAACATACTGTCGCCCGGCCACGATATCGGCGATACGTCCCCCATCACATGTCAGACGACTCGACATCCAGAAGCGACCCGGCGACCGGGTCAGACGCCGAGGCGGCCTCCCGCGTCCTCGGTTGCGCGACCGAACACCCGAACCACGTCTTTCCGGTCCGGACCCCGTTCAACCACCGCTCGTTCGACGCCCTGAACGCCACCGGCGTCGACCTCGACGTGGTGTCACCGACGCCCTTCGCCCCGCCGGTCGGCCCCTTCTCCGAGTACCGCCACGTCCCGAAGACGGAGCAGTGGGGGTCGTATCAGGCACACTACCCGCGATTTCTCTACGCGCTCCCCAAGCGCTACTTCTATCAGTACTCCGGCGACTCCGCGCAGAAGCGCGTCACGCGCTACGTCGAGCGCACCTTCGAGACGCCACACGACGTGGTGCAGACCTGTGGGTTCTACCTCGACGGCTACGCCGCCCTCGAATACTGCCGACGCCACGATATCCCGCTGGTCGCCCTCTCGCACGCCGGCGACCTGAAGAACTTCGACCGGTTCAACGACGAGGTGCAGGCCCGCATCCGCGAGACGATCGACTACTGTTCGGCCGTGCTGACGGTCAGCGACGAACTCGCCGCCGTCGCCCGGCAGTTCGCCCCCGCCGGGAAGGTCCGCACGCTCCCCATCGGCGAGGACCCCGAGGACTACCCGACCGAGCGCCGGGCGGCCATCCGCCGGGAACTGGGCATCGCTCCGGAGACGAAGCTTCTGCTGTACGTCGGCCGCTTCGAGAAGGAGAAGGGCATCCGCGAACTCGTCGCCGCCCTCGACTCGCTCTCCCGCGAGGACGTGGCCGTCGCCGCCGTCGGTCACGGCGGGGCCCTCCGGTGGTGGTTCCTCGACAGCCTGGGCGAGCTTCACCACCCCGCACACGCCTACTGGCAGCTCGACCCCATCGCGGTCCGTCGCCTCCACGTCGCCGCGGACCTGCTGGTCCACCCGAGTTGGATAGAGGCGCGTCCGACGGTCCTCTACGAGGCGATGGCCGCCGAGACGCCCGTGTTGGCCTCGAACGTCGGCGGCATCCCCGAGATGGTCGTCGACGGCGAGACCGGCGTCCTCGTCCCGCCCCACGACCCCGAGACGCTCTCGCGGACGCTCGATTCGCTGCTCGACGACCCCGAGCGCCTGCGCGAGATGGGACGAGCGGGCCGAGCGCGGCTCGTCGACCAGCGCTGGACGTGGACCGACCACGCGCAGCGACTGCGCGAGGTCCACCGGGAGGTCGCGCGTGACTGACCGGCCCCGCGTGAGCGTCGTGATTCCGGCATACGATCGAGCGGACGTGGTCAGCCGAGCTGTCGACAGCGCGCTCGCCCAGACGGTCGACGCCGTCGAAGTCCTCGTCGTCGACGACGGCAGCACCGACGAGACGGCGGCCGTCGTGAGGCGGTTCGAACGCGAGGACGACCGGGTCCGCTATCTCGCTCACGAGACGAACCGGGGCGTCAGCGCCGCCCGCAACACCGGCGTCGAGGCGGCGACCGGCGAGTACGTCGCCTTCCTCGACTCCGACGACGAGTGGCTCCCGCGGAAGCTCGACCGGCAACTGGCGCTGCTCGACTCGCGCGGCGAGGGGTGGGTCGGCGCCTACTGCGACGTGGTGACGGCGTCCCGCCCGACGGTCGGGCGGATCGCCGCCGCCGTCTCCGATAAGGTATTTCGTTCGAGGGCACCGAGAGAGGGCGGCCGGGAGCTGGCCGAGTCGCTGCTGTCGATGCAGGTGTTCATGGGGCCCGGGTCGACGCTGCTGGCCGAGCGCGACGCCCTGCGAGCGACGGGCGGATTCGACGAGGGGCTGTCTATCTACGAGGACTGGGACCTCGTCCTCCGGTTGCTCGCCGCCGGGAAGGTGGCCTACGTTGACGAACCGCTCGCGGTGACTCACTTCACCGGTGACGCGCCCGCCGAGGCGTACGTCGAGAACGACGAGCGCTACCTCGACCGCAACGCCGACCTCGTCGCCGAGGTAGAGCGCCGGGGCGTCGCCGTCCGGCGCGCTCACCGCATGGGGCTCGTCGGCCACTTCCTCGCCGAGGGGCGGTTCCGTGAGGCGAGCGCGTATCTGGATCGCCGGGCGTTCACGCGGCCGAAGGATCTCGCTCGACTGGGTTTCTGGTCGCTGCTCGGTCTCCGAGCGCTGGCAGCTGGGAGGACGGCGTGACCGCGACCCGCGGCGACGGGGCGGTCCCACGAATCGGCGAAACGGCCGACGCCGCCGCCGACGGCGACCCCTACCGCGTGCTGGCCTGCTGTATCCACCACCAGAGCCACCCGCTGCAGGTCCGCTCGCCGTTCAACCACCGGTCGTTCGACGCGCTGAACCGCACCGCCGCCGACCTGGACGTGGTCGTCCCGACGCCGTTCGCTCCCCCGATCGGCCCCCACTCGGAGTACTCGCGGGTGCCGAAGACGGAGCGCTGGGGGACCTACGTGGCTCACTACCCGCGCTTCCTGTACGCGATTCCGAAACGGCGCTTCTACCACGTCTCCGGTGACTCGATACAGAAGCGCGTCACGCCCTACGTCGAGCGGACCTTCGAGACGCCTCACGACGTGGTCCACACCTCCGATATCTACCTCGACGGCTACGGGATGCTGAAGTACTGTCGGCGGCACGACCGGCCGCTGGTGGTCAACAGCCACGCCGTCGACCTCCACAACTATGACTCGTTCAACGCGAAGGCCCGGGCCCGCATCCGCGAGACCATCGACTACGCCTCGCGCATCCTCGTCGTCAGCGACGAACTCGCCGCCTGCGCCCGGCGGTTCGCCCCCGACGAGAAGGTGACGACGGTCCCGATCGGCGAGGACCCCGAGAAGTTCCCGACCGACCGCCGGGCGCGGATACGCGAGGAGCTGGGCATCGACCCCGACACGAAGGTGTTGCTGTCGGTCGGCGCGTACACCGAACAGAAGGGACTGAAGGAACTCGTCAGCGCGGTGGACGCGCTTTCCCGCGAGGACGTGATGCTCGTCACGGTCGGTCACGAGGGGGACCTCCGGTGGTGGCTCTTGGACCGACTGGGCGAACTCTCCCATCCGGCGCGGTCGTTCTGGCGGCTCGACCCGGTGGCGCTCCGGCGCTGGCAGGTCGCCGCCGATCTGCTCGTCCACCCGAGTTGGACGGAGGGGCGGCCGACCGTCGTCTACGAGGCGATGGCGGCCGAGACGCCCGTGTTGGCCTCGAACGTCGGCGGCATCCCCGAGATGGTCGTCGACGGCGAGACCGGCGTCCTCGTCCCGCCGAAGGACCCCGAGACGCTCTCGCGGACGCTCGATTCGCTGCTCGACGACCCCGAGCGCCTGCGCGAGATGGGACGAGCGGGTCTCGACCGACTGCTCGGCCAGCGCTGGACGTGGACGGCCCACGCCGAGCGGGTGACCGAGATCCACCGGGAGGTGCTGGCCAGATGGTGAGCGGAGGAACGACGGCCGACGGAGCGGTCGACCCCGTCACCGTCGTGGTCCCGTACAGCGCCGAGTACACGCCCGCGTCGATGCTCGAAGAGGCGAAGGCGACCGTCGCCGCACAGACCGTGCCGACCGAACTCCTCGTCGTCGACGACGTCGACACCGGCCCGGCGGACGCCCGGAACGCGGGACTGGACCGCGCGGCGACGCGCCACGTCGCCTTCCTCGACGCCGACGACCTCTGGGAACCCGACAAGCTCGCTCGCCAGCTCGACCGGATGGCCGAGACGGGGGCCGGCCTCTGTCTGGAAGGCGGGCCGATGTCGCTCGACGACTTCGTCTACGAGGCGTTCGTCGGCGAGTTAGACGAGGTCACGTCGGCCGTCCTCGTCGACACCGACCGCGTCGACGCCCGCTTCGAGTCGTCGCTGCGCCGCGGCGAGGACATCCTGTACGTCCTCGAAGCGGCCACGGAGGCGGGCGTCTGTTGCTGCCCGGACCTGTTCACCCGCCGGAAACACGAGCAGAGCATGATGGCCACCGGGATGGCCGTCGACGAGTATCTGACGCAGGCCAAGCGCTTCGGCCACCTCGTCGACCGACGGGTACCCGCGGCCCATCCCTACGTCGACATCTACTACGTCCAGTTGTTCACCACCGTCGGAGAGGCCTGCCGCCGCGAGGGCGAGTACGACCGGGCTATCACCTACTTCGGGCGGGCGCTTCGCATCGCACCGCACCCGACGACGCTCGCACACCTCCTGCGGACGCTCGTCGCACGGGTGGTTGGCTGAACCGACCATGACGGGGGACGGCGACCACGACGCGGAGATCGTCGGGCGGCCGACGATGCCCCGGAAGCTCAACTTCGCCAGAGCGGGCGGGCTCCTGCTGGCGCTGGAAGTCGTCGGCGTCGTCGTCGGGTTCGGCTCAACGGTGTACTTCGCGGGGGCGCTCGGCGCGACGGCGCTCGGCGTGTTCTTCCTGTTCGAGGCCGTCCTGAGCACGCTCGGGACGTTCGCTGACTTCGGCATCAACGGGGCCGTCGAGAAGCGCATCAGCGAGGGAGAAGACCCCGACGCCGTCCTCGGGGCCGCGCTCCTATTGAAGGGGACGTTGGTGCTCGGACTGACCGCCCTCGTCGTCCCGTTTCGGGGGGCGGTCAACGCCTACGTCGGCGCGAACGTCGTCGTCCCGCTCCTGCTGGCGATGGTGCTGTACCAGTTGTCGATGCTCACCCTGCACGTCCTCAGAGCCGAGATGCGCGCCGACGAGACGGCCGCCCTCCAGTTCCTGCGACTCGCCACGTACGTCGTCGTCGCCGTCGCCCTCGTCCAGTTCGAGTTCGGGGCGATGGCGCTCGTCTACGGCCTGCTCGCGGGGTACGTCGCGCTGGTGGTGGCCGGCCTCGCCCGGATGAGCACCCGCGTCGCCCGCCCGTCGGTCGGGCACGTCGAGACGCTCGTCGACTACGCGAAGTTCAACGGGATCTGGGGGCTCGGCGGCCACGTCTACAACACGATGGACCTCCTCGTCGTCGGCTTCTTCCTCTCGGGGGCGCACGTCGCCGGGTACGAACTCGCCTGGCGGGTGACGGTCATGACCGGCGTCGTCGGCGGCGTCGTCGCCAACACCGTCTTCGCCCAGATGAGCGCGTGGGACGCCGCCGGCCAGCGCGACCGGATCGCGCCGACGGTGCGGGACGGCTTGCTCGCCTCGCTCGTCCTCGTGATTCCGGCGTTCGTCGGCGTGGCGCTGCTCTCCGAGGAGATACTCGGCCTCGTCTTCGGCCCGGAGTTCCTGCTGGCGACCGGCGCGTTCGTCGTGTTGATGGGCGAGAAGCTGGTCGCGGCGGTCAACAACGTCTTCGACGCGACGGTGCGGGCCGTCGACCGGCCCGATATCGGCGCGTACGCGACCGTCGCGTCGCTCTCGCTGAACGTGGTCCTGAACGTCCTGCTGGTGCCCCGGTACGGCCTCGTCGGGGCCGCCGCCGCGACGGGCACCGCGATGGCGGTCAACACGCTCGTCCTCGGTGGGTTCCTCCGGCGCATCATCCCCCTGTCGTTTCCGACGGGCGCGGTGGCGTGGTGCGGGGGAGCGGCCGCGGTGATGGGCGGCGCGCTGGTCGTCGCCGGAACGGTCGCTCCCGCGACGCTGCCGGGCCTCGTCGCGCAGATACTCGTCGGCGGCGCGGTCTACGTCGCCGTCGTCCTCGCGTCGCCGTCGCTCCGGGGGAAACTGCGCTCGACCGTCCGCCGGTTCGGGGAGTGAACGCCACGCGCGGAGAGGTTACGAGCCGGTCGTCGAGTTCGCCGTCCCGTTCTCGCCGTAGAGCCCGCGGTAGCCGTCGTCGCTGTGATAGATTCGAACGCGACCGGTCGTGTACACTTTATCGGCCCGCGCGTCCGCGGCGTCGAAGCGCGCCTCGGAGACGGTGAAGACGTTCTGCTCGCTGCTCGTGAGTCCCCGCCCCAGCGCGACGAGGTGGTGGGTCCAGCGGTCGCGGACGACGAGGAACGTCCCGCTGGTTCGCAGGCCGGACTCCCGAGCCCTGAGCATCCGCGTGGCGTTGTACCCCGTCGTCTCGAAGGCCCGGTTCGTCACGCGGTCCGTGGCCGCGCTGTCGTTCGCGTACCGCTGGAGGAACGCCGAACTCGCCCGCACCGACTGATACTCGGCGTCGCTCATCGACACCTGTTCGCGCCGTTCGTCGGTGTAGACGCCGTCCATGTCGTCGGCGCTCAGTACGGTGAACGCCGTCGCACCGCCCATCGACGCCACCAGCACGAGCGCCACCGCGGCGTAGCGGCGGTCGACGGCGAGCGCCCGCCGGAGACCGATGGCGAGCGGGAACAGCGCGACGATGGTCACGACGAACCGCAGCCGCTCGACCTGCGGGATCGGCACGGGAAGCGGGAGGAGTAGCGCCGACAGACCGAGCCCGGTCACCGCGAGCGTGAAGCCGCGGCGGTACTCGCGGGCGTGGTCGAGCAGCTCGTAGCCGGCCAGCAGGAGCAGTGACCCCAGTCCGGCGGCGTAGACGCCGGTCGGCGTCAGCAGCCACTCGACCGCGCGGGCGACGCTGTCGTCAGGGATCGTGAGGCCGTAGACGTACAGTTGCGAGGCGGGGATGGTCGCCACGTCGAACAGCACGCCCGCGGTCAACTGGACGATGCCGACGGCGACGACGCTCGGCGAGTACGACCAGTACGTCAACAGGAGCGCCGCCCCCGCGAGGCCGGGAAACAGCCAGCGGTATCGGAGCCCTCGCCAGCGGTCGGTCGTCTCGCCGAGGAGCGTCGGGCGGGCGAGCGCCACCGGGAGCGCCGCGGCGACGACGCCGGCGAAGAGGACGTACGTCAGGTGGTGCGTGACGACCATCGTCGCCACCAGCGCGAGGACGAACACCGAGAGGCGTCGGTAGGCTCGCTCGTCGTCGGCCGATAGCAGGCAGCTGTTGAGGTAGATGGCGACGAGCAACAGCGCGACGGCGAGCGCCTGCGGGTAGAAGTACAGCGCGTGATAGGCCGCGAACTCCGAGAGCGTGAGCGCCAGCGCGGTCAGCAGGCCGAGTCGCGTCGATCCGAAGACGGAGGCTCCGACCAGATACGCGATCGGGACGACGAGCGTGAACAGCGCCGCCCCCGTGAGGACGAGCGCGTCGTACGCCGGCAGCCCCGTCGCGTACGTGACCGCGCCCACGAGGAAGTGAAACACCGGGTAGAGGTCGTAGCCGTGCGGGATGGCCGTCGTGTATCCGACCTCGGTGAGCGCGTTCACCGCGGCGACGTGAGCGAAGGTGTCGGTGCCGCCGAAGTAGAAGCCGGTCGTGACGTACTTCCCGAGCCGCGGCGCGAGAAACAGCGCACAGAGCTGTGTCAAGACGGATGGCACCGGCGGCTCGCCGCGGAGCTGTAACGCGACCAGCAGGAATCCGAGCGGGAGGACGACGGCGAACGGCAGCAGGCGCGACCCCGTCTCGGCGGCGGCGACGACGGCCCCGGCCGACAGCGCGACGACGATCTTCGTCGCCACGCCAGACGAAAGTCGGCGGGAGTCGGCCGGGACGGCGATATCGCCCCGAGAGGCGTAAAAGAGGACGAGTGCGACGACGGCCCCGACGAGAGTGAACGCGGCTCGGAGGAGCGTCGGCCGCTCCAATACTGCGAGCGCGTCGAGGGCGAAGAGACCGGCAGCCGCGAGGAGACAGACCGCCAGCGGGACGTACTCGGCTCGGCGGAGAGTTGAGAGAGATGTCATCGAAGCGCTCTGCGTTGGCTATCTTTCAGGGTCGGATAGCAAAAGCGTTGCAGTCGGTAGCTACACTTAACAAACTGGCAATGCTCCCCCCAATATGAACCGACGGACGATGTTGCGGTCGGCGGGCGTCGGGGTCGTCGGCCTCCTGGCCGGCTGCTCCGGCGACGGCGGAGACGGAAGCGGCGGCGAGACGGGTAGCGACGGCTGGGCGGGCGGGACCAACGTCGCGATGACCGATAGCCTCAAGTTCGAACCGGAGACGCTCACCGTGAACGTCGGCGACACCGTCACGTGGAAGACGGTCGACTCGGTCGCCCACAGCGTCACCGCCTACGAGGAGAAACTGCCCGACGGCGCGGCCTACTTCGCCTCCGGGGAGTTCGATAGCGAGTCCGCGGCCCGGCAGTCCTATCCCGATGGTAGCGTCGGCGCGGACGAGACGTACAGCCACACCTTCGAGACCGCGGGCGAGTTCCCGTACTTCTGTATCCCTCACGAATCGGGGATGCGCGGCACCATCGTCGTGGAGTGAGGACCGACGCCGGACAGCGGGATACCCGTCGCTCCGGCCGGACTCAGCCGAGATACGCCGCGAGACCGTCTTCGAGCGCCACCGACGGTTCGTATCCCAGTCGCGTCCGGGCCTTCCCGATGGCGGCGACGCTGTCCTGGATGTCGCCCGCTCGCGGCTCGGCGCGCGTGATATCGGCGTCCGGTGCGACGCGGTCGCGGACGACGGTCGCCAGTTCGCTGATCGTCGTCCCGCGGCCCGTGCCGACGTTGAACGCCTCGCCCGTGGCGTCGGTGGTCGCCGCCCGCAGGTTCGCCTGCACCACGTCGGCGACGTTGACGAAGTCGCGGGTCTGCTCGCCCGTCCCGTGGACGGTCAGCGGCCCGCCGGTGCGGGCCTGTTCGGCGAAGGCGGTGATGACGCCCGCGTAGTCCCCGCCGGACTGACGCGGCCCGTAGACGTTGAAGTACCGCAACGCGACCGTCGGCAGGTCGTAGAGGTCGGCGTAGAGGCGGCAGTAGTGATCGGCCGAGAGCTTTTCGAGGCCGTAGGGCGACTCGGGGGTTTTCCGCGCCGTCTCGGCGACCGGGAGCGTCTCGGGCGCGCCGTAGATGGCGGCGCTGGAGGCGAAGACGACGCGGGCGTCCCGCCGTCTGGCTTCTTCGAGGAGGGCGAGCGTCGCGTCCACGTTGACCGCGTGGCTCGTCGCCGGGTCCTCGACTGACTGGGCCACGCTGACGATCGCCGCCTCGTGGAAGACGAGGTCGACGCCGTCCATGGCCCGGGAGAGCGTCGCTTCCTCGCGCACGTCGCCCTCGATGACCGTCGCCTCGTCGGGGCAGTGTTCTCTGTTGCCCCCGGCGAAGCTATCGAGGATACGAACGTCGTTGTCCGGGACCAGCGCGTCCGCGATGTGGCTCCCGATGAACCCCGCCCCGCCCGTCACCAGCACCGTCCGGTCTGTGACCGTCGCAGTCATGGCCACCCCTGCGCGAGCGGCGGCTAAATAGCCGCTGGTGCGACGAGAGAGCGACTCACTCCGGTAGCCAGGGAGCGCGCAGGAAGTGGACGAGAAAGCCCGAGCCGACGACGGCGGCGACCGCCACCCCGAGCAAGAGGGGCGTCGTCACCTCGATCGCGCCGAGGAACTCGCCGAACCGGACGCCGTCGTCGTAGGGGTACGCCGGGAGGAACGGGTAGAGGAGGAAGGTGAGGTCCTCCGTGCGCCAGTAGAGGAGTTCGACGTACGTGTCGCCGAGCAAGTGGCTGGCGTAGCCGAGCGCGAACGCCGCGCCGACCTCCGGATGCGACCGACGCCACGCGACCGCGAGGACGAGGGCCGAGAGCGGGACGGCGACCACGAGCGAGTGAGCGAGCGACCGCCCGGAGGGGAGGACGGAGAGCCACCACGCGAGCGGTTTGTCGACGAGGTCCGGGAGTTGCGTCCCGACCACGACGGCGATCAGTTCCGCCCGCGAGACGCGCCGGGAGAGGGAGACGGCGAGGACGAGGAGGAGGACGTAACCGAAGGCGGCGTGGGTCCACGGGAACATCGCTATCGAACGGATGCGACGGAATACCTTCAATCTGCGGTAGCGCGGATTCACCGGCCCGAACCCCACGTGATTATGCGCTCGCCCGCCGTACCGACGGTCGATGACGACACCGCGCCAGCGTCGCTTTCTATATGCCCACGTCGGCTGGACGCTGCTCGGTATCGCGCTGCTCTCGACCGTCGGGGCGTTGACGCTCGAATACGTCTTCGTCTGCTCGTTCGTCGGCCTCGTGCTCCTGACCGCGCTGACCGGCCCGGCCCACGCGACGCCGCGCTGGCGCACGCGACTCCGCTGGCCGCTCGTGGTCGGTGCAGTCGTCTTCGCCGCGCTGGTCGCGCTGCGCACGCTGGAGAAGTTCGTCGCGTCGCTGTGAGCGGGCGCAGGAGTCGATCTTCGGGAACCCTCCGTCACTCGAAGCGGCAGGTGAGGATCAACTGCTCGCCCTCGGCGACCGGCTCGACTCGAACCGGCCCCCCGACGACGCGAACGAGACCGACTCCCAGCACGGAGGCGACGGGGTGGTCGAACAGTTCGTCCGTACCGACGCGGCTGTCGGTGACGGTCACTTCGACGCCGCCCTCGACCGGCACCGCGCTGGCGCGGCCCGCGAGTTCGAGGTCGTTGACGAGCGCGTCGACGAGCACCGGCAGCCGCTCCTCGACCGTCGCGTCGGGAGCGTCGTCGACGGTCGCAAGCAGGCGCTCGCCGACCGGGTCGAGTCGGCGCTCGGAGCCGTCGACGGCGAGCGCCACTGACCCGTCTTCGGGAACGTAACGAGACGAACCGCCGCCCGTGAGACGGCGGGCGTTGCGGGCCATCGTCGCGTGGACGTCCGTCGTCACCGCGGCGGGCAGCGTCACCGTCCGCGTGACGACCCGGAGCAGGAACGCGGCGAACAGGGCGGTGCCGCCCCACGCGAACAGGAGCGTCTCGAAGTCGGGGACGGCGACGCCGCCCGCGAGGAGGAGGACGCCGAGGACGGCGAACAGCGATGCCGGGTCGCGCTCGCCGAAGCGGTCGCGGAGGCGGCCGCCGGCCGCGACGTGCGCGGAGTTATCCACCGGCGTTCACCACCGGTCGGTCGAACTGAGTTCCCATCGTATCGGCGACCAGTCTCGCCGAGCGCTTAGCTGTTCCCGTCATCGCTCTAATCGCCTGAGCGAGGGGTGGCCGTTGAGGACGTGCATCATCAGCGCCGTGATACAGAGTAGGAGGCCCCCGATGCCGAACAGGACGGCAGTGCCGAGCTGGATGGGGTACAGCGTTCCCGTCTCGACGAACTGCGCGACCAGCAAGAGCGTGACGCTCACGCCCAGTAGCGTGGTGATAGCGCCCGGAACGCCCACGATGAGCAGCGGGCGGCCGTACTCGACGGTCCACATGATGTTGCGGACCAGATCGAGGCCGTGCGAGAGCGACCCCTGCGTGCTGGAGTTCTCCACGTCGTAGGAGATGGTCGTCCCCACCTCGGCGACGCTCAGGCGGTTTCGGTGAGCGTGATAGAGGATGTCCGTGCTCGCACCCATGTTGTCGCCGATGGTCGGGTCCGCCGCGAGCGACCGGACGGCGCGTCTGCTGTAGGCCCGGTAGCCGCTTTGCGTGTCTCGAACCCACCCGCTCGGTCGAAGGTTGCCGAGACTGACGTTGGTGAGGTTGTTGATGAGCGCCAGTCCGAGCGAGCGGACGAGCGGAATCTGCGTGTGGGACTCGCCGACGTAGCGGCTGCCGATGACCACGTCGGCGTCGTCGCGGGTCTGGGTCTCGACGAGGAGCGGAATGTCCGCCGGGTCGTGTTGGCCGTCGGCGTCGATGACGACGAGGTGGGCCGCGTCGCGCGCGGCGGCCTCCCGAAACGCCGTCTTGAGCGCCCCGCCGTAGCCACGGTTGCGGTCGTGGACGACGACGGTCGCACCGGCCTCGCGGGCGCGGGTGCCCGTCTCGTCCCGGCTGCCGTCGTCGATGACGACCACTTCGTCGGCGAAGGCGTCGGCCCGCTCGACCACGTCGCCGATGCTCCCGGCGGCGTTGTACGCCGGAATCGCCACCACGACCGCGGGGCCGTCGTCCGTCTCGCGCCACTGTTCGGGGATGGCGATGACGTCGTAGTCGGCCCGTTCGAACGCCAGCGCTGTCCGGTCGTAGTCGATGCGCGGACAGTCCCGCGTCTGGAGGACGATCCCCGGTAGCCCGCGCTCTCTGGCGTGTTGAGACAGCAGCCGGTGGAGCTCCGACTGCGAGGCCCGCTGCCGGGGTGGCGAGAGGACGATCGCGCCGAGGTCCGCCAGCGTGTCGAGTGACTCCGCGTCGGCGTCGAGACCCGCGTACGTCGCTATCACCGTGTGCCCGCGCCGACCCGCTCGCAGGGCGGTGCGGTAGGCGGCGTCCTCGTTCGCCGCCGTGAGGACGACGCCGACGGCGGCGTCCGCCATCGCGCTCTCGTCGGCCGGCGATTCGGCGTCGGGAAGGGCGATCAGCGGCAGGTCCTCGTCGGTGACGCCCGGGACGACCGACGGGGCGACGTCGAGCGTCGCCGCACCGTCGGCTCCGACCCATTCGGCAGCCGTCTCGGTGAGTAGCTGCGCGTCATCGGTGACCGGAACGACCCGCTCGACGGAGGGAATCGGTAGATCCGTCTCGGGCGCTCCGCGAACGAGATAGCCGAGCGCGACGCGCTCGCCCGGTCGCGTCACCTGCTCGACGACGAGCGACCCGTCGCTGTAAGCGGTCGGGCCGCCCGTCGTCGGTCCATCCCCGGCGAGCGACGCGAGCGCGTGCGTCTCCGGAACCGACTCGATGAGCGACACCATCACGGGTTCGTCGGCCGTGGAGTGCATCGAGAGTGTCACGAGACGCGTGTCGGCGTCGACGCTCTCGACGGACTTCGTCACCGAGACGCCCGCTTCCCGTATTGCTTTCGCTGAGTTCCCGTCCCTTGTTTCCACTGAGTTCCCCTTCCCCGGATATCCGATATGTCCGTCAGTTGTGACCGATGACCGGACAGTTTACGTACCACTCGTACGCGGAACGCTGTCATATAGGTATCGGCATCGAACGCGCACTCACGCCGCCGTGACCGTCGTCCAGACGTGGACCTGTCTGACCGGCGATCGATCGTCCGTTCGGTACAGGCGATATGTCAGTCGGAGGCGTTCACCGGTCATCGACGGTCGAATCACGTGTCGATCGACGACCGACCCGCCGGCCTCGACCCGCACCGGAAACCGGACGAGTTCTCGCGACCGCCGGACGCGGACCGAGTCGCCGTCGACGCTGACCCGTTCGAGGCTGCCGACGACCCTCCCCTCGAACGACTCCGGTCCGCGGACGTCGACGCCGATGCCGACCGTCGCCGGTTCGCCGGCGGTCAGCCGTTTCGGTTGGCTATCAGCCCGCAGGTCACCCGCGGCGTTCTCGCCGAGGACGTAGAACGCCGTCACGTTCGACGACGGCGTCGAGTCCCGTGCGACGACGCCGACCGCGCCCGCCGCGGCGACCACCACGAGGACACTCAGCGCGATGCCGACGACTCCCCCGCCGGTAACAGCGTCTCTCGTCCGGGACCGAATCGTCGAGAAGCGGAGGCTGACGCGGGCGTCGGCCGGCGTTCGCCGACGGCGGTAGAACGCGAAGGCCGTCGCCGCGAGCGTCACCAAACTCAGTCCGGAGAGGACGGCGGTCCGCCGGAACCCCCAGACGGTGAAATCGAGGACGACGCCGACGACGGCGATCGCGACGACGCTCCCGCCGACGCTCAGGCCGAGCCGGGCGAGCCACGAGGTCTCGGAAAACGACGACGGGGCCGCCTCGCCCGCGCGGGGAAAGACCGCCGAGACGAGGGCGTAGCCGGGAACGAGGAGGACGAAGGGGAGACCGACCAGGATAGCCGCGGGCCGCCACTCGCCCAGCGGCGTGAACGCGACGGCGGCCGCGAGACCGACGCTCAGGACAACCCCCCACAGATCGGCCGCGCCGCCGTCACTTCTCGGCCCCGGACCAGTCATACCGACCTATCCGCGTCACCCGACAAAAAGGGCGCGGAGTGGGAGAGACGCGTTCGCCGTCGGTTCAGGCGCTCGCGCCCGGCCCGGACGGCGCGTTCGTCTCGACGGCGTCGCCGCCGGTGGACGCTTCGAGCAGCTCCCGGTAGCGGTCGCGGATGGTGACCGTGCTCACGTCGGTGGCCTCGCTGACCGTCTCCTGGGTGAGTTCCTCGTCGACGAGCAGGCCGGCGGCGTAGATGGCGGCCGCGGCCAGGCCGACGGGGCTCTTCCCGCTGTGGACGTTCTCGTCCTTGCCCGTCTCGATGAGGTCGCGGGCCTGCATCGCCAGTTCGTCGCTGGCGTCGACCTTCGAGGCGAACTTGGTGAGGTAGTTCGCGGGGTCGGGCGGGCCGATTTCGAGAGCGAGTTCGCGGTTGATGTAGCGGTAGGCGCGGGTGAACTCCTGTTCGTCGACGCGGCTGACGACCACCATGTCGTCGATGGTCTGGGGGAGGTTCGTCTGCCGGATGGCCGCGTACAACGACGCCGTGGCGATGCCCTCGATGGAGCGACCCGGCAGCAGGCCCTCGTCCAAGGCGCGGCGGTAGACGACGCCGGCCGTCTCGCGGGCGCTCTCGGGGACGCCGAGCGCGCTCCCCATGCGGTCGATCTCGCCCAGCGCCTGCTTGAGGTTGCGCTCGCTGTGGTCGCGGGTGCGGAAGCGCTCGTTCCAGGTGCGAAGGCGCTGCATCTTCTCGCGCTGGCGCGACGAGAGGGAGTTGCCGTTGGCGTCCTTGTTCTGCCAGCCGATGTTGGTCGAGAGCCCCTCGTCGTGCATCAGCTTCGTCGTCGGCGCGCCGACGCGGGACTTCTGGTCGCGCTCCGCGGAGTCGAACGCGCGCCACTCCGGCCCGTGGTCGATGGCGTCCTCGTCGACGACCAGCCCACAGTCGGCACACACCGTCTCGCCGCGTGTGCCGTCCTGCGTGAGGTTGCCGCCGCAGTCCGGGCAGGCGTGCTCGCCGCGCTCCGTCTCCTCCTCCTGGACGGTGCTGTCGCGTTCGTCGGCGTCGTAGGTGGTGAGTGTGGTCATGGTAAGGGAGGCGAGCGATGAGACCACCGCTCGCGTAGGTACTCTAATGGAAGGGTCCTACCCGTATCAGGTCTAGTTCGGCATGTGCCAAAGAAGTATGTCAGGCCCTCACACGCGGGAACGGCTGACGCGAAGCCGGGAGCCTTCGGCCACCGACTCGTCGGCCTCGACAGGACCCATCGACCGGGTGACGAACGAGCGGACGATCCACGCCTCGGCGCGCTGCAGGCGGTACTGCAGGGTCGAGCGCGAGACGTCCAGCGTCTCGGCGAGGTCCGAGAGGGACGTGTCCCGCGGGGTGCGGTAGTAGCCGTGTTCGACGGCCGCCTCGACGGCGGCTTGCTGCTCCGGGGGGAGCTCCGCGAGCGTCACCGCCTCGTCGGTCCAGTAGGAGGGGTCACCGAGCTGCCGGAACTCGACGGTGAGCCCGGGCCGGAGTTCGGCCTCGAGCGCCCCGAAGAGGTCGTCGACGCCCTCGTCGTCACAGAGCAGCAGCCGCCACTCGCAGCGACTGCCCCGCCGCTCCGTCTCGACGAGGACGCCCTGACCGACGTGTTCGATGGCGAGTCGGGGGATGGAGTGGCAGTCGCCGGCCTCCGACCGATAGCTGTAGACGGTGCGACTGCCCGCTTCTTCGGCGATGACCTCGTAGTGCCACTCGGTGTCGCAGTCGCGCGTCCCGATGCACTCCGTGCACTGGACCGGCCCGTCGAAGACGTCGTCTAAGCGTTCGAGGGCCTCCTCGGTGCCCGCGATGCGTTCGAGCCGCCACATCCCGTTGCTGGTGACGTTGCAGGCGATGGTCCGGGAGTGCGTCGCCGGGTTGTCGATGAACACGTCCATCAGCGGGTCCAGCCCCCGCTCGTAGTCGATGGTGAAGATGAACTCTCGCATTGCCCGTTCGTAGCCCGTCGAAGCATATATATCCACCCAAAATTTTCGGCGTGTGCCGAACGAGTGGCCTTGGTCGCGGACCGCCTGTCTCGGTGTATGTCGTGCTCACTGTCGAACTCGCCCGAGCGAGAGCCGTCCGAGGCTGGGGCCCCGAGCGGGCGACGTCCTTCCCAGAACTGGCGACCGACCGTCGTCCACGGGGCGCTCCTCTGGGCACTCTTGCTCGCGGTGGGGACACCCGTCCCGACCGGCCACCCGCTCTCGCTCGGCGTCTCTCTCGTCACCGTGTTCGCCGCGCCGATCCTGCCCGTCGCGCTGTTCTTCGATTACCGCCAGGCCAGACGAGTCGGGACCTGCGACCCCGGTCTCGTTGCATACTTCCACAATCTCGCGTGGGACGTGCGGACGCTGCTCACCCGCGGCGACCCCCTAGGGAGCGCGCGCCGGCAGTTCGATACGTGCTGAATCCCGCTCTGACTGCCGGGAGCGAGCCGCGTCCAGCCACTCGGGGTCGTCGACGGTCGTCGCGCCGACGCCGGTCAGCGCGTAGTGCCACTTCGCGGAGACCGGCTCGCCGTCGTCAGTCTCGCCGGTGAGCGTCCACTGGGTCTTGCGCGCCAGCCCGTCCCCGTCGACGAGGACGACGACAGTGAAGTCGGTCACCGTGACGTTCTCGTCGCTGCCGAACGCGCTCGCGCCGTACTGTCGCCACAAGTGCGGATCGGTGTACTCGTAGCGGTCGACGGTGACACCGTCGAACGTCTCCTGCCCGACGAACTCCGCGTCCTCGACCGACTCGTAGCCGAAGGAGCCGCGGGCCAGCGCCGACTCGAACGTGTCGTCGGCCCCGTCGACTACCTGATAGAACTCCTCCTCGCCGTCGCCGTAGCGCGTGTAGGTCGTCCCGTCGGCGTAGAACGTCTCGAAGTCCATCCGGGAGTCGGGACCGACCGTGCTGAGCCGCTCCACCGAGCGGTTCTTCTCGAGGTCCACGAGGTACGTGCTGGTGACCGCGGACTCGGTCCCGTCGCTTTCGGTCACGGCGAAGGACCACTCGGCGGTGAAACTCCCCGCATCGGCGAGGAGCCGTTCGGACTCGGTCACGTCGAGCCCGCTTTCGGCGGCCGAGCCGTCGCCCGCGCCGTCGCTCGCGCCGTCGTCGCTCGCCGACCCGTCGGCGTCCGTCGCGCCGCCCTCGGAGACGGGATCGCCGCCGGTACAGCCGGCCAGCAGCACCATCACTCCCACGAACAGCGTCGCCAATCGAACGTGATTCATCACCGTCTAGAGAGGGCGGTAGAGGGCATAAGCTAGTACGATTGATACGATCCGGTCACCGAGTGGCTATCGAGAGAGCACCGCTTACAGCCACCCGGTATCGGAGGGTCGCCCGCATTTTAACAGCCCGCGGGATTCCCGGCCGACGGGAAGCGTGGCACGTGCAGGCTGAACGGCCAGGGGGACGCGTTCCGAACACACGGTTACGATGGCAACACTATCCGACGACGACGAGGGCAAAGACGTCGTCACGGCCGGCGGCGAGAAGATCGGCATCGTCAAAGAGGTCGACCGCGGGACGGCCTACGTCGACCCCAACGCCGGACTGACCGACGAGCTGAAGTCGGTGCTCGGCTGGGGAGACCGCGACGAGGACACGTATCCCATCAAGGCCGACGCGGTGGCCGAGACGACCGACGACGAGCTGCATCTCGACCGCGGCCGGTAGCCGCGTCGTTTCCTCTTTCCCCGCGACCTCGTGCGTTCGCGAACCCTGCACCTGCCGGGAAGAGGCTTATTCGGCGGAGCCGCCATGTACGAATATGGAAAACGAGATCGACGTCTCCGGGACGAACGCGGACGACGGGACCGGCGAGACGAACAGCGAGGAGGCGGCGGGGCAAGAGATCCCCGTCGAGACGGAAGCAGACAGCGAGGACGCATCGGGAGACGTGACCGTCGAGACCGACGGAAACGGGCAGGCGACGGCCCGCGAGGAGGCCGCCCTCCAGCGGGTCGAGTCGGTGAGTAACCTGCTCGACGACGCGATCCCGGTGCCGGGGACCGACTTCCGTATCGGGCTCGACCCGATCCTCAGCGTCGTCCCGGTCGCCGGTGACATCATCGCGGGGGCCTTCTCGCTGTATCCCATCGTGGAGGCAGTCCGCCTCGACGTTCCGCGGAACACGCTGGCGAAGATGCTCCTCCTGGTCGCCGTCGACATCGCGGGCGGTTCGGTCCCCGTCCTGGGGACGGTGTTCGACGCCTTCTGGAAGGCCAACGAGTGGAACCACGGGATACTCGAAGACCACGTTCACCAGAGCTAAGGGGCCCCGTCCGCCGTCGCAGTCTCGTTTTCGAGCCCGTCGACGATAGCGAACGGCCGCCTCTCGCGGCACCGGTCTCGCGTTCGACGAGCCGACGGTGAGCGGTCGTCGAGTGGCGGGTATCCAGCGACTTGCGAGCCGCGTCTTCGGCATGTTTATCGTTATCCGGGCGCGCAATTACGCAAATTGAATGTCTCTATCGGCATTTTTCGGTTATAAGTCCCAATATAGAGTCGATTTCGTATATTTCACCGCATAATCTCCAGTCCTGAGACTTTTTAACTCGCATTCGAAACAATACGTGCCGCTCACCGATACTTCGAGCCGCATCGTCGCCGCGTCCGTCTCACGAGTCGAGCGTGATCATCCCCTTGATCGCCGTCGGTTCCATCGCCCGCTGGAACGCCGCCTCGACGTCGTCGAGCGGGGACTCGAAGTCGACGATGCCCTCGACGTCCACGGCGTCGTCGGCGAGGAGGTCGACGGCCGCGTCGTAGGTGTTCTTGTAGCGAAAGGAGCCGTGGACGTCGATCTCGTTGTCGATGACCTCCAGCACGTCGAACGGGACGGTGGCCTCGTCGGCCAGTCCGACGAGGACGACGGTGCCGCCGCGGCGGACGGCGTCCACCGTCGACTGGATGGACGGGTCGGCACCGGACGCCTCGACAACGACGTCCGCGCCGATCCCGCCGGTGTACTCGTCGATCGCGGTCTCGAGGTCCGTTTCGGTCACATCGACGGTCAAGTCGGCCCCGCGCTCGGCGGCGAAGTCGAGTTTCTCCCCGACGACGTCCGAGACGACGATATCGGTCGCACCCGCGGCGCGGGCGGCCTCCATCGCCAGCAGGCCGATGGGGCCGGCCCCGGTGACGAGGACGGTGTCGCCGGTCCCGACGTTCCCCCGACGACACGCGTGGATACCGACCGAGAGGGGTTCACAGAGCGCCCCCTCGACGGTGGAGACGCTCTCGGGCAGTTCGTAGGCGAAGTCGGCAGGCCAGGCGACGTACTCCGCGAACGCGCCGTCGTGGGGCGGCGTCGCCATGAACCGCACGTCTTCACAGAGGTGGTAGTCGCCGCGCTTGCAGTGGGCGCAGCGACGGCAGGGGACGCCGGGCTCCAGCGCGACGCGGTCGCCGGGTTCGAGCCCGGTGACGTTCTCACCGGCCTCGACGACTTCGCCCGCGCTCTCGTGGCCGAGGACGAGCGGGTAGTCGACGACGTAGTCGCCGATACGGCCGTGTTCGTAGTAGTGGATGTCCGAGCCACAGATGCCCACGTCCCGGATGGCGACGAGGACGTCGTCGGGGCCGGGCGACGGTCGCGGGCGCTCTTCCAGTTCGAAGTGAGTGGGTTCGGCCAGTACTGCGGTGCGCATACGTACTCTCTTCTCGTGAGACCACAAAAAATGCGGGGCTGAGGCCGGCGAGTCACCACTCGGCGATGCTGCCGTCCTCGTGGTGCCAGACCGGGTTGTTCCAGTTGACCTGCGTCTGGGCCTGCTTGCGGAGCGACTCCTCGTCGATCTCGATGCCCAGTCCCGGGCCGGTCGGCCGATCGACGTAGCCGTCGTCGAAGCCGAACACCGCGGGGTCGTCGAGCAGCGCCAGTCGCTGGCTGGACTCGGGGTCGTGGAGTTCGAGGTCCTGTTCCTGGACGAGGGCGTTCTGCGAGCAGAAACAGACCTGCAGACTGGCGGCGAAGGCGACGGGGCCCAGCGGGCAGTGGGGGACGACCGACACGTCGAAGGCCTCGGCCATCGAGACGATGCGGCGCATCTCGCTGATGCCGCCGACGTGCGTGACGTCCGGTTGGATGATGGAGACGGCGTCCTCGACCAGCAGTCGCTTGAAGTCGTACCGGGAGTAGTGGCGCTCGCCCGTCGAGATGGGGATGGTGGTGCGGGTAGCGATGCTCTCGAACCCGTCGCCGTGTTCCGGCGAGAGCGGCTGGTCGACGAACATCAGGTTGTAGGGTTCGAGCCGCCTGACGAGCTCGGGGGCCATCGGCTTCGAGACGCGGCCGTGGAAGTCGATGCCGAGGAACGCGTCGCGGCCGATGGCGTCCCGGAGCGCGCCGATCCGGTCGACCGCGCGGTCGACGGCCATCGGCGTCTCCAGCGGGCGGAACTCCTGGGGATAGTTGAGCTTGAACGCGCGGTAGCCCCTCTCGCGGTCCCGCTTCGCGGATTTAGCTACGTCGCCGGGGTCGTCGCCGCCGACCCACTGATAGACCATCATTCGGTCGCGGACGTGTCCGCCCAGGAGGTCGTGGACCGGCGCGCCGTAGTGCCGGCCCTTGATGTCCCACAGCGCGTGGTCGATGCCGGCGAGCGCGCTCATCAGTATCGGCCCGCCGCGGAAGTACCCCGACTGGTAGAGCTTCCGCCAGTGGTACTCCGTCCGGAGCGGGTCCATACCCAAGAGATAGCCCTCGACGAGTTCGGTGACGGCCGCCCGAACCGTCTCCAGTCGCCCCTGCACGATGGGCTCCCCCCAGCCCACGACGCCCTCGTCGGTCTCCAACTTCAGTAGCAACCACCGGGGCGGCACGGCGAACAGTTCGTAGTCGGTGATTTGCATGCGTAGGTCATCGACGAGCGACCACTTGAAACGACAGGCTCGAAACGGGCCGAGTCGTCGGGGCGAACGCGTCGAATAGACCTAGTTTTATGCCGGTGGAAACCGCTCGTTTACTCGTCCACATGAGCGCACTCGAACGCTTCTCCCTCGACGGAGAGACGGCTATCGTCACCGGGGCCGCGCAGGGTCTCGGCAAGGAGATGGCGGACGCCCTCGCGGAGATGGGGGCCGACGTCGCCATCGCGGACGTGAACTTAGAGAAGGCCGAACGAACCGCGTCCGAGCTCGACGGCGAGACCGAGGTCATCGCCGTCGAAGTCGACGTGACCGACGAATCGTCGGTCGAATCGATGGTCGAGGACGTGACCGACCGCCTCGGCCCCATCGACGTGCTGGTCAACAACGCGGGCATCGTCGAGAACTCGCCGGTCGAAGAGACGCCGATCGAATCCTGGCGGCGCGTCGTCGCGGTCAACTTAGACGGCGTCTTCCTCTGTGCGAAACACGTCGGCCGGCAGATGCTCGAACGCGGCGAGGGCCGCATCGTCAACATCTCCTCGATGTCGGGCTTCGACGTCAACGTCCCCCAGAAGCAGGCCAGCTACAACACGACGAAGGCGGGCGTCAGGATGCTGACCCAGTCGCTGGCTGTCGAGTGGGGCGACCGCGGCGTCCGGGTCAACGCCATCGCGCCGGGATACATGCGCACCGATCTCGTCGACGAGGTGCTCGCGGAGAACCCCGACATGGAGGAGACGTGGCTCGAAAACACGCCGCTCGGCCGCCTCGGCCAGCCGGAGGAACTGCGCGATCTGGTCGTCTATCTCGCGTCGGACGCCTCCGCGTACATGACCGGAACGACGGTCAACATCGACGGCGGTTACACGGCGCGGTAGAGGAGCAGAACGCGTTTTTCAGTCGTCAGTCGGTCGGCAACGCCGCGACTCGTTCTTTCGTCTCCGCCCAGTCCTCGCCCGTCGGTTCGTAGGTCGCCGTCTCGAACGACGATTCGACGAGCCGGCGGCCGGTCGCCACGTCCGGGAGCGTCCCGGCCGCGACGGCCTGCGTCAGGACGTTGCCGACGGCGGTCGCCTCGACCGGGCCGGCCGTCACCGGGCGATCGGTGGCGTCGGCGAGCAACTGACAGAACAGGTCGTTCCTGACGCCGCCGCCGCCGAGGTTGATGCGCTCGGGCGGGTCCTCGACGACGGCCGCGATCTCGTCGAAGGCCAGCGCCGTCTTCGCCACCAGGCTGTCGAGGAGACAGCGGACGATGCCGCCGCGCCCCTCGGGAATCGGCTGGTCGGTCCGGCGGCAGTACGCGCGGATCTGGTCGGGCATCGGGTCGTCGATGCTGAACGACTCGGCGTCGGGGTCGACGAGCGCCGTCCGCGCCGGCGCGTCGCGAGCGGCCGCGAGCAGGTCGTCGTAGTCGACCGACTCGTCCGCCTCGCGCCACGCGTCGCGGCACGCTTCGAGGATGAAGAAGCCGTCCACGTTCTTCAGGAGGCGGACGGTGCCGTCCGCGCCCAGTTCGTTCGAGACGCCGCGCTCGAAGGCGGCATCGGTCCGAACCGGCTCCTCGCGCTCGACGCCGAGGATGAACCACGACCCCGTGTTCAGGAACGCGGAGCCGTCAGAGAGGGGCAGCCCCGCGACGGCCGACGCCGTGTCGTGGCTCGCCGGCGTGACGAGTTCGGGCGTCGAGGGGAGGTCAGCCGCCACCTCGTCGGTGACGGGACCGAGCCGCTGTCCGGGTTCGGCGAGCGTCGGCAGCGGGCCGGTCGGTAGCGACAGGTCGTCGAGCAGGTCGGTCGCCCACGCGCGCCGCGCGGGGTCGACCATCTGCGCGGTCGAGGCGACGGTCACCTCGCCGGCCTCCTCGCCCCCCAACAGCGTCGAGAGCAGTTGGGGCATCATCAGCAGGCGGTCGGCCCGGTCGAGTAGCTCCGGTTCGCGCTGGGCAATCGTGTAGAGCTGCCAGAGCGTGTTCGGCGTGTTCCAGTTCGTGATGCCCGTCTCCTCGAAGAGCCGCCGCTTGGAAACGGCTTCGAACAGTTCCTCGCGGGCGGCCGTCGACTCGGGGTCCCGATAGGAGGTCGGGTCCCGGAGCACCTCGCCGTCGGCGAGGAGGCCGAAGTCGAGGCCCCACGTGTCGACGCCGACGGTCTCGAACGCGCCGCCCGCTTCGGCCGCCGCTTCGAGGCCCTCGACCATCCGCTCGCGGAGCGCCGAGAGGTCCCACGCGTAGCGGCCGTCCGTCTCGACCGGCCCGTTCTCGAACCGGTCGACTTCGGTCACGTCGAACGTCTCGGACGTCACTTCCCCGAGGTAGACGGTTCCGCCGCTCGCGCCGACGTCGATGGCGACGTGTTTCATGCGTGAGTCAGCCCCCTCTCACTGCCCGTAGGCGTCGAGCTTGTCGCTCAGGCGGTCGATCTCGTCGTCCGGGAGGATCTCGGGGTCGCCGATGGCCTTCGCCTGGTGGTGGATGCGCGCGCAGTACTCGACCATCAGGGCGACGGTGTAGGCGTCAGAAAGCGACTCGTCGGCGGTCAGGACGCCGTGGTTGCGAAGCAGCGTCGCGTTGAACTCCTCGCCAAGCGACTCGACGGCCGCCTCGCCGAGTTCGGCCGTCGCGTGGGTCCGGTACTCGGCGACCGGTACCTCGGTTCCCGTAAAGGAGATGAGGTAGTGCGAGGCCGGGATCGGCTCGCCGAGCGAGGCGAACGTGGTCGCGTAGGGCGAGTGCGTGTGGACGACGCCGCCCACGTCGGGGCGGGACTCGTAGACGGCCAGGTGCATCGGCAGTTCCGTCGAGGGCTCGACCTCGCCCTCGACGACCGTGCCGTCGGTCTTCACGACCGGCACGTCCGCCGGCGTCACGTCGTCGTAGGGGACGCCCGAGGGGCTGATGGCGACGAGGTCGTCGTCGAGGCGGGCGCTCAGGTTGCCGCCGGTCCCGGTCGTCAGGTCGTCTTCGAGCAGGCTGCGGCCGTATTCACAGATGGCGTTTCTCGTCTCGTAGTGTGCTAGGTCTCGTGAGGTCATAGGTGGTGTCTGAATCGGTCTCGAACCGCGTAGTCGAACGTCGGTGGGGGTCACCGGAAAGAGTACCGATTTCCCGGCTCAGTCCGAGGAGCTGCTGACGGTCTGCATTCCGTCTTCGAGGGCGAGTTCCGCCTCGGCGTCCAGTTTTCGCTGGTGGACGGTCTCGCCGGTCTTGGCGTCGAAGAGGTGGACGTCGGTGTCCGGGATCTCGACGTAGACTTCCGACCCCTCGCTGATCGGCCGCTGGCCGTCAGTCTCCGCGATGAACGTGTCCTCGTGGTCCTGCTGTCTCGGTTGCAGGTAGACGTAGGAGATGCTGCCCATCGGTTCGACCACGTCGACGACCGCCTCGAACTCGTGGCCCCCCGTCGGTTCGTCGTGGAGCGTGAGGTCCTCCGGGCGGACGCCCAGGACGAGGTCGTTCCGGTCCCCGACCGAAGACTGCATGCGCTCGGTCAGGTCGTAGTCGAAGCCGTCCGCCCGCAGCGTCCCGCCGTCGAGGCTCCCCTCGAAGAAGTTCATCGAGGGCGAGCCGAGGAAGCCGGCGACGAACTGGTTTTCCGGCCGGTAGAAACACTCCAGGGGCGTGCCGACCTGCTGGAGCTCGCCGTAGTTGAGCACGACCAGCCGGTCGCCCATCGTCATCGCCTCGGTCTGGTCGTGGGTGACGTACAGCGTCGTGACTCCGAGGTCGTTCTGGAGCCGGTTGATCTCCGTGCGCATCTCCGCGCGCAGTTTCGCGTCCAGGTTCGATAGCGGCTCGTCCATGAGGAAGACGTTCGGGTCTCGGACGATGGCCCGGCCCAGCGCGACGCGTTGCTGCTGGCCGCCGGAGAGTTCCCCGGGTTTGTTGTCCAGCAGCGCCCCGATGTCCATCATCTCGGCGGTGGACGTGACGCTCTCCTCGATGGCGTCATCGGACATGTCCGTGGACATCTTGAGTCCGAACGACATGTTCTCCTCGACGGTCATGTTGGGGTACAGCGCGTAGTTCTGGAACACCATCGCGATGTCTCGCGCACGCGGCCCGAGTTGGTTGACGATCGCATCGCCGATCTCGACGTCGCCCTCGGTCTGTGTCTCCAACCCGGCGACGATCCGCATCAGCGTCGACTTTCCACTACCTGACGGACCGACG
Organism: Haloarcula limicola; assembly: GCF_010119205.1. NCBI lineage: Archaea > Methanobacteriati > Methanobacteriota > Halobacteria > Halobacteriales > Haloarculaceae > Haloarcula > Haloarcula limicola. The sequence continues at coordinate 1,388,443 of NZ_WRXM01000001.1, forward strand.
AAGACGACGAACTCGCCGTCCGCGATGTCCAGCGAGACGTCGTCGACCGCGACGACCGACTCGGCTCCCTCTCCGAACTCCTTCGTTACGTCGTCTATCGTGATACTGGCCATTAGCAGTCCTCCGTAGTGCGGCTGTTCGCCCCTGCCGCGCGGGTGTGCTGTGCGAGCGATGCGTCGCGTCGGTGCGTCGTCGTGTTCGTTCTCATTCTTTGATCACCACGCCGAAGCTGAGACCGGCAGCGAGGTACTTGTTGACCGCGATCAGGAAGACCACGATGGGGACGATCATCGCCGTCGAGGCCGCCGCGAGCATCGACCACTCGATGGAGCGCGAGCCGATGAACGAGTAGACGAACAGCGTCACCGGCACGGCCTTGAAGCTCGTCAGCACTAATCCGAACAGCAACTCGATCCACGCGAAGATGAAGCTGATGATGGCCACCGAGAAGATGCCGGGCTTGGCCGCTGGCAGGACGACTTTCCGGAAGCCCTGGAACTGGGTCGCACCGTCGACGCGGGCGGCCTCCTCTAAGGTCTCGGGGATGCCGTCGAAGAACGCCTTCATCACCCAGACGACCAGCGAGAGGTTGATACTGACGTACATCAGGATCATCCCGATTCGCGTGTCGAAGAGATTGAGCGACTGGAAGATCACGAAGAACGGGATGACCACCGCGATGGGCGGGAGCATCCGCGAGGAAAGGATCCAGACGAGGACGTCCCGCTCCATCGGAATATCGTACCGCGAGAGGACGTACGCCGCGGGCACGCCGATGAGCAAGACGAGTATCACCGACGCGCTCACCATGAAGAGGCTGTTAGCGAACGCTGCGAGGAAATCGCCCTGCTGGACGAGCTGGATGTAGTTGTAGACGGTCGGCAGGAAGATCCAGTCCGGCGGCAGCGAGTTGGCCTGCCCCGGCGGCTTCAGCGACATCGAGACCAGCCAGTACAGCGGGAACAACACCACGAACGACCACGTCAGGAGGATAGTGTGGCGGACCGCCGTGACGAGTTTCTCCCGCGTGTCCTTATCGAGTCGCTGCGAGGAGTCGACGGGACTGCTGTCTTGGGTCGCCATCAGTCCCACACCCCCTCGAAGCCGACCTTCGCGATGATTATGTTACACAGTGCGACGACGACCACGAGGTAGACGATGGCGATGGCGGCGGCCACCGTGATCTGATTGTTGATGAACATCTGTTCGTAGATGTTGATGCTGACGAGTTGGGTCGCCGTCCCCGGGCCGCCCTGGGTCAGGCCGTAGACGACGCCGAAGGTGCGAAACAGGTCGATGAGCCGGATGAGGGTGGCGACGAACACCACGGGCTTCATGTAGGGGATGATGACGTGGACGTAGCGCCGCCACAGCGGCGCGCCGTCGACCCGCGACGCTTCGACCAGCGTATCGGGCACCGACGAGAGGCCGGCGTAGAAGATGATGAACATGAACGGCGTCCAGTTCCACGTGTCCAGCAGGATCACCGTCAACAGCGGGATGTCCGAGAGGAAGTTCGGAGCCGCGAAGGGAGTCATCGTGTTGATCACGAACGGGATGACACCGATCTCGCTGTTGAGCATGATGCGGCCGATGGTCGCCATGGAGACGGGCGCGACCGCCATCGGAACGATGAACAGCACGCGGTAGAACGACTTCGTTCGCTCGGATTCGACGCCGGCGACGAGCGCGGCTAACACGAACCCGAGCAGCGTCTCTAAGAACAGCGCGCTGACGACGACCGTGATGGTGACGACGAACGAGTGGAACGCGCCGCCGCGGGTAAAGGCCGTCCGGAAGTTGGCCAGCCCGGCGAAGTCGGCCTGGAAGACGTTCAGCGTGGCTTCCTCGATGAGCGCGAGATAGAGGTCGTAGGCACCGGGGAAGAAGGTGATCATCACCATCACCAGCACCATCGGCGCCATGAACCAGTACGGGAGGTAGTCGTTCCAGACGTCCCGGAGGCTCCCGAGGGCCGTGTCGTTCGTCGTTTCCGTTTTCGTTGGTGTACTCATTGTGGTAGTGTGGCTCGGATTGACTCGGACGGGTTACCCGCTGTAGATGTCTTCGGCGATCTCCGCCGCCCGGGTCATCGCTTCCTCGGGGGCCTTCTGCCCGGCGATGGCTCGCTGCAGTTCCTCGGAGTAGCGCTGGCCCCACTGGGGGTACTTCGGGTCGAAGGGGTCTGGCTGGGCTTCCTTCAGCGAGTCGAGCGAGACCTGCGCGAAGTTCTCGCCGACGCGCGAGCGGAACTCCTCGTTCTCCCAGACGGACTGGCGCACCGAGTACGCCGCGCTCTGCTCTAAGTGCATGTAGTTGTTCGTCGGTTGCGAGGAGGCCCAGATCATGAACAGGAAGCCCTGTTCGGAGTTCTTGGCGTTCTTCGAGGTGGAGATCTGCCAGTTGAACGCGTTCGGGCCGAACTCGCCGTCGGCCGGCCGCGGCGCCTTTGCGATCCCGATGGAGTCGCCGACCGACGAGTCGGAGCCGGTCAGGCCGGGCCAGAATAGGTTGGCGTCGGCGACGATGTGGCCGGCGCTGCCCTCCTGCATCGTCGAGAGCACGTCGGACCAGGTCATCGTAGAGATGCCCTCTGGCCCGTAGTCCCGCAGTACGTTGGTGTACCACTTCGCCGCGTTGATGACGGCGTCCGTATCGAGCCCGGAGTCCTCCGGGAACGAGGTCCAGAGTTCGCCGCCGTACTCGCGGATGAACGTGTTCAGGATGTAGATGTTCATCCCGTAGCCCTTCTGTCCGCGGCCGACAGTGCCGACGATATCGGACTCGTTCTCGTGGATGGTCTTCGCGTTCTGGCGGAACTGTTCGAGCGTCTCGGCGACTTCGAGGCCGTGCTTCTCGTAGAGGTCCTTCCGGTAGAACTGGGTCTGGACTTCGGTGGTGATCGGGATGCCGGTCCACCGGTCGCTGTAGCCGCCGCCGTGGGCCTGCCACCGGGAAGACTCGAAGAGGTCGTCGGGCTTCCACCAATCCTCGTCGTAGAGGCTGCTGTCGTTGAAGTACTGGTCCAGCGTCTGCAGCCACCCCTCTTCGCGGAACTGGTTGACGACCTGGTCCATGAAGAAGACGTCGAACTGCCCGGCCCCGGTGCTCACGTCGGTCTGTCGCTTGGTCCGGAACTGCTGTTCGGGCAGGACGTTCCAGACGACGTCGATGCCGGTCAGTTCCTCGAAGACGGGAACCGCGGGCTTGATGTTGTCGACCCAGGCGTGACTGACGGCACCGACGTTTATCTTCGAGCCCTCGAACTGCTTCCAGTCGATGTCGGCCCCGGTGTACTTATCGAGCGAGATCGGTAAGTCGCCCGAAGAACCATCGCTGCCGGTGCCGCTCGATCCGTTCCCGGTCGAGCCGCCACCCCCGCCGTCGCCGCCGTCGCCGCCGTCGCCGCCCCGCGTGCACCCCGCGAGGCCGCCGAGGAGGCCGACGCTGGCCGCTTTGATGAAGCTACGCCGCTTGTGCTGACGCCGATTGCGCTCACTTGTCATTGGTCTCCGTCTCACCTCCCAACGAATTCCTCATGGGCAATAAAGTTAATCATTTGTAGAGCACGATACACGTTACCTCACCCCCAATCGCTATGTATGAGCGGTGAAAACCGGTTGTCGTATGGAGTACGACTTCACAGACCGAACTGTTCTCGTCACCGGGAGCGGTAGAGGTATGGGCAAAGCGGCGGCGGAGAAGTTCGCAGAGAACGGCGCGAGCGTCGTCGTCAACGACCTCGACGCCGAGGTTGCGGAATCGACCGCCGCGGAGATCCGGGCGACCGGGGCCGACGCCATCGGCGTCGGCGCGGACGTGAGCGACGAGGCCGAGGTCGCCGCGATGGTCGAGACGGCGGCGGACGAATTCGGGACCGTCGACGTACTGCTGAACAATGCAGGCGTCGGCGACGCCGGTCCGTTCCTCGACGAGCAGTACGACGACACCTTCCAGCTGAACCTCGACGTCCACCTCCACGGGTCGCTGAACTGCATCCGCGAGGTCGTCGACGGGATGGTCGAGCAGGGGTACGGGAAGATCGTCAACACCACCTCGATCCACACCAAGAACGCCGTCGGGATGTCGCCGGCCTACGACGTGGGCAAGTTCAGCCTGCTCGGCCTGACCAAGAGCCTCGCGCTGGAACTCGGCCGAGAGGGAATCCGAGTCAACGCCGTCGCGCCGGGTTGGGCGGACACGCGGATGACGGACGAGTTCAGCGACGCCGTCACCGAACAGATCCTGGACAACAACCCGCTCGGGCGGTTCGCCGACCCGGAGGACGTGGCCAACGCGATGGTGTTCCTCGCGTCGCCGGCCGGCGACTACATCAACGGCCACGAGCTCCGCGTCGACGGCGGGCAGGTCCCCATCGATAGCTGGCGACTGGATAACCGATAACCCCGCGACGCACTCAGCAACAAGCTATTTATCTCGTGACCGGGATAGTTCTCCCCGTCGGACCGGGGCGTCGACCGCCGTCACCGACCGGTCACGTCACCGGAGAGACGGAGCGACCGAACCCGAGAGCGCACCTATGAGACCAGACAGACACACTCAGAAACGCACCGAGCGACCGACCACCGAAGACACCGACGGAGGCAGTTGATGCGCGCCTCCACACTCACCGACGTGGGCGAGATCACGGTAGAGGAACGCGAACGACCGGAGCCGGCGGCCGACGAGGTCCTCGTCGAGGTCGGTGCCTGCAGCGTCTGCATGACCGACTACCACATGTATCACGGCACCTTCCCCATCGAGACGCCGCTGGTGCCGGGCCACGAGGCGGCGGGCACCGTCGCCGACGTCGGGAGCGACGTCACCGGCTTCGAAGCGGGCGACCGCGTCGCGGTCAACCCGACGGTCCCCTGTAACGCCTGTTCGTACTGCAAGCGCGGGGAGACCCACCTCTGTGAGAACAACACCAGCATCGGTGGCGCGGGCGACACCATCCTCGACGGCGCGTTCGCCGAGTACGTCCGCGTCCCGGCGATCAACGTCGAGGACATCGGCGACATGTCCTTCGAACGGGCCGCGCTGGCCGAGCCGCTGGCGTGCTGCGTCCACGGCGTCGAACAGGTCGACCTCACGCCGAGCGACAGCGTCGCCATCATCGGTGCCGGCCCCATCGGGCTCCTGCTATTGCAGGCGTTCCGCAACGCCGGTGCCGCCCCCATCGTCGTCTCCGAACTCGACCCCGAGCGGCGCGAACTCGCGGCCGAACTCGGCGCGGACGCCGTTATCGACCCCGACGAGGTCGACCCGGAGGAGGCCATCCCCGAGGCCGCGGGCGGCCCGGTGGACGTCGGCGTCGAGGCCATCGGCCTCGTTCCGACCATCGAACAAGCCAACGCGGTGACCACCAAGGGCGGGTCGACGCTCATCTTCGGCGTCCCCGAACAGGACGCCACGCTGGAGGTCAGCCCGTTCGACGTGTTCTTCGACGAAGTGGGCTATCGGGGGTCGTACTCCCTGACCACCGAGGACTTCGAGCGAGCGATCACGATGCTCCGGTACGGCCGCGTCGACGCCGACTCGCTCATCACGGAGCGAATCGGGCTCGACGAGTTGCCGACGGCGTTCGAGCGGATGGGCGACGCCGAGGGCCTGAAGAAAGTCGTCGTCCCCGATCGCGACTGACCGCCCCGTAGCGACGTGTTCACTTCCTTCTCTGTAACCGCACCACGCACCCGAACCGCGATTTCCACGTCGCGGCAGCGATGTGTTCTTCTCTGCAGAACGAATAGATTTCCGCTGCTACACGCGCAAACGAACCGTATATATCCGAAAAACCATGATAGATTTGGCGTGCGAACTGTTGACAAAGGCAGAAGCGTTCTGCTCTAAAGAACAAGCTTTTGACCCTCCCGTTCGTAGCGTCCGTATGGACGACACACCGGAGTACGCCGTCGAAGCGACCGGAACCTCGCTGTCGGTCCTCGAAGCGCTCGTCGCCCACGAGGGACCGCTAGGCGTCACGGCTCTGGCCGACCGCGTCGACGTCTCGAAGAGCGTGGTCCACAATCACCTCTCGACACTTCGCGCACACGGCTACGTCGTCAAGCGGGTCGACGGCTACGAACCGTCGCTGCGGACGCTGAATCTGGGCAACCGGACGCGGGAGAAACTGCCGGTCTACCGGGACGCAAAGCAGGCTCTCGACAACCTCGCGGCCGCCAGCGGCGAGACCACCACGCTGTTCGTCCTCGAAGCGAACGCGGCCGTCCCGGCGTACATCTCGCAGCCGTCGAACGGGTGGGACCCCGAGTTTCGGGAGGGCGAGCGGCTCCCGATTCACGTCAACGCGCCCGGGAAATCGATACTGGCGTCGCTGCCCGACGACCGCGTCGAGGAGATATTAAACGGCACTCAACTCCGCGCACAGACCGAAGCGACCATCACCGACGCCGACGCGCTCGAAGACCAGATCAGCCGCGTCCGAGACGACGGCATCGCGTTCTGCAGAGAAGAACATTACGAGGGGATCGTCGGCGTCGCCGCGCCGCTCCAGACGGGCGAGGAAGATTACGTCGCCGCACTCGGCGTCTGTGGCCCCGTAGACCGACTGAGCGGCCGATACCTCGAAGAGGACATCACCGGCCAAGTGCTCAGCACTGCGAAGTCGGTGCAGGTCACGCTCACGAGCAACTGACAGCCGACCTACCGGTCTCCATAACACTGGTACGTTCGTTATCTCCCACTCTGTTCTGATATCCGTCCGATGTCGATATTCGGCTCGGTATAGGTATCTATCTCATCGATATCTCCCTACTCGCCATATCTATCGATATGATTCTCGCTAATCCGGGCTAGTTTCTCTAATTTTGGTATTATAGTTCTCTTTTTAGAATATCTATCTGTGAAAATGCGCTAAGTCTCTCGATATAGTCCAGGATATGCGTACCTAGGGAGAAAGCGTCGGATACCACACCTCCGGAAGCGGCGCGTTCGCTCGCACAGCCCTCGTATCCGTGGCTGTGCGAGGAAAGTATCGGGTACGACCCTGACGGTTCACCACCACTCGGTCATCGCAGCCCGGTCCGCACGTCCTTCGCGACCGTCGCCCACTGCCAGGCCGCCACACGCTCGACCGCAGTTCGAACTGTTTAAGGGCGCGAATACGGAACAGTCGATAACTCGCTGGACGACGGGCGCCAGCGGGCACCTGCGTGTGCAGGTCGGGATGTGAGCCGCCGACGCGACGTCTGTCGCGGGCGACTTGAACCACGCAACGCCCGTGGTGAAACACAATGGCACGAAGTGCATACTCGTACATCCGAGACGCGTGGCAGAGCCCCAAGGAAGGCAAACTCGCCGAGCTGCAGTGGCAGCGACAGCAGGAGTGGCGCGAACAGGGCGCGGTCGAGCGCATCGAGCGCCCGACCCGCCTCGATAAGGCCCGCTCGCAGGGTTACAAGGCCAAGCAGGGCGTCGTCGTCGCTCGCGTCTCCGTCCGCAAGGGGAGCGCGCGCAAGCAGCGTCACAAAGCCGGACGCCGGACGAAGCGTCAGGGCGTCACGCGCATCACCCGCCGGAAGGACATCCAGCGCGTCGCCGAGGAACGCGCCGCCCGCGTCTACCCGAACCTGCGCGTGCTCAACAGCTACTCCGTGGGGCAGGACGGCAGCCAGAAGTGGCACGAAATCATCCTCGTCGACCCCGAGCACCCGGCCATCCAGAACGACGACGACCTCTCGTGGATCTGTGAAGACCACCAGGCCGACCGCGTCTTCCGCGGGCTGACCGGTGCCGGCCGTCGCAACCGCGGTCTCGACACGAAGGGCAAGGGCGCGGAGAAGACCCGACCGTCCATCCGCTCGAACCGCGGCAAGGGCAAGTAAGCGACCGTTCGCTGCGGTTTTCGGTTTCTCCGCTTTCTCCCGGTTTTCCGTTTCCTACGTCGCTCTCGCTATCGGCAGTTCCGCGTGTCTTCGGCGTCGGAAAGACCGGCGACCGCTACCCGCGCCACGTCGGCTGGCCGTGGCTGGCGATCTCCGGCTGCATCGCCCCCGAGCCGCGTTCGGAGACGGCGCTGACGGCGTAGAACGTCGCCTCGGGGTCGCCGTTGCGCCGCCAGTGCCACCAAGTCCGCGCTAAGAGCCAGAGGCGACGGCGGCGGGTCAGGTCAGGCGTCGCCGTGAGCACGTCGTACTCCCGTTCCCGGATGAGCCGGTGGTGTTCCGCGTACAGCACCGCCGCCAGTAGGACGCCGAACTGGCAGTCCTCGGGCAGGTAGCGGATGCCCGTGACGCCCTCGCGGTACAGCTCTTCCGTGCGAGTCAGCTCCTCTTCCATCACCGCGCGGAACGCGTCGTCGACCTCGGCGTCCGCGAGTTGCGCCTCGGTGACGCCGTGACGGGAGAGCGTCTCCTGGGGGAGGTACACCCGGCCGTAGTCGTGGATGTCCTCGCGCACGTCACGGAGGAAGTTCGAGAGCTGAAACGCCTCCGCCAGCGCCGCGGCGTGAGGCAGCGCCTCCTCCTTGCCGGGCGGATCCATCACCATCGTCATCATGTTGCCGACGGCGACGGCCGACCCGCGCATGTACCCCCGGAGGTCCTCGAACGTCTCGTAGCGGGCCCGGTCGATGTCCATCTCCATCGCGTCGACGAAGACGTTCACCTCCTCGTCGGGGATGTCGTGTTCGGCGCGGAGGTCCTGAAACGCCGAGAGGACGACGCCGTCGTCGGTGTCGTCCGGTTCGCGGTTCCCGAGCGCTGTCTCCCGAATCGCTTCGAGTCGCTCGTGCTGGACGGCGGGAGGCGGGCCGTCCGGTTGGTCGACCACCTCGTCCGCGATACGGAAGAAGGCGTACATCACGTAGGTCGGATGGCGGATGCGCTCCGGGAGCAGGCGGGTAGCGAGATGGAACGTGCGACCGGTCTGCTGTTGGATCGATTTGCTGGTACGGATATTGTCAGATGACATTGAGTTCTGGCGACGGGGTGGTGGGTGAGTGGTGTTCGGATCGCGACGGTCGCGGCAGGGGGCGGAGTCGGTTTTCGTCCGCCGTCAGTAGTTCGGACCGCGGTTCATGTCACGGGTACGACATCATAGACCCGAGTGACACTTCGTCTACATACACGTACGGAGAGTACGGCTTTAAACTGTGTGCCCAACTGCTTTGGACGAATCGCGGCGTCCGCCGGGTCGTCGACGACGAGGGCACCTCACCAGGTCTCGAAGACCGCTTCGAGCAGCTTCCGCTCGCCGGCCCGGAGGTGCTGATGGAACGTCGAGGGGCAGATGTCCATCGATTCGGCCAGTTCCTCGCCAGAGACGTCGCGGGGCCACTCGAAGAAGCCGCCGAGATACCCCTTGCGAAGCGCCGTCAGCTGACGGTTGGTCAAGTCGTCTTCGAGCGTGGCGAGGAACGCCTGCCGCGACATCGGCGGTTCGTCGCGGTCGCGGACCGACAGCAGGTCCGTCCCGGGGTGGGCGTCCCGGACGTGTTCGACGACGGCGCGGGTCTCGGTGGCGGCCGGAAGCACCGCGGTGACGACGGCGTGGTCGGGCGTGACGACGATATCCCGGGTCTCCGCCCCTCGGTCGGCCAGTAGCGAGACGACGGGCGGGTCCGCGACGGTGAACTCGAACAGCGACGTCGACTCCGTCGTCGAGACGTGCGTGACGGCGCTGACCTGCGGGTGGTCGGCGGCCGTCGCACACACCGCCGAGGGGTCGTCGGTCTCGACGAGGAAGAACATCGCCGACTCCTCCTCGCCCGCGACGCTGCCGCCGTACTCCATCCGACAACCCAGTTCGCGCGCCAGCGAGAGGAAGAAGACGTCGTCGTCGCGTATCTGGAGTTCCAGTTCGGTGAAGTTGTCCGCCGTGAGCAGGCGACTGGTCTCCGTCGCGTCGATCGCCGTCGAGACCGCCTGCCCGACGGCACCGAGGACCGCGCGCTCGCGCGGGTCGAACACGTCGTCTCTGTCGGCGTACACCGTGAGTACGCCGTACAGGGATTCACCCGCGACGAGCGGGACGGCCGCCAGCGACGCGACGTCCTCGCCCGCGAGTTCGCGGTGGACGGCGCGTATCTCGCCGGTCTCGACCTGAATCGTTTCGGTTCGGGCGGCGACCGCGACGGGGTCGTCGTCGGTCACCGGGATGCCCACGTCCGTCCCGTCGCCGTCGGGTCCGGCAGCCGACACCGCCGCCGGACGGAGGGTCTCGTCGCGGACGTCGAACTCGGCGATCCACGCGAAGCGGTACGAATCCACGGACGCCAGCCGGTCGACGACCGTCTGTTGGATCTCCGAGCGCGACCCCGCGGTCATCACGTCGCCGACGACCGCCGTGACGAGTCCGTCGAGTCGGTCGAGGAGGTGTTCGAGTTTCGAGCGCTCCGCTCGCAGCTGCTCGCTGCGGCGCTCGGCGTCCAGTTCGGCGAGTTTCCGCTGTGTGATGTCGACGTGCGCGACGACGACGCTGCCCGCTTCCTCGGGCGGCAACGGCGCGACGCGCATCAGAAACCACTGTTTCTCTTCGGGAGTGTGACACGGGTACTCCAAGGTGAAGAGGTCCTGGTCGCCGTCCATGACCGCCTTCAGCCCCGCGACGGCCTCGGCGGCGTACTCGTCGGCTTCGACGTCCGTCGTCTCGAAGTAGTTCACGCCCTGCATGTCGCCGTCGTCCACGCCGGCGAACTCCCGCCAGGCGCGGTTCGTCACGAGGATCGTGCCGTCGTCGTCGAGGACGGCGACGTTGATGGGCAGCGTATCGAGCGTCGCACGCGCGAGTGTCTCTGGTGGCTTCATCGCGGTAGATCCGGCACGGTGGGCCGATAGCAGGTGTAATGGCGGCATCCGAATAAACGTGTGGACGGGCGACCCCATCAGATGGGTATCGGGAACGTCCCCCGAGTGGCCGCCCGGCGAAAACATCTATATCGTGGGGGTCGCTATCTCGGTGTATGTTCGGCTCCCGGACGGACCGGGAGATGGTGACCTGCATCGCCTGCGGGGAACGCCTCTCGCGGTCGGACGCCCGCGAATACGACAAGCACGGCGACCGGTGGGACCGCCGGGACAAGACCTTCGAGTACGTCTGTAAGGCCTGTTTCGGCGAGATGTCACGTCACCCGAGAGGCGACCTCGAAGCGACGCTCGACGCCGCCGGCGCGGGCGAGACCGACCGCGAGACGTTTCTGGAGCAGTTCCGAGAGCTGTCTCGGAGCGAGTCGGAGTGAGAGTCGCGAGCAGTCGAGATATCCCCACCCCGACAGTCCTAACTACACCCTGGGCGTAGCCGGGGACATGACCACCGAAGACGCCCAGTCGGCCGCAGGGACGCCGGAGGGGCAGGGCCCCGTCGAGATCGACGAAGAGGTCGCCCGCCACATGGAGAACAAGCGCGAGGAACTGTTCGAGAAGTTCGGCATCCGCGACGAGTTCCCGCCCGAGGTCCTCGAAGAGGCCGAGGAGCGCACCCAGGACGTGCAGGCCGAGATTCAGGACGAGGGCGAGGAGCGCCGGGACCTCCGGGACCTGACGACGTGGACGACCGACCCGATCGACGCCCAGGACTTCGACGACGCCATCTCCGTCGAGGAGCGCGACGACGAGTACGTCCTCTGGGTCCACATCGCCGACGTGACCCACTACGTCAACCCCGATACGGCGATGTGGGACGAGGCCGTCGAGCGCGGGAACACCGTCTATCTGCCGGGGTACACCATCCACATGCTCCCGCCGGTGCTCGCAGAGACCGTCTGCTCGCTGGTCCCCAACGAGGACCGACTGGCCCACACCGTCGAGATGCACCTCGACAAGGACGACCTGGGCTACGACGAGATCGAGATCTACAAGTCCGTCATCGAGAGCGACGCCCGCCTGACCTACACCGAGGCCGAGAACTTACTCGACGACCCCGACAGCGCCGGCGACCACTTAGAAGACGATAGCGTCGACCTCGCCGAGAAGACCCGCGAGGTCTGGGAACTGGCCGACCGGATGCACGAGCAGCGAAAGGAGGAGGGGTCGCTCGTCCTCAACCCCGCGCGGGACCGCGCCCACACCATCATCGAGGAGTGCATGCTGAAGGCCAACAAGGCCGTCACGCACGAACTCATGTGGGGCCGCGGCGTCGAGGCGATGTACCGCGTCCACCCCCAGCCCAGCCCCGACGAGTGGGACGAGGCGCTGGTCGAGATCCAGGAACTCGACGGCGTCTCCATCCCCGGCTCGGCGTGGGACGACCCGCGCAAGGCCGTCAACGCGACGCTCGAAGACGCCCCCCAGCGCCAACTCGATAAGATCCAGTGGGCCGTGATGAAGGTGATGCCCCGTGCGAAGTACATGAACGACCCCTTCGGCGGCCACCACGCGCTGAACTTCGAGATCTACGGCCACTTCACCTCGCCCATCCGTCGGCTCTCGGACCTCATCAACCACTGGATCGTCTACACCAACGACGTGCCCGAGGACCTCGTGGCGCTCTGTGACCGAGCCAGCGACCGCCAGAAGGACGCAGAACAGTGCGAACGCGAGTACAAGCAGTTCTTAGAGGAGATCGGGCTCGACCCGTCGGCAGTGAACAACCGCGGCATCGAGATCGTCGACGAGGACGAGGAAGAAGCAGCGGAGGAGTAGCGAATCAGGACGGGGCCTCGCCCTCGGGGAGGTACTGCTGACTCCACTGCCACAGTTCCTCGATGAGCGGCCCGAGGTCGGTTCCGGCGTCGGTCAGCGCGTACTCGACGCGGACGGGTTTCGCGTCGATGACGTCGCGGCTGACCACGCCGGCGGCCTCCAGGTCGTCGAGCGACTCCGAGAGCACCTTATCAGAGATGCCCTCGACGGACGCTTTGAGGTCGTTGAAGCCGATGGGACCCTCTCGCTGGAGGGTGTGGATCAGGATCGGGTGCCACTTCTTGCCCAAGATGGCGGTCGCCCGGCGGAGTTGCTGGCGCTCGCCGGCGCGTCTTCCCACCCCCTCCCCATCGGAGTCCATGCTTTCGCGTTCAGGTGGGCCGAACATATAGGTACTGGCGGCGAGCGAGCGAGTGGACAAGAGCTATTGCGCCGTCGGTCGGCATCGGGCGTATGTGCCCTCCACCAGCGATCGCCATCGAGAACTTGACCAAGCGCTATGGCGACGCCGTCGCCGTTACGGACCTCGACCTCACCGTCGACTCGGGCGAGGTGTTCGGCTTCCTCGGTCCGAACGGGGCCGGGAAGACCTCGACCATCCGCATCCTGACGACGCTGACCGAACCCACCTCGGGTTCCGCCCGCGTCGCCGGCCACTCGGTGACCGACCGCGCGAGCGTCGTCGAACACATCGGCGTCCTGCCCGAGGAGCCGCCGCTGTACGAGGAGCTCACGGGCCGCGAGCAACTGGAGTACATCGCCGGGCTACGCGGCTACGAGGACTGGGACCGCGTCGAATCCCTCCTCGAACGGTTCGACCTCGCCGACGACGCCGACCGCCGCGTCGGGACGTACTCGAAGGGGATGAAGCAGAAGGTCGGGCTCGTCCAGGCGCTGTTGCACGAACCCGAGGTGCTCTTCCTGGACGAACCCACCAGCGGTCTCGACCCGCGGGCGGCCCGAACGGTGCGTGACACCATCAGCGAGGTCGCCGCGGCCGACACCACCGTCTTCCTCTCGACGCACATCCTCCCGGTCGTCGAGGAACTGGCCGACACCGTCGGGGTGCTCTACGACGGCGACCTCGTGGCCGAAGGGACACCGGCCGACCTGACCGCCGACGTCGAGGCCGGGAGCACGCTCGAAGACGTGTTCCTCGACGTGACGAGCGAACGCGGGCAGCCGGCGGAGCGATGATGCGGCCGAGCGCCCGCCGCGTCCGCCTCGTCGCCCGGACCGAACTGCGAAGGACGTGGCGCAACCTCCGCGACAGCACCCGCGGCGTCGTCATGTTGCTCGGTGGCGGACTCATGATTCCGCTGTACAGCCTGGGGATGGGCGCGCTCGCGTACTTCGGCGGGAGCGCGCTCGCGGAGACCGATATCCGACAACTACGCTCGGCCGCGCTGAGCGTGCTGGCGATGCTGCTGGCGCTCGTCGTCTTCGTGGAACTCCAGCGCTCGGCGAAGCAGGTCGGCGAGCCCGACGGGCTCGACGGCCTACTGACCACGATTCCCTACGTCGACGTGCTCGCCGGTGTCCTCACCGCCGAGTTCGTCCGGATACTGGGCGCGCTCGGGCTGCCGCTGCTCGCGTTCGCCGTCGGGCTGACGGTCGGGGCCGGCCACCCGCTCGTCTTCCCGGCGGTCCTGCTGACGACGTTGCTCGTCACCGCGCTGGGCGCGCTCCTCGGTTACGCCGGCGGGCTGACGGTGAAACTCGCCGCCGCTCGCTCGGCGTTCGTCGCCCGGCACCGCGCCAGCGTCGGCTCTCTCGCGTCGATGGGTCTCGTCGTCGGCTGGATCGGTCTCTCGACGGTGTCGTCAGTCCAGCGGTCGGTGCTCCGCGCGGTCACTCGCTCGCCGCTCGCCTGGCTCGGCGACATCGTCCTCGTCGCGTTGCCGGACGTCCCGGCCTCCCCGCTCGCGGCGGCCGGCGGTTGGGCGCTCCTCCTCGGTAGCGTCGTCGCCGCCGCCGTCGGAACCCGGTGGCTCGCCCGAGCGGTGTGGTACGTCGACCCCGTCCAACCCGACCACGAGTTCGACGCGGACGAGCGGACGCTCTCGGATCGGCTCCTCACCGGCCGCGTCTCGACGGCGACCCGCGTGGTCGCCCAGAAGTCCTGGCTCCGGGCGAAGCGCTCGCCCTTCACCGTCCAGTTCGCCGTCGCGCCGCTCTTCCTGCTCGTCTATCAGGGCCAGTTCCTGCTGACCGGCGGCCCGGTCCCGGCGACGCTCCCGCTGACGGCGGGTCTGGCCAGCGCATCGGCGTTCGGCGCGGCGTTCACGCTCAACCCGCTCGGCGGCGAGGAACGCGTCCTCCCGCTGACGCTGACCGCGAACGTCTCCGGCCGGGAGTTCCTCGCGGGGCTCGTCATCGCGGGCGTCCTCCCCGGTCTCCCCGTGACAATGACGCTCGTCGGCGGCCTCGGCGTCGTCGCCGGGCTCGGCCCGGCCGCGCTCGGGACCGCTCTCGCGACGGCGTTCGTCGCGACGCTCGCCGCCCCGGCAGTCGCCGCCGGGACCGGCGTCGTCTTCCCGAAGTTCGAGACCTCGTCGGTTCACGGCCGCGAGGTGACCGTCCCCAGCAGTTGGGCGTTCCTGTCGTACTTCGCCCTCCTCGCCGTCGCCGTCCTCCCGGCGAGCGCGGCGTTCCTGTTCGCCGTCGATCCGCCGTTCTCGGTCCCCTTCCCCGTCGGAACGCCGGTCTCGCTCGGCATTGGTCTTGGCGTCACCGTCGTCCTCTTAGGTGCCATCGGCGGCCTCGGCTACCGCTACGCCGCGAACCGCGTCGCCACCTACCGGCTTCCCTGACCCGATTCAACAGATCGGCCTCGGATCCAGCCCCATCCCGTTCAGCGTCTCGGCGTACTCCTCGTACGCGACGCCGATAGCCTCGATAGCCGCGTCACGGGCCGTCTCGCGGCCCTCGTCGTCGAGTTCCGCGAGCGCGTCTCGCGCCGCGCCGAGGTCGCCCGCGGCGGCCCGGATCTCCCGGAAGGTGTCGGCGCTTTCCTCGTCGGCCTCGTTGACGAAGAAGCTCACCACCTGCAGGTAGAACCGATCGGCGACCAGCGGGACCGCCACGAGCCCCGCGCCGACTCGCTCGGCCGTCCCGTCGACGGTTTCGAGGTGTCCCGAGAGCGCGTCCGTCTCCGCGTCGGCTGCCGTCGCGTCGTCCCCCGCGATACGGTCGACCCGCTCGGTCGCCGCCGACGCCGCGTCGGCGAAGCGGTTCGCAGTCGCGCCCCCGCTCTCGTCGGCCCACGCGGCCAGCGCGCTCGCTCGCCCGCGTTCGCGCGTGATCGCCGCTTCGCGGACCGCATCGCTCGTCAGGTCCGCGCCCGTCACCGCGACGAGCAGTTTGTCCGACCCCAGCCGCTCCAGTTCGCTCGCGCTCGCCTCGCGCACCGCATCGAGTGTATCGGCCGCGTCCATGCCGACGGGAGGGGCGCTCGATTCATAGAACCCCCGCCCGATTTATCGCCCGGCGACTCTTAGTTCGCGCATGGCCGAGGAGTATCCCGACCCGCCGGCCGACCACCCGTCGCTGTCGGCGGCTGACCTGAAACGCCGCCTCGACGCCGGCGACCCCGTCCGCCTGCTGGATGTCCGCGACCGCGACGAGTTCGAGCAGTGGCGCGTCGACGGCCCGTCGGTGACCGCGACGCAACTGCCGTTCGCCAAGTTCTTGCAGGCGAAGGTGACCGACGGCGTGGCCGACCTCGCCGACGATATCGCCGGCGACGGCCCCATCACGGTCGTCTGTGCCCGCGGCGAGTCGAGCGCGTTCGTCGCCGGACTGCTGACCGACTACGGCTTCGACGCCCACAACCTCGCCGACGGAATGGAGGGCTGGGCGCGCCTCTACGAGAGTCACGAGATTCCCTGCGACGACGCCACCGTCTTCCAGTACCAGCGCCCCTCGTCGGGCTGTCTGTCGTATCTGGTAGTCAGCGACGGCGACGCCGCCGTCGTCGATCCGCTCCGGACCTTCGCCGACCGCTACGTCACCGACGCCGCCGACCGCGACGCCGCGCTCCGCTACGCCGTCGACACGCACGTCCACGCCGACCACGTCAGCGGCCTCCGCGAACTCGCCACGGATCACGATGTCGAACCGATGTTGCCGGCCCGTGCAGCCGACCGCGGCGTCGCCTTCGCTGTGACCGAGCTCAACGACGACGCCGAGATCGCCGTCGGGTCGGCGGCGCTCGCCGCGGTCCCGCTGCCGGGCCACACGACCGGCATGACCGGGTTCGCCGTCGGCGACGTCCTCCTCACCGGCGACAGCGTCTTCGTCGAGAGCGTCGCCCGCCCCGACCTGGAGTCCGACGCCGACGGCACCCGCGACCTCGCGCGCTCGCTGTACGAGACGCTGACCCGGCGACTCGCCGACTTCCACGACGATACAGTCGTCGCACCCGGACACTACTCCGAGAGCGCCGAGCGAGCCGGCGACGGGACCTACACCGCCCGCTTGGGCGATATCCGCGAGCGTCTCCCCGCCTTCGAGATGGACCGCGAGACGTTCGTCGAGCGCGTCTGCGCCGACATTCCGCCGCGACCGGCCAACTTCGAACGTATCGTCGCCGTCAACCTCGGGACCGACACCGCCGACGCGGAGGCCGCCTTCGAACTCGAGCTCGGCCCGAACAACTGCGCGGCCGCGCCGATGGACTAAAACGGGAGTCGCCGGCGGAGCCGTTCGTACAGCGACGTCTCCTCGTCGGTCTCGGCCGGCCCGACGACGTCCTCGTCGGGCAGGATGACCGTCCGCTCGCCATTGTCCTCGACCTCGATGAGACCGTCCTCTTTGAGCGCCGGGAGCGCTCCCTCGATCTGGTCGATGGTCACCTCCGCCCGCGACCGGATCTCGAACACCGTCATCCCCTCCTCGTGGCGGTCCGCGAGCGCGTCGAGGACCGCGACCTCCGTCTCGTCCCGGTCGCGGTACTCCGGCTTCGCTCTCATATCCCCCTCTATACCCGGATGGCTCTTGTCTCTGTCCCTCAATCCGCTCCAACGAGGGCACGATCCCAAGACCGAACGAGCGCATCGCCAGTCGAAGCGAGGCGCATCCGGTGAGCTACGATGACTCCGCTTCCGTTGCAGTAGGAGTGTAGTGTGGCGATCCCGGTCCGTACTCCAGCGTCTGGATGAACTCCGCCCAGTAACGAATATCGTTCCACTCATCGCTGAGGTACTTGTTTGCCATCGACTCGTTGACATACGTCGTCCGATACAGTTCGCCGTCGCGTTCGAGGACGGCACGGTGGTTCACCCGCTCGGGGACGTAGCTCTCGTCGACGGATTCGAACGTATCTGTTCGGTAATTTTCAGCGAGGAACGCATAGATCCGTATCAGCGAGAAGTCTTGCGTTTCTAGGTTCTCCAAGTCAAGAAGATACGTTATCGTGATACTCTCGTTCGACGGATTGACGGAACTGTCGATAACAGAGACATTTCGGTCTCCCAGAGCACCACTATAGCTCCAAATGAACGCTTCGTACTTTTGATACTGAATCGGTTTCTCCGTCGATAGATTGATAGACGAACTGGGAGTTGCGGTGACGGTCGGCTTTTCTTCAGGAGTCTCAGTAGGTGTCTGTGTCGAGTCCGATTCGACTGACGCCGTCGCTACTGGTTTCTCGCTTTTCTCAGGAATCGGTTGAACTGCGGTTTGGTCCGTAGGGGTGTCTGGGTCCGAACCGATATCGACGCCGCTGCAGCCGGCGATCACCAAAAGAAGAGCTATGAGGGCTAGCGTCCAGACACTCCGGATTGTGTTCTTAGAGCTACTCATCACCGAAACCACTCTTGCACTATCCTTTCATTCATTTTTTGTCGTTATATTAATATTCTACTAGAAAGTTATCCAATCCGATATCTCGTTTAACAGGCCCCCGTTAGATTCGTCTGGAGAATCACGCTTCCCGGTATGCAGTGAACTATCACTCTCTTCTTCCGCGTGGCAGGTATAGCACGCTCCTGCGCCGTTCAATGGGGGGGCGTACCCGCTACTCTTGTCAGTATCTGTCTCTACGATATTGTTACTGGGTGGCCCCTCCGCCGAGAGATAGTCGTCGTGACTTCCTGTCCCAGCAGAGGAAGCCCCGTCAGTCATGTCACTAACAGTCTCGCTTCGAGAATCGGTGGCGCTGTAATCGTGCTCTCCGGTTCTGTCGTAATTTGCTGGCTCAGAGTCGTGGTTTGTGTCCGTAGAGTCTACTGGAACATTGCTTGTCTGAGTACTTCCAGCGGAGGGAGGAACATACCCCGATTGGTTGTCAGTCGAAATAGCTTCAAGACCCCAACTGATGGTACTATTTTTATCTTTCTCCTTGATGTTCTCCTCCGCCGCCTCGAGCATTGCATCGACATTGTATCCCGTCTGCGGGCCATTGCGATAGTCCTCTATCGTCTCGTTTTCGAGGAAAGAACCGACATCAGTTAATTCGCCGCCGACGTACAGCTGGATCCCGTTGTCGGCGTTCGAGTCGAGTACGGTACGATTGCCGTCGAAACTGTAAATCATGTCTGAACCGTTCATACATCCCTGGAACTTTCCGTTAGCGTAGTACGGAGCGACGCCCTGCGCGCAGGGGTTATCGCCGCCACCTGCCCCCGGCGCTCTGACGAGTAGTGTCTGAGTGGCCGCACCGCTATATCCCAGTTCGTCGTAGACGACGGCGCGGACCGGGACCCGGCCGGCCGTCCCGAACGTGTTCGTGAGGGTACTCGTGGCGTTCTCGCCCGAGACCGACTCCTCTCGGAGAACGGTACCGTCGAGTAGCCACGCGAATCGGGTGACGTTCGTCTCCGTCGCGTTGGCGGTCGCCACGAGCGTCGTTTCGCTCCCGCGAGTCGTCGTCGCGGGACCAGAGAGTTCGACTGTCGGACCTCGTGCGGGCGTGACCGAGACGTACAGCGTATCCTCGCGGGCCGCGCCGTCGTCGTCGATGGCACGGACCGTGACGGCGTACCGGCCGGTCCCGTCGGGGCGAAACTCGGTCTGGCGGCAGGTCGGACACGCCGGCGCGGTGGTGTTGCCAGACGGCGTCTCGATCGTCCACTCGACGTGGGCGATCGCCCCGTCAGGGTCACGCGAGCCGTTCGCATTGAGGAAGACGGTCGTATTGGTAACGACCGTCTGGTCGAGACCGGCATCGGCCAGCGGCGGCCGATTCTCGGCAGCGACAGCCGTGCCGGTCGCAGTTGCGACTGCGAGCACCGCGAGCGCGGCGACGACCCCACTTGCCGAGCGCATCGGTTCACGCTGGGTCGCTTTCGCTTATAATATTTCGTTTTCCTCTTCCAAAAACCAATTCAGTCGGAAATATTTCCAACGGAGAACGTTCTCGTGAACACCAGCCGACGGCCGCTTCGCGCAACCGACAGACAGGGTTTAAGTAGGTCACGGCGGCAATCACTGACAATGGGTCTCAAATGTTCCGTCCTCGGGCACACGTACGGTGAGACCACCGTCGAGCGCGAGCGCGAAGAGCAGGGTAGCGAAGTCGTCATCACCATCCAGGAACGGGAGACCTGCGAGCGGTGTGGAAAGACGCGGATCGTCTCGGAGAACAAGGAAGTGACCTCGATCGAGACGCCCGCTGACATCGCGGGCGATATGGTCGACGACGGAGACGAGAGCGAACCGGCGGCCGACGAGGAATCGGTGGAATCGGTAGACGCTATCGACTCGTTCGCCGACAGCGAGCCGTTGGACGACCCGGAGACGGAGACCGAGGAAGCGGAGCGAGACGCCGACGAGGGATCGGCGTCCCGACCGGAGACAGCGGCGGGAACCGAAACCGAGGTCGAGGCCGAAGCGGAGGCGGTCGAACCCGACGTCGACGACGCGGAGATCTTAGACGACAGCGACGACGGCGACCGACGGGGCGACAGCGAACTGGAGAACCCGACGACGGACGTATCGGTATCCGACGCCGAGACGGGGGAGTCGGTGACCGACGACGAGGCCGACCCGGAGACGGACGACGCCGTCATCATCGACGGCGACGAGGACGACGCGGCGGGGACGACCGACCGCGAACCCGGGCAGTGGCCCGAGGAGCCGGGCGACGACAGCGAGGACGACGGGTGGCGGCCCGACACGGATCTGACCGCCGAGGAGTCCGTCGACGGGTCCGCCCCGGCCGAGTCCGCGGAAGGCGAGGCGGTCACCGTGCCGGCGGGGCAGTTCCGCTGTCCGGAGTGCGGGTTCACGACCGACGTCGAGGCGAGTTCGCTCAGGGCGGGCGACTTCTGCCCGGAGTGCCACAGAGGCACACTCGTCACCGGTAGCGAGTGAACGCAAAGGGTAAGACGGGGCCTCGCAAAACGAAGTCCATGCGCGAGTACAAGATGCGGCGGGGTGAACACCTCGAAGACCGCGTCCCGGACATGGAAGCGTTCGTCGAGGAGCACTTCGGCGAGGTCACCGACACAGAGGAACACAACGGGAGCGACCTCCTCGTGGTAGACGAACCGGACAACCCCGTCTTCGACCGGGTCGTCGCCGGCACCGTCAGCTTCGGCAGCAAGAAAGACAAACTGGCGCTCCACATCGACGAGAAGCCCGCGGAAGAGGTCATCGCGGAGGGGCACGTCGACGCCGCCGAAGACGCCGTCACCGTCAAGAACGACTTCTTGGAGGGCGCGACCGGCCGCGACGCGAAGGCGCGTCGGGACTCCCTCAAGCGGTCCGTCGAGGACGACGCCGACAAACCCGACAACGTCTGAACGCGACGCTATTTTCCGGCAGGTGAGACCGCCCCAGCGGTATGCATAAATACGTACATGTCATATGTTCACACACGCCCTATCCGGAGGCGCACGAAATATCCGGGTCGTGGAGTCACCGAGCGGTGACTCGACGTGGCACCCTGTCATAGTTTGCCGCCCCGCCGGAGGCGGACCCAATCCGGCATTCGGGCACGTCCGCTTCGTGTTACTCCGGCTCAGTCGACCAGTCCGTAGCCGCGTTTGACCAGCAGGAAATCGACCAGGAGGACGGCCACGGCCGCGACCGAGAGGACGGCCAGCGACGTGTTCGGATCGATTTCAGTGACACCGATCATCCCGTAGCGGACGCCGTTGACCATGTAGACCATCGGATTCAGTAGGGACACTTGGCGCCACAGCGGCGGGAGCACGTCGAGCGAGTAGAACACCGCCCCGAAGAACACCAGCGGGCGGAGGATGAACTGGTTCATCACCGTCAGATAGTCGAAGTCCGTGGCCCAGAGTCCGCCGATGACGCCCAGCCCGGCGAACAGGACGGTGATCACCAGCAGGAACGCGACCGTGTAGAGCGGGTTCGCCAGCGGGACCGAGGTGAACACGACCCCGACACCGATGATGAGCAGCGACGTTATCACTCCCCGGAGAGCGCTCGCCGCGACGTAAGAGACGACCAGCTCGCCGTGGGACATGGGCGAGGTGATCACCTCGTGTATGTACTCGTTCCACCTCCCGTGGAAGATGGAGAACGAGGCGTTCTCGAACGAGTCCGAGATGGAGCCCAGTACGACCAGCCCCGGTAGCACGAACTGGATGTAGCTTACACCGGCGATCGCGCCGATCCGGTTTCCGAGGATCACCCCGAAGACAGCGAAGTACAGCGAGTTCGTCACGATCGGGGGCAGGAACGTGTTGTACGGTCGCCTGACGTACCTCAGCACCTCGCGCTGAATCAGCGTGCTGAGCTGCGTGTAGTTCGTACTCATGCCGTCACACCCTCGTCCGCGGCGTCTCGGCTCACGCCGACACCTCCGCGTAGTCGCGGTCGTCGCGGGTCAGGTCGACGAACACCTCTTCGAGCGACGCCCGGCGGATCTCCAGCGACGTGACGGTGTGGCCCCGCCGTTCGAGTTCCCGCACGAGCGCGGGGGCGGTCTGGCTCCCGCCGGCGGCGGTGACGCTGAGGCCGCCGTCGGTGACCGCCACCTCGCTGACGCCGTCGACGTCCAATCGCGGGGCGCGGTTCGGCGGGTCGGCGAGCCCGAGTTCGATGGTGTCGGTGCCGCGGGCCATCAAGTCGTCGGGAGCGGCGACCTCGACCTTGCTCCCGCTGTCCATGATGGCGACGCGGTCGCAGAGCCGTTCGGCCTCCTCGATGTAGTGGGTCGTCAGCAGGATGGTCGTCCCGGCGTCGTTCATCCGGTTGATGATGTCCCAGAGGTCGTGGCGCAACTGCACGTCCACGCCGGCGGTCGGTTCGTCGAGGATCAGCAGATCGGGGTCCGAGACGAGCGCTCGCGCGAGGACGAACCGCCGTTTCATCCCGCCGGAGAGCCAGTCGAAACGGGTGTCTCGCTTCTCCCAGATGCCGACGGTCTTCAGGGCGTCTTCCGCCCGCTCTCGGGCGGTCTCCTTGTCGATGCCGTGGTATCCAGCCTTGTGCTCTAGGACTTCGATGATGGGGAAGAATCGGTCGACGTTGAACTCCTGCGGCGCGAGGCCGATGCGGTCGCGGGCCTCGCGGTAGTCGTCCTCGACGTCGAAGCCGAACACTTCGGCGGTGCCGCCGTCCTTGTGGACGAGGCCGACGAGCGTGTTGATGAACGTCGTCTTGCCCGCGCCGTTGGGACCGAGCAACCCGAAGAACTCGCCGCGTTCGACGGTCAGGTCCAGTCCGTCGAGCGCCTGCACGTCGCCGTAGTCTTTCCGCAGATCTCGCGCGCGAATCGCCGGAGCGGTCATTGTCTACGCAAACGCAGCGACACCGAAAAGCGCGTTGAACGCGGCGGAACGGGCGGCCTATCCGCGTGAGAGAGTATCGAACGGGGGACGGACCGGCTACTGCCCGAGTCGCTCGCGCGAGATGACCACGTCGCTCGGCGTGATGATGAGCTGATCGTCGTCCTTCTGGACGATGTCGCCGCCGACCTCGTTGGCGACCTGCTTGAGCTCGTCGCTGATGTGTTCCATCGTGCGGTCCTGCGTGGAGTGGCGCGTGATGTCGGCGATGACGACGTCGCCGTCGTAGACGGCGTCCTTGATGTCGATGACGTCCTGCTTGTCGCTGATGCGGGCGATGCGGACCTGCCGTTCGGCCTCCGCGCTGGCGGTCTCGTACTCGTTGGCCTGCAGTTCGACGTAGTCCTCGGTGTTGCGGGACGAGCCCGTCTCGCCGAGAATCTTGCTCATCAGTCCCATGTCTCTCAGGGCGAGCGCGACCGGTTTCAAGGTTTCGTCAGACGGAGTTCCGTGCCAGACGACCGTCGCGGAGCGTTCTTCGGCGCGATTTCTCAGTCAGCGTCGGCGAGAGGACTACACCGAGAACTCGAAGCGGTCGTCGCCAACCACCTTTTTTAGCCGCAGGTGCGCTCGCTTCGTCTCACGGCTGCGCCGTTCGACGTTCGAGGCCACTACGTGACCTCGCTTCGCTCGCGCACCCTTCGGCGAAAAACGTCCTCAGAAGTTGAAAACTTCTGACGGGCTGCGTTAGAGTCGTCCGAGAGAGCTTCGCTCTCTCGTGATCGCGAAAGAGCGCACGGCGCTCTTTCGGACGACTTCGCTCTAACGAACGTGGGCGAAAAAGACTCCAGGGGCCCTACACCGAGAACTCGAAGAGGTCGTCGCCGACGTGATGGATCGACTCGACGACCTTCCCGGAGTCGCCGACCATGTCGTCGCCGCCGGTCTTCGCCCGGCCGATGGCGAGAAACTTCCCGTGGGACTCCTCGTTGATGACGACGAGGTCGCCCGCCTCGATATCGGGGTCGGCCTCGGTGATGCCCGGCCGCATCACGTCCGCGCCGTCGGAGACGAACGACACCGCGCCCGCGTCGACGGTGACGACGTGCTGCTGTGGCGGGTAGACGTTCGCGCCCTGGACCGTGAGGAAGGGGTCTTCGTCCACGTAGAGGACGTGCGGCTCGCCGTCGACGAGGACGACGTCCCAGTCGCTGTCCTCGAATTCGACCTTCTCGAAGCTATCGGCGTCCAGTTCGACGCCGAGTTCGTCGGAAAGCGCCGACTCGATGGCGTCGACCTCGTCCGAGCGGAGGTGATGCCGGGACTTGACGTTCATACGAACCTCTGCGACGGGGCCGGGCGTAAGCGTAACGAACGACGAGCGGGCGACCGTCGGACCCGAGCGTCGATCGGCCGGTAGTTGACTGCACGCTCGGTGCGGGGAGGCTTTTGTCCCGGCGGTCCGTAGCCTCGCTATGCGCGTCGTCACCCTGCTCCCCTCCGCGACGGAGATCGTCTACGCCCTCGGGGTCGAACCGGTCGGCGTCTCCCACGAGTGCGACTATCCGCCGGCGGCCCGCGAGGTGCCGTCGGTCAACCGCTCGCGGGTCGACCCCGAGGCGTCCAGCGGCGAGATAAACGAACAGGTCGCCGAGGCCGAATCGGGCGACGGCGTCTACGCCATCGACCGCGAGGCGCTGGCGAGCGTCGACCCCGACGTGATCGTCACGCAGGGCGTCTGTGACGTCTGTGCGGTCGACCACGTCCAGGTCGAGGACGCCGTCGAGTCGCTGGGACTCGATAGCGAGGTGGTGACACTCGACGTCCACAGCCTCGCGGACCTGTTCGAGTCCGTGCGGCGCGTCGGCGCGGCCGTCGACCGCGAGGCGGCGGCGACCGACCTCGTGGCCGACCTCCGCGAGCGCGTCGCCGCCGTCGAATCGACCGTCGAGCGGGCCGGCGACACGCCGAGCGTGGCCGTCCTCGACTGGCTCGACCCGGTGATGGTTGCCGGTCACTGGGTCCCGGAAATGGTCGAGAAAGCCGGCGGCACCTACGGGATGGAGGAGGCGGGCGCGCACTCCCGACCCCGCGAGTGGGAGGAAGTTCGAGGGTACGACCCCGACGTGCTCGTGGCCGCGCCCTGCGGCTTCGATATCGAGCAGACCCGCGAGAACCTCGCCGACGTGACCGGGCGGCCGGGCTTCGACGACCTGACCGCGGTGCGCGAGGGCCGGGTCTACGTGATGGACGGTCACCACTACGTCAACCGCTCGGGGCCGCGGCTCGTGGACACGCTGGAGTATCTCGCGGCCGTGATGCACCCGGACCTGTTCGAAAAACCGCCGCGGGACGCCGTGCGGGAACTGCCGGCGCTCAGGGCGTAAAGCGGCTCACCCCTCAGTCAGCGCACAGCGACCCTCGTAGCTGGCGTCGGCGACGCTCTCGATCGCCGGCTCCGAACCGCAGACCGGACACTCGGGATTCGGCGCGACGGGGACCTCGTCGACGCTCATCTCGGCGGCGTCGTAGGCCAGCAGACGGCCGTCCAGCGACTCGCCGTAGCCGAGCGCGAGTTTGACGACCTCCGTCGCCTGCAGACAGCCGATAGTGCCGGGGAGGACGCCCAGCACGCCCGCCGTCGAGCAGTCGGGGACGGTGCCCGCCGGCGGCGCTTTCGGGAACAGACAGCGGTAGCACGGCCCCCCGCCCGTGAAGGTCGTCACCTGTCCCTCGAAGCGGAACACCGCGCCGTGGGAGAAAGGGACGCCGGCGAGGGTGCAGGCGTCGTTGACGAGGAAGCGCGTGGCGAAGTTGTCGGAGGCGTCGACCACGATGTCGTACTCGGCCACGAGGTCGGCGGCGTTCTCCGCCGCGAGGCGCAGTTCGTGCGCCTCGACGGTCACGTCGGGGTTCAGCCCCGAGATAAATTCCCGCGCGCTCTCGACTTTCGGCCGGCCCACGTCGTCGTCACCGTGGATGACCTGTCGCTGGAGGTTCGAGCGCTCGACCACGTCGTCGTCGACGATTCCGAGGGTCCCGATGCCCGCCGCCGCGAGGTACTGCAGGACCGGCGCGCCGAGGCCGCCCGCGCCGACCACGAGCACCGACGAATCGAGCAGCGCCGCCTGTCCCTCCGGTCCAACGTCGTCCATGATGATGTGCCGGGAGTAGCGGTCGAGCTGCTCGGGGTCCAGGTCCGGTCGCATACGCGAGTGTAAGTCCACGCTCGGGCATAAGGTGTCGGATGGTGCGCCGGAAGCGGCGGGTCGACGGCTATCGAATACGGCGTCGAGCGCGGTCGAAAGATCCAGCCGAGAGGCGGCTGGCCAGCCGGCCCGGGTGGGACTGAAAGGGGCGGCGCGCCACGCGAACCCCGGCGACGTAAGGACCACAGCGAACGCAGTGAGCGAGGACCGCAGCGAGCCGCGGGAGCGTAGCGCGCCCGGGCTTTCTGGCTGTTTTGCGGTCCGTTACTCTCAGTTTCGAAATCAGCTGCTCCGATTCCTAGCAGTCGTAGAGGTCGCGGTACTTCTCGTCGGCGTAGTCGAGGAAGTAGTCGGCGGTGAACGACTCGCCGGTGGCCTCCTTCACGAGGTCGTCGGTCTCGTAGCGCGCGCCGTGTCGGTGGACGTTCTCGGTCAGCCAGTCGTGGATCGGGTCGAAGTCGCCCTCGCGGACGAGCGAGTCAACGTCGCCGACGTCCTCGCGGAGGTGGTGGTCGAGTTGGGCGGCCAACACCGAACCGAGCGAGTAGGTGGGGAAGTAACCGATCGCGCCGTTGGTCCAGTGGATGTCCTGCAGGCAGCCCTCGGCGTCGGTGTCGGGGCGCACGCCGAGGTACTCCTCCATCTTGTCGTTCCAGACCTGCGGGACCTCAGAGACCTCTAGGTCGCCCCGAATCAGGTCGCGCTCGATCTCGAAGCGCAGGACGATGTGCATGTGGTATGTCAACTCATCCGCTTCGACTCGGATGAGGTTGTCCTCGTACACCTCGTTCGCGGCCTCGTAGAACTCGCGCGGCGAGGCATCCGTCCCCAAGTGCTCGTTGGCGGTGTCGGCAAAGAGGTCCCAGAAGGGCCGCGTGCGGCCGACGTGGTTCTCCCAGAAGCGGGACTGGGACTCGTGGACGGTCAGGTCGCGGTTGTCGCCCAGCGGCGTGCCGTAGTCCTCCCGCGGGAGGCCGAGCGTGTAGGTGGCGTGGCCGAACTCGTGGACGGTCGAGCCGACGGCGTCCATCGGGTCGTCGGGCTTGAACCGGGTGGTGACGCGGGCGTCGAACTGCGTCCCCGTCGAGAACGGGTGCGGGGCGGTGTCGAGGCGGCCGTGGTCCCAGTCGTAACCCAGCACGGAAAGCGCCTCCTCGACGAGATCGTGTTGCACGTCGTCGTCGTAGGTACCCGAGAAGGGGTCCGCGAGCGTCACGTCGCTGTCGTCGATGTCGTCGATGAGCGGCACGAGTTGGTCGCGCAACTGCGTCAGTACCTCCTCGGCGGTGTCGATGCCGAGGTAGGGCTCGTACTCCTCGAAGAGGACCTCGTAGGGGTCCCGATCCGGGTCGATGGCCTCGGCGTACTCCCGGCGGAGCTGGACCATCTCTTCCAGGGTATCGGCGTAGTGGTCGAAGTCGTCCTCGGCTTTCGCCTCCTCCCAGACCGGGAGCGCGTTCGAGGAGGCTTCGGAGATGCGCTCGACGAGGTCCGAGGGAACCCGGACCGCTCGCTCGTGGTCGCGGCGGACCTCGCGGACGACGGCCTCCTGCTCGGCGTCTAACTCCGCGGCGTCGAGGTCGTCCAGCCACTCGCCCAGCCGGTCGTCGGTCAGCAGGTCGTGATGGAGCGTCGAGAGCGCGGAGGACTGCTTCGCGCGAGCGGGAGTCCCCCCCTCGGGCATCATCACCTGCTGGTCCCACTGGAGGACGCCGCCGGCGTCGCCGACGTAGTGGAGGCGCTTGACGTGATCGAGGAACTGTTCGTAGGTGGAATCTACCTCGTTAGTCGTTGCCATAGCACGCCGTTGGGCTGGGTGTCCTAAATGCGCAATGTCGGCGGTAAGGCGTGCATGGCGACACCGCGACCTCTCGGACGAGGCGATAAATCCGTCGAGAGACACCTCCGAAGATGGCCCAAAAGACCGATACGGGGGGCTATCGAACAGCGAGCTATCGTGACTCCGAACGTCACCGGCATCGGCCCGGTCGTGGTGTATCTCGCCATCCTCGGCTTCGTCGGTATCCAGTACCACCGCGGCAAGGTGACGACCCGCCGGCTGCCGCTGCTCGTCGGAATGTCGCTCATCTGGCTCGCGTCCGGCCTGTTCCAACTCGCCACGAACGGGACGACGCTGGGCTACGCGTTCGACGGCCTCTCGGTCCTCGCGCTGGTCGGGGGGCTGTACGGCCTCTACTGGTGGTGGCGACACCGCGACGTCGAGACGCCCGGCCCGGACCGCGACGAGCGACAGTCCCTCTGAGCGGACGGACTACGGCGGTCCCCGTCGCCACCGGCTCACTCGGGCCACGAGGCCGCGACGTTCTCGTAGATACCGCGGCAGCGTTCCAGTACCTCGATAGCGACGGTCTCCTCGGCGGTGTGAGCCTCGCCGGGTTCCGCCGCGCCGACGACGACGCAGTCGGTGCCCGCCGCCGCGAGCCAGCCCGCGTCCGTGGCGTGCGGTTTGACGACGTGTTCGGGGCGAGCGTCCTGTGCGGCGGCCGCCGCGTCGAGGACCGCGTCGGCGAAGCCGGCGTCGCCGCAGGCCATCGGCGGTAGGTCCTGATCGACGCGCCGGGAGACGCCGTCGATAGCTTCGACCCGTTCCAGCGGCGCGCGTTCGTCGGGGACCGTGCGCTCGTCGACGGTGACTTCGCACCGCTCGGGAATCACGTTCCACGCCGACCCGCCGTCGATCTCCGTGACGGCGACGCTCCCCGTAAGTTCGTGGCCGAGTACCTCGGTCGTCGGGAAGTCGAGGTCGCGGACGATATCGACGGCGTCCGTCGCGCGGTAGATGGCGTTCTCGCCGGCCTCGGGTTCGCTGGCGTGGGCGGCCGCGCCCTCGGCGACGACGGTCGACCCGCGCCGGCCCTTGTGTGCGACGGCCACGTCGGTCACCCCCGTCGCGGAATAGCCGGTCGAGCCCTCGCCGACGACGGCGTAATCCGGCGCGAACCCGTCGTCAACAGCGGCCCGACAGCCGACGCCGCCCCGCTCCTCGCCGGCGAAGGAGGCGAAGACGAGTTCACCGCTGTTCGGCTCGCTCGCGTCCCGGAAGGCCAGCATCGCCGCCGCGAGGCACCCCTTCATGTCGGCCGTGCCGCGGCCGTAGAGGCGTCCGTCTCGCTCGTCGAGGACGTAGTTACCGTCGGCGTCGATCTGCGAGTCGTCCGGCGGGACGACATCGTGGTGCCCGACCAGCGCGAGCGACTCGCCGCCGTCGCCGCCGCCCTTCCGGGCGATGACGTTGCCGTGGTCGTCGAACTCGACGGCCGCGTCGGTGTGCTCGCGGAGCCACGCCGCGACGAACTCGCCGGCGGCGGACTCGTCAGAGTCGGGCCCCGCGTGGCTCGGAATCGAGACCAACTCACGGGTGAGGGAAGCGACGTCCATACCTCGACGGTGTGGCCCGAGCGGTTTGATTCTTGCCGGATCAGCGGAGCGCCGCGTACGTGATGCCCAGCACGCCCCCGTAGACGACGTGCCAGAGCAGGCTCGGGACCGCGAAGTTCGGGAACGGCGGGGCCTGCGGGAAGCCGACCGCGCCGAGCCACAGGGGCATCACGAGCGCTGCCAGCACCAGCCACGTCACGACGCCCCAGACGACGCCGAGACCGAGCGTCGTCCCGATAGAGCGGTCGGCGGGCAGACCTCGCTCGGCGACGGCCGCGAAGGCGACGCCGAGGACCGCCCCGTGCGAGAGGTGGACGACCCACCCCGCGACGCCGCCGGAGAGCCCGTAGAGGCCGGGGATAGCCCCCTGTAGCACGGGCGGACTCATCACCGAGATGAGGACCGCCATCACGGTTGCACCGAGGACCCCGCCGAGTACGCCGGCTTGCCAGTCGGCGAGCGTTACGTCCGTCTCTGCCGCAGTCGTGGATTCGGTCGCCATTGCGTCCGTGGATGGCGCAGGTAATATCAAATATCCAACTTGTTCGGGCGGCGGACGCGCACGACCGCGGTAGCTTGATGTGATAGCACCTAGCAATCGAGGCGGTTCAGCTCACGAACAGGCGACGCTGCGCCCGTTCGTGGTCGGCCGCGAGCACGTCGACCAGCGGCGCGAACGGCGTCATGTCGGAAAGCGTCCGGTCGGCGCTGTCCTCGACGGCGTCGGTCATCACCGGCCGCAGGTCGTCGAGAATCCGCTGGGCGTCGGTGTGGCCCAGCGAGAGGAGGCGCTGGGCCGCGCCGAGCAGCCCGGTCACGAACCCGTGACAACACAGCAGACACGCCGCTCGCGCGTCGATCCCGGCCAGCCCGGTCGCCGCGCCGAGGACGACGGCGTAGTTGCCCGGCGCGTCCCCGGTATCAGCGGCGTCCGCGTACCGCTCGAAGATGTCGGAGTCGCGCAGGTCGCGCTGGAGCGAGAGCAGTCGAGCGCCGGAGTTCTGCGCGCTCTCGCGGAACTCCGCGGCCAGCGTCACCGCCGCGAGTCGGCGATCGGCGGCACAGATGGCGTCTACGTCGCCCTCGCGCGCGGCGGCGTGCGCGGCCCGCAGCGCCACCAGTTCGGCCGGTCCGACCTGCCGTCTGAGATACGTCGCCAAGAGCACGCGGAGGTCCTCGGCGTCGGTCACCCGGTCGTCGGCGACGAACTGTTCGAGGCCGTAGGAGACGGTGTAGGTTCCCACCGGGAGGAAGGAGTCGGCCAGACGGAACGCTTCGAGGGTCGCCGCGTCGCTCATTCGCCGTCTCCGTCGATGGTACGCACGCCGTGCGCGTGGCCGTGCTCGTGGTCAGCGCTGTCGTGAGAGCCGTGTGGGTGCGAGTGCGTGTGGTCGCCGTGGCCATGTGCGTGTCCGTCGCCGTGCCGGCGGTCGCCCCCGTCGTCGAACGTCGTCGGGGGTGCCCGCTCGTAACGGGTCGTGACCCCCTCGGGGAGCAGGTCCGCGACGGCGGCGTCCATCCGTTCGCGGGTGTCGGGCACCGGAAACAGCGCCTCCTCGCCGCGGACGGCGAGGTCCCAGTGACGGTTGCCGAGCGCGTGGCCCAACTCCAGCGCGGTGGTCGCAGACACGTCGGCGTCGGCGAAGTCGAGGACCAGCGCGTCGATCGCGGCGAGTTCGACTTCGACGAGCGCCCCGTCGTCGGTTTCGAGCACGTCGCCGTCGGCGAGGTCGCGGGCGACGACGATGCCGATGTCCTCGCCGTCGGTCGTCTCGGTGCGCAGGCGCGAGCGCCGCCGGTCGGTGTCCGAGAGGACGACTCGAAGCGGGTCGGCGTCGGCCAGTCGGTCGGTGACGGCGCTGTCCTCGCGGTGGCCGAGGTAGCTGTCGGCGACGCGCATCAGAACTTCCTCCCGGAGGGTGCGGGCGAATCGATAAGGTCGCGGCGGGCGCGGTCCCACGCGGCGTGGAGCGTGCTCTGGACCGTCTCCGCGCGGTCGCCCAGTGCGCGGACGGCGACGCCCGCGCCGTTGGGGAGGGCCGTCGCGCCCGCTCGCGCCTCGCAGTCGGTGACTGCCTCGTGGAGGTCGTCGCTCGTTTCGGCCGCATCGCTCTCGGGCGCGACGACGAACAGCGACCCGTAGACCGTGAACTCGCCGAGGACCCCCGGCGCGGTGGGGTCAGACTCACCGGGCGCGAGGTGGGTCGCGTCCTCGAACAGCAAGCCGTTCGGTCCCTGGGCGCGGACCCGAGAGAGATACCGCTCGAACTCGAAGCGCTCGCCGCGCGCGAGCCGACCGGGGACGACGATATCGCCGAGAACCGCCGTCGCACCTGTCTCGAGCGAGAGCGTCAGATCCTGCGAGTAGCGGGCGTCGGCGTGGAGGATGGTCGGTTCCGGTACGTAGTCCAGATGGCCTCCCCGCCCGACGGAGAGGGACGCGTCGGCGGCGGCGTAGTTGTGCGTCATCGACTGCACCTTCGTCGAGCTCTGCGTCGAGACGTGCGCGGTCGCGTCTCCCTCGACGGAGATCGCGATGTCGTGGCGGTCGCCCTGCGCGACGCCGCCGGTCGGCGACTGGACGAACACCGTCGCCGCGTCGGGGTGGGGGTCGTGGGCGAGCGTCCCCGAAATGTGGAAGGGCACCGTCGCGTAGTCCCGAACGAGCGTCGTCCCGTCGCTCGTCGGCGCGAACGTCAGTTCCAGTACGCCGTCCTTGCCCGGCGCGCCGACGGCGGCCTGCGGGGGGGATTCGGCCGCGTAGCCTTCGAAGGCAGGATGGGGAGCGTCTGTGTTCGCTTCCGGTTCGGAAACCTCCGTGGCCATCAGACGAACAACACTCCCTCGTGGAGATGTCGAAGCACGTCATCGATCCCCTCTTTCGCTTTGCAGTCGGTGAAGACGAACGGTCCGTCCCGGACCTCGCGGGCGTCGCGTTCCATCAGGTCGAGGTCCGCGCCGACGTGGGGTGCGAGGTCGGTCTTGTTCATCACCAGCAGGTCGCAGTCGACCACGCCGGGCCCGCGCTTTCGGGGGATGTCGTCGCCCTCCGCGACGCTGATGACGTACAGCGAGTAGTCGGCGAGTTCGGGGTTGAACGTCGCCGCGAGGTTGTCGCCGCCGCTCTCGATCAGCACGAGGTCCAGCTCCGGGTGCTCCGCGAGGAAAGCGTCTATCTGCTGGAGGTTCATCGACGGGTCCTCGCGGATGCCGGTGTGGGGACACGCCCCCGTCTCGACGCCCGCGACGAGGTCCTCGGGGACGACGCCGGCGAACCGCTCGCGCAGGCGCTCGGCGTCCTCCTGCGTGAGGATGTCGTTGGCGATGACGCCCACGTCGAGGCCGTCCTCGCGGAGTTGCGGGACGATCTCCGTCAGCAGCGAGGTCTTGCCCGACCCGACCGGGCCGCCGATCCCGACCGTCGCCACGTCGCGGTGAGTCAGGCTCATTCGGCGACCTCCTCGTTCTCTGTCTCCTCGTCCTCTGCCTCCTCGCTGCCGGTCTCTCCGTCCCCGTCCAGTCCGCCGACGCTGTCGGAGCGAATCGGGTCGTGAACGGTGACGAGCTTCGTCCCGTCGGGGAACACCGGTTCGACCTGAATCATGCCGATCATCTCGGGGACCCCCTCCATGACGTCCTCGCGACCCAAGAGTTGGGACGCGCCAGCGCGGATCTCGGCGACCGACTCCCCGTCGCGGCCCCGTTCGATGCACCAGTCGCTGATGTAGGCGACGGCCTCGGGGTGGTTCAGCGGGACGCCGCGGTCCTTGCGGCGTCGCGCGACCTCTGCGGCGGTGAAGACCGTGAGTCGTTCCTGCTCTTTGGCTGTGAGTTTCATAGCATGTACCGCTGTGCGAGTGGCAGTTCCGAAGACGGTTCGCAAGTGACGTGTTCGCCGTCGACCCGGACTTCGAACGTCTCCGGGTCGACTTCGATATCGTCGGGGCAGTAGTCGTTGTAGACCATGTCGTCCTTGCCGGGCGTTCGCGTGCCCTCGACGGGGACGACCGGGGTGTCGAGGCCGTACTCCTCGCCGACGCCGCGTTCGGCGGCCGCAGGGGAGACGAACGACAGCGAGAGGGCGTGTTTGGCCTTGCCGACGGCTCCCGCGCGTTCGCGCTGGAGGATGGGTTCACAGGTCATCAGCGACCCGTTGGCCTCGCCCATCTCCGAGTGGACCGGGAAGCCGCCCTTGAACGTCATCGCGGGCTTGACGCCGAAGAAGGCGGGGTCCCACAGCACCACGTCGGCGAGTTTGCCGGGTTCGAGCGTCCCGACGTACCTCTCGATGCCCGCCGAGATGGCGGGGTTGACGGTGTACTTCGAGACGTAGCGTTTGATACGGTGGTTGTCCGCGTCGGTGCCCTCGTCCTCGGGGAGGGGGCCGCGCTGGGACTTCATCTTCGAGGCCGTCTGGCAGGTGCGAGAGACGAGTTCGCCCATCCGGCCCATCGCCTGCGAGTCCGTCGTCATCATCGAGATGGCCCCCATGTCGTGGAGCACGTCCTCGGCGGCGATGGTCTCCGCGCGCACGCGCGACTCGGCGAAGGCCACGTCCTCGGGCACGTCGGGATTGAGGTGATGGCAGACCATCACCATGTCCAGGTGCTCGTCGAACGTGTTGTCGGTGTAGGGCATCGAGGGGTTCGTCGAGGAGGGGAGCATGTTCGGCTCGCCGACCATCTCCATGATGTCCGGCGCGTGGCCCCCACCCGCGCCCTCGATGTGGAAGAGGTGCATCGTCCGCCCGTCGACGGCGGCGAAGGTGTTCTCGACGAAGCCGGCCTCGTTGAGCGTGTCCGTGTGCATGCAGACCTGCACGTCCTCCTCCTCGGCCACGTCGAGGCAGGTGTCGATAGCGTCGGGCATCGACCCCCAGTCCTCGTGGAGTTTCAGCGTACACGCCCCCGCCTCGATCTGCTCGCGCAGCGGTTCGGGGTCCGAGGCGTTGCCCTTGCCGTAGAAGCCGACGTTGACCGGCCACGCCTCGGCGGCCTGCAGGAACCGTTTGACGTTCTCCGGTCCGGTCGTACACGTCGTCGCGCCGCCGCCGTAGCCGCCGCCGAGCATCGTCGTCACGCCCGAAGAGAGCGCGTGTTCGTGCAGTTGCGCCGAGTTCCAGTGGACGTGGATGTCCAGCGCCCCGGCGGTCGCAATTTTTCCCTCGCAGGGGTAGACGTCCGTCGACGGGCCGACGACCATGTCGACGCCGTCCATCGTGTCGGGGTTCCCCGCCTTCCCGATGCCCGCGATCTCGCCGTTCCGGATGCCGATGTCGGCCGCGACGATACCCACCACGGGATCGATTATCGTCGCGTTCGTCAGCACCCAGTCGAGCGCGCCCTCCGCCTGCGTGACGCCGGGGGCCATCCCGAGGCCGTCCCGAATCGTCTTCCCGCCGCCGAAGACCGCCTCGTCGCCGTGCGTCCGGAGGTCTCTCTCGACTTTCGCGAACAGTTCCGTATCGCCGAGTCGGACTTTGTCCCCCTCGCTTGGCCCGTAGAGCTCGGCGTAGGCGTCGCGGTCGATGTCGCGGGTCACTCCGCGTCCCCCTCGTCGTCCTGCTCGCGGGTCGTTCCTCCCCGCTCGCTGTCCCGAGGCCCGCTCTCCGAGCGCGCCTCGCTATCCCCGAAACCGGCGTCTCGCAGCCGCTCGATCGCCTCGCTCGGGTCGCCGTCCACACTTCCGTTGACCATCCCGTTCATCCCGTGAGCGACGCGCTTACCGCCGATGGCGACGAGGTCGACCGTCTGCTCGTCGCCCGGTTCGAACCGGACGGCGGTGCCCGCGGGGATGTTCAGGCGCATCCCGAAAGCCGCCTCGCGGTCGAACGCGAGGGCGGCGTTGGCCTCGAAGAAGTGGAAGTGCGACCCGACCTGCACCGGCCGGTCGCCGGTGTTGCCGACGGTCACCGCGGCCGTCTCGCGTCCCTCGTTCAGCGTCAGCGTTCCCGCTTCGGGTATCACTTCGCCGGGAACGAGGTCTTCAGCCATGTCGCACCTCTCCCGGCGCTATTTTCGACTGTTTGTCCAGCATATGGCTTTTGGTTTGGACAGCCGTGATAAGCAACTTCCTCTCGGCGCAAATAGCGCCACTCGGTGCGGTATTTTAGCCACTTCGTCACGGTGACGCTCGTTCGACTGGACGAGCGTCCAACGTCACCCGTCGAGTCGGGCGCGCGCCTCGGCAACCGTCAAGGGCACGTCCTCTCGCCCCTCGAACAGGCGGACGACCTGCGGCGGGCGAAGGTCGCAGTCGGTCAACAGATCGACGTCGGTCAGTATCTCGCGGGTCGGGCCGCGGGCGGCCACCTCGCCGGCGGAATCGAGCAGAATCACGCGGTCGGCGACGTGCGGGACGAGTTCCGTCTCCGGCGTGGACGTGACCAGCGTGACGCCGTCGGAGCGGCGCTCCGACGATCCCCCACTCGCTTCGCTCGCGGGGCCGCCTTCGGCCGAGAGCTCGTCGAGCAGCGAGAGGATCTCGGCGCGGTTAGCGGCGTCGACGTTGCTCACCGGCTCGTCGAGCAAGAGCGCGTCCGGTTCGACGGTGAGCGCGCTCGCAAGCGCCGCGCGGCGCTGCTCGCCGCCGCTGAGTCGGAACGGCGGCTTCGAGAGCAGTCCGTCGAGGTCGAGTCGGTCAGCGAGTCTCGCGACGCGGCGCTCGACCTCGGCTCGCGGAAGGTCCTGCTGGGCCGGGCCGTATGCGAGATCCTCTCTGACGGTGGGGTTGAACAGGTACTCGGCGGGGTCCTGCGTGAGGACGCTCAGGCGCTCCCGGACCGAGTCGGCGTCGGTCGTCTCCCCGAAGTACCGGACCGTCCCGGCGTCCGGTTCGACGAGGCCGCCGAGCAACTGGAGGAGCGTGCTCTTGCCCGCGCCGTTCGGGCCGAGCAGCGCGACCCGCTCGCCCGCGTCGATCGTCACGTCGACGCCGTCGACGGCGAGCGTCCCGTCCGGATAGGCGTACCGCAGACCCGTCGCCTCGATAGCGGTCACGCGAGGCTCACCCCGGCGACGGCGGCGAGGACGACCAGCGCGAATCCGGCGTCGGCCGCGCCGAGCGAACCGCGAGAGCGGGTCGGCGTCGCGCCCGTTCCGCCGCGGGCGCGGGCGGCCCGCTGGACCCCCTCGCCGCGTTCGAGGCTCCGCAGGAGAAACGTGCCGACGAAGTTCCCCGAGTCGCGCCACGTGCGGCGTAGATCCGGCTCCGCGAGCGTGCGGCCCCGCCGCGCGCGGACCATCCGTTCGAGTTCCGCGAAGAACAGCAGCAGATACCGGTAGGTGATCGCCAGCAGCGAGACGGCGATGGTCGGGGCGCGCAGGCGGCGGAGCGCGGCCAACAGGTCCGAAAAGCGCGTCGTCAGCAGGAGGACCGAGAGGAAGGCGACGCAGGCGGCCACGCGAACGGCGAAGACCGCGACGTACTCGACCCCGGGGGCCGACAGCGGCGTCCCCGCGAACGTCGGACCGTCCATCAGGACAGCCTGCGGGGCGACGACGACCACCGCGAACGCGGCCGGCCCGGTCGCTCGCCCGAGAAACGTGCGCGCGGGGACCCGAGAGAGGAGCGCGAGCGCGGCGGCCACCCCCGCGAGGAGGGCGACGCTCTGCAGGTCGCGCCGGGTGACGGTGAACGCGACGAGGGCGACGACGCCGACCAACTTGACGCTCGGCGCGACGGCCTGCAGGAAGCCGGACCGTTCGGGCACGTCCTCGGCGAGCAAGAACCAGCGGGCCCGGGCCGCGATCGCCGCGACGGTGCGGTCCAGCAGGTCAGTGCGCGCCATCGGAGTCGGTACCGAGCAGCCGACCGAGACCGGCCGCCGCGAGCAGCGTCAGCGCCGTCCCGACGATCGCCGAGACGAGGGTCCCGCTCGCGCCACCGAGGCCGGGGACGCCGTAGTCGGGGAGCGGTGCGACGCCGCTCGATTCGGCGTGGTCGGTCGCGCCGGTCGCTTCGGCGGCGTTCTCGAGCGGCTCGGCGTAGCCGACCGCGCCGGCCGCCCACCCGAACACCGGAGCCAGCAGCGTGAGGACGAGCAGCGCCGCGAGAGCACGCGGGAGCCAGTCGGGGGCCATCAGACGCTCGCCTCCCCCGCGGCGGTCGGTCGGAGGTCCGGCCGAGCGTCGGCGAGATACCGATAGACGGCGGCCGTGATCGCACCTTCGACGAGGCCGAGGACGAGGTGGCCGACGCCCATGATGGCCAGCGTGGTGAGCAACTGGTACTCGAACGCCGACGAGAGGCCGAGCTGGAGGCCGGCCGAGAGCGCGCCGGCGGTGATACCGAGCCAGCCGGCGGCGAAGGCCGCGCGGAATTCGCCGTAGGGCGCGACCGCGCGATAGACGGCGTAGCCGACGTACACCTCGACGATGGCCATGTTGAAGACGTTCGCGCCGAGGACGACGAGGCCGCCGTCGCCGAAGACGAGGGCCTGGATCGTCACGACGGTGGCCACGCAGAGCGCGCCGAGATGTGGACCCAGCAGGATGGCGGCGAACGCGCCGCCGACGAAGTGAGCGCTCGTCCCGCCCGGGATGGGCCAGTTGAGCATCTGGGCAGCGAAGACGCCGGCGGCGACGACGCCGACGAGCGGCGCGCGGGCGTCGGAGATCTCCCCGTCTATCCGCTTGGCGGCGTAACCGAGCACCGCGGCGGAGAGCGCGCCGAACAGCAGCGCGAGGGACAGGTCGACGTACCCGTCTGGAATGTGCATGTCACTGCGTCCCCGCCCGGCCGGGATAATACTTTCTCATCGCGCAGTATTACTGTCGGTCCGACGGTAGCCACGCATATTACCCCCACTCGCCTACGCCCGGGGTATGAGCGACGACATCGACCGGATCAGCCTGACGCTGCCGTCGGCGATGGTCGAGCGGCTGGACGGGATCGTCGACGACTGGGAGTACGCCAGTCGCTCCGAGGCGATCAGGGATTCGCTGCGGGACTTTTTCGCCGACTACGAGTGGGAGACCGCCGGCGACGAACAGCACCACGGGACGATCGTCATCGTTCACGACCACCACGTCTCGGGCATCGCCGACGACCTCCAGACCATCCAACACGAGATGGCCGACGCCATCACCTCCGTCCAGCACATCCACCTCTCGCACGACACCTGCATGGAGACGCTCGTCGTCGAGGGGGCGGCCGGCGACATCACCGAACTCGCCAACCGCCTCCGCGCGCTCGGCGGCGTCCAGCAGGTGAAAGTCGTCCTCGTCGGCCAGTAGTCGGCCGCGCGACGCGAACGAACCGTCTACAGAAGTCTTTCAGCCGCGCCGACCCCTCTCGAAGTTGGATAGTTGATCTTCTCGTATTATCCACTATATTGGGACGAATATCTGGTAAAATCACCTTCTCCTTTCAGACCCTAATACACGTGGGTAGATGGTTGGACATCTATAAGATAGAATTGCAAACCCTTATTTACCATCTCGGAAATCGAAGGAACGTCAACAGATGATGGACGAATACCCACATATCTCGCGTAGTTCGTACACGATAGCTGGATATCTCGCAGAATTTAGCTCTGATTGTAAACTTAACTCGGGTGATTTCGCGTGAGTCGGAAGGGCGTTAGTCGGCGGCGCTTCGTCACCGCTGGCGGTGCCGCACTCGTCGCGGGGCTCGCCGGCTGTTCACAGAGCAGCGGGAGCGGCGCGTCGACTGACGGAAAGAGCAGCGGCGAGACGGTCAAGATCGGCGTCCTTGAGGACCGCTCGGGCACGTTCGCGCTCAACGGCACCCCGAAGTGGCAGGCCAGCAAGCTCGCCATCGAGGAGATCAACGCCGACGGCGGCATCGACGGCGCGCAGATCGAGCTGTTCGATCCGGACCCCCAGTCCGACAACTCCCGGTACAAACAGCTCACCCGGAAGATGATCCAACAGCGCGGCGTCGACGCGCTGTGGGCCGGCTACGCGTCCTCGACGCGGGAGGCGATCCGCCCCATCGTCGACCGCCAGGACCAGCTCTACTTCTACACCACCCAGTACGAGGGCGGCGTCTGTGACAAGAACGTCTTCGCGGTCGGGCCGACCGCCCGCCAACAGCTCGGCAGCGTCCTGCCGTACCTGCGCGAGGAGTACGGGCCGAAGATCTACACCATCGCCGCCGACTACAACTTCGGTCAGCTCTCGGCGGACTGGGTGAAGGTGCTCGCCGACGAGAACGACGCCGAGGTGATCGGCGAGGAGTTCATCAGCCTCGACACCTCGCAGTTCAGTTCGACGATCAACAACATCCAAGAGGCGGACCCGGACTTCGTCATGTCGATGCTCGTCGGGAAGAACCACACCGCCTTCTACAAGCAGAAGGCCTCGGCCGGGCTGGACGTGCCCATCGGCACCTCGACGGCGATGGCACAGGGCTACGAGCACCGCCGCCTCGAACCGCCGGCGATGGAGAACATCTACGCGGGCGTCAACTACATGGAGGAGATCCCGAGCGAGAGCAACACCAGAGACGGCGGCTTCGTCGACCGGTTCTACGAGATGTTCCCAGACGCCCCGTACATCAACGAGGAGGCCCAGACGAACTACTTCTCGACGTACATGTACAAGAAGGCCGTCGAACAGGCCGGCACGTTCGAGCAGCCGGAGGTCAAGGAAGCGCTCGAATCCGGCATCAGCCTCGGTCCGGAACACGCCCCGGAAGCGCCCGAGGGCGGCTCGATCGAACTCGACGGGGCGACCCACCACGTCGACCACCACATGTGGGTCATGAAAGCCGACGCCGAGCACAACGTCGAAGCGGTGAAAGACGAGAAGATCCCCGAGAAGTTCCTCTCGGAGACGGTCGGCTGTGACCTCACGCAGGAGGACGAGGAGACGCAGTACACCCCGCGAGACTACTTCGAGGAGGCCGAGTAGGATGGTCAACGGGCTGAACCTCGCCTTTCAGTACCTCCAGCAGTTCTCGGTGCTGGTGCTCGCGGCCGTGGGGTTGGCCATCATCTTCGGTATCATGGGCGTCATCAACCTCGCACACGGGGAGTTCATCATGGTCGGCGCGTACGCCACCGTCTTCGGCTACCACGACCTCGGACTCCCGCTGCTCGCGTCGATGGGACTCGCAGTGGTCGTGACGGCCGCCTTCGGATTCGTCGTCGAACGCCTGCTCATCAAGCGGAC
Source organism: Haloarcula limicola (assembly GCF_010119205.1). Lineage (NCBI taxonomy): Archaea > Methanobacteriati > Methanobacteriota > Halobacteria > Halobacteriales > Haloarculaceae > Haloarcula > Haloarcula limicola. Next base: position 1,429,494 of record NZ_WRXM01000001.1, read on the forward strand.
GTACGGGCGGCTGTTCGACTCCATGGTCGTCACGCTGGGCCTCAGTCTCGTCCTGTCACAGGGGATGCTCGTCCTGCGGGGGACCTCCGAGCCGTCGATCCCGACGCCCTTCGGGACCATTACCTACGGGGCGTTCTCCCAGTCGCTGTACAAGGTCGCGCTCGCGCTGGTGGCCGTCGGCGTCCTCGCGGTCGTCTACTGGCTGTTCACGCAGACGGCGTACGGCGTCCGGGCCCGCGCGACGATTCAGAACGAAGAGATGTCCCGCGCGCTGGGCGTCACGACCGAGCGAGTCTACAGCCAGACGTTCGCGATCGGCTCGGCGCTGGCCGGGCTGACCGGCGCGCTGCTCGCGCCGCTGGTCTCGGTCAACCCGACGATGGGCGGCACCTACCTGGTCAAGTCCTTCGTCGTCGTCGTGGTCGGTGGCCCGTCGGTCGTCCTCGGAACCGGACTGTCCGGCGGGCTACTCGGTGCCGTCGACGCCGGCGTGACGTACTTCTACGACCAGACGATGGGGAGCATCGTCCTGCTGGTCGTGACGGTGTTCGTCATCCGGTTCTTCCAGGACGGGATCACCGGATTCGTCGAGCGCGCCCGCGACCGCCTCGCGGCGGAGGGGGCGTAGATGGCCGACGACCACGCGCTGGCCGGCCTCGGCGAGCGCTTCGAGGGGCCGAACACGGTCGGGAGCGGCCGCGGCTTCTGGGTCGCGCTCGCGGTCGCCGCCGCGGCGCTGTTCGCGTACCCGTCGCTCACGAGCATCTATCAGGCGACCCAGCTATCGCGGTATCTCGTCGCCGCGTTCCTCGCGCTGTCGCTGGCGTTCGTCTGGGGGTACGCCGGGATACTCAGTTTCGGACAGAACGCCTTCTACGGCCTCGCGGCGTACGCCTTCGCCGTCACCGTCGGCAACCTCGCCTCGCCGCTCGGGACGACGGCCGCGGCCGCCGTCGCCGTCGGCTTCGGCGCGCTCGCGTCGCTCGTGCTGGGCTACTTCATGTTCTACGGCGGCGTGCGCGACGTGTACGTGACGATCACGACGCTGGTCGTCACCGTCGTGTTGAACACCTACGGGACGACCGCCAGCCAGGTGTTCGTCGGCTCGGTCAACCTCGGGGGCGACACCGGGGTCGGCATCTCGGACGTCGTCCTCGGTGCCGGGCCGGTGACGGTCACCCTCGTCCAGCCGCTCACCTACTACGTCATCGCCGGGCTCCTCGTGGCGACGTACCTCGGCCTGCGCGTCTTCGTCAACTCGGACTTCGGCCGCGTGATGGTCGCGATCCGCGAGGACGAGGACCGCGCCGAGATGTTCGGCTACGACGTGAAGTTCCGGAAGCTCGTCGTCTTCACCATCGGCGGCGGGCTGGCCGGGCTGGGCGGCGTCCTCTACATGTTCCAGTCGTACTCGGTCACACCCGAGACGGTCTTCAGCGCCGCCGCCGCGGCGCTCCCGGTCGTCTGGGTCAGCGTCGGCGGCCGGAAGACGCTGCTCGGGCCGATCATCGCCGCCGTCGCCATCGAGTGGGTCCGCACCGCGGCCGCCGTCCAGTTCCCCGAAGTGGCCCGGATCGGCGTCGGTCTCCTGATGATCGTCTCGATCCTGCTGCTTCCGGAGGGGGCCGTTCCGGGCGTTCGGAGCGTCTACGGCTACTTCGACCGACACGGCCTCGTCGACGGGAGCCGGCGGGCGACCGAACGGGTCAGACACACGCTCAGGCGGACTCTCCTCGGGTGGCTCCCTGGTGCCGAGAACGGACCGGAGGTGGCCCGGGAATGAGTGAGAGCGCATCCGGCGACCCGAACGTCAGGGAGACCGCCGCGCAACTGGCGACCGGGACGAACACCGAGACGCTGTTGCAGACCGACGACGTGGTCAAGCGCTTCGGCGGCTTCACCGCGACGGACCACGTCGACTTCGGCGTGAAGGCCGGCGAGATACGGTGTCTCATCGGCCCGAACGGCGCGGGCAAGAGCACGCTGATGAAGCTCATCACGGGCCAGCACCCCGTGACCGAGGGAAGCGTCTACTTCAACGGCTCCGACATCACCGACGACGACCCCCACGAGCGCATCGACCGCGGCCTCAGCATGAAGTTCCAGGTCCCGAGCGTCTTCGAGGAACTGACCGTCCGCGAGAACGCGCGGCTCCCGGTCCAGCGGTTCGCGAGCGGCGACGACCGCCGCCGGCGCGTCGACGAGTCGCTCTCGGCCGCCGGTCTCGACGGCGAGGGCGAGACGCGCGCCGGCGACCTCTCGCACGGCCAGCAACAGCAACTGGAGATCGCGATGGCCGCCTCGCTGGAACCCGACCTCCTCCTGCTCGACGAACCGGTCGCCGGGCTCTCGACGGCGGAGCGACGGGCCATCGCCGAGCGGATCGAGACGCTCAACGAGGAGCGGGGCATCGCCTTCATCGTCATCGAACACGACACCGACTTCGTCGAGCGGATCTCCGAGCAGGTGACCGTCCTCCATCAGGGGTCGGTGTTCCGGGAGGGCACCATCGACGAGATAAAGGCCGACCCGGAAGTTCAGCGGATCTACCTCGGAGGTGACGCGGAGTGACGCTCCTGTCGCTCTCCTCGGTGACCGTCGGTTACGAGTCGACGCCGATCCTGCGAGACGTGGATTTCTCCGTCGACCGCGGCGAGATCGTCGGCGTCATGGGCAAGAACGGCGTCGGGAAGACGACGCTGATGAAGACGGTCATCGGCCTCCTCGAACCGTGGCAGGGGACGATAACCTACGACGGTACCGACCTCACGACCAGTAGCGCGGACCAGCGCGCCCGCGCCGGGATGGGGTACATCCCGCAGGGCCGGGACGTCTTCCCCGACCTCTCCGTCGAGCAGAACCTCGAGATGGGCGAACACGTCAACGCCGGCTCCGACGACTACCGCTACGACGAGATATACGACTTCTTCCCGGTCCTCGAAGAGCGGGCGAGTCAGGACGCGGGGACGCTCTCGGGCGGCGAGCGCCAGATGCTCGCCATCGCCCGCGCGCTCGTCTCGAATCCCGACTTGCTCTTGCTCGACGAACCGAGCGAGGGCGTCCAGCCCTCCATCGTCGACCAGATCAGCGCCGACATGCGCACCATCAACGACGAACTCGGCACGACCATCCTCTTCGTCGAACAGAACCTCGGCGTCATCCGCGAGATGGCCGACCGCTGCTACGCGATGGAGCGGGGGGAAATCGTCGACGAACTCGAAGGAACGCAACTGGACGACGAGGACGCGATCGCCAGCTATCTGGCGGTGTAACCGTCGGCCGTTTCGCCTCTTTCGAGACGGACGCGCTTTTAAATGGTCGTCCCGAACACGGGGTATGGAAATCGTACCGGACACGAGCGTGGTCATCGACGGCCGCGTGTCCGAGCAGATAGAGGCCGACGCCGACCCGGATTCGGACGTGGACGGCATGGGCTTCGCCGGCGCGACGGTCGTCGTCCCCGAAGCCGTCGTCGGCGAACTCGAAGCACAGGCCAACGACGGGCGAGAGACCGGCTGGGAGGGGCTCGAAGAGCTCCAGCGACTCGTCGACCTCGCCGACGACGGCACCGTCGACCTCGAATACGTCGGCCGACGACCGGACGCCGTCGAGAAGCGCGACGCCGGCGAGGGCGAGATCGACGCGCTCATCCGCGACGTGGCCCAGAACCGCGAGGCGACGCTGGTGACGAGCGACGACGTGCAGGCCGAGGTCACCCGCGCGAAGGGCCTCGACGTGGAGTTCATCGAGCCGCGCGGTCGGACGATCGACCGCCTCCAGATAGAGAACTTCTTCGACGAGGGGACGATGAGTGTCCACCTCAAGGTCGGCGTCAAGCCCTACGCGAAGAAGGGCTCCATCGGCGACATGCACTACCAACCGATCCGGGACGACCTCGCCACGGAGGAGGAGCTCCGGCAGTACGCCGACGACATCGAGGAGGCCGCCCGCTCCTCGCCCGAGGGCTTCCTCGAACTCGACGAGCCGGGCATGAGCATCGTCCAGTTCAAGGACATGCGGATCGCCATCGCCCGACCGCCGTTCTCGGACGCCCGCGAGATCACGGCCGTGCGACCCATCGTCAAGACGGAGCTAGACGACTACGAACACGCCGACGAACTGCGCGAGCGCTTCACCGAGCACCAGCGCGGCGTCCTCATCTCGGGGTCGCCCGGAGCCGGGAAGTCGACGTTCGCACAGGCGGTCGGCGAGTTCCTCGTCGACGCCGACTACGCGGTCAAGACGATGGAGAAGCCGCGGGACCTGCAGGTCGGCCCGGACATCACCCAGTACACCGCGCTGGGCGGGTCGATGGAGAAGACCGCCGACTCGCTGTTGATGGTCCGGCCGGACTACACCATCTACGACGAGGTCCGGAAGACCGACGACTTCGAGGTCTTTGCGGACATGCGACTCGCGGGCGTCGGGATGGTCGGCGTCGTCCACGCGACGCGGGCCGTCGACGCCCTCCAACGGCTCATCGGCCGCGTCGAGTTGGGCCTCATCCCGCAGATCGTCGACACCGTCGTCTACATCGAGGCCGGCGAGGTCCACACCGTCTACGACGTGACGACCGAGGTCAAGGTCCCGCAGGGGCTGATGGAGGAGGACCTCGCGCGCCCGGTCATCGTCGTCCGGGACTTCGAGACCGGCCAGCCCGAGTACGAGATCTACACCTTCAACCGCCAGGTCGTCACCGTCCCGCTGAACGAGGACGACGACGACCAGGACTCCGGCGTGGACCGCCTCGCGAAGCAGGAGGTCGAGCGCGAGATCCGCGCCATCGCCCGCGGCCACGTCGACGTCGAACTCCGCGGGCCGAACAACGCCGTCGTCTGGGTCGAAGACGACGATATCCCGCAGGTCATCGGGAAGGGCGGCGGCCGCATCACCGACGTGGAGAACCGACTGGGCATCGACATCGACGTGCGGACGCTCGAAGAGAAACCCACCGGCCCCTCCGGCGGCCCCCAGACCGACAGTGGCGGCAGCCAGCAGGGCGAGATCGTCCAACCCGAGGTCACCTCACGGCACGTCATCGTCCCCCTCGACGGGCACGCGGGCGACACCGTCGAAGTGCAGGCCGACGGCGAGTACCTCTTCACCGCCACGGTCTCCCGCGGCGGCGAGATCCAGGTCTCGCGCGGGTCGGGCATCGCCGAGGAGCTGGAGCGAGCCATCGACCGCGGCATGACGATCACCGTCGTCCCGTCGTAACGTAGCGGCCCGGCCGCGGCGGCCGTCGCTGTTCGCGGGCGAGGCGGTCTTTTCGTCGGGTTTCCGACTCGAAAGTGACGACTACGGTTGTCCCCAGGGCGTCGTTCGTGACCGTTTCGGACGCGCGTCTCGAAAGCACGTGCGTCAACAATCAGTAGACAGAAATTGACGTTCGGGCCAAATATTGGCCATCAGTTGTATTATGTAGCACTATATAAGGTATCTATACGACGTTCGCCCATAGCTATTTAGTGCTGCTGCAGTGTTACTCGTGATATGGACCTACCCGATGCCACCCCCGGTTCGGAACGCCATCTCGACACCGACAGCCACCGCTCGGCCCGCGACGGCGACAGGTACTGTCGCCACTGCCGGGAGATCGCGCTCGCGTTCGATCCCCACGCCGACCGGGCACGCTGTCGCGCCTGCGGCGAACTGGCCTGAGAACGATGGGCCTCCGACAGCGGCTCCGCGGAAGCCTCCGACGCGAACCGACCTACGAGTGTGCGTTCTGTCGGCTGACCTTCGACGAGGAGCGGGACCACTGTCCGGCCTGCGGCTGGACGGTCAGAGAAGCCAGCTGAATCAGTCGGAGACGGCCGCGTCGGCCTGTTCTGCGGGCTGTTCGGTGATCTCGTAGAGGTTCTGTCGGGCGTCGGCGAAGTAGACGTCCTCTTCGATGACACCGACCTCGTCGAGGCGTTCGAGGGCGTAGCGGACCGTGCGTGCAGATAGCATCGACTCCTCGACGATGCCCTTCTGGGTGAGCGGCCCGTCGTATTCCAGCACCTTGTAGACGAGCTTCGCGCTCGGTGGAAGGTCTGCGATGGCCTCCCCATCGGATTCCGTCATTACCTGTTACGAATGTCGCCGGATGCATAAAGATTGAGGAGTCAGTTCGCCAGACGGGCGTTCACGGGAAACGGCGCTCCGTTCGCTATCGACGTCCGTCCCGCCGCCGTCACGGGCCGACGTGGGGTACTGGAACCGCGTCCCTTTTGGTGACGGGTAGTTCAGTATTCGGTATGGCAACGGAAACGGCGGGCGGTATGAGTTCCCATATGCGGGGACTCACTGTCACGACGATAACGGCGGTCGCGGGGATCGCGGCGGCGTTGGTCTCGGACGCCGTGGCGACGGGTCCCGGCGACGTCACCGGCATCGTCGTCGTCGCAGTCGCCGTCCTCGCACAGTTCCCGATACTTCGGGTCATCGGCATCGGTCCGGACGACCTCTCGACGAAGGACGTCCTCTACGTCGCGTTCATGACCTTCGCGCTCTGGTTCGTCTCGTGGGGCATCCTGCTGACCGCGGGGGTGTAATCGATGGCGGAGGACAGCATCGCGGTCGTCGACTTAGAACGGTGTCAGCCCGACCGCTGTAACTACGAGTGCATGAACTACTGCCCGCCCAACCGGAGCGGGAAGGAGTGCATCGTCAAGCGCGGCGACGAACACGAGGAGGACGAGGAGTTCGACGGGAAACCCGACCAGGTACGGATCTCCGAGGAGATCTGTCTGGGCGAGTCCTGCGGTATCTGCGTCAACAAGTGCCCGTTCGACGCCATCGAGATCATCAACCTCCCGCAGGAACTGAACGACGAACCCGTCCACCGCTACGGCGAGAACGCCTTCGCGCTGTACGGACTGCCAGCGCCCCAGGAGGGACAGGTGACGGGGATCCTCGGCCCGAACGGTATCGGGAAGACGACGGCTGTCCGCATCCTCGCCGACGAGATGTCGCCGAACCTCGGTCGCTACGGCGAACAGGTCGGCTGGGACCAGGTGTTAGACGAGTACCGCGGGACCGCGCTGCAGGACTACCTCGAACAGCTGCGCGACGGCGACGTCGACGTGGCCCGCAAACCGCAGTACGTCGACCGCATCCCCGACCAGTTCGACGGGAAGGCGCGCGAGCTGCTCGAACAGACCGACGAGCGCGGCGAACTCGACTACCTCATCGACCGCACCGATATCGGCCCGGTCGTCGACAGTAATCTCGACGACCTCTCGGGCGGCGAACTCCAGCGCGTGGCGCTGGTGGCGACGCTGGCTCGCGACGCCGACTTCTACTTCCTCGACGAGATCACGCCGTATCTGGACATCGGCCAGCGGATGACCGCCGCGCGGCTGATTCGAGAGCTCGCCGAGGAGGGCGACCGCTCGATGCTCGTCGTCGAGCACGACCTCGCCATCCTCGACCTGCTCGCGGACAACATCAACGTCGCCTACGGGTCCCCCGGCGCGTTCGGTATCATCACCTCGCCGAAGTCCACGAAGAACGGCATCAACGAGTACCTCTCGGGGTATCTGGAGAACGAGAACATGCGCATCCGCCAGACGGAGATCGAGTTCGAGGAACACGCGCCTCGAACGGCCTCCACCGGCGACGTGGTCATCGAGTACCCCGACCTCACCAAGAGCTACGGCGACGGGGAGTTCTCCCTCGACGTGGACGCGGGCACCATCCGCGAGAGCGAGGTCCTCGGCGTGGTCGGCCCGAACGGCATCGGAAAGTCCACGTTCGCGAAGATGCTCGCCGGCCGGCTCGAACCGAGCGAGGGGAGCGTCGAGTCCGACCTCGACATCGCCTACAAGCCCCAATACATCGAGATCGACCAGCCGATGCGCGTCGACGCCTTCCTCTCCTCGATCACGGACGACTTCGGCACCTCCTACTGGGACACCGAGATCGCCCAGCCGCTCCAGCTCGACGCCGTGATGGAGCAGCAACTCACCGACCTCTCGGGCGGGGAGCGCCAGCGCGTCGCCATCGCGGCCTGCCTCTCGAAGGACGCGGACCTCTACTTACTCGACGAACCGTCGGCGCACCTCGACGTCGAACAGCGGGTGCTCGCCACCTCGGCCATCCGCCGGTACGCCGAGAACCACGACGCGACGGCGATGGTCATCGACCACGACATCTACATGATCGACTTGCTCGCCGACCGCCTGCTCGTCTTCGAGGGCGAACCCGCGAAACACGGGTACGCGACCCCGCCGCAGGGCATGCGCGAGGGGATGAACGAGTTCCTCTCGAACCTCGACATCACGTTCCGCCGCGACGAGCGAACGTCTCGACCGCGCATCAACAAGCCGGGGTCCCAACTCGACCGCGAGCAGAAGAACTCGGGCGAGTACTACTACTCCCCCGACGAGAGCTGAACGCTACCGCCTCTTCTCCGTAGTTAGCGACGGTAGTGATTCGTCGAGCGGTTACCATTTAGTTACTAGATACAGTCCACGTACTCCCGCCTACAATTTAACCACGTACGACCCAAATATACAAAATATATTAAGTAAGTGTGCGGTCATATTCAGGTCTGTGACAGGTTCTGGTCCCACGAAGCCGATCCCCGACGGGGCAAAAGAACTCACCGCCCACCTCCAAGACAGCCTCGGTAACCGACTCCGGAGCGTCATCTGGTACGACAAGGGAGACCACGACGTACTCTACGCTCGGAGCGACGTGGCGGCCGCGTACACCGAAGCGGAAATAGAGGACGTCGTAGACGAACTCTCGATGGAGTCGTTCGCGCGACCCATCAAGGAAGACCTGTACCCCCACGGTGACCTCCGGTGTACCGTGGAATGCTACGAAGACGGCGTCGAGATGCACTTCTGTATCGCCGACGGCGAGGGCGTCGCCGTCGGGATCGAGCCGACCGCGTTCGTCGAGGAGGGGACGTTCATCGGTAACTGTCTCGAAGCGGCGGAACTCGTCGAATAAACGGTGGTCGTCGCGTCGGTAGATAGCAGTCGCTGCCGAGCGCTGCCCACCTATCGAAAAGAGAACACACTCCCGGGAACCGCTTACGCGGCGGGGTCGCTGGTGTCGCCGGTCTCGGACCCGGCGACGGCGTCGTCGAGTCCGTCGGCGACCTCCTCTGGGTCGAACTCCTCGTCGGGTCGGAGCTCTCGGTCGGGGGAGTCGCCGTCCTGTCGTTCGGTGACCGATTCGTCGCCGGTGACCGAGACGAAGATGTCACCCAGTTCCTCGGCTCGGTCGCCTGACTGACTCTTGCTCATTTGCAATCGCCTATAACGGGTAGAGGGGGTTAGCTCCGCGGCCTAACTCGTTAGGGGCAGCGCAGTCGGGCGATTTCGCCCGTTCAGAGGACGCTTCGCTGGCAGGAGCCACACAGCGACGGCTCCTTGACGTCCACCTGTCGGACGGTCGGCGAGAAGTTCATCACGCAGCGCTTGTTGTCACAGTGTTCCAGCCCGAGCGTGTGGCCGATCTCGTGGACGACCTCTTTGCGAACGCGGGCAGCGAAGATGTCGCTGGCCGACTGGTTCGAGAAGCCGCCGTCGGAGGAGGTCTGGAGGCGATACGTCGAGATGACACTTCCCGAGCCGCCGAGGTAGGCGAGGCCGAACACGTAGTTGCGGCGGCGGTAGAAGAGGTCCTTGGGGGTGATGGCGATGTTCTTCTCGCCCGCGCCGACGCGCCGTGCGAGGTCGATGAACTCCTCGGCGCGGTACTGGTCGCGGTCGCCATCGTACGCACCGGCGGGAATCGACTGCGGTTCGTGCATGGAGACGTCGCAGTCGTAGGTGGTGCGAAGGCCCTCGGAGGCCTCGCGTTTCACCTGGGCAGAGACGTCGCCCACCGGGACGATGTCGACATGCATGAGAATGCATATGAGACGGTGGCGCTTAAACATCCCGACGTGAGCGACGCAGAACGGACCCTCGTCGGCCGATTGGCGACCGCCGATAGCGTGGTGGAGGTCGGCATCGGCAACCGCCCCGACGTGGCCGCGGCGCTGGCCGACCGCGGCGTCGACGTGACGGCGACGGACATCACGCCGCGGTCGGTTCCCGACGGCGTTATCTTCGTCGAAGACGACGTGACCGACCCCGAGTTGACCGTCTACGAGGGAACCGACGTCGTCTTCGCGCGGAACCTCCCGCCGGAGCTCCACGGGCCGGCGCGCGAAGTCGCCCGACGCGTCGGCGCGGACTTTTGGTTCACGACGCTGGGCGGCGACCAGCCGGCGGTGCCCGTCGAGCGCGAGCAACTCGACGGCCGCGTGACGCTGTTCCGGGCCGTGGACGGTCCCGGCGGCCGATAGCGAGTGGCCGACATAGCAAGGCGCTTCAAGGGCGACGACCAGAAGCGAGTATGCAAGTCGACGCGGTCGTCTTAGACATCGACGGCGTCCTCGTGGACGTCGCCGATTCCTACCGGCGGGCCGTCATCGAGTCCGTCCAGCGAGTGTACGACGACACCATCGAACGGGCCGACATCCAGCGGTTCAAGGACGCCGGCGGGTTCAACAACGACTGGGAACTGACCGACGCGGCGGCGCTGTACGTACTGGCCGACCGCGAGGGGAGCGCGGGCGACGTGGCGAGTTTCACCGACGCGATCGCCGAGCGGGGCGGCGGCCTGTCGGCGGCCGAAGCCGTCGTTCGGGACCGCCTCGACGAAGGGGCCGCCGAACGGGTGTTCGACGCGTGGGACCCCGACGAACTCCGCGACGTGTTCCAGACGCTGTATCTCGGGAGCGATCTGTACCGCGACCTCGAAGGCGGCGATCCGGCGTTCGACGCGCCCGGCTACATCAACGACGAACCGGTGCTGGTCGACGCCGAGACGCTGGCGGCGTTGCGGGACCGCTACGCCGTCGGCGTCGTCACCGGCCGTCCCGCCGCGGAGGCCGACATCGCGATGGAGCGCGTCGGGTTGGACCTGCCCGAGGATCACCGGTTCACGATGGACGACTGGGCGGAGGGGAAACCCCATCCGGCCGCCCTCGTGACGTTGGCCGAGCGCTTCGACGCCGAGCGAGTGGCCTTCGCGGGCGATACGCTCGACGACGTGAAGACCGCCGTCAATGCCGACGCCGCGGACGACGACCGAGTGTACTACGGCGTCGGCGTCCTGACCGGCGGGCTGACCGGCGAGGACGGTCGCCGGAAGTACGCCGCCGCCGGCGCGAGCGCGGTGGTCGAGACGGTCAACGACCTGCCGGACCTGCTGGGGTAGCACGTTCCGGCCGACAGTCGGCACGAGAACGGCAGGGATTTCCCGGCCGAGGTGGAAACCCGGCGACATGGGACGGAAGGCGATGGTCGCGTGGGCGCTGCTGGTGAGCGTCTGGGCCGGTCTCGTGGGCGGGGCGGCGGTGTTCGAACCGTCTATCGACTACGTGCAGCTGTACGCCGTCGGCTTCGCCGTCGTCGCGTTCCCGGCCGCGTACTGGACGATCTCGTCGAACCGGGCGATATTCGACTCCGCGCACCGGCCCGGCCGCATGGCCATCTTCATCCTCGTCATCTTCCTCGTCACGGTGGTCCTGGCCACGCCGTCGGCGCTCCTGCTGGGACACACCGGGCCGCTCGGCATCGTCGTCCAGTTGCTCGCCTACGTCGTCGGCCTCGCCGCGGCGCTGTACGTCGCCTACGGCGGCGGCTTCGACCTCGCGTGGGACCGCTACACGTAGGCAAGCACCACCGGTCGCACAACGCTTATTCACCGGTCGGCCCACCGCGTAGACATGGATATCGCGTTACTCGGCGGCACCGGCGACATCGGCGAGGGCCTCGCCCTCCGCTGGGCGTACGACACGAACCACGACGTCATCGTCGGGTCGCGGGACCCCGAGAAAGCCGAGAACAAGGCCGAGGAGTACGAGACCGAACTCGCCAGTCGCGGCACGGACGTCACCGTCGAGGGACTGGGCAACGAGGACGCCGCCGCCCGCGCGGACGTCGTCGTCGTCGCCGTCCCCGCTTACCACCTCACCGATACCATCGAGGCCGTCGCCGACCATCTCGACGACGCCATCCTCGTCTCGCCCGCCGTCGGCATGAAACGCGACGAGGACGGCTTCCACTACAACCGCCCCGGCGTCGGCAGCGTCACGGAACTGGCCGCACAGGCCGCCCCCGAGGGGACGCAGGTCGTCGGCGCGTTCCACAACCTCGCGGCGGGTCGGCTGGCGAACTTAGACGCGGAGATCGACTGGGACACCATCGTCGTCGGCGACGAGACGGACCCGAAAGACACCGTCTGTGAACTCGCCGACGGCATCGAGGGGCTCCGACCGCTCGACGGCGGCCCGCTCTCGAACGCCGCCGAGATCGAGGGACTGACGCCGCTGCTCATCAACGTTGCCCGCCACAACGACGGAATGCACGACCTCGGTGTCACGTTTCAGTAGCCCCGTTCGGACCGGTCCGCGGAAAGCCGTCCCGTGGGCCGAGTTCACACGCCTGAAGGAGCACTTTTCCCGACCGAGTCCTATCGCTCGTGTGTGGCGTCTCCATACGAAATTCTCGGTGTCGACCCCGACGCGGACGAGGACGAAGTCTCCGACGCCTACCGAGAACTGGTCAAAGAGGTTCATCCCGACCAGGGCGGCTCCACCGAGGAGTTTCGTGCCGTCCAGCGTGCTTACGAACGCATCCAGAGCGGCTACGAACCCGGCGAGGAGATCAGCCCGGCCGGGGCGACGACGGCCCGAACCGGACGGCCGACGGCCGGCGGAGATGCAGGAGAGAAGGACGAGCAGCCGGAACCCGAAGGCGTCAAAGTCGAGTTCCTCGACTACGAGGCGATGGAGTCCCGCGGCTGGCAACTGACAGACGACGACCTCTTCGAGAAGGCGGCCGACGACGAACTCGGCGGTGAGACCCACGGTTACTTCTACGTCGAAGAGAACGAGACGCTGCTCGAAGCCGCCGAAGACGAGGGGTACGCCTGGCCCTTCGCCTGTCGAGGCGGGGCCTGTACGAACTGCGCCGTCGCTATCGTCGACGGCGAGATGCCCTCGCCCGCGAGTCACATCCTCCCGAAGGAGCTCCACGACCGCGGGATCCGCCTCTCCTGTATCGCCGCGCCGACGACCGACGCGAGGATCGTCTACAACGTCAAGCACCTGCCGGCGATCCGCGACCTCCTCCTGCCCGCGAGTCGGTTCGAACAGACTTCCTCGACGGACTGAATCGCGGACGCACCGCTCGCGACAGCGAGCGGTCGACCGGCGGCGAACCCGAGCGCGAAAAGAGTAGTCGCCTTACGCTCCGGCCTGCGAGAGGGCGTCCTCGATATCGTCGGCCTGCGTGACGCCGACGAAGCGCTCGACGACGCCGTCGTCGTTCTCGACGATGAGCGTCGGCAGGGAACGTACCTGATACTCGTTCGCGACGTCCTGCTCTTCGTCGACGTTGATCTTCTCGAACGTCACGTCGGTCCACTCATCCTCTAAGTCCTCGAGGATGGGGTCTTGGGTCTTGCAGGGGCCGCACCAGTCAGCGTAGAAGTCCTTGAGCGTGACCGTCATGGTTCCCTTCGAGATTGTCTGTGGGGTCTGATAAGGGTTATCCATGTGGGTGCGTCGCGAACGAACCCGAAAAGCTTACTCCGCGCGAACGGGGAGGGAAAGATATGAGCAGTGACAGTGGCGGGCTGATGTCGAGTGCCGGGCTAGTCCGGTACTTCGACGCCGAGGACAGCAACACTATCCGTATCGACCCGCGAACCATCGTCGCCTTCGGCGTCCTGTTCGGCGGCCTGATCTTGGTCCTGAACGCGATGGTCTAAGCGTAGCGAACCATCTTCTACTGCTGAGACGCCGGAGTCGAATCATTCGCAGGAACACAGACACGCTATGCTGGCTAGTCGTACTACATCTCGCAAGAATCAGCGCAGCAGGAAAAGAGAACGGTCAGAAACAGGTCTCCGCTTACTCCTCTATCACGTCGTAGCCCACCTCGGTTGTAGAGTTGTCCGCGCCCTCAACGTAGTCCGAATCAGCGGGGCCTTTTCGCATGGTAGCGAGGTACCGAAACAGATACTGATCGAGTTCGTCCGTCTCGACCATCTCCTTTGCCCACTTAGTTTTGATGAAGGTAGTTCGATACAATTCGCCGTCCGGCGTCACCGCGCGGTGATATACCCGGTCGGGAATCCATGTCTCATCAGTGAAAGAGGCATTCTCGTCTGAATAATCTTCATAGAGGTTCTCATAGGTGAGCAGGAGAGTCGCGTCTATTCCGGCGCGGTCATCACCGGACACATTTGAGTCCATTACGTAAGTCACGACCACGTAGTCTTGTTCTGTATTAACTGAATAGTCCCGGAACACGGCCTCATCTGGCGTGGTCGTGTCCGCGGCAACGTCACGGTAGTCGTGTGCGAACTCTCTGTACCGTTTGTACTCGTTCCAGTTAGCCGGGATTTCATCAGTAATGTCTTTGACTGTCAAGATGTAGTCGAACGTCGCATTGGGGGTGCTGGACGTTGCTATGATAGTGTACTGCCCCGTCTCTGGGATTTCGATTTTCTTGAACTTGGCGGCGTTGTCCATTCCGCCGTCGTCGTTACTACCGAGGGTGGTCCCGTTGGGGGCAACCAATCGCATCTTCGGATTGCCTATAGATGACCCCATCGTAATGTTGAGCGTCGTGTTCGCTTCTGCTGCGAACTCTACCCGCTCATAGTATCTACCTCCATCTTGCGGGTCACCACTATCCAGTTCACCGACACCGGATTGTCCGACTGTGACACTACGGAGGTCGGTGCCGTTCTCGGGCACGGTCGGTGTCGGCGTCGCTGTTGGTGCCGTCGGCGTTCCGGTGACAGGTGTGCCTGTCGTTCTATCAGGGCCAGTGTCACTCGGGTCGACGTCGATGCCGTTACATCCTGCGGTAATCAGGAGAAACGCTACCAGTAGCGTCGACAGTAGGTTTCGAGAGCGAGTAGAAGTCGTTCGTAGCATATGAGATTTCCTATATTTCATTGTAATCAACTTCAGATGCGATAGTATATAAATACGAAGAAAATCGAATAATGTTACGGGCTGGAAACACTCTCACTTCACGCCACTCGCCCTCCAGAGAATGAGGAGCGGCCGTCTTGACGAGAGAGGTCTCTATCCACTCACCACCACTAGACCAAGAGTCGTCGCCGCTGGACTCGCCAGCCGACAATAGAGGCAGGCCCCCGCTCCGCTGTTTTCCGCTGCGTCTGAATCACTAGAGTCGTCGTCTCCATAACCAGCATATCCGCCAGTACAATAGGCACAACCGCCCGCCCCACTGGTATCATCAGAGTCCTCGTCGGAGGAATCTGAACCGCTATTACTGTCTGAAGAAGAATCGTCGTTGCTACTCTGACGGCGTTTACGTTCAGACATCACATCGGACTCAAGTTCGTCTAGGTTGTACCCATATCCGCCGTTATCTTGGGCGTAGTCCTCCGTATTCACGTAGTCACCCGCATCTACCGGCTGGCCATCGATCCACAGCGTGATTTTCCCGTCGCCGTTGGCGTCCATGATGGTCCGCTCGCCAGTATTCACGTTTCGGAACGTGGCGTCCGTGAGACAGTTCTGTTCCCAGAAGTGACAGTTGTTCGAAGACGCATCGCTGCTACCTCTACCAGTGGCATTGACGACCCGAACGCTCTCCATCGCTGTCCCGCGCCGGCCGAGTTGGTCGTAGGCGACGACGCGCACGGTTCGAGAGCCAGTGGCGTCGAACGAGTGAGTCGTGTTCACCGTCGCGTTCTCGCGGGACAGCGACGTGTGGTTCGTGGCGCGTCCGTCGACCAACCAGTCGACGGTCGAGATGGGGACGTCGTTTCCGGCGACGGTCGCCGTGAGGCGCACGTTGGAACGTCGGTCGACCGTATCGGGTGCGGTGAGAGAGACGGCCGGCCCGTTCGACGGCGTGACCGTGACGTACAGCGTATCCGCGCGAGTCGCGCCGTCGTCGTCGGTGGCGCGAACCGTGACGGCGTACCGGCCGGTCCCGTCGGGGCGGAACTCGGTCTGGCGGCAGGTCGGACACGCCGGCGTGATGGCGTCGCCACCGGGCGTCCGGATCGACCACTCGACGCGGGTGATAGTCCCGTCCGGGTCCCGCGAGCCGTTCGCATCGAGATACACCGTCGTATTGGCCGTGACCGTCTGGTCGAGTCCCGCGTCGGTCAGCGGCGGCCGATTCTCGGCAGCGGCGGCCGCACTAGCCGTAGCCGCTACTGCGAGCACCGCGAGCGCGGCGACGACCACCCCCGTCGTTCGCATCGTTTCCTGCTGGAGAGGGTTTCGGGTATAAAATTATGTATTCGTATCGGAGGAATCACCTCGGTCGAGGGGATAGCTGCGGTAGTGGTCGCCGCCGCCGTCAGCATCGGAGTCCGCGACGTTTTCTACCTCCCGCTAACAATGGTCGGTATGCACTTCACGCAGCGCGAACAGCGCGCGCTTCGACAGGCAGGCGTCGAGCAGGAGACCATCGAAGCGGCCTCGGAGGCCGTCGTCGCCGCGACGGACGCGGCCGCCACCGACCTCGAAGCGTTCTTCGCCGACCGCGAGACCGTCTACTCCGACATGGACCGCGCACACAGCGCCTCGGAGATCCAGACCCACGCCGTCGAGTACCTCGATCTGTTCACCCACGCCGACGACATCCGCGGCTATCTCCGCTTCGATTCGTGGGGCGTCCCCGTCGAAGGTGGGCGCGTGCTCTCCGACGACGTGGTCGAGCTGCGGTTGGGGCCGACCGTGAACGGTCGGGTCCGCTTCGCGGCGGACGAGGACGCCCTATGAGTGTCCGGGTCAGGGGCATCTACGCGACGGCGCTGACCCGGTTGCTGAGCGATGCCGGCCTCGACGTGGTGCAGGCCTCCGGACCCATCGAGGAGCGCTTCGACGCAGACTTTCCGACGGAGCGAGCGGCGGCGACGGTGGAGACCACCGACGACCGACAGGGCGTCGGCGTCAGCGGCGATAGCGAACCCGTCGAGCGCGTCCTCGATCACCTCGGCGACCTCGGTCGGGACACGCTCCACTGGGCCGACCCGCTGCCCGCGGAAGCGGTCTACGACGGCGAGGTGACCGAGACGCGCGGGAGCGGTGCGGTCGTGGACTGCGGCGACGGCGAGGGGTTTCTCCCTTACGCGAACGCCGACGACCGCGTCGAGGCCGGCGACTGCCTTCGTGTGCAAGTCGTCGAGGGGAGCGCTCCGTGGACCGACGGTCGACCGGTCCTCGATACCACGATCGCGGTGCGCGGCGAACTCCTGACGCTGGAACGTGGGGGGTCGAACAGCACGACGGCCGGTGGGCCGGCGATGCTGGACGTCATCGCCGCCGACCCCCGCGAGGGCTGGGGCGTCTCGTGGGAGCGCGAGAGCGACGACGCGAGCTTCGACGGGCTCGCGGACGCCCTCTCGGCGGCCAACGAGCGGGCGGAAGCGATCGACGCGGCGCTCGACGGGGTGGGAATCGCTTCTGAGGACGCGCCGGCGCGGCGCTACGACGGCGGCGCGACGACGTGGATCTGGTTCGGCCGCGAGAGCCGGTTCGCGCTGGACGAACAGCGACGGGCAGTTACGACAACGATGACCGGACACCACCGCGTGAAGGCGGGCGACGACGCCGCGAGCGCGGCCGTCGACTACGTCGAGGCGCTCTGTGCCGACCCCGGTGCGGACGACGAGACGGACTTCCCCTTCGCCGTGACCGCTCGACAGTTCGGCCCGCGAGCGGGCGGCTCGATCGCGCTCGGCCACGGCAAACCCGACGGCCGACTCATCACGCTCGGTCGAGCCGACGTGCAGTCGGTCGGCGCGGACGGGACGGTCACGGTCGAGCGCGAGATGTCGCCCGGCGGGGAGTACGATGCGCTGGGCGTCCCGAAGGAGGGCGGCGATATCGCGGAGACGAAATTGAAGGAGGGACGCTGGTGGTACCCGACGGTGTATCGCGACGGCGACGGCGAGAAGAAGGGGACCTACGTCAACGTCTGTACGCCCGTCGAGATATTTCCGGACACCGCTCGGTACGTCGACTTACACGTCGACGTTATCAAGCACGCCGACGGGCGCGTCGAGCGGGTCGACGACGACGAACTCGATGCCGCCGTCGAGGCTGGAGACATCCCCGAGGACCTCGCCGAGCGCGCCCGGAGCGTGGCCGCGGCGGTGGCGAACGCGCTGGACCCGAAATAGTTAGGCACGTCGGATATACTCCCTCTCGATAACTGATGGTTGTATGTCCACATCAAACTGGAAACTATACGTAGAAGACAACGTCCTCGTCGCGGACTTCGCCGAGGGGATGCCGAGCGACGCCGAGGAGTACAGGCGCGTCAACGAGCAGTTCGAGCGGCTCGCCACCCGCGGCGAGGTCGACGCGCACATGTCGGTGCTGAACATGTCGGCGTCGCTCAACAGCGACGTCTTCGAGAAGGCACAGGAGGCCGCGGAGGTCGGCACCGAGTACGGCATCACGAAGTGGGCCATCGTCTCGGAAGGGATCAAGAGCCTCGCGCTCAAGGGGAAGGTCGAGGAGATGGGCGTCGAGACGATGACCTCCGACGACGAGGCGGAAGCGCTCGACTGGGCGCGGAACTAACTGTCGCGTTTTCGACCGGCCACTCCAGCGAGACCGACGCCCGCGAGCGCCGCGGCGACTCCGAACCCGTCGCCGGCGGCACCGACGAGGCTGCTGTCGCCGCCGACGGCTCCGGGCGTCTCCGATGGCGGTTCGATTCTGGGGTCGGGGAAGGCGTAGACGCCCGGCTGCGCCTCGCTCCCCGCGTTGGCGTTCGTGTTCGAGGCGAGGAAACAGCCGGCGGCGCGCTGGGCGGTCCAGAACGACGCGGAGTCCGAGTCGCGCCACGAGAACACCTCCCGAGGGTGAGTCGGATCCGAGAGGTCGTGAACCCGGACCCCGCCCATGTACCACGCCGAGTAACACCGGTCGTCCGCGAGTTCGAAGTTGTGCGCCGTCGTCAGCACGCCGCCGGGCGTCGGATCGTCGGTCGGCGGCGGGTCGATGGTGGCGAGCGATTCGGGTTCGGTCGGCTCGGCGATATCGAACAGTTCGATGCCGCTCGGTCCGCCGGACCCGTCGTCGCCGCGGTCCCACGACTCCCCGCCGACGCCCAGCAGCGTGGCGTCGTCGTTCACGGTCACGAAGTGGTCGTTGCCCGGCGGTTCTGTGCGCTCCAGTCCCGGGTCGTCGATGACCGACAGTTCGGCTGGCTCCCGGCCGCGGACCCGCGAGACGAGCGAGGGGTCGGCGGGGTCGGCCACGTCCAGAATCCACGTTCCGGCGTCCCAGTACGCGAGGTACGCCCGTCCGTCCTGTACCCACACGTCGTGGAGCGGTCGGAGGCCCGCCGGCACCTCGGTCCAGGCCTCGTCGGCGTCGAACAGCGACCACGTCCCGACCTCGCGCTCGCGGTCGGTGTCGATAACCAGCAGCGGGTTCCCGGTGCGCCCGTTGGCGGTCAGGTAGGCGTAGCGGCCGTCGAAGTCGCAGTTGTGGACGCGCGTGTCCGTCTCGTAGCCGAGGACGCGCTCGGGGTTCTCCCGGTCGCTCACGTCGAAGACGACGAAACCGTGAGCGCCCTCCGTCGGGTGGGCCGGGCCGGCGACGAGCAGTCGGTCACCGGCGACGGCGACGTCCTGGACGATCCGCATCGGCCCGTCCTCGCTCTCGGCGAGCAAGTCGGTCCGGTGCTCGATGAGACGCGGCGCGGTCGGCGAGACGACGTCGACGAAGGCGACGCCCTCGCCGGTGGCGACGTAGGCCGTGTGGCCGTCGGGGCTGGTGACGAGTTCGCGGGCACCCGGCAGGTCGAGCGTTCCAAGCACGTCGCTCCCGGTCGGCGTGCCGCCGGGCGTCGCTGGCGTGCCGTCGTCGGTCGGTAGCGGATGGGCGCCAGCGGTGCCCGTAGCGGTGGCGATCCCGCCGGTTCCCGCACCGAGCGCTCGGAGAAACGTCCGACGGCGCATACGCGCAATCGGGGAGCGACGGCAAGAAGCCTTCCGGTGGCCGGGGTCGCTCAGACGTTCATCGCGCCGACCCACAGGAGCGGGCCGAGGACCAACAGCAACATCGGGCCGACGACGGCACCCAGCAGGGCCACCTCTCCGATGGGGATTCCGGCCGAGACGACCATCCCGACGGGGATGACCAGAAACGTCAACGCGATGCCGACCGCCGCAGCGAAGACGGCGCGGTTCGGTTCGCGCTCGGTCGTCTCGCGGACGGGGAGCCCCAGCCGGCTCGCGGCGTCGTCCACGTCATCGAACGGACCGAGCACCTTCGTCGTCGTGCCGTCGCGACCCTCGCCCCACCGGACCGTGATGACGTCGGTTCCCGACAGCCGGCCGGCGAGCCGCCGGGGGACGTCTCGGTCGGTGAGGTCGGCGCGCTCGATGCGCCACTGGGGTTCGTCCAGCCAGCGGTCGTACGCGACGATGGCGTCGCCGTAGCGCCGGTACTCGACGGTACCGTAGACGGCGTAGTGGACCGCTATCTTCCCGGCGACGAGGAGGGAGACGAGCGCCAGCACGGCGACGGCGAGCGCCGGGAGCCAGAACAGCCCGAAGACGGCCGCGATCACGGCGACGTAGCCCGGGCGACTCGCCAGTACCGAGAGGCCCGGGAGAACGCCGCCCACGAGGACTCCCGGCGTCGAGGGTCGGACGGTGTCGTCAGGCGTTCCCGCGGGCGTCTCGACTACCGGCGGCGGGGCACTGGTGTCGCGCGGCCCGAACACGCGCGCCCAGAGTCCGCTCGTTCGGTCCCCGACGCGGTCGGCCCGGTAGTTGAACACCTCGTAACCGAGTTTGGCGACGACCACGAGGGCAGCGGCGACGAACAGGCCCGTCGACTCCAATCCGTCGGCGCTGCCCAGGACCGGCATCAATAGTATCACGAGCAGCGCGTGTCGGGCCGGCGTCGCCACGACCATCCGCCCCGAGACGTCTTCGTATTCCGCCTCGCCGAGATAGGACTGGACGAACTCGACGCCGCGCCCGACGAACATCGCGATCCCGCCGAGCGCGACCGTCCGGACGAGTCGCCCGGTCGGCGCCACCGCGAGGTCGAACTGCAACAGCAGGAAGCCGCCGTAGCACAGCCAGATGAACAGGAAGACGCCCGCGAGCCCGACGGTGAAGGGGACGTTTCGGAGATACGCCGGCGGGCCGCCAGACCACAGGGTGACGCCGCCGCGCTTCTCGCGGAGTTCGCGCAGCGGCGTCCGGTGGTGCGAGACGCCCGCCGACTGCCGCTCGGCGAACAGCGCCCTCGCGCCGGCCCAGACGGCGACGACCCCCATCTCGACCCAGTAGAGGACGAGAACGGTGCCGAGAGACCAATCGAGGGCGGCGACGCCGACGAGCGGATAGAGGTTCGCGACGAGGATCGACAGCAGGCCGCCGGCGTGGCGGAAGCGGCGACGGCCTGTCATCGATCACGGACGCGAGCGGGGTGAGCGGACGAGCGACTCGGAGCGGAGGGAGGGCTGAGACCGGCCATCTCGGCCGGCGATAGCGAACCGAGAGAGATAGCCGTTGCGCTCGGTCGCCGGCCGGGCTCAGTTGCCCTGGATCGCGTCGATGACCATCGCCGCGGCGACGATGGGCTCTTTCGGGACGGAACTGGCGTCGTCGATGGTGATCTCGTAGCGGTCGCGGAAGGAGAACTGGCCGTCGATGTTGCCGACGTGACCGCCCTCGGCGTCGGTGATCTCGTACTTGTGGGGGATCCACGCGCCGAACGGGAGGTACTTGCGAGCGAGCGTCACGAGCGCGCCGCGGGAGTCGATCTGCGCGAGTTTCTCGCCCGTCTCGGCGTCCCGGATTCGCCACGTGTCCTGCAGGATGGAGAAGTCGTTGTCGAGGACGACGACCTCCTCGCCCGTCTGGGAGTCGGTGAGGACGTAGTTGCCGGCCACGTCGAGGTAGCCGGCGGCGTCCACCTGGAAGGCGTCGTCGCCGTCGCCGTCGACGAACGGGAACGACTCCTTGAGCTTGAACATCTTCTGTTTACCTCGGAGGACGACGTTACCGTCGGCGTCGAGCGCCTTGTACTTGTTTCGGACGAGGCTCTGCTCGACGGTGTAGCTGTCGTCGGTGAGTTCGACCGCGCGAATGTCGTACTTCTGGGCGGTACTCATGTGCCCCACTCCCGCGGAAAGTGACTTGAACCTTTCCACGAGCGTTCATATCAGATTGGGCGACACGAATACGCAACCGACAGGGTTTCACGGGTCCCCGCCTTGGGGAACCCATAGATGAGCAAGGACGTCATCGAGGTCAGGGGTGCAGAGGAACACAACCTCAAGGACGTCGACGTGGAGATTCCGCGCGAGGAACTCACCGTCGTCACGGGGCTGTCCGGGTCGGGCAAATCCTCGCTCGCCTTCGAGACGGTGTACGCCGAGGGCCAGCGGCGCTACATCGAGTCGCTGTCGGCGTACGCCCGGAACTTCCTCGGTCAGATGGACAAACCGCAGGTCGAGAACGTCGAGGGGCTCTCGCCGGCTATCTCCATCGACCAGAAGAACGCCGCCAACAACCCGCGCTCGACGGTCGGGACCGTCACCGAACTGCACGACTACCTCCGACTGCTGTACGCCCGCATCGGCGTGCCCCACTGTCCCGAGTGTGGCCGCGAGGTCGGCGAGCAGTCGGCACAGAACATGGTCTCGCGCATCCTCGAACTCCCCGAGGGGACCCGCGCGAAGCTCTGTGCGCCGGTCGTCCGCGACCAGAAGGGCGCCTTCGAGGATCTCTTCGACGACCTCGTGAGCGACGGCTACGCCCGCGTTGAGGTCGACGGCGAGAGCTACGACCTGACGATGGACCGCCCCGAGTTAGACGAGAACTACGACCACACCGTCGACGTGGTGGTCGACCGCGTGAAGATAGCGGACGACGCCCGATCGCGCATCAACGACTCCGTCGAGACCGCCCTGGAAGAAGCGGACGGCACGCTGAAGGTCGTCCTGCCGGACCCACCGGAAGGTGCCGCAGACACTCTCGGCGGGTCGACGGCGCGGGCGACGGGCGACCTGGCGGACGCCGAAACCGACGAGACGACCGACGACGACCGGCTCGTCGTCGAACTCTCCGAGGAACTGGCCTGCACGCACTGCGGCATCGACATCTCCGAGATCGAGACGCGCTCGTTCTCCTTCAACTCCCCGCACGGGGCCTGTCCGGCCTGTGAGGGCCTGGGCGAGACCAAGGAGGTCAGCGAGGACCTCGTGATTCGGGACGCCTCGAAGCCGCTGAAACACGTCTTCGAGCCGTGGAGCTACGACCGGACCTACTACTCCCGGCAACTGGACAACGTCGCCGACCACTTCGGCGTCAGCCTGCAGACGCCGTTCGAGGAACTGGACGAGGAGATCCGCCGGCAGTTCCTCCACGGCACCGACGGCGTCGTCCACTTCGAGTGGCGGACGAAGAACGGCACGCGCGAGAAGACCGAGCGCTTCGAGGGCGTGATCCCGAACCTCGAACGCCGCCACGTCGAGACGGACTCCGACCGCGCACGCGAACACATCGAGGAGTTCATGGCGACGACGACCTGCCCGGTCTGTGAGGGGACGCGCCTGAAGGCCGAATCGCGGGCGGTGCTCGTCGACGGGACCTCGATCACGGCGGTCAACCGGATGTCCATCGGCGACGCGCTCGCCCACTTCGAGGGCCTGGAGGCGAACCTCTCGGCCCGCGACACGAAGATCGCCGAGGAGATTCTGAAGGAGATTCGCGCCCGCCTGGGCTTCATGAAAGAGGTCGGTCTGGAGTACCTGACGCTGGATCGCGAGGCGGCGACGCTCTCCGGCGGGGAGAGCCAGCGTATCCGACTGGCGACCCAGATCGGCTCGGGCCTCGTCGGCGTGCTGTACGTGCTCGACGAGCCCTCCATCGGCCTCCACCAGCGCGACAACGACCGCCTGTTGAACACCCTAGAGGAACTGCGCGATCTGGGGAACACGCTCATCGTCGTCGAGCACGACACCGCGACGATGCGGCGGGCCGACCAGATAATCGACATGGGTCCCGGCCCCGGCAAGCGCGGCGGCGAAGTCGTCGTCAACGGCCCCCAGGAGGAACTGATGGCGACCGAGGAGTCGGTCACCGGCGAGTACCTCGCCGGCGAGCGGTCGATCCCGGTCCCCGGCGACCGCCGCGAGGGCGACGGCCACCTGACGGTTCGCGGCGCGCGCCAGCACAACCTCGCGGACCTCGACGTGGAGTTCCCGCTCGGGACCTTCACCGCCATCACGGGCGTCTCCGGGTCCGGGAAGTCGACGCTGATGCACGACGTGCTCTACAAGGGACTGGTCCGCCGGATGAACGACACCGACGTCTACCCCGGCGAGCACGACGACATCGAGGGCATCGACCAGATAGAGACCGTGCGATTGATCGACCAGTCGCCCATCGGCCGCACGCCGCGTTCCAACCCGGCGACGTACACCAACGTCTTCGACCACGTCCGCGAGCTGTTCGCCGAGACCAGCCTCGCGAAACAGCGCGGCTACGAGAAGGGACGGTTCTCCTTCAACGTCAAGGGCGGCCGCTGTGAGGCCTGCGGCGGACAGGGGACGGTCACCATCGACATGAACTTCCTCTCGGACGTGGAGGTGCCCTGCGAGGAGTGCAACGGCGCGCGCTACAACGACGAGACGCTGGACGTGGAGTTCAAGGGCAAGACCATCGCCGACGTGCTCGACATGACCGTCGAGGAGGCCTACGACTTCTTCGAGAGCCACACCGGTATCCGCCGCCGGCTGAAGCTCCTGAAGGACGTCGGCCTGGACTACATGCGGCTCGGCCAGCCCTCGACGACGCTCTCGGGCGGCGAGGCCCAGCGCATCAAACTCGCCGAGGAACTCGGCAAGAAGGACTCCGGCGAGACGCTGTACCTGCTCGATGAACCGACCACCGGACTCCATCCGGAGGACGAGCGGAAGCTCATCGACGTGCTCCACCGCCTGACCGACAACGGCAACACCGTCGTCGTCATCGAACACGAACTCGACCTTGTGAAGAACGCCGACCACGTCGTCGATCTCGGACCGGAGGGCGGCGAGCACGGCGGCGACCTCGTCGCCGCGGGGACGCCCGAATCGGTCGCCGAGAACGAGGATTCCCACACCGGGCGGTACCTCCGCGACCTGCTCCCCGACGTGGACTTGGAGGGACCGCGCGCCGACAGCGACGTGGCCGCGCCCGCCGCGGACGACTGAGAGCGCCTTTGTCGGCGTTCGCGCGGAGGGGTGTTCCCGGAGAGTATCACGCGTGATAGCCGACGGGTCGAACATAAGGACGCTCCCGTCAGTTCACGAGTATGCCTCTCGTCTTCGCCGCGTACGCGGTCGCCCTCTCGGTGACCATCGTCATCGGCGGGGCGCTCGCCGTCTGGGTGTACGTCCATCACAGGAGCGTCCGCGGGTCGGACTGGTTCTTACTCCACCTGATATCTGGCGTGGCGTGGCTGGCCTGTTTTCTGGCGCATATCCTCGTAAAGGACGCGGATCTCCAGATCCTGGCGGCCATCTTCACCGCGAAGTTCACCGCCGTGACGTTCGTCGCCGTCGTCGTCTTCACCGCCGTCTACTCCGAGGCGAACTTCCACCGTCACCCGGTCGTCGGGACGGTACTGGGCGGTATCGTTCTGCTCGCGCTACTTCCGACGTGGGTAGAGCCGTTCCGGAGCCTCTTCTATCGCGGTTTCGAGGCCCATACCGAACCATTTCATTACGTGATCGTCGAGAAGACGCCGCTCTACGAGACGCTGGGCCTGCTGCTCATGGCCGTCGCCGCGTACGGGCTCTACTGTGTCACCAGATACATGCTCTCGACGCCCCAGCGGTCGCGGAACCAACAGGCGCTGTTCGTCCTCGGAGTGCTCTCGGTGATGCTCGCCATCGTTCTGGACAGCGGCGGCCTGTCACTCGTCGACGGACTCTCTATCGTCGAGTTCGGCGTGTTGCCCTACCTGGTGTTCGTCTCGCTGGCGCTGTTTCGCTTCCGGCTGTTCGACGTGTTGCCGGTCGCCAGAAACGCCGTGGTCGAAGAGCTCCGCGACCCGGTGTTCGTCCTCGACGACGAGCGCCGGCTCGTCGATTTCAACGACGCGGCGCTGGCCGTCCTTCCGAGAGCGGGCGACCGCATCGGAGAGGCGTTCGTCGACGTTCACCCGACGCTCGCGGCCGGGATCGACCTCGGACCCAAAGCCGGCGACGCATCCGCGCGGTTGACGCTCGACGTCAGCGGGGACACCCGCCACTACTCCGTGAACGCCTCGCGCGTGGGCGACGACGGCGGCGGGGCGGACTGGTACTCGATTCTGCTTCGGGACGTCACCGACCTCGAACGCTCGCGGTGGCAGTTGGCCAAGCAGAACGAGCGGCTGGAACAGGTCGCGAGCGCGATCTCTCACGACCTGCGAAACCCCATTAGCGTCGCCGACGGCCACGCCGAACTGCTCGCCGAGCGACTCGCCGCCGACTCGCTCTCCGGCGACGAACTCGAATCGGCGCGGGCGGACCTCGCGAAGACCCGGGACAGCCACGAGCGGATGGGCGAGATAATCGAGGACCTCCTCACCCTCGCTCGGGGCGGCAAGACCGTCGAGGAGACGGAACCGGTGTCGCTCTCGACGACCGCCTGGGAAGCCTGGGGAAACGTCGAGACCAGCGGCGCGACGCTGTCGCTCACCGGCGAGCGAACCGTCGAAGCCGACCGGAGCAAACTCCTCTCCATCTTCGAGAACCTGTTTCGAAACGCTGTGGAACACAGTTCCACGAGCAGTCGGCTGCAACCTGACGACGCCGTGGAGCACGGCTCTACGAGCGGCCGAACGCGGTCCGACGACGCCGCAGAACACGGCCCCGCCGACGTAACCGTCACGGTGGAAGCGACCGACGACGGGTTCGCCGTCGCCGACGACGGCCCGGGCATCCCGGAAGTCCACCGCGAACGGGTCTTCGAGGACGGCTACACCACCGACGAAGAGGGGACCGGACTCGGCCTCTCTATCGTGCGGACGATGGCCGAATCGCACGGCTGGACGGTCGAACTCGACGGCGACGCCGACGGCGCGCGGTTCGTCTTTTCGACGGACGGCGGGGCGTCAGCCTCGTCGGTGACGCGTTCGAAACCGCCCGCACGCGCCCGCTGATGGAGGTGTCGAGAGCCCCGGCAGAACAGTTACAAACGCGTCGCCCGACACCACGGACGGCATGTCCGACTCCGAGACTGACGACGTACTCGACGCGCTCGCCGGCCTGCCGACGCTGGCCCATCCGACGGCGTCGCCGGACGGCACCGAAGTCGCGTTCTACTACGACGGCAGCGGCCGCAACGAGCTGCACGTCTTAGACGTCGAGAGCGGCGAACACGAACGGTGGAGCGACGGCGAGGTGCCGCGCAACGCCCGCTGGTTCCTCGAGTGGGGAGCCGACGGCGACCGCGTGTTCTTCCACCGCGACGAGGGCGGCGACGAGCAGAACGACGTCTACGCGATCGACCGCGAGGGAGCGGTCGAACCGGTCGTCGAGCTGGACGGGCAGGTCCAGATCATGGACGTGAGCGAGGACGGCGAGACGCTGCTGGTCGGGTCGACGCGCGACGGGCAGATGAACCTCTACGGCCACGACCTGTCCGGCGGCGAGACGGCGAAGCTCACCGACTACGAGCGGGCGGTTTGGACCGGCCTGCTCTCGCCCGACGGCGACCGACTGGCGTTCACGACCAACGAGGCCGACGATTTCGAGAACATGGACGTCTACGTGTCCGAGGCAGACGGATCGGACCCGCGAAACCTCGACGTGGGCGAGACCGGGTCCGAGACGGGCGTGGTCGAGTGGGGGCCGGACGGCGACCGCCTGCTGCTGACCGACAACAGCGAGGACATCCCACGTTCGGGGGTCTACGACGTTGAGCGCGAGTCGGTGACGTGGTACGGCGGCGAGTTCGTCGAAGCCCCCCAGTGTTTCCTGCCCGACGGCGACCGATTCCTCGCGCTCCGCACGCGCGAGGCGTCGAAAGTACCGGTGGTCTACGACGCCGAGTCGGGCGAGTCGCGCGAACTCGACCTCCCCGACGGCGTCGCCGGGCTCGGCCGGGCGGGCGACGACCTGCTGGCCGATGGCCGGATCCTGCTGACCCACACCACGCCGACGCGTCGGCCGAGCCTCCTGGCGTACGACCTCGAAACGGACGAGACCGAGACGTTGCTGGAAGCCGAATACGGTCCCTTCTCGCCGGAAGACTTCGCCGACGCGGAGTACTTCACCGTCGAGTCCGACGGCGTCCCCGAGACGCGGCAGGCCGCCGTGGAACACGACCCCTACGAGACGCTGGAGATCGGCGCGCTGCTGTACGACTCCGGCGAGCGGCCCTCGCCGCTGGTCGTCAACCCGCACGGCGGCCCGCGCGCGATGGACACGAAGTCCTTCGACCTCTACACGCAGTTTCTGGCCCAGCGGGGCTACTCGGTGCTGCAGGTGAACTACCGCGGGTCGACCGGTCGCGGCCGCGCGTTCGTCAGGGCGCTGTACGGCGACTGGGGCGGGGCCGAACAGGGCGACGTGGCGACGGCCGCCGAACGCGTCCTCGACGGCCGCGAGTGGATCGACGACGAGCGGGTCGCCGTCTTCGGCGGCTCCTACGGCGGCTACTCGGCGTACTGGCAACTGGTCCAGTACCCCGACCTCTACGACGCGGGCGTGGCGTGGATCGGGCTCACCGACCTCGTCGAGATGTACGAGACGACGATGCCGCACTTCCGCACCGAGCTCATGGAGAAGAACCTCGGGACGCCCGAGGAGAACCCCGAACTGTACCGCGAGCGCTCGCCCGTCGAGTACGTCGAGAACCTCGCGGCCCCGCTGTTCATGCTCCACGGCGTCAACGACCGCCGCGTCCCCGTCTCGCAGGCCCGACTGTTCCGCGACGCGCTGGAGGAAGCGGGGTACTCGCAGGGAGAAGACGGCGGTTTCGAGTACGAGGAACTCGGCGAGGAGGGCCACGCCTCCTCGGACATCGACCAGAAGAGGCGGCTGTTCCGCCTGCTCGACGACTTCCTCGACCGCCGCATCGGCGTCGGCGTGGCGGCGGCCGACGACTGAGAGAGAGAGGACGACCGACGACCGAGAGCGGACCGGCCGACACGTTTCTTCCGTCCGAGCGCGTAGCGCGGGTATGGACACCTGCTACGCCGCGCTGGACGACCGCGTACTGGTCGGCGACGGGTCGTCGTGGACCGAGCGGCTTCGCGGCCGCGACATCGAGTGCGTCGCCGCCGCCCACGAGGCCCCCGACCGCGCGTTCGTCGGGACGGTCGGTTCGGGCCTCCAGCGGACCACCGACGGCGGCGAGACGTGGCGGAGCGTCGAGCCGCCCTCGACGGAGCGGGCGCTCGGCGGCGGCGACCGCGTGACCAGCGTCACCGTCAGCCCGCACGACCCCGACGTGGTATGGGCGGGCACGGAACCGAGCGCCGTCTACCGCTCGATGGACGGCGGCGAAACGTGGACCGAGCGCGAGGGTCTCACCGACCTCGATTCCGAATCGAATTGGGCGTTCCCGCCCCGCCCGCACACCCACCACGTCCGCTGGATAGCCCTCGCGCCGGACGACCCCGAGCAGTTGTACGTCGCCATCGAGGCCGGCGCGTTCGTCCGGAGCCCCGACGGCGGCGAGACGTGGATAGACCGCCCCGACGGTGGTCGCCGGGACAATCACACGTTAGCGGTCCACCCCGACGCGCCGAGTCGGGTCTACACCGCCGCCGGCGACGGCTACGCGCAGTCCGAGGACCGCGGCGCGACGTGGACCTACCCGCAGGGGGGGCTGGACCACCGATACGTCTGGGGGCTGGCGGTCCATCCCGACGACCCCGACTGCGTCGTCGTCTCGGCCGCCCACGGCCCCCAGTCGGCTCACTCGACCAGCGGCCAGAGCTACGTCTACCGCCGGACCGGCGACGAGTGGGACGTGGCGATGGACGGGCTCCCCGACCCGAACGGGCTGGCTCGCCCGGTGCTCTCGGCCGACAGCGACGGCGACGGGTTCCTCGCGCTGACGAATCGCGGGCTGTTCCGGTCGGGAGACGGCGCGACGTGGGAATCGATCGGGTCGTGGGACGACGACTACGAGCAAGTCCCGCGCGGCCTCGCGGTGGTCTAGCGGGGCGTCTCGGTCTGTTCTCCCCTCCGAAGGTAAATTTATGTTCCCGAGGTGAGAACGTTGTGCTGTGACCCGAATTGGTTCCCTCCCCCGCGGCCTCAGTCCGACGTGGGCGTACGCCCTGTTAGGCGGACTCCCGATAGCCCCGCTGACGCTGTGGGGCTACTGGCAGTCCGGGACCTCCCTGGAACCGGCGGGGCTCTGTCTCGCGGCGCTGATCGCGGGCTATCTCGCGAAACGCCGCGGTATCGACGCGACGCCGGTCGGGTTCCGCGCCGGCGTCGTCGCAGTCGTGCCCGCGACGCTGTGGGCCGCCATCGACCTGCTCCGGTTCGCGCTCGGCCTCTCTCAGCCCGCCTGGTTCACGGGCCTCCAGCTGCTGTTGGTGGTGGCGTTCGTTCCCCTCCTCGCGGTCGTCGCGGGCTTCTTCGGGGGGTTTTCGGCACGGATCGGCGGCTGGTTCGCGGAGCGAGGCGGTCGCCAGGGACCGCCCGCGGCCGGTAGCTGAGGCCGCCCGCTCCCGCGCGAATCGAGAAAGTACTTGGCCCGTGACGCCGAGAACAGGTGTATGTACGACGTCGTCGTCGTCGGGGCCGGCCCCGCCGGGTCGCGGTACGCCCGGCGAGCGGCCCAGCAGGGATTCGACGTGCTCGTCTTCGAGCAGGGCACCGTCGGCGAGCCGCTGGCTTGTTCGGGCCACGTCAGCACCGACATCTGGGAGTACACCGAAGGCGCTCGCGGGGAACTGCTCCAGAACGAGGTCTCCGGCGCGCGGTTCTACACCGACGGCCCGGGCGGCGACGCCCATCCCTTCTACAAGGACGAGGTCATCTCGAACGTCATCGACCGCGTGGGACTGGACCGCCACCTGGCCGATCTCGCTCGCGGGGCCGGCGCGGACGTCCGCGAACAGCACACCGTCGTTGCCGTCGAGGAAGACAGAGACGGGGTCACCGTCGAGGCGAAGGGGCCCGACGGCGTCGAGAGCCACCGCGCGAGGATGGTCGCCGGCTGCGACGGCCCGAAGAGCCGCGTCCGCCGGGAGCTGGAACTGCCGGAGCCAGACGAACTGCTCCACGGGGTGCTGGGTTTCGACGAGACGGCGGATCACGGCGACTTCGTGGACGTCCACCTCACCGTCCCGCGCTTCTTCGCCTGGCGCATCCCGCGGGGCGAGGCCGGCGTCGAATACGGACTGGCGGTGCCGCCGGGCGACGACGCCCGCGCGCGCTTCGAGGCGTTCACCGACGGCTACGGCGCGGACGTGACCCGCCGCTGTTCCGGTCTCATCCCCATCGGCCCGCCGAAGCGCGTGACCGGCCGGCGGTCGTTCCTCGTCGGCGACGCCGCCGCCCAGACGAAACCGTTCACCGGCGGCGGCATCCTCTACGGCATGACCGCCGCCGACCACGCCGCCCGCGAGATCGACCCCGACGACCCGTCTACGCTCGGCGACTACGAGCGGGCGTGGCGCGAGGACCTCCGACGAGAGATTCGCCTCGGCCACGCGGTCAGAGCCGGGTACTCCGTCCCCAAACCGCTGCAGAAAGCCGGCATGAAGGCCTTCGAGGGCGAGATCGGCGTCCACATGGACCGGCCGAGCACGCTGTTCTCGCGCGAGCAGCTGAAGGCGCTGCTGTCGCGGTCCTAACTAAACCGTCGGGAGCCGCGAGAGCCGTCGAGAACGAGTCTAACCGGTCAGTTCGGTGCGGCCCGGCTCAGCATCGGAGCGAGCACGCGCCGGTAACCGAGCATGTAGACGCCGGCGTACAGCAGTATCGCGCCCATCCAGAGCTCCCACGCGCCGAACGTCGACTGACCGGCGAGCAGGTTGGTCAGGCCGGCGCTCTCCGTGAGCGCACCGACGACGGTCAGTAGGCCGGCGACGAACGCCGACGCGACCAGTCCGAGTAGTTCGACGAGCGACTCTGAGAGTAGTGCTGTCATCGCCGCCTGTTTCGTCGAAGCGGATTATAGCTTTTTCGACCGGAAAACGCAAAGCGTTAGTCAAACCGCGGACAGAAGGAGTGTATGGCACAGTATCGAAGCATGGATCATGCGGCACTCGCAAAGCGAGGGTTCCTCCTCGGCGTCGGCTTGTTCGTCCTCGGCATCCTCGGCGAGTTCGTCGCTCCCGCCGTCGTCGGCCCGCTGCCGGGATGGGGCCATATGGTACTGACTGACATGGAAGGAATCGGCATCTTACTCGGCCTCTTCTCGCCGCTCGTCTTCGGGATCATCCTGCCGCTCATCGAGTGAGCAGGGAATCGCGGCGACGACCGGCGTTCGGCTATCTGTTTCTCCGCAGCGGGGCGATCACGTCCGAGAGCGTCGCGTTGACGACGTGGCCGATCATGAGGAGCGCCGCGGCGGCGTAGAGGCTCGTGAGGATGAGGATGATGCCGCTGAGGACGCCGAAAATAGCGTACGACCCCGCGTTCTCGGCGTAGAACCGGATGCCAGCGAGCAAGACCGTCCAGCCGACGGCGGCCGTTACCGCGCCGGGAGCGGCGGTCGACAGCGAGTCGATGTCCCGCGACGGGAGATAGTACAAGGGGAGAAAGGAGACGGTGAGCGCGACGGGCAACGCGACGAGCCCGCTCGTCAGTACGAACGGCGCTTCGGGCAGCAGAACGAACAGCGCGCTGACGAGGAGCACGGAGACGATGCCGAAGACGAGCGAGCCGAGGACGCCGACGCCGTCGCGGAGGTGTCCGGCCAGCGACCGGTCGATCTCCCCCTCGACGTCCTCGACGACCGTCTGGAAGCCGGCGGTGATGTTCGCGCCGCTCCAGAGGAGGACGCCGAGCGCGAACAGCGTCGCGCCGACCCGTCCCCGCGAGTCGGTGAGCGCGTCGAGGACCAGTTCCTGCGCCGCGGGGGTGAGATACTCGAGCGTCACGAGCTGGACCTCCGACGCGGCCGACTCGCCGAGGACCGCGAGCAGGATGACCAGCAGCGGCAGGAGCGAGACGAAGCCGTAGTACGCGAGCGCGGCCGCTGGATACTGGATGTCCCGCTTGATGGACGTCCGAGCGATATCGAGGACGGTCCCGAACGCGCTGCGCCAGTCGGCCATAGCGGTCGTAGCGTTCTGCGTCGGATAACGCTGTGTTTCTCGGCTCCCGGTCGGACCGGAACCCAGCCTGACGCGAGAACCGACGCGTCGCCGTCAGTACGTCGGCAGCCGCGCCGAGGGCGCCGATCCCTCGACGAAGGGGAGCGCCGTTCGCTCGGCTGCTGCTCCGTCGCCGTCGACGCGCACCGTCAGTGCCGCTTCGGGCAGCTCCCAGTCGACGGCGGCCAGCGCCAGCGGGGCCTCGCGCATCGGGCTGTCGACGGCGCGGGTGACCTCGCCGACGTGTTCGTCGCCCGCGAAGACCGCCGCCCCGGGTTCGGGACGCGCCTCGACGGTCAGACCGACGAGCCGCTGCGTGGGATGGCCGCGGTTCTCGATGCGGGAGACGACCTCCTGGCCGACGTAACACCCCTTCTCGAAGTCCAGCGCGTTTCGCAGGCCGAGGTCGTTCGGGAGGCGGCCCTCGATCTCGGTGTCGAACAGCGGCGACCCGGCTTCGAGCGTGAGCGTCTCCCACGTCCGGTAGCCGAAGGGGACGGCGTTCAGGCCGCGGTTGACCAGCGTATCGAAGACCGGTTGGGCGTCCTCGGCGGCACAGACCACGTCGTAACTCTCCTCGCCGGAGAGGTTGTCCGTTCGGACGACGGTCACGCCCGCGTCGCCGAGTTCGCCGCGATTGAACGACAGCAGTTCCTCGGGCGAGGACGCCTGATGCAGGACGCTGGCGATCTTCTCAGTGGACTTCGGCCCGTGGACGCCGAAGACGGCGAAGTCGTCGGTCGCCAGGCGGACGTCGACGTCCTGGATGAACGTCTTGTCGCTCCACTCCGTCGCCAGCGGCTCGGCCCGCTGTGGCGGCGTGAACACCAGCAGTCGCTCGCCGGCGTTGTAGACGTACATGTCCGTCTCGACGCGACCGTCCGGGTCGAGTAACAGCGCGTAACAGCCGTGGCCGTCGTCCTCGGGCACGTCGTTCGAGACGGCGTTGTCGACGTACTCGACGCGGTCCTCGCCGGTGACGACGAGGACGCCGTAGCCGAACTCGCAGACGCCGACGACGTTGCGGACCGCGCGGTGGGTCCGCTCGGAGCGGCCGTAGTGGTCGACGACGCGGCGGCCGCCCACCTCGCGGAACGTCGCCCCGTGGGCTTCGTGGACCTCGGAGAGAACAGTCATTGCCCACGGATGGGGGCCTCGCGCTGAAAAGCGTCCCGCTACCGACGCCGGAGCGCGAACGCGGTGAAGAGCGTCAACGCGATCAGAACCGCGGCCGCGGTGAATCCGGGACCGTCGCCGCCGGTCGTCTCCGTCGGCGTGGTGGCCGGCGTCTCCGTCGCCGTTTCCGTGGGCGAGGGCGTTTCGGTCTCGGTGTCCGCATCGGCCGCCTCGACGCCCTCGACGGTGGCCGTCGCCGAGCGGTCGCCCTCCTCGACGGTGAACGTCACGTTCCCGACCGAGGAGACGGGCGCGGCGACCGCGCCGGAGGCGTCGGTCGTCCCGACCTCCTCGCCGTCCCGGCTGACGGTGGCGTTCGGAACGGGGGAGCCGTACTCGTCGGTCACCCGGAGCCGGACCGTCTCGCCGACGACGACGCGCCGGTTGTCCGGCGTGAGTTCGAGCGCCGGCGTCCGCTGGATGGAGACCTCGGCCGACGCGTCGGATTCGCCGAAGCGGAGGCGCTGCTCCGCGGTCTCGTAGCCGTCTTTCGTCACCGTGAGGTCGTACCGGTCGTTGACCGGCAGCCGGATGGTCGCCTGCCCGTTCGACAGCGTCTGGACGGTGCCGACCGACGGCACCCGGACCGTCGCGTTCTGGACGGCCCGCGGGTCCTCGAAGTGGTCGTCGGCGACCGTGACGGTCAGGAGCGCCGACCCCTGTTCGATTGCGCTCCGCGCCTGCGTCTCGCCGGTCACCTGTATCCGGGTCCGGTTCCAGTAATAGCCCTCCTTGCCCACGGTGAGGCGGTACTCGCCGGCCTCGACCGACGGCGTGGTGACGGTGCCGTCGGAGCCGGTCCGCTGGTCGGTGACGAACTCGCCGTCGCGGTAGAGGAGGACGCGCGCGTTCGAGACCGGGTCCCCGCCGCCGTCGACGACGGTGACCGCCGCCGTCGCGATCTCCGAGACGGGGACCTCGACGCTTCGGGCGGACGCGTCTGTCACGCGGAACGGTCGGTTACGGACGTACTCGTCGCCGTGGACCCGAATCGTCACGTTCGCTCCCGCGGGGACGTCGACGAGGGCCTGCCCGTTCGCCCGCGTCGTCTCGTTGACCGGCCCGCCGTCGCCGTCGTCCCACGTCGCCGAGATCGGTACGTCGCTGACCGGATCGCCGTCCTGATCGACGACGGAGACGGTCAGCGTGACCCGCTCCTGTTGTGCGATAGCGCCGCCGGGGACGGCGGCCACACCCACGAGCGCCACGATACAGAGGACGAACGCCGACCGAGACGGAGCCATAGTGAAATGATAACGTGGACGAACCTTAACAGTATGGTCAGCTTACACACGATAACGGACACTATAAGAGGGAAGTCGTGTCAGCGGCCGCGGTCGTCGCGGTCGGCGACGAGGCGTTCGACCTCGTCGGCTTCGAGGGGGGTGAGCGGGCCGGGCATCGTCCGGGCCAGCGCCGCGGCGGCCGCGCCGTGAGCCAGCGCCTCGTCGGTCGGCGCGCCGGCGACGAGCCGTTGGAGGACCGCTCCGACCAGCGTGGCGTGCTGGCCGGAGCTATCGGTCGCGTCCGTCGCGTCGGTCTCGAAGGCGTCCTGCTCGTGGACGACGTTGTCGTGGTAGCCGACGACGCCGCGCTCGTTTCGGGTGAGGACGACCCGCGAGAAGTCGTAGTCCGCGGCGATGGTGTGAACCAGTTCCCGGGGCGACCCCGTCCGGTCGAAGACGGCCTTGGCCTGCTCCTCGCTGGCGAACAGCAGATCCACCGCGCCGAAGAGGTCTTCGAGCGTGTCGTGTGCCGCCTCGGCGCTCCAGAGCCCGGGGTGGAAATCGAGGTCCAGCGCCCGGATTCCCGGCGACGCGCGGAGCAGCGCGCCGGTCGTCTCCGCCGCCGTCTCCGAGAGGGCCGCCGTCGACCCGGCGGCGAAGACCACGTCGGCTTCTTGCAGGCGTCCCATCGGGAGTTCGCCGGGCGTGAGCGTCGCCATCGCGGTGTCTGCGCGGTCCTGTAGCAGCCGGTCCTCGCGGGGGGCGGCCGCGTCCTCGTAGAAGGTCAGGCCCTGCCGGCCCACGTCGGGGTCGGCCCAGACCACGTCGGTCTCCAGCCCGTGTTCGTGCAGTTCCGCGACGACTCGGCGGCCCAGCGGCGTGTCCGGCAGTTTCGAGAGCCAGACCGCGTCGCCGCCGAGCCTGCTCGCCACCGCCCCGACGGTGCTCGCCGCGCCGTCGGCCCGCATCCCGACCTCGCGTGCCGTCTCGAATCGCTGTCCGTCCGGCGGCGAGAGCCGAAGGGCCGTCTCACCCAGTGTCACCAGTCCCATACCCGGCCATCGGGAGACTACGGTTTAGTTTAACCGGTGGTTTCGACTGTACGTATCGTATACGGACACTAGTGGAATTAGCCGACGGATGACGGTTCGCAGCAAGCGCTGTCAGAGCGGCTTCGCCGGGGGACGGACGCGCTCACCGAAGACGCGTCGTCAGTAGGATTCGTCGGACCGATCGAATAGTCGAGCGTCACCTGCCACGGGAGAGCTGCCGGCCTGCCATATTAGTGGCTCCAGGGACAACCCAGGCGTGTGTCCCAAGACTCGCTCTCCGAATGTCCGTTCTGTGAGTTCGAACCTGACGTCCCGGACGAGGACGTGAAAACCGCGCCCGAGCAGGCCACGCATCGCGTCCACAGACACGTCGAGAACGAACACCCAGACCGAACCGACGAACTGTCGACCTATACGAGCCCCGAGTGAAACCTCGGGGTCACTCGGTTCGAAATGGCGACGTTTCCCCGCCACCACAAGACCGCTCCGCCTTCAGTCATTCTCGACGGAAAGTAAATCCGTGTAACCGAGACGAGTCCGCGTTCGGCAACGGTCCTGAAACGGCTCACCGCTCGCGGGATTCGACGCGGTCGTCTGAACGGGAGACTGTGACCGACAGTAGCAGTCGCCCTAAACGAGAATCAAGCCCGCCACCGCGTATCGGCGTAGCGAATCACAGATATGCGCCGTCGTAGTCGTCGTCCGGCTTGCGAGTGTTCCCACAGTCGCCGCAGCGAACCCGTTCCATGTTGTCCATAGCGACGTCCGGCGACCCGCAGTTCAGGCAGCAGTAACCGTACTGCTCCGAGCGGTCAGCGTCGGAGAACGTTTCCACGAACCAGCCCTCCGTTCCTTGGAACGGATCCCCTCCGAGGTAGAGTTCAGTACCGTCCGTCGCCGTCGTCGTCTCGGGAATCTCGGGTGGTCGGTCGGCGTCCGACGCATCCGATTCGGAGTCGCCTTGTTCGGCCTCCTCGCCCGTCTGTTCGGCGAACACGTACTCGACGGACTCCCGGCCGCCGATGTCGGTCGTTCGTTCGGCGACCTGCTCGAAGCCGAAGCGCTCGAGGAACGTCCCAGCGGACGTGTTCGCCGCGAGCGTGACTGCGCGGGGCTCCTCGATGCCTTCGTCCGCGAGCGCCGACTGAATGCGCTCGAGCAGTGCGGTTCCGACGCCAGCACCCCGCCGTTCGGGGTCGACGTGGAGCCAACGAATCTCGCCTTCGGCGTCTTCGAATTCGGCTTCGGCGACGCCGGCCACGACACCGTCGAGTTCGGCGAGCACGACGATCGTCTCGGACGCTTCGATTCGGTCTCGGACGGGATCCGCGTCGAACACGGCCTCGGAGATCGTCTCGATGTCCTGGGGGCTAAGTGCGTACGACGCAGTCATCGAACTCTCGACGAGCTCTTCGACCCGCTCGGCGTCGTCGGGCTCCGCGAGGCGGAGCGTCGGATCGGGGCTCATCCGATCAGTCCTCCCGTTGTTTGTGGACGGCATCTGATCCGCAGGCCGGACACTCGGTCGGCAACCCGTCGTCGAGTTCGTCCATCTCGCCGCAGTTCTCACAGCGCCACATGATGTACCCCTCCCCGAACTCGCCGCCGGGGTTGTCCTCCTGCTCGGATTTGTGAAGGCCCTCCTCGGTGGTCGTCACCGCTTGATCGCGCTCGTCGTCCGGCGATGCGAGTATCGCATACCCGTCTTCGCCGACGTCTTCGATCTCGGCTTGCATCGAGACCTCGAAGCCTCTGCTCGTCATGTCCGTGACGACTCCGAGTTCGTTACCGTCCGGGTCGTACACCACCAGTCCGGATTCGATAGC
Source organism: Haloarcula limicola (assembly GCF_010119205.1). Classification (NCBI taxonomy): domain Archaea; kingdom Methanobacteriati; phylum Methanobacteriota; class Halobacteria; order Halobacteriales; family Haloarculaceae; genus Haloarcula; species Haloarcula limicola. The sequence continues at coordinate 1,468,078 of NZ_WRXM01000001.1, forward strand.
CGTGGATGCTTCCGACGGACTGTCTTCGCTCATATTCCGCCTTGCAGCGCACGACTGTTTACTCTGATGGCTGAAGCGGGCCCGAAGAGCGAGGCAACAGGTGCGGGATGAGCAGTAGCTCACCGAGACGGACTCTGCAGCGGGCGAGACGCGGATTTATCCGGCGCTCTGGCTATCACTGGTCTCTGAGAAGGCGGCCCGTAGTCGGGACCGCACCGACCGGGTAGCTCGCTCTCTCTGCGGGAACTGACGTTCTCCAGATTCACTTCCTGCGCCCGCCGTGTCCCGGATAGTCCCGTTCGAACCGGTCTTCGAGTTCCGCGTGTGATATCTCGATGACCGTCGGTCGCCCGTGCGGGCAGGCGTAGGGGTTCTCGCAGTCGTCGAGCGCCGCCAGCAGGTCCCGCACCGACCCCTCCGTGAGCGACGTGTTGCCGGTGAGAGAGGGGTAACAGGCGAGGTCGCCGAGCAGTTCGTCGGCGGCCGCCTCCACCGTCGTCGCGGCCGACCCCTCACCGCCGACGAACGCGCTCAACACGTCTCGGACGATGTCGGGACCGGCGGCATCGGCGATGACGCCGGGGAGCGTCCGGACCGCGACGCTGCGCTTGCCGGTGCGAGCGGTGTGAAACCCCAGGCTCGCCAGCGCGTCGCTCCGCTCCTCGAAGACGGCGGCCTCGCGGGCCGTGAGTTCGAGTTCGACCGGGTCGGCGAGCGCCTGCGTCGTCGTCTCGCCGGCGAACTGCGCCTGCAGTCGCTCGTAGTTGACCCGCTCGTCGGCCGCGTGCTGGTCGATCAGCACCAGCCCGTCGTCGGTCTCGGCGACGACGTACGTCTCGTGGAGCTGGCCGAGGATGCGCATCGACGGCAGGGAGTCGTGAGTCGTCTCCGGGTCGCGGCCGAGCCGGGCCTGTTCGTGGCCGCCCGAGAACTTCCGGTCGGGCGTCGGCTCGCTCGTCGCCGAGTCGGTGTCGCCCTCCGGTCCGGTGCCGGTCGGGGCGGCCGACCCGTCGGCGGCGTCACCGGCCGACTCGTCGGCAGGCGCATCGGCCGTCGCACTCGGCGTCGAATCGGCGGCCGAACCGGTCGACGCGGAGTCGGCCGGGGACGAAGCCGATGACGCGTCGGCCCGCTGGTCAGCCGTCCCGGTGGTCGACGGAGCGGTCCCGTCGGCGGTCGGAACCGTCTCGTCGGTCCCGACCGAGTCGGCGTCGCCGGCGGTTCGACTCGAAACCGTCTCGTCACCGGACTCGCTGTCTGCGGGGTCGGCGGTCTCGCTCCTCGCCTCCTTCGCCGTCTCTTCGGCTCCCGACCGCTCGGGCGATATCTCGGTCTGTTCGGGCTGTGACCGGCCTCGGGGGGCCGACGACCGAAGCAGCCCTTCTTCGAGCAGAGCGTCTTCGACCGCGGTTCGGACCTGCTCGCGGACGCCCTCGTCGTCGGCGAAGCGGACCTCCATCTTCCGGGGGTGGACGTTCACGTCCACGTCGCCGGCGGGCACGTCCAGGAAGAGGACGGCGAAGGGGTAGCGATCGGGCGCTATCTGCGTGCCGTAGGCGTCGACGACGGCGTCGTGGGCCGTCTTCGCTCTGACGTAGCGGCCGTTGACGTACGTCGAGAGGTACTCTCGGCCGGCGCGGGTGGTCTCGGGGTGGGAGACGAGGCCCGAGACGCCGTCGAGCGGGCCGGCGGGGAGGTCGGCGTCATCTACGGCGATCATGGACTGGGCGACCTCGAGGCCGTAGACCGACATGACCGTCTCGCGCAGGTCGCCCTGTCCCGTCGTCGCGAACGTCTCGCGGCCGCCATGGGAGAGCGAGACGGCCACGTCCGGGTTCGCCAGCGCGTAGCTCGTCACGATGGTGTTGACGTGCGCGAACTCCGTCGAGGCCTGCTTGAGGTACTTCCGGCGGGCCGGGACGTTGTAGAAGAGGTCCTCGACTTCGATGGTCGTCCCCTCCGGACAGCCGGCGGGACCGACCGACGTGACCTCGCCGCCCTCGACGACGAGTTCGGTTCCCACATCACCACCGCGCGGGCGGGTGGTGATCGTCAGGCGCGAGACGGCCCCGATGGCGTGGAGCGCCTCGCCGCGGAAGCCGAGCGTGCCGACCCCGCCCTCTAAGTCCGCGATGTCGCGGATCTTCGAGGTGGTGTGTTGCTCGACGGCGCGTTCGACGGCCTCGCGATCCATGCCGATGCCGTCGTCCGTGACCCGAATGCCCTCGCTGCCGCCGCGTTCGACGGTTACGTCCACCCGGTTCGCGTCGGCGTCGACGGCGTTCTCGACCAGTTCCTTCACGACCGAGGCCGGCCGCTCGACCACCTCGCCGGCCGCGATGCGTTCGACGGTCCGCTCGTCGAGTCGCCGGATGTCCGTCATGGCGTCCCCCGCATAGTCTTGCCGTGCGGTAGCGGGCGCGGCGACTTGAGGCTGTCTGCTATCGAGTCGCGGCCGAACATCATGGAAATAGTTAACACGGCACAGCATAGACGTTCGATAGGTGAGGCGCCATGTGTCACCACAGAGGCTACACACCGGAGTGGCGGAGAGAGCGCACCGAGACGACAGCGGACGAGAGAGCGGCGAGAGCGGATGCCGACGACGAACTGCCGTCGTTCCTGAACGAGGAAGCGCCTGCGGACGCGGAGGTGCTGACCGACGGCGGCGAGGGCGACGACGGCGACGGCCGTGACGACTGAGAGCGGCGACGGCCGTGACGACTAACGGCGGCGACTCGGCGTAGCGATCATCCCGTCTTTTCGCCGGTGTACCGCACAGTGAAGTGCGCGCGGGGCGACGGGACGACCAACCCCGACAGATGGAACAGTACGACCAGCTCTACCGACTGTACGAGACCGCGGACACGGAGACGCTGCGGGCCTACCAGGAGTTCGTGGACCTCTTCCCGCCGCTTCGGACCCGCGTCGCGCTGGACCGCTGGGAGAACGTCCGCGAGGAACTCGACGAGCAGAAAGCCGCCATCGCCGAGGAGTTCCCGGCGACGGGCGAGACGTACGCCGAGATCGCCGCCCGGCTGACGCGCGAGGAGGCCTTCACCGCGCTGGACCTCTACGCGAAGTACGGGCGGTCGGTGAACGTCCTCGTCCTGGACGTCGACGAGACGCTCCGGTCGGCCGGCGACACCGACAACGAGATCCCGCGCGAGACGCTGTATCTCCTCACCGAGTTCCACGAGCGGGGCGTCCCGATCGTGGTCTGTACCGGCCAGACGCTGGAGAACGTCAAGGGGTTCCTGATTCAGGGACTGGGCAACGAGGTCGTCTCCTCCGGGTCGGTCAGCATCGTCTACGAGTCCGGCAACGGCGTCTTCACGCCGAAGCACGGCTCCGAGACCAAGCAGTTACTGTACGAGGACCTCGATTCGACCGTCGTGGACATGTTCGACGCCGTCCGCGGCCGCGTGCTCTCGGAGGCACCCGACAGCGTCCGGCACGGCTGTCACCTCCAGGGCAACGAGTTCAACGTCACGCTCAAGCCCAACGCCGAGGTCGGCAGCGAGACGGCCGTCGAGATAATCGACGAGGCGCTCGGTTACCTCTGCGGATTGGTCGGTGAAGTCGTCGTCGAGGCCGTCGACGCGTCCGTCGCGGACCCCGCCGCGCTCGCCCGGACCTACTTCGCCCGCGACCCGGAGATAGCGTCCGTGCTGGACGACGCCGGGCTCTCGACGGACGCCGACACCGACGACGCACCGTCGGCCGTCCTCGACGTCTTCGAGCGCATCGACATCGGCTACTACGAGGGCGACGCCGCCGAACTCGTCAGTCTGGAGCTCGACAAGTCCGCCGGCGTCGAGCAGGCCTTCGAGGTGCTCGACATCGACGACCCGTTCGCGCTGGTGATGGGCGACAGCAAGAGCGACCTCCGCGTGATGGAGTGGGTCGCCGAGAACGACGCCGGGATCGCCGCCGCGCCGCATCACGCCTCGACGGCCGTCTTAGGCCACGTTCGGAACCGCGACGACCTCGTCTACGAGGCCGGAGAAGCCAGTTCAATCCTGAACGTCGTCTACGGACTGGCGCTGCTCGCCGAGCTGGGCGAGCGCCGCTCCTGACTCGCTCGCCGCGGATTCGACGGATACCGTTCCTTGTGACTCGTCACCACACAACAGTTAGACGGCTCCGCGTCGAACGCCACCTATGGCGCTCGAACAGGTCTTCAAGCAGGTCCCGGACCCGCGCTCGCACTCGTTCCCGGAGTACTCGCTCGGACAGGGCGACCCCGTCCGCCCGATCGCGGTCACCGCCGACGAACTGACGGCGCTGCTCGACCTCTACGAGCGGTTCGCCGCCGTCGACCCGAGCGGCTTCGACAGCAACCCCTTCCTCCGGGCGACCAGCGACTTCCTGAACCAGACCTTCGGAACGACGCTCAAACGGCCCGACGAACAGCTACACGACGACATCGCGGCGATGCTCAACGACTTCTCCGACGACCTCGGCGGCCGCCCGCTCGGCGTGGTCGACGCGACCCCCGCGCACCACCGCACGCTCTACTTCTTCCTGACCAGCTGCAAGGCCTACCACCTCGCGCCGCACATCCGCTTCTCGCCGGACGAATCGGCCGTCCAGACGCTGTACGACGTCTACGAGCGCGTCAGCGACCAGGAGTTCTACCTGAAGCGGCCCGAGACGGTGCTGGAGTGACCGTCTCCGAGCAGTGGCGAAGCCCCCGACACATATCAGCGTGGACGGCGAACGACACGGTATGCCACTCGACGTGCCGGTTCCGGACCCGCCGTCGCTGCGCGGGCCACAGCCGCGAGGCGACTACGAAGCGATCGACAACCCGGTGGAGGACCCCGAAGACGACTACCGCCGAGAGGAGATCGAGGGGTTCCTCGAGTCGGGCGCGTGGGCCGACGCCTTCGAGGAGTGGACGACACAGACCACGCTGACCGAGGAGGACTTCGCCGTCGTCACGGAGTACGACCTCGTCGAGAAACTCGACTTCTACTGGGACCCCGGCGTCGACGAGGTGGGGTATCGAGCGCCGACGCTCCCCGAGGAAGCCGAGGACGAGACCGACCTCGACTCCGGCGAAGCCGACGAGATCGAGATCGAGATCGACTCGCTGGGCCGCGTCGTCACGGAGATGCTCGAGAACGACTACCTCCGTCGAGACGACGAGACGTTCGGGTTCTTCGCCGACGACGCGCCGGAGGAGACCTTCGACTACGAGGACGACGACTTGGGCGAGGGACTGTAGATGACTGACCGTTCACAGTATCCCCGCTGAAAACGCAGATCGTGTGGCAACTACCGGATTGTATTCGTAAGTGATACCTAGGGGTGTGCCCTCGCCTCGGATAATGGACGGCGAACGCGGCCGCAGAGAGATAGAGAGGGTATTGGCCGACCGGCGGCGGCGCTACCTGCTTTACTGCCTCCACCTCCACTCGACGCCGCAGCCCCTCCCCGATATCGCGGATCAGGTCACGGTCTGGGAGACCAGTGACCCGGCGACCGAGCGCCTCGACGAGCGGCTGGAGATCTACCTGTCGCTCTATCACGATCACCTCCCGGAGCTCGTCGAAGCCGGCGTCGTGACGTATCGGCAGACCGAGGACGACGTGGACTGGGACGGGCGCGTCACCCCGGAACGGCTCGACTCGCGCCTCGAACGCCGACTGTGCGAGGAACTCGACGCGCTGCTGGACGCCGAGACCTGTACGTTCGACTGCGACGACGGCGGGGACATAGAGCCGTGACAACGTTCTTTCGGCTTCATCCCCTATCCGAATACACAGTGTCAGACGAAGACCCGTTCGACGACCTCGACATCCCGGAAGACCCGACGGCGGACCTCGACCGCGCGACGCAGCGGCTCACGGTCCGCACGGAGGAGCGCCGCTACGGCAAGAAGATGGTGCTCGTCGAGGGGTTCGAAGACGAGGGCGACGTTCAGGACCTCGCCTCGGACCTGAAGTCCTCGCTCGGCACCGGCGGAACCGTCAAAGACGGACGCATCGAGCTGCAGGGCGACCACGCGGAGCGCGTCCGGGACCTCCTCGAATCGAAGGGGTACCAGATAGCCTGACAGCCGACCGGTAGCCTCTCGAGAAGTGCGATACAGCGGACGAGCCTTCGCGATTCGTAACAGCGGAAGCGGTGGGGTAGAAAGTCAGTAACAGCGGAAGCGGTGGGGTCGTGAGAGTGTCACTAACGCCGGGACCAGTGGGTCGAGACGTACGCCGGAACCGGTGGGGCCACGAAGCCGGCGTTACCATCGGCGTCAGTGGGTCAGGGCGTCGTCTCGAGGAGTTCGGATAACCCGGTCTTCACCGACGAGATGGACTGCTCGAGTTCGTGCTCTTTGTACTTGCCCCCGCCTTTGCCGCGGTTGTACTCAGTCGAGGAGATGATGCCGAGCTGATCGAGTTCGCCCAGGTAATCGCGAACGGACCGTTCCGAGACGGGGTCGACGCCCTCCTCGATGGCGACTCGTTCGTACGCGCTGAGGATGTCCTTCGTTCGCGCGGGCGTGTCGCCCCGTTCGGCGAGCAGCGTCACCGCGTAGAGGACGAACTGACCGTGGTTGGAGTAGTTCCGAATCCCCTCGACGACCTGGTCCGTCTGGAGGCGCTGTCGGGCGCGACGGACGTGCGACTCCGTGACGAGCTCCCCGTTGTTCTCGCGGGCCAAGTCGCCGGCCTCAAGTAGCAGGTCCAGCGCCTGCCGGGCGTCCCCGGAGTCCTTCGCGCCGTAGGCCGCGCACATCTCGACGACGCCGTCGTCCAGCACGTCGTCTCTGAACGCCACGGCCTCGCGCTGCTGGAGCACCAGTTGCAGTTCTCGCGCGTCGTACGCCGAGAAGGAGACTTCCTTCTCGCAGAGGCTGGAGCGGACCTTCGAGGAGAGCTGGTTGCGGAAATCGAGGTCGTTCGAGATCCCGATCACGCCGAGTTTGGCGTCGGTGACGTCGCCGTTGGAGCGGGCGCGCGGCAGTTTGTAGAGCAGCGAGTCGTCCCGGATGTGATCGACCTCGTCCAGGACGATCAAGACGGTTCCCCCCACCCGGTCGAGTTCGTCGAACAGGAACTGGTAGACGGACGCCTGCGGGTAGCCGGTGTTGGAGATCTGGTCGGCCGGGTCCCGGAGTTCGTTGACCAGCGCGACGGCGACCTGATAGCTCGAGTTGAGCCCGTCGCAGTTGATCTCGATCGTGTGGAGGTCCAGTTCCGGGACCGGTTCGGCGTCGCGTTCGAGCGCCTGGAGGAGATAGCGCGTGGCGGCGGTCTTGCCGACGCCGCTCTTCCCGTACAGAAAGATGTTCGAGGGGCTCTCGCCGTTGATCACCGGCTGGAGCGCCGCGTGGAACCGTTCGAGTTCCTCGTCGCGGCCGACGAGTTCGTCGGGCGTCCACTCCTCTAAGAGGGCCTCTCGCCGCTCGAAGATCGCAGACGTCGGTGAGAAGGTGATATCCGTCATCCACCACAGGGTGAGCGGCGTAGCTGTATTAACCTTCGGTTCCGCTGTTTCCGTTGTTACTCTTGTCTTATATATGACCGACCCCACCACTTCCGCTGTTAGTGGGTTGACAGGGCGTACGTCGCGAGAGAGCGAGGGAAAGTCGGCACACACCCACCCCACCACTTCCGCTGTTAGCGGGAACGGAGGCGGTATCCGGAATCGGCTCGCAGCCGGCTATGTTTTCGTGTCGAATAGGTAAGTTCAAGTGACTGCTTTAGAAACGATATCCGTACGTCGTTCTCCACTGAACGATGCCACCCCACAGGGGTGGGGTTACTCGTTCCCTCCCTAACAGCGGAACCAGTGGGGTGGGAGGGTGGTCCGTCACCTAATTCTGTCACCGGTGCTCGCCTACTACCGGGCGGCCGAATGGACGGGCACAGACCAGATCGCGCCTGACCGAGTGCGAGAGTCGTCACGACGCGCGACGCTACCGATGCTCGGCGTGAGTCCGACCGTCGGCGCGAAGGAATCAGCGCGGCTCGGCCGAGCCGCGCTCGAACGAGACCCGCGTCACGCCTCGTCGAGTTCCTCTTGCCACTGTTGGACCGTCGCCATCAGTTCGACGGGCGGGGTCTCGTTGACGTCGAGGTCCCGTAACTCGTCGAGAACTGACCGTGTCTCGGCGTCGATGGCCGCCTCGGCCGATTCGTCGGCGGCGGCCGCCTCCGGACTCCCGTCGGTCTCGACTCGCTGTGTCTCCCCGCCGGGAGCGAACTGCCCCGACCCCAGGTCGAAGACGGCCTGCGTGGTCCCGGCGTCGCCGGCCGCGTCGCTCCCCCGGACCTCGATGGCCTTGTCCTCGCGCAGGCGGTCGAGCACCTGCCGTGAGCGGGCGACGACCGGGTCGGGGATCCCCGCCAGATCGGCGACGTGGACGCCGTAGGAGCGGTCGGTCGGACCGTCCCGCACCGTCCGCAGGAAGGTCACGTCGCCGTCGGTCTCGTCGGCGGCGACGTGGACGTTCTGGACGGTCGGCAGCTCCTCGCCCAGCGCCGTCAGCTCGTGGTAGTGGGTGGCAAAGAGCGTCTTCGATCCGAGCGTGTTGACGACGTACTCCGTCGCCGCCCACGCGATGGAGATGCCGTCGAACGTCGCCGTCCCGCGGCCCACCTCGTCTAAGATTATCAGCGAGTCCTCGGTCGCCGAGTGGAGGATGTTCGACAGCTCCTGCATCTCGACCATGAACGTCGAGCGGCCCTGTGCGAGTTCGTCCAGGGCCCCGACGCGGGTGTAGATGCCGTCGACGAGGCCGACGGTCGCCGCTCGCGCGGGGACGAAACTGCCGGTCTGGGCCAGCAGCGTGATCAGCGCCGCCTGTCGCATGTACGTGGATTTGCCGCTCATGTTCGGCCCGGTGACGACGAGGAACCGCCGGTCGCGGTCCAGGTGGAGGTCGTTGGGGACGAACTCGGTGGTCTGCTCGACGACCGGGTGTCGGCCGGCCTCGATGGCGAGTTCGTCGCCCTCGGTGACCTCGGGGCGCGTCCAGTCGTTCTCGACGGCGTGGACGGCGAACGAGGCCAGCGCGTCCACCTCGGCGAGCGCTCGGCCCACGTCCTGCATGAGCGTCGCGCGCTCGGCGACGCGCGCTCTGAGGTCCTCGAACAGGTCGCGCTCCATCTCGTGGCGGCGCTCCTCCAGACGGAGGACGTCCCGTTCCTTCTCGTCGAGTTCGGGGATGGTGTAGCGTTTCGAGTTCTTCAGCGTCTTTATCTGCTCGTACTCGTCGGGGACGTCGCCGGTCTCGCTCTTCCCCACCTGGATGTAGTAGCCGTCGGTCTTGTTGCGGTCCACCGAGAGGTGGGTGATGCCGGTGCGCTCTTTCTCCCGCTCCGGCAGCGTCTCCAGCCACGAGAGCGCCCCCTCGTGTTCGTCGATGAGTTCGTCCAGCTCGTCGTCGTACCCCCGGCGGAAGAGCCCGCCCTGCGTGACGGTGCCGGGCGGGTCCTCGACGAGCGCCTCGTCCAGTTCCGCAGCGAGAGAGGCGGCGGCCTCGCGGTCGGCCCCCGAGAGCGCGTCGGCGAGCGGCGAGTCGGCCAGCCGCTCGGTCTCGGCGACCGCGTCGGCGACCTCGGAGAGGAGCGCGAGCGTCTCCTGTGCCGCCCGCAGGTCGCGGGCGTCGGCGCTCCCCGAGGTCGCCCGCGACGCCAGCCGTTCGAGGTCGTAGGCCGCGGAGAGCGTCTCCCGGATCGCCTCGCGGGCCATCGCTTCGCGGGCCAGCGCCGCCACGGAGGACTGCCGACGCCGGAGTTCCCCCCGGTCTCGGCGCGGTCGCTGGAGCCACCGCCGGAGGAGTCGCCCGCCGGCGGCCGTGACGGTGTGGTCGACGGTGTCGAACAGCGACCCCGAACTGTCGCCCTGCATCGTCTCGGTGAGTTCGAGGTTGCGCTGGGTCGTCGCGTCCAGCGCGACGTGTTCGCGCGCGCCGTAGACCTGCAGCCGCGTGACCGCCGCGAGCGTCCCGACGCCCGTCTCCTCGACGTAGGAGAGCACCGCCCCGGCGGCGGCGATGGCGGCTTCGTCCCCCTCGATACCGACGCTCTCCAGGGTCTCCGCGCCGAACTGCTCGCGCACCCGGTGGCGGGCGCGACCCGGTTCGAACGACTCGGTGGCGTGGAGGGTGAGCGCGGCGTCGGAGCGCTCCCGGAGCCGCTCTAGGAAGTCGTCGTCGTTCCGGAGGTCGGGGCCGGGCAGGACCTCCGCCGGCGCGAACGTGTACAGTTCCGAGAGCACCGAAGCGGGGTCGGCGCCGTCGAGTTGCGTCACCTGAAATCGGCCCGTCGTCACGTCGGCGAAGGCCAGCCCGTAGGTGTCGCCCTCGCCGCGGGACGTCTGTCGGACCAGCGCCGCGAGATACCGGGCGCTGGCGTCGCTGCTCTCCAGATGGGTCCCGGGCGTCACGACCCGCGTTATCTCGCGGGCGTGACCGTCGGCCGTCTCGTGTTGGTCCGCGACGGCGACCCGATAGCCGCGTTCGACCAGCGCGGAGACGTACGGCGTCAGGTCGTCCACCGGAACGCCGGCCATCGGATACGACGAGCCGTGCGAGGACTTCTGCGAGACCTTCAGGTCCAGTTCCTCGGCCACCCGCTCGGCGTCGTCCGCGAAGAACTCGTAGAAGTCACCACACTGCATCGCCAGCAAGTCGGCGTCGGTCTCCTCCTTGAGCGAGAGGAACTCCCCGACGATGCCCGTCGCCTCTGTCATAGCCCACCCTCTGTCCGTCCTCGGCGTAAGGATTGCGGGAGCGCGGCGGGCGGCCACGGGGCGGGCGGCGACTCCCTCGGGGGACCCCGGCGATGGATTACGTTCAGTATAACCGGACAATTATATGAACCGGGGGCCGTTAAGAGGTCACAATGCGCGTGGCGCAGCGAGGGTGGGCCGCGGTCGCCGTCGCTATACTGCTCGTTCTCACGTCCGTGGGCTCCGCAGCGGGAACAGCCGACGCTACGGGGCGGGCGCCACCGGCCGAAACGTCGTCGCTGGTCCGACCGCAGGGACAACCGACCATCGCCAGCGGACAGGTCTTCCAGGTCGCAGACGACGACAGCATCAACCAGACCCAGACGTACTCGTTGACCCCCGACCGGCCCGGCGAGGTGGCCGTGACGCTGACCTACGAGATTCCGGACCGGGTGGTTTCACTGGAAACGGCGGTGCCACGGAACGCGACGGTGCGAGACATCGGCGGGTTCAACCGGATCAACGAGACCACGTTCGTCTGGGACGAGGAGACGGAGACGGCGACCATCGACTACCGAATCGACCCCAACGAGACGGCGCAGAAAGCCGGGATCGAGGGGTCGGAAGGACGGTACGTCGCCGCCGACGCGGGCGAGTGGGCGCTCATCAGTCGGTCGCAGACGCCGACCCGATGGCGCTATACCGGCCGCGACCGGATGACGTTCGAACAGGAGGTGACGACGGACGGACCGGGCGCGGCGGGCGACCAGATCGTCTACCTCGGCGAGGTCGAGACCTTCCGACGCGAGGCCAGCGACCAGACGTTCCGTCTTGTCGTCCCCGAGCGAGCGGACCTCGCCGAGTCGCCCGAGGAGATACTCGACTCGCTGGCCGCGGCGTCGGACTCGCTCCGGGTCGGCGACCGCGACGCGGAGGTGTTCGTCGTCGCCGCGCCGACCGACGGCGTCGACTGGGGCGTCCGCGGGCTCGAACGGGGCGGGTCGGACATCTGGGTACAGGACGACGAGCCGCTCGATACGCCCGAGAGCGTCTGGCTCCACGAGTACACGCACACGAGACAGTCCTTCAAAACCACCCAGCGAACCCGCTGGCTCACCGAGGGGACGGCGGTGTACTACGCGGCGTTCCTCTCGCTCGAACAGGACCGCATCGACTTCGACGCGTTCCGGGACGCGCTCGACGACGGCGAGCGCTCGGTCTACGACTCCGTGGTGTTGGCCGAGCCGGCCACGTGGGAGGACAACGCGAACTACGTCAAGGGGTCGCTGGCGGCCGGTCGCATCGACGAGGAGATCCGCGTCCAGACGGCGAGCGAGGCGACGTTCCAGGGAACCGTCCGAGAGCTGAACGGGATGAACCAACCGGTGACGCAGGCGGACCTGCTCACCGCCGTCGAGCGGACCGCCGGCAACGCCTCGCGGGCGAAAGCGTCGGCGTACACCGAGACGCCCGCCGATCTGCAGATGTGGAACCAGAGCGTCCACGCCCGCGTCTTCGGTCAGTTGCCCGCCAGGATCAGCTACTCGCTGCCGTCGGACAGCGAGTCGGGGACTTACCGGGTGAGCGGCCCGTATCGGTCCGCGAACGTCACGGAGACGAGTCCGATACGGCTGGCGACGGGCGAGACGCTCACCGTCGAGGCCCTGGTGAGCAACGCCGGCGGCACCGAGGGAACCTACAACGCGACGCTCGACATCAACGGGACCGCCGTCACGACCGAGCGCGGACGCATCGAGCCCGGCGAGGAGCTGGTGGTGCCGCTGTCGCACACGTTCGCGACGCCGGGCCGTTACACCGCCAGCATCGACGGGGCCAACGTCACCGTCGTCGTCGAGCGACCGGCCCGGACGCGGGTGACGGACGTGCAGGTCAGTTCCGAGACGCTCACGCGGGGCGATTCGGTCGTCGTGACCGCGACGGTCGTCAACGACGCCGAGGTCCCGGCGACCGGGACCGTCGTCTTCACGCGGGACTATCAGGCCGTCGCCACGCGGGAGGTCTCGCTCCCGCCGGAGAACACGACGCGAGTCGCCAGCGGGGTCCCGCTTCCCGAGGCCGGCAGCGTGGTCGTCTCGGCGGGCGGCGCGAACCCGGTCCGGATCACCGTCATGCCCTCGAACGGGTCGATGGCGACGCGCACGCCGACCGGTGAAACGGCGACGCCGAATCGATCGACGGGAACGGCGACGCCGGATCGGTCGGCAGGGACGACGGCGGCCGACGGCCCCGGCTTCACCGTCGTCGGGACGCTGCTCGCGGCGCTCCTCACCGCGTTCGCGGCCGGCCGTCGTCGGGCCTGACCGAAATAGCTCGCTCCTCGACGGGGCCACCGATTAGTACCACGGCGTAGTACGTCTCGCTATGGCAGACCTCGGCAAAGTAGACCGCGAGTTCTTCGACGAGTACATCTACCCGAACCTCGGCGCCGACCGCGAGGACGTGACGCTCGGCCCGCAGCACGGCGTCGATTTCGGCGTCATCGACGTGGGCGACCGAGCGGTCGCGATGGCGACCGACCCCGTCTTCGTGATGCCCTCGCTGGGCTTCGAACGGGCCGCGTGGTTCGCCTTCCACATCCTGCTGAGCGACGTGGCCGTCTCGGGGCTCGCGCCGACGCACCTCTCTATCGACTTCAACCTCCCGCCGGAGATCACGGACGAGGAGTTCCGAACCGTCTGGGAGACGTTCGACGCGGAGGCCCGCGAGTTCGGCGTCTCCGTCGTCACCGGCCACACCGGCCGCTACGCCGGGTGTAACTACCCGATGGTCGGCGGCGCGACGAGCGTCTCGGTCGGGTCGTTCGACGAGTTGGTGCGCCCCGACGGCGCGCGGGTCGGCGACCGCGTCGTGATAACGAAGGGACCGGCCATCGAGGCGACCGGCCTGCTCTCGATTCAGTTCGAGTCGCTCATGGAAGGGGAACTGGACGGCGACGCTATCTCGGACGCCACCGACCGGTTCTACGACATGAGCCCCGTCAGGGACGCGCTGACGGCCGCCGCGGCCGGGCCGGTGAACGCGATGCACGACGCCACCGAATGCGGCATCTACGGCGGCCTCTACGAGATGGCGCGGGCCGCGGGCGTCGGCATCGAGTTAGAGACCGAGCGGGTGCCGATGCAACCGGGCGTCCGCGAAGCCTGCGACTTCTTCGGTATCGACCCGTGGATCTCCATCAGCGAGGGGACGCTGCTGGCGGCCGTCGACCCCGACGGCGTCGAGGACGTGCTGGCCGCGCTCGAATCGGAGGGAATCCCCGCGGCCGACGCTGGCGAAGTCACCGAGGAAAGCGGATTGGTCGTCGACGGCGAACCCACGGACCACCCCGGGGTCGACCCCTTCTGGGGGACCTTCGAGGAGTACATGGGAAAGCTACAGGAGTGAGTTACGCGCTCGTTCGTTCCGACGAGGGGCCTACTTCGACGGCATAGCTGGACTGGAGCCACGCCTCCGGGTTCTGCGTGTCGTAGACGACGGTGTCGCCGCCGCCGGTGGTGAAGGTGCCGTACTGCTCGGTCGCGTCGTCGGAATCGTTCGATGCCGGTTCCATCGTACACCGGTTTTCAGTGGGTTCGAACACATAAGCGTTTCCCAGGAATGCTTAAGAGTATTATTAGCATACTAGGACAGCGCCCGGATTGCCGGTTTGTCCGTCCCGTCTCCGTCTTCGCCTCCCGACAGAGCGGCGATCCCCGCGAGACCAGCACCGCTTTGGGGCCGCCGGTCGACGGCACGCGTATGCCACGAGCGGACGCACCGGTTTCGCCGCCGGTCGTGCTCACCATCGCGGGCAGCGATTCCGGCGGCGGAGCCGGGATTCAGGCCGATCTGAAGACCATCGAGGCCGGCGGCGCGTTCGGGACGAGCGCCGTCACGAGTGTCACGGCACAGAACACGACCGGCGTGCGGGGCCAGCATCTCCTGCCGACCGAGGAGATCGAGGCCCAGATTCGGGCTGTCCGCGAGGACTTCGAGGTCGCCGCCGTCAAGACCGGGATGCTCGCCGCCAGCGAGGTCGTCGACCTCGTGGTCGAGGCCGCCGCCGACCTCCCGAACCTCGTCGTCGACCCGGTGATGGTCGCCACGTCCGGCGACCGGCTACTCGAACCAGAAGCCGAAGCCGCCTACGAGCGGCTCGTCGCCGAGGCGGCGCTCGTCACGCCCAACGCCGACGAGGCCGAGGTGTTGACCGACCGCGAGATCGCGGATCCCGACGACGCCGAGGCGGCGGGGCGGGACCTCGTCGAGATGGGAGCCGACGCGGCGCTCGTCAAGGGCGGGCACGTCCCCGGCGACGAGATCGTCGACACGCTCGTCACCGCCGACTCGGTGACGACGTTCCGCCACGACCGGGTCGACACCGAGGCGACCCACGGGTCGGGGTGTACGCTCTCCTCGGCCGTCGCGACGCGACTGGCCCACGGTGACGACCTCACCGCGGCCGTCGGCAGCGGCATCGACCTGCTCTCGCGGGCGGTGCGGTACAACCTCGACGTGGGCGAGGGGCCGGGCGCGGTCCACCACATGGTCGAGGTCCGCAACGAGGCCGCCCGCCACGAGACGAGCGAAGCCGTCGAGGGAATCGTCTCGGCGCTCGCGGAGGGCGGGGCCGCACCGCTGCTTCCCGAAAGCGGTGCCGCCGTCGCCGGCGCGACGCCCTACGCCGAGACGCCCGGCGAGGTCGCGGGTGTCGAGGGCGTGCCGCCGGAGTCAGCGGGCGACGGCCGCTCGAACCGCTGCGTGCGTTTCGGCGCGTCAGCGGCCCTCGGGGCGCGCCTGTTGGCCGCCCGCGAGTGCGACTCCGAACTCCGGTTCGCGGTCACCTGGCGAGCGAGCGAGCGCGTCGAATCGGCCCTCGAAACCCTCGACTGGTCGGTCGCGACGGTCGACGCCGCGGACCGTCCGGGGGACGTACCGGAAGACGAGACTGCCACGTGGAGCGTTTCGCGAGCGTTCGAGACGAGCGGGGAGTCGCCGGTCGCGCTCGTCGCTCGCGACGAGGGCGTCGCCGAGGAGGTCACTCTTTTCGCGCCGTCTGTCGAGGGGCTACTGGACCGGGTCGAGCGACTGACCGACGCGGTCGAGAACTGAGCGGGGTTCGGAACTGCGAGCGGCGACGCTACAGGTCCGATTTGAGTCGGACCTCGTCGTCGTCGATGCTCGCCACCTGCGAGGAGTCTAGTTTGTAATCGTCGTCGTCGACGTTCTCCCAGCCGAGCGTCGACATGATCTTATCCGTGATCCCCGGGTCCGGGTCGACGTACGCCGCGCCGCCGCGGAACCCCGAGATGACGCCGACCTCGTCGCCGCGGTTGTTCACGACCCGCTTGCCCTCGTCCTCTTCGGTGAGGTTCGTTCGTGCCATTGCAGTAACTCGTGTCCAGAGAGACGGCATTGTTATATTGGCGCAACCGCGGGCCGAGCGGAGACGAATTGCACCTACTGCTCGATAAGAAGACGTTACAGCGGCGAAAAATCGCGTTCGCGCCCGTCTCGGCGGCGTCAGTCGTTCCGATACTCCTTGCGGAAGCCCCGGAACTCAGTCCGGTGGGCCTCCTCGTCGGCGAGGATGGTCACCGCGAGGTCCTCGGTGACCGGGTCGTCGGCCGCCTCGGCGGCGTCGACGAGGTCGCGGTACGTCTGGATGGCGTCGTTCTCGGCGTCGAGGACGCCCTCGATGACCGCCAGCACGTCGGTGGTGTTCTCCGGCGGCTGCAGGGAGTCCTGCCGAGCGACGAACTCCGAGGACCCCGGTATCTGGGCGTCGAGTTGTTTGAGCCGCTGTCCGAGCTGTTCGGCGTGGCCGAGTTCCTCCTGGATGTCCTCCCGGAGACTCTGTTTTATCTCTTCGGCACGCACGCCGTCGAGCGCGATGGCGTTCGTCTGGTAGTTCATGACCGTCTCCATCTCGTCGCCGTAGGCCTGTCGCAGCAGGTCGATGACGGTGTCGTCTGCCATACAGCCGTCTTTCGCGACCGAGACTTAAACAAACCCGGTGGTTAAATCGAGGAACCAATCGCCTACCGGGAGATGGCGATGCGTACCGCCGCCCCGTCGCGTGAACACGCCCCGGGAGCTGTCAGTAAGCCATCTGGAGCCGGAAGCGTAATCAAGCCGTTCGATCCGATACAGTAGTATTACCGCCGTGCAGTCGAGCGACGACGACGTGACGGACCCCCGCCTCCGCGAGGAGTGTCTCGAACGGATCCCGGGAGCGACGAGCGACGTCCTCCTCGTCGGCGTCGTCCACGACCACCCCGCGAGCACGTACCGAATCAGGACCGTTCTCGACCGCGAGGCGCCGGCGACCCTCGCACTCGAACTCCCGCCGCTCGCCGTGCCGCTGTTCGAACAGCACGCGGCCGACGAGCGGACGCCGCCGCCCTTCGGCGGCGAGATGAGCGCGGCGATACAGGCCGCGGACGCCGCCCGGGTCGTCGGCATCGACGGCCCGACGCCGACGTTTCTCCGTCATCTCGTCGGCTGTCTGTACCGGGAGCGAGCGACGCTCTCGGCCGTCTGTGACACGGTGCGAGCGCTCCGCTCGGCGACGAGGGAGGCAGCGACCTGCCGAGTGGCCGCCGCCGTCGCCGCACGGACTGGGCTACGGGTCGCCGTCGACGCGCCGGCGACGTACGACGTGGGTTCGGACGACGAACCCGACAGGCAGGCCACAGACGAACGCGAGCGGATTCGAGCGGCGAACTCGATGTTGTCGGCGTTCGAGCCGCCGACGGCCGCCGCGGTTCGCACAGCGGCGCGCGAGCGACACATGGCCGAGCGGCTGGCCTCGCTCCGAACGGCCGGCGACGTCGTGGCCGTCGTCGGGATGGCGCATCTTGAGGGCGTACGGGAGTGTCTCGTCGACGCCGAGTGACTACCATCGGCACGAAGATAACCGAGTCACAGCAGGGTCGGGATGTGCGCGGGTCGAACACGACCGGCCCTCTCTCTTTAGGGGCCGACCGATAGAGTCGGGACATGAGCGAGACATCGACCGACGAACGCATCACGGTCTACTCCGACTACGTCTGTCCGTTCTGCTACCTCGGCCGCGAGTCACTCAGACAGTATCAGGCGGACCGTGAGGACGAACTGGAGATCGACTGGCACCCCTACGACCTGCGGAGTCAGAAGCGCGGTCCGGACGGGAGCATCGACCACTCCGTGGACGACGGGAAGGACGAGGAGTACTACGAGGAGGCCAAACAGGGCGTCCGTCGCTTACAGGAGCAGTACGACGTGGAGATGGACCTCGATATCGCCACGGACATCGACTCGCTGCCCGCGCAGGTCGTCTCCTACGCGGTGAAGGAGCGCGAGGACTACGAGACGTGGCTGACCTTCGACAGAGCCGTCTTCGACGCGCTCTGGCAGGAGGGACGCGACATCGGCGACGCGGACGTGCTGGTCGAACTCGCGACCGAGGCCGGCGTCGACGCCGACGCGGTCCGGGACGCGCTCGACGACGCTTCGCTCCGGGAGCAGATCCACGAGCAGTTCGCGGCGGCCCGACGGCAGGGCGTCACGGGCGTCCCGACGTTCGCGTACGACGGCCACGCCGCCCGCGGGGCGGTGCCGCCCGAACAGCTCGAGCGGCTGGTCGAAGGCACCTGAGACTCAGGCGACGCGGTTCCGCAGCTCGTCGCCGCGGGCCGCCCGCTCGACGTTCTCGCGGACGAGCGCCGCCACGTCCTCGTGATAGCGGTTCGTGAAGGCGGCACAGTGCGGCGTCATGAGGACGTTCTCGTACTCCCAAAGCGGGTGGTCCGCCGGGAGCGGTTCCTCCCAGTAGGCGTCGATCGCCGCTCCGGCGATGGTCCCCTCGTCGAGCGCCGCCAGCAGGGCGTCCTCGACGACCACGTCGCCGCGAGCGACGTTGACGAGGTAACTATCGGTCGGCATCGCGTCGAGGATCTGAGCGTCGACTACCCCCTCGGTCTCATCGGTCAGCGGGACGGCGAGGACGACGAAGCGGGCGTCGGCGACGGCGGTCCGGAGGTCGGCGGGTTCGTACACCCGCTCGACGCCGGGAACCGGATCGTCCGACCGGCGGACGCCGACCACACGCATGCCGAGCGCGTCGGCCCGGTCGGCGATCCCGCGGCCGATGGTGCCGAGACCGACGACGCAGATTCGCTCGCCGGAGAGCGTAAAGGGCGCGTCGTAGGGTTCGTGTTCCCACTCGCGATCCCGCTGTCGGTCCCGATAGACGTGGAGACGACGGGCGAACGACGTGAGGTAGCCGACGACGGTCTCGGGGACGGTGTCGCCGTGGATGCCGGTGCTGTTCGTGAGGGCGGTCCCGCTCGCCTCGTAGGCGGCCGTGTCGAACTCGTCGTAGCCCGCTCGGACGCCGTGGACCCACGCCGCGTCCAGGAACGCCTCGCGAGGCGAGAACGTCACGACGCAGTCGCCATCATCGTAGGATTCACCGTCGGCCGTCTGCTCGACGGGCACCGAACAGGCCGACAGGGACTGTACGACCGAGTCGGTCGGGCAGGCCTCCGCGACCGACTCGTGGACGGCGATTCGGTCGATCTCCATACCGTATGGCCGACGCTCCCCCGGTTAGTCGTTTCGCCGAGCGATTCGAGCGCGCTCCGGTCGGGAGAGCGGCCGCTCGCCGGGGTACACACGAAGAAGATCCGCTGAACGCGGCGTTACTTCCGACGCGGGGAACGGGCTTCGACGCGCATCTCGACGTAGCGGCCCGGCCACGTCGCCACGTGCTTTCGAACGGCCCGAGCGACCCCCGCGACGAACCCGTCCGTCGGGGCAGGATCGACCGCGTCGTGACTGTCGTCCTGCTCCGTCTCGATCGGTCCCTCGGGAAAACTCATTGCGTCACGGACTAGCACGGTCGGTACAATAAACGTTAGGGATTCGAGAGCGCGCACGCGAGCGGGACCGAACCTCGTTTACTCAGATTATTCCGCGACAATTGCGACATCTTGCACTATTGTTGAGTGAAAAACGGAAACACAGACAACAACGCACTTATACTCGAGTTTCCAAAACAGGGCTCACGCTTCAATGACCTCGTCGTCACCCACGGGAAGCATCCAAAAGACGTTTCTGAAGTACCAGCACGTCTTCGTGTTCCTCGCGCCGCTGGCGTTCGTGGTGGGCGTTTACTTCTTCGCGCCCACGTCGCCCGCCGACCCCGGAACCGGCTACTGGCTGGAGTACTGGTGGCTGTTCCTCGCGTTCATCGTCGGCGCGACCATCGTCAACACGGTCGGCATCAGCGGGTCGGCGCTGTTCGTCCCCTTCCTCATCTTCGTCTTCCCGGTCGTCGCCGGTGAGACGCTCACGCCGGAGACGCTCGTGAAGATCGGCCTCATCAGCGAGTCGTTCGGCCTGTCGAGTTCGGCGCTCGCGTTCATCCAGTACGGACTGGTGGACCGACGATTGGCGCTCACGCTGGTCGGCGGCGGCATCCCGTTCGTCGTCGCCGGAGCGCTGCTCTCCTTCGTCATCCCGGCGCCGGTGTTCCACGCGATGCTCGGGCTCGCACTCATCGCGGCGTCGTACCTGCTGTTCAAGGCCGATCTCGCACACGAAGAGCCGGAGTCGAGTGGCGACGAGTCGAGCGTCTCGGCCGACGGGGGTACCGACGACGGTCTGCCCAACGACGACGACAAGCTCGGCCCGGCCGGCGTCGAGAAGGACGACTCGGGGACCGTCACGCGCGTCGACCGCGACGGAAACGACTACGGCTACTCCCACGGCGGCTACCTCGAACGGTTCGCCAACTACAGCATCGGTGGCGTCTTCCAGGGGCTGGCCGGGTTCGGTATCGGCGAACTCGGTATCATCTCGATGCTCCGCACCGACGTGCCGGTTCGCGTCGCCATCGGGACCAACCACATCGTCGTCGCTACGACGGCCATCCTCGCGTCGCTCGTCCACGTCTTCGGCGGTAGCCTCGTCCCCGGCGCGCACAGCATCAGCCTCGCGTCGACTCCGTGGAACATGGTCGTCTGGACGGTCCCCGCCACCGCGACGGGCGGGCAGATCGCCCCCTACGTCTCCGCTGCACTGGACACCGAGATCATCAAGAAGGGCGTCGGCGCGCTGTTCGCTATCATCTCCGTCGCGCTGTTCCTGATGGCCGGCGGTGCTTTCTAACCTCCGGGCGTTCTCCGTCCGGGCATGTATGACGATATCTTGCTCCCGACCGACGGCAGCGACGGCATCGCCGCGGCCGCCGAGCACGCCGGGAACTTCGCCGAGTCGTTCGACGCGACCGTCCACGTCCTCTCGGTCGTCGACACGCGTAACCGCTTCGAGAGCCCGACCAGCGGGCTCTCGGCAGAGGCGTGGACAGAGGCCGAAGAGGACCGTGCGACGGAGGCCGTAGAAGACA
Source organism: Haloarcula limicola (assembly GCF_010119205.1). Classification (NCBI taxonomy): domain Archaea; kingdom Methanobacteriati; phylum Methanobacteriota; class Halobacteria; order Halobacteriales; family Haloarculaceae; genus Haloarcula; species Haloarcula limicola. The sequence continues at coordinate 1,489,157 of NZ_WRXM01000001.1, forward strand.
CCGTCGCCGAACTCTCCGACGATATCGCGGTGGAGACGGTCGTCAGAGAGGGCGTCCCTCGGACGGAGATCCTGGAGTACGTCGGAGACGAGGCGATGGATCTCATCATGATGGGTACGCACGGTCGAACTGGTATCGACCACTACCTCATCGGCAGCGTCGCCGAGAAGGTCGTCCGTCGCTCACCGGTCCCGGTGACGACCGTGCGGGTGGGCAACGAGTAGCGAGGGGCCGCCGGAACGAAGTGACGGTGACTCTTCGAAACGGAGACAGAGATACCACTCAGCTCGATTCGACGAACGCGACGAGCTCCGCCGTCGGGACGAACCCGTCGGCGCGGCGGTCGACCAACTCCCCGTCGACGAAGAGCAGGAACGTCGGGACACTCCGGACGTCGAACGCCTCGACGGCGTCTAAGTCCTCCTTCGGGTTGAAGACAACGACGGCCGCGTCGGTCGCTCGGGCGACGTTGTCGAGGATCGGCTCCATCGATTGGCAGATGGTACACCCCTCGGTGCGGACCATCGTCAGCACGCGGTCGCTGTCCGCCAGTACGTCGTCTAATTCCGCGCGCGTTCGGACCGTGACCGGCCGGTCGTGGTCGGAAGCAGCCATGTGGGGCGTACGGTCCGCGGCGGGGTAAGGGTTTCAGGCAGCGGTGGTCGTTCGCTCGGCCGTGACTTACGCGGCGGACGAGCAGTCGACCCGATACTCGACCGTTCGATTCTCGGTCGTCTCAGCGAAGACGCTCTCGCCCTCGGCCCGCGCGCCGAACTCGACGGTCGCGTTCTGCTGGCCGCTCCCGGTGCAGTTGAACTGCACAGTGACATCGCGCTCCTCGCCGACGCCGACCGATTGGTCCGTCACGGTGTCGCTGGCCGGGGCCGCTTCCAGTCCGTCGCTGGACGATACCTCGTACTCGACGGTGAAATTGACGGGTTGAGCGAACTGGTTTCGGAGGGTGACGAACCGATCCTCGTACTGGCCACTGCCGGACAGATCGACTTCGTCGGAGTAGTTCAGCGCCATGTAGGCGTCCTCGTCGCCGACGACCTCGACGCTCGCCGCCCGGTCGGCCGTCACCGAACTGAACCCGCCGCTGCCGACGGCGAACGCCAGCGCCACCGTCGCGACGACTGCGAGGGCGACGCGCCTACGCATCGCTCACCTCGGGGGGTCTCTCGTCGACGCCGAGTCGCATCCGCCGGGAGAGCAGGAAGTGCGAGACCGACGAGACGAGAAACACCCCGAGCAAGAAGACGGTCCACCCGGCGAAGGGCACCGCGGCGAACGGTGCGATTTCCAGCCACGACAGCGAGACGATCGCCGTCCCGAACAGCGTGAATCCCAGGTAGTACGAGCTCCACGGGATGTCGTATCGGTCGACCACCTCCAGATAGATGTCGAGGTCGGCCGCGGCGTCGGTGAGCGCGACCTCGCCGGCGCGGCGGTCGAAGTCGACGACGCCGGTGTCGTCCATCTTCGGGAGGTGGAACTGCTGGAGCGAGGTGTACACCGTCTTGCGCTCGCTCGCCGAGATCTCCGCGACGGTGCTGTCGTTCTCCCACGCGGCGACCTGTTCGGCGAGGTCCGACAGCGTCACGTCGGTCCGCTCGTCGTGGAGGTAGTGTAACGTGTAGCGCCGCCGGCGGTTGCTCAGCATCTCGAACGCGTCGTCGCGCGAGAGGTCCGTCTCTCCCTCGGGTTGGTCGTCCGATTCCTGTTCCTCTGCCGCCTGAAGGGTCTCTTCCCCGGTGGATCCTGCTTGTGCCTTACTCATGCTAACCTCCCACCCCTGGGAGATACCGCGATCGACTGCGACTGACTGCGACCGCCTGCGATCGGCGTCGGCTGTATGCATTTGCAACGTGGGCCACATATGGTATAAAACTATTGGAGAGCTATCATGAAGCCGGTCGGAGCGTATCTGGATACAACTCTGGACAACTCTGCTTCAGTTGACGGTAGACACCGGTAACCGTCCAGATAGCAGCGCGATACGGTATCGAAAACGGTGTTTGAACCCCCCTCTCGGAACCGTAGTCGGCCCCTATCAATCTTCAAACACTCACAGGTCCCCTGTCAAAGAGATTACTACAATGCGGGAAGGGGGACATGACTCAGGTAGCGCTTGCCCGTAGGGGGTGGGCGCGACCGAGGTATACAAACGATGCAACGACGCAAGTTCCTGATCGGAATGGGATCGCTCGCGGCCGGCTCGGCCGCTGCAATGGGTACCGGCGCGTTCACGAGTGTGAGTGCGGACCGCAATGTCAGTGTTGCGCTTGAAAGCGACGATAACGCGTTGCTCAAGATGGCACCGACGGACGGCCCGAACGCTGCCTACGCGACGCAGAACAGTAACACTCTCGAGATCAATATCGACGAGACGAACTCGGTGAGCGGTGACGGTCTGAACGACGACGCTCGTACCATCATTCGAGACGTGTTCAAAATCACGAACCACGGCACCCAAGATGTCTATGTCTTCATCGAGAACGAAGACATTCCGGATGGCGTCGGCGTGTTCTCTGATTACCCAGCTAACGCCGAATCGGGTGCCGGAGAGCCGGTTCCGGGTACCAGCGGACCAACGACTGGAATCGGTGAAGGGAGTCAAAGTAAAACTGGTGCACCTGACCATCCCATCCCAGAGCGTATTCTCGTCCCTACGGGTGAGACAATGGACGAGATCGGCTTCTCGTTCAACACTGGAAGCCGTGGTCAGTTCGACCCGAGTGATTTCCCGGTGGACATTACCATCCAGGCGGTCGCGGAGAGTTCCTACTGAACAGCCTCTTATCTAAGCCATGAAACGACGCACGCTCCTGGCCGGACTCGGCAGCCTGACAGCGGCTAATAGCCTAATCGTCGGGTCAGGAGCGTTCACGAGCATATCAGCTGATCGAACCATCAACGCTGAAATCGCCGACGACAATAGGGCACTCCTCGCGATTCACGAACGGGGTGATAGTCGTTATGGCGTGGGAGGCCGGAGCAACGAGAGTGGGGATACCGTCACGTTCAGTTTCCCTGGAGTAGGACGACGACTCAACAACGACGACCCTGGCGTCGGACTCGGCGTCGACTCTGTCTATGAGTTCACGCAAGACAGCGGTGAGGCCGATAGTCAGAGTCCCAAGCAGGGATTAGCCCGTATCCAGAACCAAGGTACACAGTCTGTCGAGGTCTATTCGGTTCACGAAACGAGCTCAGAGCTTGAAATTGAGCTGTTCGACGTAACTAACCCCGATAGGACGGCACTGCGTGACGACCCCACTGTCATGAATGTCGGTGATCACGTCGACGTAGGGTTCCGGATCCGAACCACGGGTACTGACCTCGGAACTCACGACGAGACGCTGACGATAGTCGCCGAAGCTACTGACGACTGAGAGCCGTTGTGGTCCGCACCACCTTGGGGGGTGGTGGCACCACCTCAGTCTCTTTGAACTGGCTTCAATCACCAGAATACAATGACAATACGAGATACATTTGGAGCCAACACGTCTGACCGGCACTGATCATCCGTGAATAGAACTATACTCCTGCTCGTCGCTACCGTCACGTCTGCCGCGATACTCATCCCGACCGGCGCGATACCGTTCGCCGAGTCGGGGACCGACCGAGTGAGCGAAGACATCGAGATGGCACCCGCCGACACCCTCAACGGCGATTACGCCATCCTGAACGAGAACGACGAGATAGAACTCCTGCTGACCGACGCCAACCCGTATATCGACGGGGCCGGCGTGGACGCCGACGCCGTCACTCCGATCGACTGCGTGTTCACGGTGACCTACACCGGCGACAGCACCGCCGAAGTGTGGCTGACCGACGACGCCGAGGACGTGCGGTTCTACCGGGACACCGACCCCGAGGACTCGCTCGAACGGAGCGAGAACAGCGTCGTCCTCCGGCCGAACGAGAGCGTCTCGGTCGGCTTGCTGGTCGACACGCGCGGCGACCACGACGTCGAGGAGGTAGATACGTTCACCGTGCACGCGGAGCTCGCAGAGCAGCGGGACCGACGGAACGACCGCGGAAACGGCGGCAGTAACGGCCGGAACGGCGTCGGAGGAGACGACAGAAACGACGACCCCGGCCGCGAAGACCGCGGAAACGACGACCCCGGCAGCGCGGCGGGCGGGGCGAGCGAACCGCCGCGACAGACGCCGGCCCCACCGACGGCGACCCCCGACCGGACGCCGGACGCGGACGCAGACGATGCAACGGCCGAGGCGGCGGACGAGACGGGGACTGCGGCGATCGCCGGTGACGACGCCGCGTCGGGTGCGGACGCGCCGGCGGCCGACGAACCGACGGAACTCGGCGGGTTCAGTCCCGGCCCGCTGGGGCTCGTCGTCGGGTCGCTGGCGGCGGTGTTGCTCGGACTCGCCGCGTTCCGGGCGTTCGGCTGAGACGCACGCGCGGTCGGCCCGATGCGATCGTCGATACCGCCGCAACTGAGATGAGGGACGCGCCGAAACGAACGGCAGACGACCGAGCGATGAACGCGAGCGAGGGGAGGGAAACGGCGGACGAGAGCGCCCTGCGGACGGTCAGCGAGCGAACCGCAGCGTTCGACGTCTGTCTGCTGCTCTCGATCCCGATAGCGTTGCTCGCCGTCGCGTCGCTTCCGCTCGCCGTCCGCGAGTCGCTCGTCTTCGAGTACACGGACCCGACGCTCGCGACGGCGCTCGCCTCGCCGTTCGTCCACCTGACGCCCGTCCATCTCGGGACGAATCTCGCGGTGTACGCGCTCGTGGTTCCCACGGCCTACCTTCTGAGCGTTCTGAGCGAGCGGCGGCGGCGGTTCCGCGTCGTCTTCGTCTCGCTGGTGCTCGCCTGCCCGCTCACGCTGTCGTATCTCAATCTGGCGATCGTCCGGCAGAGCGCCGGCGTCGGCTTCTCGGGCGTGCTGATGGCCCTTTACGGCTATCTGCCGTTGGCGCTCGCCACCTATCTCGATCGTCGCTTCGACGTCGGTCGGGTGCGACAGACCGGGCCGCTGCTGTTCTTCGTGGGCTTGCTGCTGATGACGACGCTGACCCTCGTCGCCGTCCGCACCCACCGAGTCGCCGTCCCGCTGCGCGGGACGATGGTGCCGGTCACGTGGCTCCTCTCGGTGACGCTCCTCGGCGTGCTGGCGGCGCTCGCGCTGACCGTCGCGCTGTACGTGCTCTCGGGTCTCGACGAGTGGTGGCCGAGTCGGTCGACCCTCACCGACGCCGCGGCGCGGACCGGGCACTTCGAACTGGCCGTCGTCTCGACGGCGGTGTTTCTCACGGTGCCGATCGCCACGTTTCCGGTCGACCCCGTCGTCGCGGGTAGCGTCGTGAACCTCTACGTCCACGTACTGGGCTACGCGTTGGGATTCATCGGCGCGTACGCGACGGTGGTTCTCGACCGCGCGTTGTTTGCCACTTCGCCTCGCCTGTGATCCAAGCTAGTATTGTTACTTCACCAACTGTTTTATGACGGCATATCATACAGAGACTGATGACACTGCGGCGGGGGGTAGAGCTGGGGCTGGAGGCAGCGATGGCGCTGTTTCTCGTCGCCATGGTCGCCGGACAGTTGCTCGGCCAACCCGTGTTGTTGGGCTACGTCACGACTGGCAGCATGCAACCCACGTTGGACCCGGGCGACGGGTTCGTAGCGGTTCCGGCGGCCGTCGCGGGGCCGATCGAGGAGGGCGACGTGGTCACGTTTCGGGCCGAAGAGCTACACGGCGGGGGGTTGACGACCCACCGGGTCGTCGACGAGACCGAGCGCGGCTACGTGACCCGGGGCGACAACAACCCGTTTACCGATCAGGACGGCGACGAGCCGCCGGTGACCGACGCGCAGATAGTCGCCGTCGCCTGGCAGCCCGGCGGGGCGGTGCTGTCGATCCCCGGCGTCGGACTGCTCGTCACCGGCACACAGGACGCCATCGCGGGGGTACAGCAGCGCCTCGCGGTGCTCACCGGCAGTCGCTCCCTGCTCGGTACGCAGGGTATCGCCTACCTGCTCGTGGCGCTGTCGCTCGGAGCGTACGTCGCGGACGTGGCGCTGAGCGACGATCGAAAGCGCCAGCGGACCCGGTCGCGAGAGACGGGGACGGACGTCCGCCTCGTCGTCGCCGTCTTCGCGGCGGCGGTGGTGCTGGCCGCGACGGCGGCGATGGTGGCCCCGGCGGGGAGCACCGAGTTCGGGATCGTCAGCGCCGAGAGCGACGCGCCCGGCAGTCGCGTCATCGAGACCGGGACCAGCGAGTCGGTGCCGTATCTCCTCCAGAACGGCGGGTTCGTCCCGGTGGTCACGTACTTCGAGCCGGTCACCGACGGCGTCGACGTTCGACCGCGGGAGACGCGGATCCCGGGCCGCTCGACGGTCAACGCGACGCTCGTCCTCACCGCGCCGCCGGAGACCGGCTACTACCGGCAGTACCTCGTCGAACACCGATACCTGCTGATACTCCCCCAGCCGGCGATTCGAGCGCTCTACGGGGTGCATCCGTGGCTCCCCATCGCCGCCATCGACGGCGTCCTCGGCGGGTCGTTCTACCTCCTCGGGACGACGCTCGCCGGGACCGGACGCGTCCGCACTCGCTCCCGAGAGGCCCCCTCTCGGTTCGACCGGTTCCTCTCTCGACTCAGATAGCGTCTCCAACGAACTCACTCAGCATCTCATGAACGACAGAACGAACGAAACGGACACGCGGGGTCGTCGCCTCCGAGCGACGCTGGCCGACAACTACGCGCTCGCGCTCACCGCGCTCTTGCTGGTCGCCGCCCTCGGCGGTGCGGTCACGTACGCGACGCATCTCGACGGCGAGACGCGGACCGAGACGCGACAGGTGGCGTCCTGGCAGTCGAGCGGCGAGTTCACGCATCAGGCCACTGTCGTCAACGACACGGAGGCGTTCGCGGCCGGCACCGTCCTCCGGAACCGCTCGGTGTACTACCAGCGACTCACGCCGCGACTGAACGGCTCGTTCGTCTACACGTACGCCGCCAGCGACGGCGGGAACCTCACGGTCGAGACGACGGTGACGCTCGTCATGCGCTCCGTCGAGGAGACCGGTGAGGGCAACGAGACCGTCTACTGGCGCGTCGAGCGCCCGCTGAACGAGGTCCGCACGTCGTCGCTCGAACCCGGTGAGCGAGCGGTCGCGCCGTTCTCGGTCAACGCGACCGCGGCGGCCGCGGAGGCCGCCCGCATCGACGGCGAGATGGGCGGAACGCCCGGACAGACCGAAGTCGCCGTCGTCGCCCGGGTCGAGCGTTCGGGAACGCGCAACGGCCGCCCGGTCGAGGCGAGCGACGCGTCCCGGCTGGCTATCGCCTCCGGCGACGGCGTCTATCGCGTCAGCGAGTCGGGAGCGATGACCGACTCCGGCGGGCAGACCGAGGAGATCGAGGTCCCCGCGGAGTACGGCCCGCTCCGGACCGCCGGCGGGCCGCTCCTGTTGCTCCTCGGCGGGGTCGGCGCGCTCGGCCTCGTCAGTGCGCGCCGCTCCGGTCGGTTGACCGTCACGGACGCCGAGCGCCGGTGGCTCGCGTACCGCTCGACCCGCCGGGAGTTCGACGACTGGATAACGACCGGACGCGTGCCCAGCGAGGCGGAGGGACCGCCGGTCGTCGCGGTCGACTCGCTCTCGGGACTGGTCGACGTGGCCATCGACACCGACGAGCGCGTCATCGAGGACCGCCGACGCGGGGCCTGTCTCGTCCTCGGCGAGGGACAGTGGTACCGCTACGACCGGCCGGCGGCACCGACGGGGGTGCGCTCCGAGAACGGCGACGGATCGACCGAGTCCGCCGACGAGCGGCTGATCGCACCGGAGACGAGCGCGTCCGGCGAACCCGACACGGACGGCGGACCCGCCACAGACGAGAACTGAGCCGGACTGCCTGACGACCCGACCGTGGAGTATTTCCGCGCCGGAACCGCCAGACCAGACATGGACGCTGCGCTTGGCCCGCCAGCGAAGATGGCCGAGCTGGAGGACGACTTGACGCCGATGATGGCGCAGTACTTCGAGCTCTGCGAGCGCTACGACGAGGCGCTCGTCCTCTTTCGAGTGGGCGATTTCTACGAAGCCTTTTGCGATGCCGCCGAGCGGGTCGCTCGCCTCTGTGAGATCACGCTGACGAAGCGGGAGGACTCCACCGGGGAGTACCCGATGGCGGGCATCCCCATCGACAACGCCGAGTCGTACATCGAGACGCTACTGGACGCCGGCTACCGGGTCGCCGTCGCCGACCAGGTCGAGGACCCCGACGAGGTCAGCGGCGTGGTCGAGCGGGCGGTCACCCGCGTCGTCACGCCCGGGACGCTCACCGAGGCGGAACTGCTCGGCGGCGCGGACAACAACTACGTCGCGGCGCTGACCGAGGGAGCGGACGACTACGGCCTCGCGCTCGTCGACATCTCGACCGGCGACTGCTACGCGACGAGCGTCGGCAGCGAGACGGCCGTCGCCGACGAACTGAGTCGGTTCGGCCCCGCCGAGGCCATCGTCGGCCCCGAGGTGGACGTAGATCGGGACGCGACGTTCGGACCGGCGTGTCTCGTGACCGAGTACGACGCCGGGGCGTTCGAGCGTGAGCGGGCCGAGGAACGCATCGAGCGCTACTTCGGCCCGCCCGAGCGGCTGTTGGCCGGCGACGCCGAGCGGCGGGCCTGCGGCGCGCTGTTGGCCTACGCCGAGTACACCCGCGGCAGCGCGGGCGCGGTCGGTCCCGACGGCGAGCCGGTCGACCCCGACGTGGACCCCGAGGGGACCCTCGACTACCTCAACCACCTCACGCGCTACGACCCCCGCGAGTACATGCTACTGGACGCGGTGGCCGTCGAGAGCCTCGAACTGTTCGAGCGGCGCTCCGTGCAGGGCCACGCGAACCTGACGCTCGTCGACACGCTGGACGAGACCGCCTGCGCGCTCGGCCGTCGGAAACTGACCGACTGGCTCCGCCGCCCGCTGCTGGACGAGGACCGCATCGACGCGCGCCACGAGGCCGTCGACGAACTGTCTCGGGACCCAGCGACCCGCGAGCGGTTGCACGACCTGTTGACGGACGTGTACGACCTCGAACGGCTCATCTCGCGGGTCTCTCGCGGGCGCGCGAACGCGCGGGACCTGCGCTCGCTCGCGGCGACGCTGTCGGTGGTGCCCGACGTGCGCGAGGCGCTCTCGGGGGCCGACGCCCGCCTGCTCTCGGACCTCTACGCGACGATCGACCCGCTGGCCGAGACGCGCGAGGAGATAGCGGCCGCCGTCCGCCCGGACCCGCCACAGGAGATCACGGAGGGCGGCGTCGTCCGCGAGGGCTACGACGCGGAACTCGACGACCTGCGCTCGACGGAGCGCTCGGGCAAGCAATGGATCGACGACCTGGAGGCCGACGAGCGCGAGCGGACCGGCATCGACTCGCTGAAAGTCGGCCACAACTCGGTCCACGGCTACTACATCGAGGTGACCAACGCCAACCTCGATGCCGTACCTGAAGACTACCAGCGCCGACAGACGCTGAAGAACAGCGAGCGGTTCTACACGCCCGAGCTCAAGGAGCGCGAAGAGACGATTCTCCGGGCCGAGAGCGAGGCCGACGACCTGGAGTACGACCTCTTCTGCTCGGTGCGGGACGCCGTCGCCGACGAGGCCGAACGGGTACAGGCCCTCGCGGACCGACTCGCGCGGCTCGACGTCCTCGTCTCCTTCGCCGAGGTGGCCGCGAACCACGGCTACTGTCGGCCGACCGTCGGCGGCGACGGCATCGACATCGAGGCCGGGCGACACCCCGTCGTCGAACGCACCGAGGACGCGTTCGTTCCAAACGACACGCACCTCGGCAGCAGTCCGGTCGGGGCGAGCCGGGCGAACAATGCGGACGGCGCGAACGGCGAGACCGACGCCGAACGGGACCCCTTCTTCGCCGTCGTCACCGGGCCGAACATGAGCGGGAAATCGACGTACATGCGGCAGGTCGCGCTCGTCTGCCTGCTGGCACAGGCCGGTAGCTTCGTCCCCGCGGCGTCGGCCGACCTCCCGATACTGGACCGGGTGTTCACCCGCGTCGGGGCCAGCGACGACATCGCCGGCGGGCGCTCGACGTTCATGATCGAGATGACCGAGCTCGCGACCATCCTCTCGGAGGCGACGGCCGACTCGCTGGTGCTGTTAGACGAGGTGGGGCGGGGGACCTCGACGGCGGACGGGTTAGCTATCGCCCGCGCCGTCACCGAGTACCTCCACGACGAGGTGGGCGCGTACACGCTGTTCGCGACCCACCACCACGACCTGACGGCGGCCGCCGAGGAGCTCCCCGGCGTCGCCAACCGCCACTTCCGGACGAGCCGCGACGAGGGGCGCGTCGTCTTCGACCACGAACTCGCGCCCGGCGCGGCCGCGGCGTCCTACGGCGTCGAAGTGGCCGACATGGCGGGCGTCCCCGACGACGTCGTCGCCCACTCTCGGGAACTGCTCGCCGACGAGCGACGGGACGGAGCCGCGGTGACGGGAGACGGTCGCGACGGCGTCGACGGCGGTGACCACCCCGAAACGGGAGACGAACCGGTTCCGGCGACGAACGGCCACGACTCGGCCGCTGACGGAGCCGACGGGATAGAACTGGCCGACGACGAGGCGCTGGCACGCGAGCTCCGGGAGACCGACGTGGCCACGATGACGCCGCTGGAGGCGCTGAACACGCTCGCGGCGCTCAAGGACCGCGCCGAGCGAGACAGTCCGAGCGGGGAGTAACTGGCAATCAGGTGAAGTCTATGCTTTACTAACCTGTAAGGTACAGGTATTTTTATCCTAGAGAGATGACATCCGCTATGCGAACGTCAGCCCATACCCCGTCTACGGCCCCGCTGGTCTCGACCAACTTCCAGGATCCGGAGTCGGTCGCTCCGGCGGTCGTCCAGGCGGTCTCGAACGTCAGCGAGGACCCGATCGAGTCGCTCCCGCCGCTCAACACGGCCGTGGACCCCGACGCGCTCGCCGCGCTCGTCGAGAGCGGCACGGTCGCGCACGTCGCGTTCAGCTACCACGGTCACGACGTGATCGTCACCGCGGAGGGCGACATCGACGTCTACTGAGTTCCCGGTATCGGTAGTACCCGACGGTCTCGAATCGGTTCAGTAGACGATCACGGCGGGGCGAGCGAGACGAACTCCAGTCCCTTCTCGGCGAGTAGCTGACGCGCGCGATCGGTCACCGACGGCGCGACGAGGACGCCGCGGACCTCCGTCTCGGCGTGTAGGTCCCGCCTGAGCGCGTCGACGTACCGATTCAGTTGGCCGACGGCGTCCGGGCCGACCCGTCGGCGCTTGAGTTCGACGACGACGGTCCGCCCGGCGGCGTCCTCGCCGTAGACGTCGACCGCGCCCGCGGGCGTCTCGCGCTCGGTGGCGAGCGGCGTGAAGCCCGCTTCGACGAGGTCCGGCGTCTCCAGTATCCGCTCTTTCAGGTCGGCCTCGGTTCCGGTGACGGCCAGCTCCTCGGGGTCGCTCACGTCGAAGGCCGCGGCGTGGGCCACCGTCTCGAAGGCGATCTCGAGTTCCTCGTCGGGCGTCGTCCGCTCCGAGAGAATCACCAGCGACCCCTCGGCGACGGTGACGGAGTGGTCACACCCCGGCGGTTGCCAGTTCACGGGTTGCTGTCCCTCGTCGGTGTGGACCAGCGCGGTCCCGTCCGGCTTCAGCGTCACGTGGCGGTCGCCGAGACCCAGCGAACTGGCCGCGCGGCCCTGATACTCGACGGTACAGGCGCCGAACAGCGTCACCATCGCGCCCCGGTCGATCGCCCGCTCGACGAGGTCGCGCGCGGTGTCGGGGGCGGGGTGGCTCAGCGTCTCGACGGCGCTCTCGGCGGTCACGACTCGCGGTTAGCGGTCGGTCCGTAAAAAGGACGCGTCGCCGGGGAGGAACACCGCATCGGCCCGCAGACGAAGCGCGGCGAGCAGGCCGTCCCGGACGGTCCGAACGTCGATACCGTCGCCGACCACCTCGCAGGCCCGGCTCTTCGTCTCCACCCACCACTCGCGTAGCGCCGCCGGGTCGTCGGTGCGGGCGAGCGCGACGTCTCCGCGGTCGGCGAGCGTCGGGTCCAGCCAGCAGACGCAGTAGCGCCGGACCGTCCCGTCACAGACGAGCAACTGATCGAACCCCGCGTCGAGTCGCGCACAGACGGCCGCTGCCGGCCATTCCGTTCCGAGCGGCTCGGACTGCGCGACCGGGTCGGCGTCGACGCCCCAATGCGCGTACCGGCAGTCGAATCGGCCGTCCGCACGCTCGACGGCGACGAGGGTCCGCCGCCCCATCAGCGACCGCCTCCCCGCTTTTCGCACATGCACGTCGGTGGCCGCGTCCCCCTACTTCAACGCTCGCTCGACGGCCGTCGGGACACGGCGGAACCGGCGACCCCGTCGAAGTATGCTAATCATGCACAACCCTCAAGTATCGCGTCGCCGTATCGGTACGTATGATGGGGAGCGAATGGCTGTACGGTGCCATCGCCCTGCTCGTCGGGCTGCACGTCCTGACGATGCTGTACGCCTACCGCCGGCAGAGCGACCCCGCCGCCGGCGCCACGCAGACGGACGCGGAGACGCGTCCAGCGGTCGGCAGCGACGAGGAAGAGGAGGCCGACGGAACCGTCAACTGCGCTCACTGCGGCACCGTCAACCAGCAGGGCTATCAGTTCTGCCGGGAGTGCGTCGCCGACCTCTCCGGTAGCGCGCCCCGGCGACAGTCGCCCGACCACACCCAACCATACTGAGATCGCTCCCGGAGGGGTGCGTTTAGGTGCGTGGGAAGCGACGGCTTCGACATGCGTTTCGGAGTGCTCTCGACGGCGGAGATCGGACGCGAGTCGGTGATTCCAGCCATCCAGCGGAGCGAGCACGCGGTCGCCGCGATCGGCTCCCGCGACGCCGACCGCGCCCGCGCCGTCGCCGACCAACTCGGCATCGAGTCGGCTTACAGCGACTACGAGACGATGCTCGCCGAGGCCGACATCGACGCGGTGTACAACCCGCTGCCCAACGGTCTCCACGCCGAGTGGAGCCGACGGGCCGCGGACGCGGGCCTGCACGTCCTCTGTGAGAAGCCGCTGGCCGTCGACGCCGCCGAGGCCGCCGACCTCTTTTCCTACTTCGAGGACCGCGGCGTCACGCTGATGGAGGCGTTCATGTATCAGTTCCACCCGCGGACCGAGCGGGCGCGCGAGGTCGTCGGCGAGGAACTCGGCGAGATCACCTCGGTCGACGCCTCGTTCACCTTCCGCCTCGACGACGCCGGGGACATCCGCTTGGACCCCGACCTCGCGGGGGGCAGCCTGATGGACGTGGGCTGTTACGCGGTCAGCGCGGTTCGCGGGTTCCTGGGCGAACCCGACCGCGCGTACGGCCACGCCGTCGACTCGCGGGCGACGAGCGTCGATACGACTTTCTCCGGCGTCCTCGAATACGACGACGGCCGGGTCGGGCGGGTCGCCTGTGGTTTCGATACGCCGAATAACGAACGCTACCGCGTCGAGACCACGGACGGCTGGCTCGAAGCGCGGAACTGCTTCGGTCCGGGCCCCGACCAGTCGGTGTCGCTCACCTACGCCGTCGACGGCCGAGAGGCGACCGAGACGTTCGACGCCGTCGACCAGTACACCCTGCAGGCCGAGGCGTTCGCCGACGCCGTCGCGGCCGGCGAGACGCCCCGCGTCGACCGCGCGGAGTCGATGGGGAACGCGCGCACGATCGACGCGCTGTATCGGAGCGCCGAAGAGGGGGCGCCGGTGGCCGTCGCCGATCCGAACTGACTGGGCCAAACCGTTTTTGCCCGCCGACGACTTCGGGGGAACGTGACGATTCCCACCACGACACTGCCGAGCGGCGACGAGCTCCCGATGGTCGGCGTCGGGACGTGGCAACTGGACGACGACACCGTCGGCGACTCCGTGCGAGCGGGGTTAGACGCCGGCTACGGCCACGTCGACACCGCCGAGGGGTACCACAACGAAGCCGCCATCGGCGACGCCCTTTCCGAGTACGACCGCGAAGACTACTTCCTCACCTCGAAGGTCCTGCCGAAACACCTCGACTACGAGTCGGTCATCGCCGCCTGTGAGGCGTCGCTCGATCGGCTGAACACGGAGTACCTCGACCTGTATCTGGTCCACTGGCCCAACCCGGCGATCTCGATCCGCGAGACGATGAACGCGATGGCCCACCTGAAAGAGGCGGGCAAGGTCCGGAACGTCGGCGTCTCGAACTTCAGCGCCTACCAACTCAGCACCGCCCAGCACGTCAGCGACGTGCCCATCGCGGTCAACCAGATCGAGTACCACCCGTGGAACACCCAGGACGACGTGGTCGAGCACTGCCGCGAGACCGACACCGTCGTCGAGGCCGCCGCGCCGCTCGGTCGGACCGAGGTGTTCGAGGACGAGACGATCCAGACCGTCGCCGAGGAGTACGGCCGCTCGGTCCCGCAGGTCATCCTGAAGTGGGCCGTCGAGAACGACGTCGTGCCCCTCCCGAAGTCCACCTCGCCGGACCACGTCCGGGCCAACCTCGAACTGTTCGACTGGGACCTCGCTGAGGAGGACCGCCGGCGCATCGACGACATCGACCGCCACCAGCCGGTGTACGACCACCCCGCGCGGGACTGGACGAGCGACACCTACGGCATCTCGCAGTAGGCCGTCTATGGGGCCGCCCGCGCCGACCCGACTCGACGCCGCGGCGGCCGCGAGCGTCGCGCTCTGTCTCCTCGTCGCGTACTATCTCGCGCCGGGGCCGACGGTGCAGTACGCCGCGTGGCTGGCGGTCTTCTGCGTCTGGATGGCGTGGTTCGTCGCCTTCGGCGCGCGGTGGCTCTACGCCGAGTGACTGTCCGATCCGCACGTGCAAACGGCCTGACTCGAATGGTTTACTCGATTCCGTGTCAGAGAGATTTTATTAACTCCCGGTCCGTATGCACAGTTGATGCCTCGCATCGAAGTCTCGGAAAACCTGTACCGCCAGCTCGAAGACGAGGCCAACGGAGAGGCCATCGACGACACCATCTGGAAGATGGTCGGTACGTACCGCCGCAAGCACAACCCCGAATCAGACCGCCGATAGCACCACGCTGCCGACTGTTCTTTGTTGACTCACCCCCGAGCGATAGCGCCGTCTGTCTGGCGAGTCGCTGACTGCTCGACCGACGCGTTTTCGCGTAGACGCGTCGCTCGCCACGCGATAGCGACCAGCCGGAGTCGCTGATAGCGCTTCTTCGAGACGATCGGGACAGCGTCGCTTTCGGTCCCGTACGCCAGTACCGACAGCGCCGTCGCGGGTTCCGTAGCCGCGGGAATCGAGGCGTTTCGCGGGTGGAAACGGCCGACTAACCCCTCGGAAACCGCGTCTCTGAGTTCGCTACCCCCACTTGGTAAGCACCTGCGTACTAGCTCGCTCTAACCGTCGTAAACCGGCTTTTGAACGATAGCTATCGGTGTCAAATCTCGGTCATACAAGCCATAACAAAGGTGTCAACTGGAGCAAAGATGAGCGATGGCCCCGACAGGTCGACCGACTGCTGTCTCCCAGCGTGAGCGGAGCGGAGGTCACGCCGCTCGGACTCGCTCGCCGCCCGGGAGGGGGGTTCGGCATTGGGCTGTCGGTGCCAGTTGAGAATCATGCAAACAGTCACAGCGAACCAGTTAGGGAGAGGATGAGGGGAGCGAACGAAGCGACGCGACTTCTCGCGGTCGTGTTTTCGGTCCTGATGATCACGTCGGCGATGGGAATCGGTGCGATGTTCAGCGTCGGGGTAGCGCAGGGTCAGACAGCGGGAGAGACACTGTATCAGGCGAACGCGGGTGGATCGTTCACCGCGGACGGGGACACCTGGGACCCGCTGATAGACTATCAGGTCGCCGGCGAGGACGAAACGTCGAGTCACGGCCAGCCGAGCGCGATCGACGACTCGGTCCCGTCCGACACGCCCACGCAGATCTGGGAAACGGAACGGTGGGACCCCGATGGCGGCGAAGAGATGCAGTACGAGTTCAGCGTCCCGGACGGTCAGCAAGTGGAGGTCCGACTCTACTTCTACGACGGGTACTCGGGAACTAGCAGCGTCGGTGACCGCGTCTTCGACGTGAGCGTCGAGGACCAGACGGTCGAGGAGTTCGACGTCATCGAGGCGTACGGCGACGACACCGGCGGCATGAAGTCGTTCACTGTCACGAGCGACGGGACGATCGACGTCGACTTCGCGCACGTGACGGAGAATCCGCAGGTCAACGCCATCGAGATCGTCGCGGCCGAGCCGGAACCCGACACGCTCGGCGGCCCGTCCGATGTCGACTTCGGCTCGGTCGTCACCGGCCAGACCGAGTCCGAGACGGTCACCGTGACGAACCTCGGCGGCGACGGCGACTCGAGCATCGACATCTCGGGTGTCTCCGTCAGCGGCGACGCCGCCTTCTCGGCGGGGTCGGCGTCACAGACGACGCTCGCACCCGGCGAGTCCGCCGACATCCCGGTGACGTTCTCGCCCTCGGAGGTGGCTACGAAGAGCGCAACGCTCGAAATCAGCCACACGGGGAGCAACAGCCCGCTGACGGTCGACCTGACCGGCGAGGGTGCGAGCGCGGTCGACCCCGGCTTCTCGAAGAGCCAGCTGCAGGGTTTCAGCGCCAGTAACCCGACGGCCATCGACTTCGGCCCCGACGGCCGCGCCTACGTCTCGACGCAGGGCGGGACCGTCTACGCGCTCGCGGTCGAGCGCACGGGCGAGAACAGCTACCAGGTCGTCAACGAGGTCCAGATCGACGCGATCAAAGACATTCCGAACCACGACGACCTCGGAAACCTCGAATCCGGTGAGACCAACCGGCAGATAACCGGTATCACCGCCGGCGGGACCGCCGAGAATCCGGTCGTCTACGTCTCCTCGTCTGACCCCGAGATCGACGTCGGGCAGGACGACGACGACACGGACACCAACTCCGGTGCCATCTCGCGGCTGACGATTTCGCCCGGTAGCGACGACACGCTGCAGGCGAGCGAGGTCAGCCACGACGTGATGGTCCTCGGCCTCCCGCGCTCGGAGGAGAACCACGCGACCAACGGCATCGACCTCTCGGCCGACGGCGACACGATGTACGTCGCACAGGGGGGTCACACGAACAAGGGCGCGCCGGGCGACAACTTCGGGCACACGCCCGAGTACGCGCTCTCGGCGGCCATCTTGGAGATCGACCTCGCCCAGATAGAGAGCAACTACCAGGCGAAGAACCTCCAGAACTACGATAGCGACTACCCGGACCTGTCGTTCTACTACGGGATTCCGACCATCCAGAACGACGACGCGACGGACGGCGACGACCTGCCGTTCGGCGGCAACGACGGCATCAACCAAGCGAAGCTCGTCGAGGGCGGACCGGTGCAGATCTACTCGCCCGGCTACCGGAACCCCTACGACCTCGTCGTCACGGAGAGCGGGCAGGTCTACGCGGCCGACCACGGCCCGAACGGCGGCTGGGGCGGCCAGCCCGCCGACGCGACCGGAAGCATCGTCGCGGACGCGGCGAGCGTCACGAACCACCCGAACGAGGACGGGAGCTTCAGCACGAACGACCAGCTCGTCAAAGTCGACGAGGGCGACTACGGCGGCCACGCCGCGCCCATCCGCGCGAACCCGACCGGCGCGGACATCTACGACGCGAACGGGAACGTGATATTCGACATCAACGCGTCGAACTCGCCCGTCCCGTCCAGTATGGTGAACCCGGTGGAGGCGGACTACATCCCGCCGACTAGCGACTCGCCCGACCCGGGCGCACCCGCCGGCAGCGCGAACACGATGGAGTTCGAGGACGGCGACCCAGTCCTGTTCGGGCCGACCGGCGCGACCACCGAGTACACCGCCTCGAACTTCGGCGGGGCCATGCAGGGCGACCTCGTGCAGGTCGAACTCGGCGGCGACATCGAACGCGTCGAGCTGAGTGACGACGGCACGACGGTCACGAACGTCGAGACCATCGCCAACACCAACGGCCCTCTCGGAGCCACCGCACAGGGCGACGACGAGGTGTTCGCCGGGACGGTCTGGACCGCCAACCACGGCAGCGGCGGCCTCACCGTTCTCGAACCCGTCGACTACGGCGACAACGATAGCGACGGCGGCACGCAGTGTACCGGCGCGGACGACGCCTCGCTCGACGAGGACGGCGACGGCTACGACAACGCCGACGAGATCGACGCGGGCACCGACCCGTGTTCGTCGGCCTCGACGCCCGCCGACTTCGACGACGACGGAACGTCGAACCTGAACGACCCGGACGACGACAACGACGGCCTCGACGACACCGAGGACCCGTTCGCGGTCGACGCCAGCAACGGTATGGACACGACGCTGCCGGTCGAGCACGACCTGTCCGAACTCAGCCTCTTCGGCGAGAACGGACAGGGCTGGACCGGACTGATGATGAACGGCTCGAACTACCAGGACCTCTACGACCCGACGCAGATGACGGTCGGCGGCGCGGCCGAGGTCCTGACCGTCGAGCAGGTGCCACCGGGAGACGCCTACTCGAACACGAACACCCAGCAGTACGGCTTCCAGTTCGGCGCAGACACGCCCGACGAGCCGTTCACCGTCGAGACGACGGTGAGTAGCTTCCCGGACAGCCCGGAGAACTACCAGTCGGCCGGGCTGTTCCTCGGCACCGGCGACCAGTCGAACTACACGAAACTGGTCGTCGCGGCCGACGGCGGCAACGGCGGCGTCGAGTTCGCCAAGGAGGTCGACGACTCATTCACCCATCCGAGTTCGCCGAACGTCGTCAGCGACAGCGCGGTCACGACGTCGCAGACGACGCTCCGCATGACGGTGGACCCGACGACCGATCCCGCGCCGGACAACGGCGTCGAGGAGGTCGCGGTGACCGCCGAGTACGAAGTCGCGGGTAACACGACCGAAGTCGGAACCGCCGCGGTCCCGGCCAGTTGGTTCGACACCTCTGACGGCGTCGCGCCGGCGTTCGGCGTCATCTCGACGTCCAACGGCGCGAGCAGCACGTTCTCGGCGACGTGGACCGACATCTCCGTCGAGTACGTCACGCCGCCCGAGAACCAGCCGCCGACGGCCGACGCGGGCGCGGACCAGACCGTCGACGAGGGCGCGGACGTGACTCTCGACGCCTCCGGTAGCGACGACCCGGACGGCGACCAGCTCGGGTACACGTGGACCCAGACGGCCGGTCCCGACGTCAGCCTGAGCGTCAACGACGGCGAGCAGACGACGTTCACCGCGCCCGAGGTCGACGCTGAGACGACGCTGACCTTCGAGGTCAACGTCTCCGACGGCGAAGACACGGACGCCGACACGGTGAACGTCACCGTCCAGGACACCGACACCGCGCCCGCCGAGGGCGAGGTCGTCTACCGCGTCAACGCCGGCGGTCAGGAGGTCGCGGCGACTGACGGCGGCCCGGCATGGAGCGCGGACACGGACGTGAGTCCGTCCCAGTACGTCAACGCCGACGGCGACAACGGCCTCAACACATACAGCACAGGCGACACGATCACGCTCGACGGCTCGGTGCCGTCGAGCACGCCCGCGTCGGTGTTCCAGACGGAACGCTACGACGAGAACACCAGCGGATCGGCCGCCGACGACACGGAGATGCAGTGGTCGTTCGACGCGGAGCAGGGTGCGACCTACGAGGTCCGCCTCTACTTCGCCGAGATCTTCCTCGACTCCTCGAACGTCGGCACCCAGGGTCCGCGGACCTTCGACGTCGTCGTCGAGGGCCAGACGGAACTGGACGACTACAACATCTACCAGCAGTACGGTCACGACGTCGGCGCGATGGAGTCCTTCGAGGTGACGCCCTCGGACGGCACCATCGACGTCGCGTTCCTGCACGAGCAGGAGAACCCGAAGATATCCGCCATCGAGGTCGTCAAAGTCAGCGACAGTAGCGGCAGCGGCGACATGACCGTCGCGGAGGCGGTCGCCAGCTACGACGACGACGGCGACGACACCCAGATAGAGAACGAGGAGATTCAGGCGGCCGTCAACTGGTGGACCACCGGCAGCGAGGTGCCGAACACCGGTGGCGAGACCATCAGTAATTCGCAGATACAGCAGCTCGTCAACATGTGGGCGACCGGCGCTACCGTCGGCGACGGCTCCGGTGACGACGGCGACACCGCTACCGGGTCGGCCCTGGTCGAAGTGACGCCCGACACCGGACTAGAGACCAGCACCTACGGCAGCGGCTCCTATCAGGTGACGAACACCGGCGAGAAGAACATCTCGTCGGTGTCGTTCGACCTCGATACGGCGACGCTCCCGGACATGGTGTTCGACCCGCAGGGAACCGCGGGCGACCCGACCGGTGAGGGGCTCAACATCGCCGACGACGGCGGTACCAACATCACGACAGAGCCCGGCAGCGGCGAGGCGTTCTCGGAGCCCCACAACGGGCAGAACGCCGACGACGGCTACGACGTGATGACCGTCGAGTTCGCCGACTTCGAGAGCGGCGAGACGGCCACCTTCTGGGCCGACAACGACCCGACCAGCATCAAGGGCGCGACGGTCGGCTCCCAGGAGGCCGGCCCGGTCTCCGGACTGGAACTCGCTCGTTCGACGGTGACGGTCACCTACGAGGACGGGACGACCCAGACCACCCAGCTGATGGGCGACGGCAGCGCCGGCGGGTCGACCGCCGTCGTCACCGACAGCGAGGCCCCCGCGCCGACCATCGGCGCACAGGACGTCTCGCTCGATGACACCGCGCTCGACGACTACCATAGCGCAGCGACGGTCTCCTCGGCCGACCAGACGGTGACGGTCACCGGCGAGCCGGGCGAGACGGTCACGCTCGTGCGCGTCGAGGGCGAACTGACGCTGACGAACGTCCCGGACGCCGACGGTGACGGCGAACCGGGCTACGAGATCGAGGCCTACGAGGCCAACGACGCCGAAGCGGTCGAGTACTACTCGGTCACGCTCGACGGCGACGGCGAGGCCGCGGTCCCGGTCACGCTGACCAACACGACCGGCGACTCGGACGCCGGCAACGCCGGCTACAACTACTTCGTGGCCGCACACGGCGAGGCCAGCGGCGACATGGGCCTCGCATCGAACGTCGTGGTCCTGAAGTACGAGGAGGGCACCGACGACGGCGACACCGGCGGTTCCGGTGACGTCGCCTTCGCCGTGAACGCTGGCGGGAGCGAGTACACCGCGACCGACGGAACGGTCTATCAGGCCGACACGAACTTCGACGGCGGCTCGGCCTACGACACGACGCAGGCCATCGGCGACACCCAGAACGACCCGCTGTACCAGACCGAGCGGTACGGCGACTTCTGGTACAACGCGTCGGCCCCGAATGGCACCTACGAGGTCACCCTGGAGTTCGCCGAAATCTACCACGGGACCTCACAGGACAACAACGATGTCAACGGCGACGGCACGAACGTCGGCGACCGCCTGTTCGACGTGAACGCCGAGGGACAGCAGGTCCTGAACGACTACGACATCTACGCGAACGCCGGGGCGCTCAACGCGACCAACGAGACGGTCACCGTCGAGGTGACCGACGGCGAACTGAACCTGGAGTTCGTCACCGAATCCGACAACGCCAAGGTCAGCGCTATCAAGGTCGCGGCAGCCGAGGACGGCTCGGGCGGGTCCAGCGGGACCGCTTCGGCCGACTTCGCCGTCAACGCGAACGGCGGCGTCGACGCCAGCACCTACGGTAGCGGTTCCTTCGAGATCGCGAACACCGGCGACCAGCAGATCTCGTCGGTCACTTACGACCTGAGTTCGGCGGCGTTCCCCGACGTGGTCTTCGACCCGCAGGGGACCGCCGGCGACTCGGGTGCGAAGGGCTTCACGCCCGACAGCGGTGCGAGCGCCGTCTCGCCGTCCGGGTCGTTCGCGGCACCGCACAACGGACAGAACGGTGACGACGGCTACGACGAACTGACCGTCGACTTCGGCGACTTCGAGGGCGACGAGTCCTTCGCCTTCTCGACGGACATCGACCCGACGAGCATCAAGGACGCCTCGGGGACGGGCGCGGCCGGTTCCGTCTCCGGGCTCGAGCTCTCGGGCGCGACGGTGACCGTCGAGTACGCCGACGGTACCACGCAGACGACGAACCTGTTCGGCGACGGTAGTTCGGGCGGCTCGCAGGCCGCCGCGAAGGCGGACGTCCCGGCCGCGCCGACGACCGGTGCGGAAGGCGTCACGCTCGATTCGAGCGCGCTCGACAGCCAGCACAGCGCTGCGACGGTCTCCTCGGCCGACCAGACCGTGACGGTCTCCGGGCCGGCCGGTGCGACCGTCCAGCTGCTCCACGTCGAGGGCCAGCTCGAACTCGCCAACCAGGCCGACGGCTACGACCTCGAAGCCTACGAGGCTAACACCGCCGAGAACGTCGGCTACCAGACCGTCCAACTGGACAGTAACGGTCAGGCGACCGTCGACGTCACGCTCACCAACACGTCCGGTAGCGGCGTCGAGGGCGGCTTCAACTACTTCGTCGCCGCCGTCGAGGACGGCAGCGGCGACACCGGCGCGACGTCGAACGTCGTCGTCATGAAGTACTCCGAGGGGAGCGACTCGTCGGGCACGCAGGTGCTCCACCGCGTCAACGCCGGTGAGGGGACGACCCTCAGCGCGACCGACGACGGTCCCGACTGGATCGGTGTCGCGGACACCAGTTCACCGTACCTCGCCTCGGTGGCGAACTCCAGCGCCGGAACCTACTGCAGCGGGAGCATCACCGCGACGACCGCTGCCGTTCCGTCGAGCACCCCCGACGCAGTGTACGACTGCGAGCGCTACGGCAACTCCACCTGGGAGTTCTCGGTGGACTCCGGTCAGCAGGTCGAGGTGCGACTGTACGTCGGCAACCAGTTCTCCGGCACGAGCGAACCCGGTGACCGAGATTTCAACGTCTCCGTCGAGGGTCAGCAGGTCCTGACGAACTACGACCCCGTGGCCGACGTCGGCCACCAGACCGGGACGATGAAGAACTTCACCGTCACCGAGGACGGCGACGGCGCGATTACGGTCACCTTCGACAAAGGAGCCTCCGAGAATCCGCAGGTCAACGCCATCGAGATCGTCGAAGGGGGGAGCGCGTAACGAGACGCGCCTGAAGGCGATGCTCGGGACTCCCCTCTCCGCGCCGGCTGTCCGGCGCGCACGCGTCCGCCCCCGCCCCTCGCCGTTCGGGGGTAACTGCCAGAAACATCGAACGGCGGCGGGCGATCGGCGACAGCGATACCACATGCAACCGACGCATGAGGGTCCCGAGCACGACGAATCGCGGAGCAACGAACGACGACACCAGCGACAACACAGCAACTCATGAGAACGACGATACAGACTCGATTCAAGCGGGCGACAGCGGCGTTCCTCGCGCTCGCGGTCGTCCTCTCGGTCCTCGGACCGGTGGGGATGGCCGCGGCCGCGCCGAGCGTCTCTGTCACCCAATCGGCGGATAGCACGACAGTCAACCCCGGCGGTACCGTGACGTTCACCACCGATCTCACAGTCGAAGAGCTCAACGCGCCGCAGTTGAGTGCCACAACGCCTGACGGATGGGCGATAACGAGCCAGGACCCCGACGGCGCGGCCTACAATGGCGAGGGAACGTGGCAGTGGCTCATAGGCGGTAACGTCACCTACACGGTCACGTATACGGTACAGGTGCCCGAAGACGCCAGTCCCGGCGAGTACACTATCGGCGCGGAGGGGTCGGCGCTGACTCCCGAAACCGATTCGACCCGCTTCGCCGACACCGACTCGACCGTCATCACGGTCGAGGAAGAGCAGACCAACGCCGCGCCGACGGCCGACGCGGGGGCAGACCAGACGGTCGACGAAGGTGACGACGTGAGCCTCGACGCCTCCGGCAGCAGCGACCCGGACGGCGACGCGCTGAGCTACGACTGGACGGTGACCGACGCCGCCGGGACCGGCGTGAGCCTCGCTGACGCCGACACGGCGACACCGACGTTCACCGCCCCGAGCGTCGACAGCGCGACCACGCTCACCTTCGAGGTCGAAGTCGCCGACGGTAACGGCGGCACCGACACCGACACCGTGAGCGTCACGGTCGAACCCGTCAACGAAGATCCGACCGCGTCCATCAGCGGGCCGGCGAGCGCTCAAGTCGGCGAATCGCTGACCTTCGACGCCACCGCGTCGGACGACGGTTCCATCGCCTCCTACGAGTGGGACTTCGGCGACGGTGAGACCGCGACCGGTCAGTCCGTCACCCACTCGTTCGATTCGGAAGGCGACTACACGGTCGAGCTGACCGTCACCGACGACGAGGGCGCGACCGCCACGGCCACCCAGTCGGTCTCGGTCAGCGCCGCGCCCGCGCCGGCGAGCTTCCAGATTACGAACTTGGACGCGCCCGCGTCCGCGACGCAGGGCGACACCGTCACCGTCGAGGCGACGGTCGAGAACACCGGCGACGAGGAAGCGACCAAATCCGTCGAGTTCACGTTCGACGGCTCGGTCGTCGATAGCCAGGATCTGACGCTCGCGAGCGGCGCGAGCGAAGACGTCCAGTTCACGCTCGACACGACCGGCGTCGACGCCGGCACGTACACGCACGGCGTGTCCACCGAGGACGACAGCGAGACCGCCCAGATAACCGTCGAAGCGGCCTCCGAGCCCTCGCCCGGCTCGGTCGACGTGAGCCTCGTGCCCGCTGACCAGACCGCCACGACCGGTGACGAAGTCACCTACGACGTGGTCGTCAGCGGCACCGACGACGTCGGCGCGTTCGAGGGGACGGTTTCGCTCTCGGACACGTCGAGTGCGGTGATCACCGACGTCTCGACGCCCGCGGCGGCCGACAACGAGGTCGTCGACGTCAGCGACCAGACCGCAGACGTTCAGGTGTACAACCTGCCGTCGAACACGGACGATCCCGTGACGGTCGCGACGATCACCCTCTCAGCCGAGAGCACGGGCGAGACCGACATCTCGCTGTCGGACACCAGCGTCTTCAATGAGCAGGGTACCGGCTACACCGTCGACAGCACCGGCGATGCGACCCTGTCCGTGAGCCTCGCACCGGTTGTCGGCGACACGCCGCCCGCCGACATCGACGGCGACGGCGTCTTCGAAGACATCAACGGCAACGGCGAGTTCAACATCGTTGACGTGCAGGCGCTGTTCTACAACCTGGACAGCCCGACCGTCGAGAACAACGTCGCGCTCTTCGACTTCAACGGTGACGGTCAGGTCAACGTCGGTGACGTGCAGACCGCCTTCTACGCGGTCACCTCGTCGCAGTAACCGACCGCGAGACCTCACGACATCACTTTTTTCGACCGTTCGGCGCGAGACGCAGCGAGATACTGCGAGCGGTATCGCCCGTCTACCGACGCCGCCGGGCGTTCGGAACGCGGTCGCTGCCGGTTAAACGACCCCTACGGAAGCGGCCCGGTAGGCACCCGAAACCGCCCGAACCGTTCAGCCTGTCTATATCTTTAAGCGATCCTCTCCCGGTCAGGGGTGGGAAGCAAGGATGACCGGAAATCGACAGCACGCCGTCGTCGCGGCCGCGCTCCTGGTGACGCTGCTCGTCAGCGTCGCCGCGCCGGTGAGCGCCGCCGGAACGACGGACGTGTTCGTGACACCGACCGAATCGGAGATCGCAGAGGACGAGACGACGACCGTCGACGTCGTCGTCGGGAACGCCGACCGCGGGGTGGGCGCTGCCGAACTACGAGTGGCGGTTGTGGACCCGAGCGTGGCGTCGATAGCGAACGTCACGATCGGCGGCGAACCGAGCCTGACCAACGTAACCTACGCCGACGACCGTTCGTGGGCCAGCGTCGAGTACGCCACGGCGAACACGGCCGACAGCGGCGACGTGTCGATCCTGACCGTCACCGTCGAGGGCCGCGCCGCCGGCTCGACTACCCTCTCGGTCCTCCCGCAGACCGACAACGACGCCGTCCTCGCCTTCGACGAGCGCGGCGACGGGTACGACATCTCGGAGATTCGAAACGGGACGCTGACCGTGACCGAAGCCCGGAGCGGCGGCGGTGGAGGCGGGGGCGGCGGTGGCGGTGGGGGTGGCGGAGGCGATGGCGATTCGGTGTCGTCCGGCGGCTCGAACGACGGCGATTCCGTCGACAGCGAGACCCCGGAACCGACCGCTGAGCCGACGCCCGAGCCGACGGCGACCGAGACGCCCCAGTCGCCCACCGACGAGGAGCCGACCACGAGCGCACCGACTGAATCGACCGCTGCGCCGACGACCGACACCGAGACGCCGGAATCCGAGCCGACGACGGAGACACCCGTCGACACGGCGACGCCGGCCGACGTGGACAGCGGCTTGCCGATCACGGGAATCGCCGCAGGGGGCGGACTCGTCGCGCTGCTCGCCGTGGCTGCCCTCGCTCGGCGGCTCTGAAGGCCGTCGCTGCTCGGTTCGCGAGCCCATCCACCGGAGATAGCAACGCCGACGGCAAGAGAGCCCGGTATCGACGAGTTCGACGATGCGGAGTCCGTTACGGCTCGAAGACGATTTGCTGGAGGTCGTCCCCGAAGTCCGTCAGCGCGCTCCGTTCGCCGTCGATCAGCCCGCGAAGCGTGACGAGGACGGCGTCGTCCTCGCTCTGGAAGTCGAAGGCGAGGCGGTCGAACGCGGCGCCCTCACCCAGGCACGAATCGAACAGCGGCGCGTCGCCGTCCGAGCGCCCTTCGAGCGAGACTTCGGTGCCTTCGGCCCCCGATCGGTCGTCGAAGACGAGTCGCTCTGCGTGCTGGCTCTCGGCCACGAGCTGGAACACCGAGCCGGCGTCGATGCCGGCGAGCCGGCACTCGACGACGACGCCCACTTCGTCGCCGGTCCCCGATTCGGGGTTGAGGGTGACCCGCTCGACAGGGGGAAGATCGTCGTTGTCGACTAACTCACCGATACCCAGCTCCTCGATTGCGAACTCGAGCGTGACGTCGATCTGTTCGGTGGTCTCCGATGCCTCGGCGTCGCGAGCGAGAGAGTGTAGCTCACTACTCATAGGTTGACTGGCCCCCTCGAGAATCGCTGCTTCGAGTAGGCTACACGGGGGTACGGGCTCCCCACTCTTGAACGCGAACCGCGTTTGCAGAGCGTGCAAATCCGACGCGAGCGGAAGTCTGAAACGATTGGCACCGCCTAGAGACCGAAAACAGGATGGATCTGCGAACACAGGCCCTCATCGACGCGGTCGCGACCGAGGAGGCCCGAGAGATCCTCCAGCTCGCCAGCCGCGAACCGATGTCGGTCCGGAATCTCCAGGAGGAGATCGACGTCTCCGCGGCCACGATCTACCGTCACACCGACGACCTCGTCGAGGCGAACTACCTGAAAGAGGAGACGGAGATCACCGACGACGGGGACCAGTACAGCACGTTCCGGACGAAGGTGAGCGCGGTCACCTTCACCGTCGAGCGAGACGAGTTTCGCGTCGACGTCCAGGTCAGGGACGACATCGTCGACCGGTTCAGCCGCGTGTGGCGCTCGCTGGGGGAGGGACGATGATCGGGGTAGCTAGTCCAGTCCGAACGACGCTCTTGCAGGCTCAGGGGACGCCGGAGCAGTTGCTGTTCGGCGTCTCGAGTTTCGTCGTGTTCCTGTTGCTGCTGGCGCTGGCGGCGATCTCGTACAAGGCCTACCAGCGGGAACGTCTCGTCCCGTTCCTCATCGCGTCGCTCGGGTTCGTCAGCCTCGCGGCCGGCTCGGTCACCGAAGCGACGTACGAGTTCGGACTGAACGGCGGCTATCAGACCATCGGCCGCGAACTCTACCTCCTCAGGACCGGCGAGGCGGTGTTCCTGGCGCTCGGTGTGCTGTTGCTCCTCCTCTCGCTGCAGCGGGCGTAGCTTGCCTCGAGTTTGCCTCGGCTGTGACCGCGTCGCGCCGCCGGGCCGTCGCTGACCGGCACCGGACAGCGGCTACTCCGCGAGTATCGCCCGCCGAAAAATAACTGGTCGAACGGGGGCCGCTTATTTCGAACTTCGCAGTCGGACTTCGTCGTCGTTGATGCTGTCGACGTGCTCGTTGCGGACCTCGTTCGAGTCGTCGTCGTCGCCCCAGCCGAGCATGTCCTTGATCCTGTCCGTGAGGCCGCCGCCGTCGTCGTCGCGGTCGACCGTCGCTCGGTCGTCGTCGACGTTGCGGATGGAGCCGATGCGGTTGCCGTCTGCGGTGACGACGTCTTTGTCGCGGTCGTCGTCGGTGAAGTTTCGTGCCATCGCATTTGGGCTACGCGGGGCGCGGCAGGACCGTTACTGCTTGTTTCTGCGTGGTAGTTATACCCGAAGAGAAAAACCGCAGCGCGATCGGGCTGAAACGCGTTCTCGGAACGCCTCGCCCGGTTCAGAACGGACGGTCTCCGTCCGAGGAATCGGCTCTGCTTTCGATGGTGACGACGAGATGTCGAGACGCTTTCGGGTGCGTGCCGTGGACTAAAGACGCTCCGTCCCTCTTCACCCCGTTGGGAGCAAGTGCGGCTGTCGCCGACGGAGCAGACGGCTACGAGCGACGGGTAGTGGGCTTGCGTGGCGACCGACGGCGGCGATGACCGGTCGTCCCGAACCGGCAGAGACGACATTCCTCAGCGGCCGTGAGCCGCAATACGAGCGTAGCGATCGGCCGTCGTCGGCGGATTCTCGACGTGGCGGGGTCGTCTGCAGGTACAGGCAGCGGACGGATTCGGCGTCCGCCCGTCGTTTCAGTCGCAATGGGAATTCAATCAGAGAGCGAGTCCGAGACGACGGAAGCGGACGCGACGAGTACGGTCGACGACGTCGCCGAGTCGACGCCGCTGTCGATGGGCGATCCGGTGGCCACGCTCGCGGCGGGGTCGGTCCTCTACTCGTGGTACAAGTTCTACGGCGAAGGGAACAAGGAAGGCGGCATCTTCGTCGGCCTGTGGGCACCGACGCTGCTCGCGGCGGCCAGCTATCTCCAGCAGAAGGACGTCATCCAGGCGATCAAGCGCGGCGTCGCCTCGTTCTGAGGCGACGAGTCGCGGTGACGGATCGGAGCTCGATCCCGAGCGGGTAGTGCATTCCGGGCGATACCTTTTGCCGCTCCTCGCGTTACGTGGTCATAGTCAGCACTGACCATGACTTCTGATGACAATACTGATTCAGACGACGGGGGCGGCGATAGTGCCGACAGGGACGGCGGTATCCACATCGAGTTCGGCCTCTCCTTGAGCGACCTCGTCGACGGCCTTCTCGACGGCGACCGCGCGAGCGACGACCGGGGGAGCCTCGGACGTCGCCCCGAGCGGGCCGGAACCGAGCGGCCCTCGTCGGGTTCGGACGAGGTCGACGGGCGGAAGCACGACGAGTCGGCGATCGATAGCCACGTCCGAACGTACCGCGAGGGCGACCGGGTGACGGTCGTCGCCGACCTGCCGGACACCGACTTCGACGACGTCTCGGCCGCGGTCGGCGAGCGCACGAACGACCTCGTGATCCTCGTCGACGAGGCCGTCGTCGACCGGGTGTCGCTCCCGTGGGAGGTCTTCGAAGTGGACGCCGCGACGTTCAACAACGGCGTGCTGGAGATCCGCGTTCAGGCAGTCGGCGACGCCGCTTCGTAGCGGACGAGCCGATCGCATCACCTCGAACGCTGAGACCGATATCGCTCGCTACAGCAGGGACCGCAGCAGGCGCAACGGGAACGTGATGATAGCGATGAGTAAGTTGATGATCCGCTGGAGTATCGCGCGAACGCTACTGAGCATGTGCAACGTTATCGTTCGTCACCGACATAGCGTTTCGGCACGCATATGCCGGCAGTGTCGGAAAATCCGACGCCGCGGGTGACGACCACGAAGCGCTCACTCACTCCTCGTCGTCGTCGGCGGACGAGGGCTGCAACGTCGAGAGCCGTCGCGGTTGGCGCATATCCGACCGGTTCGCCGAGGGGACCGAGGAGAACGTGCTTCGCCGGTGACCGGGGTCGGCAGCGGTGTCCGTGTCGTCGTTCTCGGCCGTCGGCGTTTCGTCCGTGTCATCGCTCTCGGCCGTCGACGTCTCGTCGGACTCGTCGGATTCCGTCAACTGGTCGCGAAGCGACGACTGAGCCGCTTCTATCTCCTCGCGGAAGTCCTCGAGCGAGGAAGTCAGCTCCACGTCGAGTTCCTCGCCGAACTGCGACATCGGGTCCGTCGACTCGTCGCCGTCCGCGTCCGAACTGGCGTCCGGCGCGCCCGAACCCTCCGCCTCCGGTTCGCTCTCCGCTTCGGACTCTCCGGCCGTCCCGGATCGGTCCTCGTCTGCCGCTTCGTCGGCGCGCTCGTCCGCTTCGCCCTCTGTCTCCGACTCTCCTTGGCCCTCGTCTTCGACCGCGGCCGTCGCGTCCTCCGGAGCGGTGAGTTCTCGCAGCTCTTCGAGCGGCTCCGCCGCCGCGTCGTCCCCCGTCTCGGACAGCTCCGAGAGCAAGAAGAGCGTCCGCAACTCGGCGACCGACTCGGGGTCGCTCTCCGAGAGCGCCTTCGGTATCGTCTCCGGGCCGCTCCCCTCCGGCAGGTCCGTGCCCGTCGCTTCCAGCAGCGCTTCGGTGTCGGCGCTCTCGATCAGGTCGTCGGCCTCGGCGGCCACGTCCCGGAGTGACGACGACGGCTCCTCGTCCGATTCCCCGTCGCCGAGTTCCTCGCGAACCGCTCGAAGCAGTTGCTCGACCCGGTCTTCCATCGGTCTCTCGTCCGTGTCCTCTGTCATTGTTCGTCCGTTCGGTTTCTCGCCGCGGTCGCGTCCTCACTCGTCCGATTCGCCCGATTCGTCGGTCGAGTCTTCGCCGTCGTCCGAGCCCTCCTCGGCCGTGAACTCCTCGACGATGCGCTCTCGCATCGTCTCCGTGTCGAGGTTCGCCTTCACGCCGACCTTCTTCGCGATGGACTGCAGCTCGTCGTAGGACATCAGGTCGAGGATCTCCCGGAGCGTCTCTTCGCGGAGGTTGTCGAGCTCCTCGGGAGAGGTGACGCCCGCCCCGTCTTCGCCGTCCGCCTCTGCTTCGGCTTCCTCGGCCTCGTCGGCCGCTTCCGACCCGGCTGCCTCGACCGATTCGTCGTCTGCGCTCGACTCGTCTTCGCCCGCCTCGTCGGCCGATTCTTCGTCTGTCCCTTCCTCGTCTGCCGTTTCCTCGGGAAGCGAGCGCGCGGTCTCTCGGATCTCCGCCAGCGCCGAGTCGGCGTCGGCGTCCGTGAGCAACTCTGAGAACACCGCGACGAGGAACTCGCGGACCTCTCCGAGGACGTCGTCCGACGAGTTCCCCTCTTGTAGTCCGTTGGCGACGAGTTCGCCGACCGAGCGACCGAGGACCGCCCCGATCTCGCCGCCGATGCGAGCCCCGACCGCGTGTCCCGGCGACGCTTCCTCGTCTCCGTCCCCGGCTAACTCGTCCGGCACCCAATCGAGGGAGTCGGTTAGCACGGCTACCGATTCCGTGACGGCGTCGGCCACTCTGGACGTATCACTCATGGTTCCCGTCGGTTCGGTCGTTCATTCCTCGTCATCGTCCGAATCGGTCCCGTCGTCGCTCTCTTCGGCGCTCTCCCCATCCGTCGCTTCGTCTCCCTCCGACTCCTCGTTTTCGTCCGTCTCGTCGTCCGACCCCTCGAGTAGCTGCCCGATCAGCATCGCGCCGAGGTAGCCACCGAGGAGTTCCCCGAGCTTGCGACCGGCCAGCTCGCCCAGCCTGCGGCCGACGGCTTCCGTTATGTCGCCGTCCTCCTGCTCGATCCCCTCCAGTTTCGTCCCCTCGAACAGCTCCTCGTAGTCGAGGTTCGACAGTATCTCGCTCGTGTCGACGGCGGACGCGAGTGCGTCGTCGCTCATGAGTCGTCGCTCTCCTCCGTCTCGTCACCGCTCGACGAGTCCGAACTGGACGACTGGGTCAACTGCGTGACCAGCTCGCTGATGAACTGGCTGACGAACTTCTCGATGGGGATGTCGTCCACCACGGACTGGGCCGACCCCTTGACGTACTCGCCCAGACCGCCGGAGTCGGAGTCGTCGTCCCCGTCGCCGCCGCCGAGCAGTCCGCCGCCGAGACCGCTCAGCAGGCTCCCGAGACCCGGTCCGTCGAGCAGGCCCGAAACCGCCGAGAGCAGGTTTCCGAGCAGGTTCCCGTCGCCCTTGCTCGCGGTCACGTCGAGTTCGACCTCGTCCAGGTCGACCTCGAGTCCGAGGAGATCGACGAAGAGCCCCTCAAGGTCGAGATAGAGGACGCCCGTGTCGCCGTCGCCCTCTTCCGCGCCTTGCTCGCTCTCCTGGTTTTCGGTCTCCTGATTTTCGGTTCCCTCGTTCTCGCTCTCCTCGGTGTCGTCGGCCTCCGCCTCCGCTTCGTCGGCGTCCGAGTCGTCGCTCTCTTCGTCCTCGCCGCCGTCCGTAATCAGCCGTCGCGTCGTCTCGGGGTCCGTGGACACGTCCTCGGTAGAGTCTGCCATGTACTCGAAAGACAGCCGTAGCGGGCAAGTGACGACTGCTTGCAAACGCGAGCTTCCGTCACTAATCGGGTGCAGGCGGCGTTCAGA
This sequence comes from Haloarcula limicola, assembly GCF_010119205.1. Taxonomy (NCBI): domain Archaea; kingdom Methanobacteriati; phylum Methanobacteriota; class Halobacteria; order Halobacteriales; family Haloarculaceae; genus Haloarcula; species Haloarcula limicola. The sequence goes on from NZ_WRXM01000001.1 coordinate 1,521,736, forward strand.
CCGCCGAAAAGAACCGTTCGTCCCCCGGCTGGACTTGCGAGGGCCGGCCAGCCCCTTACCCGTTCGCCGCCCCATCTCTCTCCCGATGAGCGAATCCGAGAGCCAGCAGCTCGATGGGGTACAGGTCGCCGTTCTCGTCGCGGAAGGTACCGAATCGGTCGAATTCGACCAGCCGAAGGAGGCCCTCACGGACGCGGGGGCAGACGTCGACGTGATCGGGTCCGAGACGGGCGAGGTGCAGACCGTCGAGAACGACCTGAACGAGGCGGAGACCGTCGAAGTCGAGCGAGCGATCGACGAGGTGTCGGCCGACGAGTACGACGGCGTGGTCATTCCCGGTGGCACCGTCGGCGCGGACACGCTCCGATCCGACGACGACGTCGTCTCGTTCGTCGCGGCGCAAGTGGAGTCGGGGACGCCCGTCGCGTCGATCTGTCACGGTCCGTGGGTACTGGTCGAGGCCGACGCCGTGGATGGTCGGACGCTGACGTCCTATCCGAGCCTCCAGACCGACGTCCGCAACGCCGGTGGAGAGTGGGTCGACGAAGAGGTCGTCACCGACGAGAACCTGATCACGAGTCGGAAGCCCGACGACCTCGACGCGTTCTGCGAGGCCGTCGTCGACGCGGTCGAGTCGACCGCCGCGTAATCGCGCAGCGGTCTCCTCGCTATCGGTCGTATCGGTCTCGCTACGCCGGTTTCTCGCCGACGACGAAGGTCCACCACTTGACGAACTGCGTGCGCCGATAGGCCTCGTGGAGGTGTTTCGAGAGGTCGGATTCGGCGATGCTCGCGACCATGAGCGGCGAGCCGAGCGTCCGCTTCGCCACCACGTCGAACTCCCGGGCCACGAGTTCGTAGACGTCGGCCTCCGAGAGGTGCCCGTAGATGTCGGTGTCCTCCTCGAGGAGGCCGAGTCGGAAGGCGACTCCCTTCGTCAGTCGCCGATACAGCCCCGGAGTCCCCTCCAGAAGGACGATTCTGCCGCCGGGTTCCAGGACGCGCGCGGCCTCGCTGAGAATCCGTGGGCGATCCTCGGGCGGGACGTGATGGAGAAACCGCCGGCCGACGACGGTCCCGAACGCCGCGTCTTCGAACGGCAACGAGCGCGCGTCGCCGGCGACCGCCGGGTTGGAAACGCACTGAGCGTTCGACGGCCACCCCTCCAGGCCGACGTCCGCCGCCGGGTGCATGTGCTGTCCGAACGCGATCTCGAGCGTTCGCCCCGAGAGATTCTCCGAGATGAGCGCGTCGTGGTGCCGGTAAATCCGCGCCAGCAGCGGATGACGGCGGATCTCCCGGGGTTGCTCTACGATGGCACCGTCTTGGACGTCCCAGGTGGCCTCTGACATAGTCGATCCTCGGTGTCCCCGCTACCCGGGTGCCATATTTGTTTATAGAGGGTCTAAGCGGCCGAAATTGTGTCTTTCGAGGACATGTTTCTCGTCCGGTACTCACCGCGTAGTCGGCAGATAGGGACGCCGTCGGGCGGCGAAACTATCGCCGTGACGCGGCGGCTTTCGGACGGTACGCTCCGCGAGCTCCCCGCTCTCCCGTCGGTCGGTACGACCGATCGACAGAAAGGCCGGTTCGACAGCGATTCGGCGCGTTACTTGCCGGAGTCGTCGTCGCTCTCGACGTCGATGCGGAGGGGTCCCTGGTCGTCGTCCTCGCTCTCGCCCAGGAACTTAGAGCGCACGTCGTCGGCGAAGGACTGCACCTGGTTGCGCAGCGTCTTGACCTCCTCCTCGAACTCGTCGACCTCTCGCTCGACGTAGTGGACGTGACGAGTGGGGATTCGGCGGACGATGTCCCAGTCCCCGTCCTCGTCGTCGCCCATCTTGACTATCCAGTGATCCTGGAAGTACGCGAGGTGCTCGTTCTGGACCGTCCGCTCGACGGTGCCGTCCTCCGGTGTCTCGTAGACGATCGTCGCCTCGCCGAGGTCTTCCTCTGCCATGGCGGCCACGACGAGCGGGTGCGTGTTAGGTACTGTGCCTGCTCACGCGACACTGGAATAAACTTTCAACCGGTGTATGTTTCTTCTTTCGATGCCCCCTTTCGGGTCTCCGGTGTACGGCTCGTGATGCCAGAGACTAACCGCGTCTATCGGCTGGCGAAGCGCCCCGAGGGGACACCGGACCGCGACACCTTCGAACTGTCCGAGGAATCGGTGCCCGACCCCGGCCCGGGCGAGGCGCTCGTGCGCACGCTGTATCTCTCCGTGGACCCCTACATGCGCGACCGGATGCGCGAGGGCGAGTCCTACGCCGAGCCGTGGGGCGTCGGCGACCCGCTGCGGGGCGGCGTCGTCGGCGAAGTCGTCGAAGCGAACGGCGCGGGCTTCGAGGCCGGCGACGTCGTCACCGGGAACCTCCAGTGGGCCGACTATGCCACCGCGCCCGGTCCGGAACTGACGCCGGTCGACCCCGACGTCGCGCCCGTCTCGACGGCGCTCGGCGTCCTCGGGATGCCGGGACTGACCGCGTACTTCGGCACCCGAGAGGTCGCCCAGCCGTCGGCCGGTGACACGTTCGTCGTCACCGGCGCGGCCGGTGCCGTCGGCTCCGTTGCCGGGCAACTGGCAAAGCTACAGGGCGCTCGCGTGGTCGGTTTCACCGGTTCCGACGAAAAGGTCGAGTTCCTCGAAGACGACCTCGGGTTCGACACCGCGATCAACTATAAGCAGACGGACGACTACCGCGCGGCCCTCCGGGAGGCCGCGCCCGACGGCGTCGACGCGTACTTCGACAACGTCGGGGGCGAGATCACGGACGCCGTCTTCACGCAGTTGAACGTCGACGCGCGCGTGGCCGTCTGCGGTCAGATCTCGCAGTACAACGACGAGGAGACGCCGGTCGGGCCGCGAAAGCTCGGCCAACTCATCCAGTCGCGGGCCACCGTCCGCGGATTCCTCGTCGGCGACTTCGAGCCGCGCTTCGAGCAGGCCACCCAGCGGTTGGGTGAGTGGGTCGCCGCCGGCGACGTCGAGTACCGCGAGACGGTCACGGAGGGACTGGAGAACGCCCCGGACGCCTTCCTCGGCCTGTTCGAGGGAGAGAACATCGGCAAGCAGCTCGTACAGGTCGGCGAGCGCGGAGATCAGTAGTCCCGAACGGCGGCGACGATGCCGGCGGTCTGGCCGACGTTCGTCAGCGTCAGTCCGGCGAGCACCAACGCCGAGGCGGGGAGAGAGACGCCCGCGAGGTAGACGACCACGCCCGCTGCGCTCGCCGCGGCCCCGCCGGTGTACGCCCACGGAGTGCGGTCGACGCGTCGGCCGGTGTAGGCGAGACCGACCGCGGGGACGACCATCCAACCGACCACGGTGGCAGTCAGCAGCGGTTCGACGTCGCCGAGCAGTCCGGCGATACCCGCCAGCGTGATCGGGATGCCGACGACCAGCACGCGTCGCCACACCAGCAGCACTCCGTCGGTCATCTCCCGCCACGAGAGGGCGGCGAACGCGGCGAGTATCGTCGCCATGACGACGTGTGCGATGAGTACCGTCCGGGCGGCCAGCAGACCGAGGTGGGCGGCCGTCGCAAACGTCCACGCCAGCGGGACGAGGACGACCGGGCCGTTCTCTCTGAGTCCGCGGAGCACGTTCCGTAGTCGGCAGCGACCGACAAGAACGGCTCGGAACCGGTAATCGGTCGCTGCCGTCGCTCTCTCGCCGTTTTCATGGCCTCTGACCGTATCGGAACTGTTATCCGTGGTCCCGGCGTCTCTGGAGATGCAATGGCGAAAGGAACGGTTGATTTCTTCAACGACACTGGCGGTTACGGTTTCATCGACACTGAGGACGCGGACGAGGACGTTTTCTTCCACATGGAAGACGTCGGCGGCCCTGACCTCGAAGAGGGGCAGGAAGTCGAGTTCGACATCGAGCAGGCGGACAAGGGTCCGCGCGCAACCAACGTTACACGGCTCTAACAATGGCGAAAGGCAAAGTCGACTTCTTCAACGACACAGGCGGGTACGGTTTCATCGACACTGAGGACGCAGACGAGGACGTTTTCTTCCACATGGAAGACGTCGGCGGCCCTGACCTCGAAGAGGGGCAGGAAGTCGAGTTCGACATCGAGCAGGCGGACAAGGGTCCGCGCGCGACGAACCTCGAACGGCTGTAAGACGGGCTTTTTGTCTACAGTCTCGCAATTATTCACACCGGCGAGCGGCTGCTATCGCCCAGCGTGCGACCGCCGTTGGCCGCGCTCACTCGACCGACAGCGGCGTCGCTGCCCGGTAGACGAGTTCCATCGGGAGCCCTGCGGCGTCCGCCGGCGGCTCGGACGGGAGCGTCCGCAGGTCACCGTCGCCGGGCCGCGCGGTGTAGGCGAGCGCAACGGCGTCTAAGACGTCGGCGACGGTCACGTCGCGGCCGGCGGTCGCCTCGGCCACTCGCTGGACCAGCGGTGCCGCGTCGCGGTCGTAGTTGACGAGCGTGCGCATCCGCTCCGCGTAGCCACCGGCCGTCTCGCGGGAGTACGCGAGCGGTTCCCCGGCGAAGGCGCGAAAGCAGAGCTCCGGGTGAGACTCGCGGACGACGGCGGCGGCCTCGGAGACCTCCCGGAGGAGTTCGTCACACATGGCGATCCCCTCGCGGCGAGCGAACGCCGCCTCCGAGAGCTCCGCGCCGCTCTTTCGCTCGTGAACGCGGTTCGCCGTGGAGTACCGGTGCTTTCGCGTGGCCTCTCGAACCGGCGGATCGAAGATCACGACGCTCCGAGGCCCGAGCACCGCGCGCGCGAGTTCGTCACAGCGCCGGACCGGATCGCCCGACTCGACGAGGCCGATGGGGACGTCTACCAGTATCCGCGCGGCGGTCTCCTCGTACCTCGACCAGCACTCGCCGATACTCTCGAAGGTTTCGGTGTGGTCGTAGCCGTCCGGTCCGAACGCGACCGCGAGGCACGACCCGTCGCCACAGACGACGCCCACGTACAGGTCCCCGACCATCATTCGACTTCGGGGACCGGGGTGCAAAAGTCTGACCCGCGTTTGGTCGCTAAGTCGTCACGTCTTCCGGCGGTTTATCGACCGATTCCCCACCAACCATTTCTCCGTGTCGGCCCACGGGACGGACATGGACGGCGTCGTACTGGCGGCCGGGAAGGGGACCCGAATGCGGCCGCTCACCGAGGAACGACCGAAGGGGCTGGTCGAAGTCGCCGGAAAGCCGCTCCTCTCCTACGCGTTCGACGCGCTGCTGTCGGTCGGCTGTGACCGGCTGGTCGCCGTGGTCGGCTATCGGGGCGACGACGTCGTCGCTCGCTACGGCGAGTCGTATCGGGAGACGCCGCTCGTCTACGTCGAACAGGCCGAGCGGCTCGGAACGGCCCACGCCCTCCGGCAGACGCTTCCCGTCGAAGACTCGCCCGTGGTCGTGATGAACGGCGACAACGTCTGTCGAGCGAACCTCGACGCCGTCGTCCGGCGACACCGCGAGACAGAGGCCGCCGCGACGCTGCTGGTCGAATCCGTCGCGCGCGAGCGGGCCCGGACGACCGGCGTCGTCGAGACGGACGCCGACGGCCGCGTCACCGGCCTCGTCGAGAAACCCGAGGACCCGCCGTCGACGCTCGTCACGCGCGGGTTCTACGTCTTCGACGCCGCGATCGACCCGGCGCTCCGTCTCGTCACGCCGTCGGCCCGCGGCGAGTACGAACTCGCCGACGCCGTCGACCTCCTCGTCCACGCGGGCCACCGCGTCGAGGCGGTCGAACTCGACGGCTGGTGTCACAACGTGAACGAACCCGCCGACCGCGAGCGCGTCGCCGACCGACTGCGGTAGCTATCGAGCCGGGGAGACGGAGAAGACGGAGGAGACGGAGAAAACGGAGGAGACGAAGGAGGTGCGGTCGAGTTACCCTTCCATCCCGCTGAACGACAGGCCGCCCTCGATGTACCGCTGTGCGAAGAGGTACACGAGCATGATCGGCAGCGCGAAGGTGAGCGCGAACGCGGAGAAGCGCGCCCACGGGATGGAGTACTCGCCGACCAGCGAGTACAGGCCGACCGGGAGGGTGTAGTTCTCCGTGCCCAGCAGCGTCTGGGCGACGACGAACTCGGTCCACCCGGTGAGGAAGATGAAGATGAACACCGTCGCCAGTCCGGCGGCGGACATCGGGAGGATGACCTCCGTGACGACCCGCCACGGCGGCGCGCCGTCGACGACGGCCGCCTCCTCGTAGGAGACCGGGATTCCGTCCATGTAGGTCTTCAACAGCCACGTGTTGAACGGCACGGCCGTCGCGGCGTAGTAGACTGACAGCGCCAACTTGCTGTTGTTGATACCGAACTGGACGTAGAGAGCGTACATCCCGATGAGCAGGGCGACACCGAGGCCGCCACCGATCTGCGTGAACAGGACGTAAGCGAACAGCACCTTCCGGCGGAGGAGGAACTCTTTCCGCGAGAGCGCGTACGACGCCGGGATGATGAGCGCCATCGAGATGAGCACCGTCGGGATCGCGACGGTGACGCTGTTCCAGAGGAACTTCTTGAACGCGGACGGCCTGTCGACGCCGTAAGCGGAGGCGTCGAGCAGCGTGATCTCCGGCGTGTTGAACACGAGCGAGAGGTCGGTCAGCGGGATGCCGACGCCGATCGTGTAGCCGGGGACGATGAGGTCGCCCACCACCCAGATGAACGGCTTGAGCGTCGGGTTATCCGGGAACAATCGGAAGCTCTCGGAGGTGTACAGCGACGACCCGCTCCCGGACAGCGCAGCCATCAGGATCCAGTAGATGGGGAACAGGAGCGCGAGCACCATTATCGTCGCGAGGACCGTCGAGACGGCGACTTTCACGACCTCTGAGGCCGGCACTTCGCCCCGTTGGACGGCCTCGTAGGTGTACTTCCAGTTCCGAACCGTGTCGACCGGGGTCATCGCGACGTTCTTCACGTCGGTCTTGAGCTTTCGACCGATGCCCGAGAGGATTCCCATCAGTCGCTCACCCCGTCGGCGAGTCTACCCTTCTTCACGTTGAGCCACATGAACGCGCCGATGAATATCAGCGCGATGATGCTGATGGTGGCGCCGCGACCGTACTCCTGGAACTGCAGCGCTTCGCGGTAGCCGTAGACGACCAGCAGTTCGTTCGCCCGCGCGGGACCCCCTTCGTTGAACACGAAGGGGATGAGGAACTGCTGGAACGACGCCGCGGACGTCAGGATGGTCGCGAACAGCACCGGTCGCTTGATCGAGGGAAGCGTGATGTGGAAGAACCGGGAGACGAAGCCGGCACCGTCGACGACGGCGGCCTCGTGCAGTTCCTCCGAGACGTCCTGGAGCGCGCTCACGGTGATGATGACCATGAACGGGTACGCGAGCCACGCCTCCGTGATGTTGTACGCCATGAACGCCGTCCAGCGCCCCGAGAGCCACGCGACCGGTTGCATCCCGATTCCGGTGAGGAACTGGTTCATCAGCCCGAACTGCGCGGAGCTGAAGATACCGCGCCACACCGTGATGATGAAGATGGGCGGCAGCCCCATCGGGAAGATGATGAACGAGCGCAGGAAGCGCTTCCCGCGGACGAGGTCGCTGGTGACGACCAGCGCGATGGAGATGCTGACGACGATCTTCAGCGTGACGCTCGTCGCGACGAACAGCCACGTCACGCCAAAGGAGTTCCAGAACTCGGGGTCGGTCAGCACGTTGGCGTAGTTCCGGAGGCCGACGAACGACGCGTCACCGAACGTCAACACGGCGACGACGCCTTCACCGGCGAAGAGATTCGCCGGCTCGGCGTTAGTGAAGGAGATCCCGATGAGATACACGACCGGAAACAGCATGAACGCCGAGAAGATGAACAGGCCGGGGAGGACCAGCAGCAGCGACGCGTCCCCGCGGCTCAGGAACGGCACCTTCTCGACGCGGTTCGCGACTCGTGTTGCCGTACTCATATCGGATATGATTACCAGTTGCTGCGGATGTCCTTCGCGGCGGTCGTGAGCGCCTGTTCAGGGGTGGCGTCGCCGTTGAACGCCTTGACGAGCGCGCTGTCGACCGGGCCCCACACGTCGTCCATCTTGGGGTGGGCGGGCATCGGCGTCCCCATGTCGACGGAACTGGAGAAGGCCTGGACGGTGGCGGGCAGGTCGTCGCCCTGGGCGACGCTCTTGAGAACCGGGATGGAGCCCTGATTCTCCGCGAGGGAGCGGATGTGGTCCTCGTTCGTCGTGTACCACTCGGCGAACGTCCGCGCGGCGGCCGCGGACGGACCGCCGCTCTCCATGGCTTTGGCGAAGTACCAGAGTTGAATCCCGGTGTAGGGGTTCGGCGTTCCCTCGCTCATCTCGGGGAACGGTATCACCTCGTAGTTGAGGTCGTTCCCGTTGAGCGCTGCGAGCGACCACGGGCCGTTGATAGTGATCGCGGCGTTCCCCTCGTTGAACGCGGCCGCCTGTGGCGAGTACTTCGGGTCCTTCGGCATGTACGGTTTGAAGTTCTCGACGATGAACTCGAGCCCGCGGACGAACTCGTCCTCCGCGATACCCAACTGCGGATCGCTGTCGGCCTTGAAGAAGTAACCGCCGAAGGCCTGTAGCCACCCGCTGGTGAAGTAGGAGTTGATCGGGTAGCTGAGCCCGTACTGACCGTTGTCGGGATCGTGGTGCTTCTCGATCGTGCTGATCATCTCGTCGACGCTGCTCGGGACGGAGTCGACGATGTCCGTGTTGACGATGGGAGTGACGGTTTCGGCACCGTACGGGAGACCGATGACCTTCCCGTCGTACTTGGCCGCCTGTCGAGCCGTTTCGGTATAGACGTTCATGTCGACCGAGAGCTGGTCGCCCTGACCGACGATGAAGCCCTGTTCGTAGGTGTTGCCCGCCCAGTCGTGCGCCCAGTCGAAGATCTGCGGGCCTTCGCCGGCCGGGATCGCGCTCGACGTCTTCTGCTGGAGGTCGGAGATATCCGCTCCCTCGATAGTGTGACGCTTCTGCTCGTTGAACTCCTTGATTATATCCTGACGCGTCGCCAGCTCGCTCTCGGAGAGCGAGTACCACGCGGTCGCGGTCCCGGCGGGACCCTGACTCTCCGTGCCACTGCTCCCGTCGGAGTCGGTACCGCCGGAGCCACCGTCGCCACCGTCACCGCCGCCGTCGCCGCCGTCTTCCTGTACGCTACAGCCAGCGATCGCCGTTGCAGCTCCGATACCACCGAGTTGCTTGATCAGCGTTCTGCGGTCCATTGTCATGGATGGATAATGGATGAAATAGTCTTTCACAACTTAAATCATTCGGATACTCACGAACGTTCATCATATATATCCCGACTGCTGCGGCTCGCGGCGGGCGAAGAATACGACGAGCAGACGGGCCGAACGACCGACTATCTGGCTCTCAGAACGTAAATTATCCTCCATGCACAAAAGTGCTACGAAATTATACTTCAGCTCTTTACGGAATCGTTGAAACGATGGTGAACTACTCGAACGAAGATCGAAAACGAGGGCAACAGTAAAATAGCGGGCTGGCAACGCTTGGGCTATGCATCACCCCGGCCCACCGCGTTTTTGCACCGTCGACGAGTCGGTCGAGCTGGCACCACGGCGACCGGACCCCGACGCCGACTTCCGGTGGCGACTCACGGAGGTACCGGGGGGGAGTTCGGTCGCCCTGGGCGACGGTCCCGTCGTCCACCTCGAGCCGGACGTACCCGGCACCTACCGCGCGGAACTCTCCGCGCCGGACGGGACGCACACGCAGACGGTACGCGCGTTCCCGGCCTCGACGACGCGGACAGTCCGGTTCAGCGTCACCGAGGACGACGTCGCCGAGGGCGACCCCGCCGACGTCGCCGACGCCGAGAGCTGCGTCGTCTTCGGGAAGTTCAACGACTTCACGATGGGGAGTCACTGGGCGACGGAAGCGGACGGCGAGTGGGTCCTGGAGACGGAACTCCCGCCGGGCACGCACGAAGCCATCTTCGCGTTCGACGGGGAGTTCGACCCGTTCGCGACCGACGAGGTGACAGTCGAAGGCGCGGGTCGCCCGCGCGTCGAACTCGACAGCCACCGGGAGGGCGAGGAGCTGGTCGTCACCGCCGACGCGCGCGCCGCGCCCGACGGGCGCGACCCCGACGTGGAGTTTCACTTCGACGACCGGGACTCGCTCGACGAAGCGGCGGTCGACGTCGGCGGCGGCGAACTCCGGGTCGCTATCGACTCGCTACCGGTCCTCTCGCGCGTCCACGCCGTCGCCGTCGCCGAACGGCACAGCATCGCCGACACGCTCGAAATTCGTTCCGGCGCGTCCGGAGACCTCACTGTCTCTCGCCCCGCGGACGCCCCCGAGTGGACGGACGACGCCACCATCTACGAGATCTTCGTCCGCGAGTTCGTCGGCGACATCGCCGAGACGTCCTTCGAGGAGATCGAGCGCCGGGTGCCCTACGTCGAGTCGCTGGGCGTCGACGTGGTCTGGTTCACGCCCGTCGTCCAGAGCCCCACCCGACACGGCTATCACATCACGGACCTCTTCGACACCGCCGCCGACCTCGGCACGCGCGAGGAGTTCCGGTCGCTGGTCGAGCGCTTCCACGAGGCCGGTATCCGCGTCGTCTTCGACCTCGTCCTCAACCATACCTCGCGGGACCACCCGTACTTCCAGTTCCACCGCGCCGGCGTCCCCGAGTACGCCGACTACTACGAGCGCATTCCGGCAGAGGCGGACGTGACCGACGTCGACTGGGCCGGCGACGACGCGCCGGGGCTCTACTTCAACTGGACGCGAATCCCCAACGTCAACTACGACTCGCTCGCCGTCCGCCGATGGATGCTCGACGTGGTCGAGGAGTGGGCCGACGAGGTGGACGGCTTCCGCTGTGACGTGGCGTGGGGCGTCCCCCACGGCTTCTGGAAGGAGGTTCGCGAGCGGGTGAAAGCCCACGACTCCGACTTTCTCCTGCTCGACGAGACGGTACCACACCGCGACGCCGCCTTCCGGGAAAACGAGTTCGACGTGCACTACGACCCGGACTTCTACTTCGCTCTGCGAGACATCGGTCGCGGCGAGGAACCGGCGACGGTGCTGTTCGACGCCCTGGCAGAGTCCGAGCACTGGGGCTACCCCGACCGCGCGGTCCACATGCGCTACGTCGAGAACCACGACGAGGACCGCTACCGCGACGAGTGCGGGCCGGAACCGCTGCGGGCCGCCGTCGGCGCGACGTTTACTGTCCCCGGCCTCCCCATGCTCTACTACGGACAGGAACGCGGCGTCGAAGACCAGCGCGGGACGATGCGCTGGCACGACGGCGACGCCGACCTGACCGACTTCCACCGCCGACTGGTGGCGCTCCGCGACGAACACGCCGCCCTGCGCGCGTCCGGTGTCACCCCCGTCGAGTGGTCCGTCGCCGAAGGTGATCCGGACGGCGTCGTCGCCTACGAACGCGCCGACGGCGACGAGACGCTCGTGGTCGTCTTGAACTTCGCCGCCGAGGACGCGACGGTGACTCTCGACCGCGAGGTGACCGGCCGCGACCTCCTCTCGGAGTCCGACGTGACGAGCGAGGACGGCCTGCGCGTCGCCGACGTGGTCGTGACCCCCGCCGCGGAGTAATCGCCTGCTCTCGTCTCCGCCGACCGCTCGTTGATTCGGATTCTCGCCGTCCGCGCGCCCACCGGAAGAAAAAACTCCTACGAAATTTCCCCTCACAGATTCACTATTTTGGGGAACATTTATCATGCGGGACACGTACACGGGTACTAATGGCGAGTCTCGAACTGAACGCACTGAGAAAGGAGTTCGATGGCGGGTCCATCGTCGCGGTCGACGACCTGGAACTGTTCATCGAGGACGGGGAGTTCGTGACGGTCGTCGGACCGTCCGGCTGTGGGAAGTCGACGACGCTGCGGATGATCGCCGGTCTCGAACGACCGTCGAGCGGTCGCATCCACATCGGCGGTAACGACATCACCGACGTCCACGCGCGACACCGCGACGTGGCGATGGTGTTCCAGAACTACGCGCTGTACCCGCACAAGACCATCCAACAGAACATGGCCTTCGGCCTGCGGATGAGCACCGACATGTCCGCCGAGGAGCGCGAACAGCGCGTCTACGAGGCCGCCGAGATGATGGGCATCGAGGACCTGCTCGACGACACGCCCGAGGAGCTCTCCGGCGGGCAGAAACAGCGCGTCGCGCTGGGTCGCGCGATCGTCCGCGAACCCGACGTGTTCCTCTTCGACGAGCCGCTGTCGAACTTAGACGCGAAACTGCGGACGACGATGCGGACCGAGATCCAGCGCCTGCAGGAGGAACTGGGCATCACGTCGGTGTACGTCACCCACGACCAGGAGGAGGCGATGACGATGGGCGACCGAATCGTCATCCTCAACGACGGGAAGCTCCAGCAGACGGGCAAACCCACCGAGGTGTATCAGAACCCCGCCAACCAGTTCGTAGCCGGGTTCGTTGGGTCGCCGTCGATGAACTTCATCGACGTCGAGGCCGAATCCGTCGGCGATGGCATCCACCTGACCGGCTCGGACGGTGCGTTCTCCTACGACCTCACGTCGGGTCGAGCCGACGCGTTCGGCGACATCGGCGGCGGCTCGTACGTCCTCGGCATCCGCCCGGAACACGTCGTCGTCGGCGAGGACGGCGGACAGAACGCCGTCCCGGCGACGGTGGACGTGGTCGAACCGGTCGGGAGCGACAACTACCTGTATCTGGACCTCGGCTCGGAGTCCCGGAGTTTCGACACCGAGGACGCGCCGGACTTCATCGCCCGCGTCCCGGCCGACGTCGAACCCGAAGTCGGCGACCTGATCCACATCTCCTTCGAGGAGTCCTCGGTCCACCTCTTCGACGCTCAGACGGGTGAGGCGGTCACGGCCACCGAAGAACCGGCCGTCACCGCCCCGTAGCAGCGACACGCAGTTTCGACGGTTTTCCAGACACCGTCCGGCGAGCGACGACCTCGTGGTGGAAAAACTGCGCCCGCCGCTCCGCGGGTCACTTCGCTACCCGTTTCGCTTCGAGGGCCGCGCTCCCTGCACCCTCACCGGTCGCGCGCCCCTCGCTACCGCCTCTTCGACAACTCCGCGCGCAAGTCCTCGACGTCCATCCCCTTCATCGAGAGCAGGACGAGCAGGTGATAGACGATGTCGGCGGACTCGTGGGCGAGTTCCTCGCGGTCGTCGTCTTTCGCCGCGAGAATCAGCTCGGTGGTCTCCTCGCCGAGCTTCTCCAAGACGGCGTTCTCGCCTTTCTCGTGGGTAAACAGCGACGTGGTGTAGGAGTCCTCGGGGAGGTTCTCCTTGCGGTCCTCGATGACCGCGAACAGGTCGTCGATGACGTCGTCGGCGTCGTCCATACCGGGCGGTCGGCGGGGGACCTATTCAGGCCGTCGAAGCGCTACGTCTCCACGCTGTCGAAGAAGGCGAGGTCGTGGATGCGCGGGTCCTCGGTCAGTTCCGGGTGGAACGACGTGCCGACGACGGGACCGTCACGGACCGCAACGGGGCGGTCGTCCCACGTCGCCAGCACCTCCACGTCGTCGCCGACGTAGTCGATGACGGGCGCGCGGATGAACACCGCCGGGAACGGGTCATCGAGACCGGTCACGGAGAGCGGGGCCTCGAAGCTATCCTTCTGTCGGCCGAAGGCGTTGCGCTCGACGGAGACGTCGAGGACGTTCAGCGTCTCCACGCGGTCGTCGTGGGCGTCGCTGGCGGCGACGATGAGGCCGGCACACGTCGCCAGCACCGGTTTCCCGGCCTCGACGTGAGCCGCGATCTCGCGGTCGATACCCTCCCGGTGGACGAGTCGCGAGATGGTGGTCGACTCGCCGCCGGGCATGAGGAGCGCGTCGCAGTCGGGGACGACCCCCGCTTCGCGTATCTCGACGACCTCCGCCGTCTCGCCGTGGGCCGTCGCCACCCGTTCGATCGCGTCGGCGTGTTCGGAGACGTCGCCCTGCACGGCGAGGACGCCTGCCCGTAGAGTCATGGTCGCCGGTACGCCGGGAACCGTCAAAACACTCTCGCCTCGGTGAGCGCACCGTTCCGGGACGACACCGCGAGCCAAACCGTTAGGTGCTGGGCAGCCCAGAACGAAGTATGGGAAAGCGACGGGACCCGGTCGCGTCGAACGCGGACCGGTCGACGGACCTCTACGAGATCGCCGACTGGGAGGTGCGGTCCCGGCTAGACCGCTTCGCCCACTGGCTCTATCACACGGGCATCTGGGCGCTCCGTGGAATGGTGATCCTCATCGCCCTCGTCATCCTGGTGCTGCAGGTCGCGTTCGGCAGCCTCGGCGCGCTCGGCGTCCAGCCGCTGTTCGCCGGTCTCGCGGCGCTTTCGGCGGTTCCCGCGCTGCTGCTGGCCCTCTACATCTGGCGCGCCGACGTGACCTCCTCCGAACCGCTGACGCTGTTGGTGGGGACCTTCCTGCTGGGCGTGCTGTTCGCCGGCTTCGCCGGGCTGTTGAACGTGACGCTCGGCGACCCGGTGCAGTCGATCGGCTCCGGGTTCGGGCTGTTCGAACCCGCGGGCCTGTTCTTCTTCTTCTATCTCGTCGTCGGCCCCGTCGAGGAGAGCGTGAAGCTGCTCGCGGTGCGACTCTACCCCTACCGGGACGACCGCTTCGACGCCGTCATCGACGGCGCGGTGTACGGTGCCGCCGCCGGACTGGGTTTCGCCACCATCGAGAACGCGCTGTACATCGTCCAGAACACCGAGACGGTCAACGGGACGATACAGGCGATAAACGCCGGCAGCGACATCGCGGCCGTGCGGGCGCTGGCCGGGCCGGGCCACGTCATCTACTCGGCGTTCGCGGGTTACTACCTCGGGTTGGCGAAGTTCAACCCCGACGACGCCGGCCCCATCATCCTGAAGGGGCTGCTCATCGCCACGCTCATCCACGCCACGTACAACGCGCTGTCGGGTCCCGTGACGGTGGTTCTCTCCGAGTTTTACGGCGTCAGTCAGTTCACCGCCTTCCTCGGATTCGTCGTCGTCTACGACGCGCTGTTCGGCCTGCTCCTGTTTCGGAAACTCAACGCCTATCGGCGAGCATATCAGCAGGCACATCAGGTGACCGACAGCTCGCCAGACGAGATCGAACAGGCCGAGTTCGAACCCTAGTGGAGCTGTTCGACGTACTTCGCTATCACATCGACTTCGAGGTGAACCGGGTCGCCGACCGACTTCTCCGAGAGCGTCGTCTCCTCGTAGGTCGTCGGGATGATCGCCACGTCGAAGCGGTCGTCGCGACGAGCGGCGACGGTGAGGCTGATGCCGTCGACCGTGATCGATCCCTTCTCGACGAGGTAGTCCCGCTGCGCGTCGGGAAGCGAGAAGGAGAACGTCCAGTCGCCTCTCTCCCGTTCGATGCCGACGATCTCCGCGGTAGCGTCGACGTGGCCCTGCACGATGTGGCCGTCGAAGCGGCCGTCGGCGGGCATCGCCCGTTCGAGGTTGACGGTCGCCCCCTCGGTCAGTCGGTCGAAGAAGGTCCGGTCGAGCGTCTCGCGGGCGAGGAACACCTCGAACCACTCCCCGTCGGCGAACGCCTCGACGGTGAGACACGCGCCGCTGACGCTTATCGACTGGCCGGCTTCGAGGTCGGAGAAGGGCGCGCCGATGCGGACCCGCCGACCGTCCTCGTCGTCTACGACTTCCCGTACCTCGCCGGTCGCCTCGACGATCCCGGTGAACATACCGATCGCTTGGCGACTGGCGTGGAAAGCGCTTCGCCTCGCGGCGCGTCGGGCTGAACGAGGCTGCCGCCGCGACACTTACTCGAAACCGAGTAATATATTTACAACCCTAGTCACAAGGAATTTATTGTCGACGGCCCTACTGCGTGGTATGCCAGAGATGGCTTCCCCGAAGGGCGACGACGGCGACTGGACGACCAGACACGCGCGGACGCGTCCCCGCGAGAAGCGGCCAGTCGCCGACTACGACCCCGAAGACGGCTGGGACGTCCGCCACGCCGAGACGGACCGCGACTAGCGCTGTAGCACTTCGACGCCGACGAGCTCCGCGCCGGTGAGCGCGCGGATGTACGCGCCGCCGGCGATGGAGACGTGTCCGAACTCGTCTTCTTCCATCCCGTACATCTCGATGGCGCGAGAGGTGTCGCCGCCGCCGACCACCGAGAAGCAGTCGGTCTCCGCGATGGCTTCGAGGACGCCCGCCGTCCCCACGGAGAAGCGCTCGTCCTCGAACATGCCGAGCGCGCCCTTCACGAAGACGGCCTCCGACTCGCGGATTGTCGGCGAGTACTCCATGACCGTCTCGCTGCCAACGTCGAGGTACGAGACCGTCTTCTCGTCGATGTCGTCGACCGACTGCTCGGCGCGGCTCCCGTCGTCGTCCTCGTAGGCCAGGTCGACCGCGAGCGTGATCTGGTCGCGGTGGTCTTCGAGCATCGACTCGATCTTCTCGCTGTTCTGTTCCCACTGCTCGTCGTAGAGGTTCGCGTCGTCGATGTCGTAGCCGACGGGGTAGCCCGCCGCCCGCAGGAACAGCTCCCCGGCGATGCCGCCCAGCAGGAAGTCGTCGACCTTCTCGTCCAAGTGGGTCATCACGTCGATAACGTCGGTGGCCTTCGTCCCGCCGACGACCATCGTCACCTGCCCGTCGAACTCCTTCTCGGCGATGGCGGTGTTGGCCTCGTACTCGGTCTCCATGACCCGGCCCGCGTAGGCGTCCATGACCAGCGGAAAGCCCACGAGCGAGGCGTGCGAGCGATGCGCCGCCGAGTAGGCGTCGTTGACGTAGGCGTCGAACTCGTCCTTGAGCGTCTGGACGAATTCGGTCTCGGCCTTGACCTCGGGCTCTTCCTCGGGGAGTTCCTCGTCGCACATTCGCGTGTTCTCCAAGACGAGGACGTCGCCGCCGTCGAGTTCGCCGATGGCGGAAAGGGCGTCCTCGCCGAAGGTGTCGGCGACGAAGTCGACCGGGCTGTCGACGTGCGATTCGAGGATGTCAGCGTGCTGGGAGAGCGAGACGAAGTCGTCCCGGCCGGGCCGGCCCTGGTGGGCCAGTACCGCGACCTCGAAGTCTCGGTCGACGAGTTCGCTGATCGTCTCGGCGTGGCGGTCGAACCGCCGGTTGTCCTGTACCTCGCCGTCCTCGACGGGTGAGTTGAGGTCGAGTCGCACGAGGACGCGCTGCCCGTCCTCGAGGTCGTCGAGCGTCTGGAAGGTCATCACGCGAACCCACACCCGCCCCGTGCTTAGGCGTTTCCGAGTCCGCCGAAAGCGCGTCGAGATACCGCCGACAGCCGCGGCTCGGCGAGCCGAGAAATCGAAGGAGAGACGAACGGCGAGAGCGGAGCGACCAGTCTACTGCTCGGTGATGTGCTGTGCGACGTCGAGCATCCGGCTCGAGAAGCCGTACTCGTTGTCGTACCACGTCAGGATCTTCGTCATCCCGTTGACGACGTTCGTCGACTGGAGGTCGACCTGCGAGGAGTAGGGGTCGCCGAGGATGTCGGAGGAGACGACGTCCTCGGTCGTGACGCCCAGCACGCCCTCGAGGTCGCCTTCGGCGGCCTCTTCGAAGGCGGCGTTGACGTCGCTCTCGGTGACCTCCTCGTTCAGGTCCACGACGAACTCCGTGATGGAGCCGTTCGGGACCGGGACGCGAATGGCCATCCCGTCGAGTTTGCCCTCGAGGTCGGGCAGGACCTCGGTGGCGGCCTGTGCGGCCCCGGTCGAGGTCGGGATGATGTTCTCGGCCGCGGCGCGGCGGCGGCGGGGCTTGCTGTTGGGGCCGTCCATGAGGTTCTGGGACCCGGTGTAGGCGTGGACGGTCGTCAGCTGTCCCGACTCGATGCCGAACTCGTCGTCGAGCACCTTCGCGACCGGCGTGATGGAGTTCGTCGTACAGGAGGCGTTCGAGACGACGTCCTCGCCGTCGTACTCGTCCTCGTTGACGCCGTAGACGATCTGCTTGACGTGCTCGTCGCCCTTCGGTGGCGCGGAGATGAGCACCTTGTCGGCACCCGCTTCGAGGTGCTGGCTCGCGTCCTCTTTCGTCCGGAAGATGCCCGTCGCCTCGAACGCGACGTCGACGTCTAGGTCCTCCCAGGGGAGCTCCGTCGGGTCGGTCTCGTGGAAGATGCCCGCCTCGAAGTCGGTGCCCTCGACGCTGAGGACGCCGTCCTCGACGTTCGCACCCGGGAGATTGCCCATGACGGTGTCGTACTGGGCGAAGTAGTCGATCTCGTCGTCGTCCATGACGTCGTTGATGCCGACGATCTCGACGTCGTCGTTCTCCAGCGAAGCACGGAATACGTTACGGCCGATGCGGCCGAAGCCGTTGAGGCCGACGCGGACTGGGTCACTCATACCGGCTAGTAAAGCGCCTGTTCGGAGTAAAGGGTTTTCGGAATTGTTCCGGGATGTGTTTGTTTGTGTTCGTTACGTTTCGAACGAATGTCTATGATAGATACGCCACCGCGCGTCCGGGCGAGATAGATCAGATGAATCAGATGAGTCCGACAGAAGGCTTTTGAGAGATACGACCGAATGGCCCTATAGTAATGAGACGGGACGACGACGACCCCTTCGACGAGTTCTTCCGCGAGATAGAGCGGATGATGGACGAGATGATGGGTGCCGAAGGGGACGTTCACATCGACCGAGACGGTGCGACGGGGGGCAGCGACCTACACGTAGACGTCCACGAGACCGACGAGGAGATCCGCGTCGTCGCCGACATCCCGGGCATCGAGAAGGAGGCGATCGACCTCAAGTGCGACGGCAACGTCCTCACCATCGATGCCGACAGCCACCAGCGGGAGTACCACGAGCGGCTCACGCTCCCCAGTGCAGTCGACGAACACTCCGCGTCGGCCACCTACAACAACGGCATCCTCGAAGTCACCTTCGACCGCGAAGAGGACTCGGCCGACATCGAACTGTAGCCGCGCTTTACCGAACCGCCTGTCGATTTCTGCTACGCCGTCGCTGTCGCGCGAATCAGCTCCGCCAGTCGGTCCCAAAATCCCTCCTCGTACTTCGTCGCGCTGTCGATGGTCGGCCGGGCGTTCGTCTCGTTGACGACGGCGCGGTCGTCGGTCACGAGCAGATCCACGCCGAGATACGAGATGTCGAGCACGTCCGCCGCGCGTTCGCTCAATTCGCGCAGCGGGTCGGGTAGTTCGACTCCCTCGGCGTCGGCCCCGCGGTGGACGTTGTGCTTCCAGCGCCCGCCCGCGCGGGCGTCGGCGGAGAGTCGTCGTTCGACGGCCCCGACGTACTCGCCGTCGACGATCATCGCTCGGTAGTCGCGCGCGTCGGGGAGATACTCCTGGACGAGAAACGACTGGTCGCCGGTCGCCCGGTAGTCGTGGACCAGGTCGAGGTAGTCGGCGATACCCAGGAAGGAATCGAGGTCGTGCGCCGTCGTGACGCCCACGCCGCGGGTCGTGGAGTTGGGCTTGACGACTACTGGCGGGTCGAACTGTTCGAAGGCGGCGACGAGGGCGGCCTCGTCGGCGGGGTTCGAGACGAGCACCGTCTCCGGGACTGGAACGTCGGCCCGGCCGAGTCGCGTCAGCACGTCCGCTTTGTTGCGCGAGCGCAGGATCGCCTCGCGGTCGTTGACCCACGGCACGCCGAGCATCGCGTCGGCGACGGCCCCCTCCATGATGCGAGAGGGATAGACGAACCCCACGTCGTAGGCCGCGAACGGCGACGTGGAGAGCGGCAGCGACCGCTCGCTGACGTCGACGTGGCCGACGGCGATATCGCGGGCCGCCAGCGGCTCTCGCATCCGCTCGAACGTCTCCTCTCGCGTCGTGACGGCCAGATCCAGCATCACCGCTCGCTTCGTGCGGTCGCTACAAATACTCCCGGTCGCCGGAGACGGCCGTTACTCCGCTTTGCCGCGGCCGCGTCGGCGTTTCAGCAGCCACAGCACGATGACCGCGCCCTCCAGCCGCGCGACCGAGTACACCCACGGCCGCAGTTCCACGTCGTCGTCCTTCGACGCCAGCCCCATCCAGAAGTCCACCATCTGCTTGGGAGCGAGCAGTTCCACCAGCCCGATGACGAGCAGTAGCAGTCGGAACGCCATACTCGACGGTAGGACGTGTTAATTCAATAGTATTTCGGCGGTCGCGGTATCGCACTGACCGCGGTGGCCGAGCGCGCGTTTCATCGCGCGCCACGGGGAAGGGCAGGCTGACCTGGGAAGCGTACCGCGCCGAGCGAAGCGAGGCGCGGTTTCACCGTCAGAGCGAAGCTCTGACGAGCCTGCTGTCGCTGCGCTCCAACCGACACCGAACTCGCGGCATCGCCGCGAGTTCGGCCTTTTTGGTCCAGGTTTTTCAAGGAGGGTTCCCGCAGCGCCGCGAAGCGGCGCGAGGAAACCCGACGCAGAAAAAAGTGGTTAGGAAACCAGCTGTTCCGCGCCGCGCTCGACCTTGATGCGACAGGACGGCGTGATCTTGTTGTAGGCGCGACGGAACGCCTCCTTGACGTGTTCGGCGTCCTCGACGTGGCAGTAGGCGGTGAACAGCTGCTCGCCGGCCTGCACGCGAGCGGCGGTGCCGACGATCTTCCCGAAGGCGGCGCGCATCCCGTCTGAGACACGGTCGGCCCCGGCACCGGTCGCCTGCTTGTTCTCGCGCAGGACCTGGTGGGGGAACTTCCGCAGCGTCATCTTGTAGTCGCCGTCCTCGCCGAGTTCCTTGATGAGGTGGCGGTTGGCCGACAGGCGCGAGGCCTCGAGCGAGCCGTGGCGGAGCTGAACCGACTCCTCGACGATGAGGCTGATCTGGACGGGGTAGTCGTCCGTGTCGGTCTGCTTCTGGCCCATCTCGTGCTGTGCGATCTTCGAACCGGGGATGCCCGTGATGTACTCGCGTCGGGTGTACGCGGGCTTGTCGATGTCCCGGTACATCGAGGCAGGTTTGTCCGACATAGGTACTCTTGGCGAATACGAGGCCGAGCGACGGGATAAGAGCTTCGAAGGCCGACCGCGGTGTGACGGGTAGTCGCACGGCCGGGGCGCCGCCGCGCCGCCGGCGCGGTGACACGGATGTTACCTCGCTGGGGTGTTTATGCGGGTCGAGCGGCTATCGGAAGATACCATGAACATGCTCGTCGACGGCGAGTGGCAGACCGACGCCTACGAGAGTACGAACGACGACGGTGAGTTCGACCGGCAGGAGACGACGTTCCGGGACCGTATCGAAGACGACCCCGACGCGCGGTTCCAACCCGAAGCCGGACGGTACCACCTCTACGTCTCCTACGCCTGCCCGTGGGCACACCGAACGCTGCTCGTGCGCAGGCTGAAGGGACTGGAGGACGCCATCAGCGTCGACGTCGTGGACCCCTACCGCGACGAGGACGGTTGGCAGTTCACGCCCGAGAAGGAGGGGTGCACCGAGGATTCGCTGTACGGATCGGACTACCTCCGGGAGCTGTACGTGAGAGCCGACGACGACGTGACCTGTCGCGTGACGGTGCCCGTCCTCTGGGACAAACAGGAGGAGACCATCGTCAACAACGAGTCCGAGGAGATCCTACGGATGCTCGACACCGAGTTCGATTCGGTGGCGGAAACCGACGCGGACCTCTACCCCGAGGGGTATCGAGACGAGGTCGACCGCGTCATCGACGACATCTACGATCCGATCAACAACGGCGTCTACCGCGCCGGCTTCGCGGACACGCAGAGCGCCTACGACGACGCGGTCACCGACCTCTTCGACGCGCTCGACCACTGGGACGACGTGCTCGCGGACCAGCGCTATCTCGCCGGCGACCGCCTGACCGAGGCGGACGTCTGCATGTTCACGACCCTGGTCCGCTTCGACCAGGTGTACCACACCCACTTCATGTGCAACCGCCAGTTCATCCGAGAGTACGACAACCTCTGGCCGTATCTGCGGGACCTGTATCAGACCCCCGGTGTCGCCGAGACCGTGAACATGGACCACATCAAGGAACACTACTACACGACCCACCCCGACGTGAACCCCAAGCGCATCGTCGCCGTCGGCCCCGACCTCGACTTCGAGGCGGCTCACGACCGGGACGAACTGCCGGGCGAACCGCCGGCGGACCTGCTGGCGACGCACTGAGCGGACCGCGCGCTCGCCCGTATCGAACGCGTCATCTATCGATGTCCGGAACCGAGCCGTCGTTAGGACTCGGAGAGGATTATCTCCTCGGCCTCGTAGTCCTCGATGAACGAACCGGGTCCGCCGACCGTGACCGTCTCCTCGCCCGTATCGACGACGAGCGTGTGCTCGATCGGGTAGGCGTTGGTCTGTGGTTCGACGAGGCCCTGTCGCGTATCGACGACGGTCCCTTCGAGCGTCTCTACGTCGGTGTCGGCTTGCACCGGGTGGACCGACGCGGTGACGTGGACCGGGTCGTCGGCGCGCAGCCGGAGCGTCGCCTGTAACACCGGTTGGCGGAACCGACGGTAGGTGGCGGGTAGCTCGCGCGGTTCGGCGACGTACAGCTCCGTCGCCATCGGCCAGTAGTTGCCGAGGAAAGAGCCCGAGAGGACCGGCACGAGTTGCTCCTGTACGAACGCGATCGCCCGCTGGTCGGAGTTCGACCGTATGATCATATCGGCGGGCGCGACCAGCCCGAACTGGCCGTCGACGGTGAGGACGATCGGCATCTCCTGTTGCCACGATCGGGCGACCGAGGCCATCCCGGCCACGTCCTCGCTCTCGATGTCGGCCGCGTTGCTGACAACCAGCAGTGCCAGTACGCCACGGTCGACGGCCGCTTCGAGTTCGTCGGCTATCTCCGGGAGGTACTGCTGTGGGACCGACAGCATCACCTCGTCCGTCGCGTTCGAGATGTACTCCGTGAGCCGCTTGACGACGGTCACGCGGGACTTGATGACGTCGAACTGCTGGGCGCGCCGTTCGGTGTCGGAGTAGCGAGAGTCGAGCGCCGATTCCATCTCCGAGAGCTGACTCGTCAGCGATTCGATGACCTCCGACGGCGGACGTGCGCGGATCGTCGTCGGCACGATGTGGTCGTTGACCTCGACGAACCCGCGGTCTTCGAGCGATTCGCTGATGCTGTAGACGTATCGCTTGGAGACGCCGGTGTTGTCGGCGATCTCGCTGGCTTTCGCCTCGCCGTTCCGGAGGATCGAGAGATACGTGTCCACCTCCTTCTCCGAGAGTCCTAACTGCGTCAGTCGGTCCGCGAGCGTCGAATCGTCCATGTTATCCCATCATCACCGGTGTGGCAAGTAATTTCGTTTCGGTCTCCAGAGACGCGGTGCCGTCCGTATCGGTAGATTCGTTGTAATAGTTCATTACGTCTTGAGAAACCATTAAGGTACTGGTCGCACAGGCTCTCGTATGACACGAGAAGCGATTCCGACAGCGACCGCCGATGCGACGTGGACAGTCGGCGAGAAGTACGGGTTCGGCACCGTCGCCGACCACGACGACGCGGACCCGTCACGCGTCTGGTATACCCTGACCGAGGGCGCGGTCACCGAAGTCCGGTTCCCCCGCATCGACGTGATGAACGTCCGCGAACTGGACTTCCTCGTCACCGACGGCGAGGGCTACGCCGCCCGGACCTTCCGGGAGCGACGTGACCTGCCGACGACCGTCGAGCGCTCGACCGAAGCCGTCGGCGAGGACGCCCTTCTGTTCCGCCAGACCGCCCGCCCGACCGACGACCGCGACTGGTCGCTGACCGTCGAACACGTCGCCCATCCCGACGAGGACGCCCTCCTCCTCGACGTGGATTTCGAGGGCGACGGCTACGACCTCCACGTCGTCGTCGACCCGGCGCTGTCCTGTCACGCCGACCACGACGTCGCTCGCGCACGCGAGGACTCGCTGCTCGCGGCTCACGACGCGACCGAGGACGCCGAACCGGCGTTCCTGACCGAGCAGGGCGAACCCATCGACGTGGGGCTGGGCGTGGCGAGCGCCGACGGGTTCGACTGGACCACCGCGGACGTCCGCGAGGGCGACGTCGAGACGGCGCTCCTCGAATCGGGCGTGACGGACGAGCGCCACGACGAGGCCCGCGGCAACGTCGTGCTGGCCGGGACGCTGTCGAGCCACGAGACGACGCTGGCGCTCGGCTTCGCCGAGGAGAGCGACGACGAGGCCGCGCTCGCTACTGCCGAGGCGGTCCTCGCCGACCCCTTCGAGGACGTCCGCGCGGCCTACGCCGATTCGTGGGAGCGGTACCTCGACGACGTGCCGGTGCCCGACAGCGTCGCCGGCGACGACGACCTGCTGGCGCAGTACAAGACCGCCGTGATGGTGATGAAGGCCGCCGACTCCAAGGCGTTCCCCGGCGCGGGTATCGCCAGCCCCTCTGTCCCCTGGGGCGACGCTGTCGATGCCAACGACCCGCGGGACTACGGCTACAACTACGTCTGGCCCCGAGACCTCTATCAGGCCTACACTGCCTTCGACGCCGTCGGCGACACGCAGAGCGCCATCGATGCGACGGAGTACGTCTACGCGTATCAGCAGGAGTCCGACGGCTTCCTCCCGCAGAACACGTTCCTCGACGGCCGGACCCGC
The DNA here is from genome assembly GCF_010119205.1 of Haloarcula limicola. Lineage (NCBI taxonomy): Archaea > Methanobacteriati > Methanobacteriota > Halobacteria > Halobacteriales > Haloarculaceae > Haloarcula > Haloarcula limicola. The sequence goes on from NZ_WRXM01000001.1 coordinate 1,546,267, forward strand.
TGGGGCGGCGAGCAGATGGACGAGATCGCCTTCCCGCAGGTGATGGCTCAGCAACTGAAAGAGCGCCACGGCTACGACTTCGGGGAGGCGACCTACGGCTACGAGAACGTCCGCCTCTCCTCGGACTATCTGGTCGGAACCGGCCCGCACTCCCAGCAGGAACGCTGGGAGGAGGAACCCGGCTACTCCCCCTCGACGACGGCCGCCGAGATCGCCGGCCTGGTCTGTGCCGCCGACCTCGCTATCGACGCCGGCGAGGACGCCGACGCCATCGCCTATCTGGGCGTCGCCGACCACTGGGTTCGGAATCTGGAGGAGTGGCACGCGACGACGACCGGCACGGAGAGGCACACCAACACGCCCTACTACGTCCGCATTACCGACGAAGGCAACCCCGACGACGGGGAGTTGCGCACCCACAACAACGGCGGCGGGATGCTCGACGAGCGAAATATCATGGACGGCGGGTTCCTCGAACTCGTCCGATTGGGTATCCTCCCGGCCGACGACCCGACGATCCGCAACTCCGTCGCGGAGTACGACGACGACATCATGGTCGAGACGCCCCACGGCCCGGGCTGGTACCGCTACACCGGCGACGGCTACGGCGAGAAGCGCGTCCAGCCGGGCGCGCCGTGGCAGCCGGACATGACCGGGAAGGGGCGCATCTGGCCCTTCTTCACCGGCGAGCGCGGCGAGTACGAACTGCTGCTCGACGACCCGGACTTCGAGCCAGCGGACCTCCTCGGGACGCTCGCGGCCTTCGCCAACGACGGGCGGATGCTCCCCGAACAGGTCTGGGACGAGGACGGCGAGAACGACTTCGACTGGGAGTTCGGCGAGGGCACGTCGAGCGCGACGCCGCTCTCGTGGACCAACGCGCAGTTCGTCAGGCTGGCGTGGAGCGTCGACGCCGGCGAACCCGTCGAGACGCCCGCCGTCGTCGAAGAGCGCTACGGTGGTAGTCCGCTGGCGACCGGGCCCGAGCTGGACGTGAGCGTCGAACGCGACGGCGATACCGCCCGGATCACCGGTCACACGGACGGCGACGACCTCGTGGTGAAGACGCGCGCAGAGACGGCCCGCGTGGACGGCGGCGACGTGGACGTGACCGTCGCCCTCGACGACGCGGCTCGCGTTACCGTCGTCGCGGCGACCGGCGACCTCCCGGCGGTCGGCACGACGGCCGTCGTCGAGTCGGTCTGAGAATCGGCGGTCGACCTCGACGCCGCGATCGTCTGTAAGGACGAAAAAGTATTACAGCAGATTTTATAATGAGGGACGTGTTGGGTAGTGGCAATGACGCTTCGGACATCGTTGAACGATTACAAGCGCAACCGGGACCACGACCGGAAGTTCCCGGGCGAACTCCGCTCTACGACTGGCACTTTCTCTGGGCGCGGTGACCGTCTCGTCCACGTGAACGACGACGGCGCACTGCAGGACTACTCCTACCCGCTAAGCGGCCTCTCGGGCGTCGATAGGTCCCGCTTCGGCGTCGGCGGAGAGTGGTTCGACGCCGACGCCGACCAGCGGTACGACGACGCGGGCGTCGTCGAGACGGTCCACGACCGCGGGAAGTGGCAGGTCCACCAGCGAGACCTGACCCTCGGCCGCGCGCACGTCACCCAGTTCGAACTCGCCGGCGACGCTCCGACAGACGCCGACCTGCAGGCGTACGTCGGATTCGCACCCGACGGCCGCGAGGGACAGACCAGTCTCTTGGTCCACGAGAACGCCGTCGAGGCCTACCACCGCCGCGAGCACGACTACGTCGGCGCGTCGACAGCCATCGACGCCGCCCACGGACAGATCCCCGAGCGGTTCGACGAACTGGTCGGCGACGACCCCGTCGAGTTCCCGCGTCGAACCGACGAGGAGCGGTACGAGGACGCGGTGATGACCGGCGGCGTCCTCCTCACCGCGCCGTTCGAAGACGGAGTCGTCACCGTCGTCACGCTCCTGGCCGAACGAGGCGAGACGGACCGCGAGTCGGCGCTCTCGACCGTCGAAGCGGTCGTCGACGAGTACGGCGACGCCGACTCGCTTCGGACCGAGAGCGCCGCGGCGCGCGACTGGTCGCTCCCCGATTCGACGCCGCGACGCGAGACCGTCGTCTCCGACCTGCGCGTCGTCTCGCTGCTGTCGGCCGAGAACGGGGCCCGCATCGCCGGCCCGGACTTCGACCCCTTCTACGTCACCTCCGGCGGCTACGGCTACACGTGGTTCCGCGACGACAGCGAGATCTCGCGGTTCCTCCTCGACAGCGCGCGGACGCTCGGCGTCGACATCGACCACTGGCACCAGCGGTCCGCGGACTTCTACTGCCGGAGCCAACTCGACGACGGGAGCTGGCCCCACCGCGTCTGGCCCGGCGACGAGACGCTCGCGCCCGGATGGGCCAACGCCCGCCTCGAAACCGGCGCGGACACCGACTATCAGGCCGACCAGACCGGCAGTATCGTCGGCTTCCTCGCCACCTTCCTGCGGACCGGCGACCCCGACGACCCCGAGGGACTCGAACGGACTATCGAGGCCGCCGTCGACAGCCTCGACGACACGCTCGAGGACGACGGTCTCCCCATCGCCTGCCAGAACGCCTGGGAGAACATGCAGGGCCGGTTCGTCCACACCGCCGCCACCTTCCTCCACGCCTACGCCGCCGTCGCGCGCGCGCCGGTCTCGACGGAGCTTCGAGACCACGCCCGAGCGCAGGCCGACGCCGTCCTCGACGGCCTCAACGGCCTCTGGACGGGAGAGTTCTACGCGCTGCGGGAACACGAGGGCGAACTCGACGAGCGCCTCGACTCCGGGTCGCTCGCCCTGCCCGACGCGTTCCGGGAGTACGCCGCCGTCGCCGACCTCTCGGCGGCGACGCTCGACCGCCTCGTGACCCACGTCGAGGCGACGCTCGACGGCCTCGAACGCGAGACCGACGCCATCCGCGGCCTCGTCCGCTTCGAGGGCGACGACTGGCGCTGTCACGGACAGGCCGATGAGAAGGTCTGGACCGTCTCGACGGCGTGGGGGGCCAACGCGGCCGCCGAACTCGGCAGCCTCCTCGACGACGTCGACGACGACCGAGCCGCCGACGCGTACCGCCGGTCGCGGGACCTCCTGAACGAGATCCTCCCGGGCGGATCGCTCGTCCGAGCGAACGGCTATCTCCCCGAACAGTTGTTCGACGACGGGACGCCCGACTCCGCGACGCCGCTCGGGTGGCCCCACGCGCTCCGACTGGCGACCATCGCTCACCTGGAGGAGGCCGGCGAAGGGCGAGTCAGCACGCCGGAAGCCGCGGAGTAGCGAGGGTCTGAGCGCACGCGAGGACCCTCGGCGGAACGGCGACTGCAGGGAGCCGTGGAGTAGCGAGGGGCGCGCGACCACAGGGAGCGCGGCCCTCGAAAGCGACGCGGTGAGCGGTAGCGAGGCCGCGCCAGCGGCCTCGTTCAGTCGAGCGGGTAGCGCCCGCGAGACAGCGACCCGTGGGGCAGTAGCGAGGGTCTGAGCGCACGCGAAGAACCTCGGCGGAACGGGGAGGAACGACCCGTGGAGCAGTAGCGAGATCCCGTCACAGAGACTGACCTGAGAGCTAGATTTAAGCCGCCGGCAAGTGGTTCCCCGTCCGTATGAGTGGGGCGACGATACGCGGAACGATAGAGGGACTGGGCAGACGAGCGAATCCCGCGTTCGCGGCCGGGGTGGTGGCCGTCTCGATCGCGGCGCTGGCCGCCACGACAGTCGTGTCGATCCGTCAGCACACGTACGTCCACGTCATGGCGGGGGTCCTCTGGACCGGCACCGACATCTTCATCGGCGCGATCCTCGGGCCGGTCATCGGCGGTCTAGAGGAGGAACAGAGCGCCGCCGTCTTCGAGCGACTGACGCCCAAAACCGCCTTCTTCCTGCCGTCGATGGCGTTTCTCACCATCGCCTCGGGCATCGCGCTGGCGCTCCGACTGGAGATCTTCGCCCACTCGGGGCCGTGGCTCGCGCTGTTCACGGCGGCGAACGTAATCCCGATACTCCTGTTGCTCGGCTGGCGGCTGAACGCGTACGGGGACTGGCGCTGGCAGGTGCCGTTCGCCGTCGGTACCGTCGGCTCGCTGGCGTGGGTCGCCACCACTATCGGCGCGTTCCAGATGACCTCGCCGGCCATCGTCGTGGCGCTGGCGCTCGTCACCGTCCTCTCGGTGCAGGGCTTCGGCTTCTTGATGCCCGGCGAGGTCCGAATCTACAAAGAGATGGTGTCGGCCGCGCCGAACACGGGCGTCATCTCGGCGGTCGGTCAGCAAAACGCCATGCTCGGCGGCGTGCAGGGCCTCGTCCAACTGCTGCTCATCGCCGACATGGTGTACCTGCGCTGGGGCGGCTTTCCCGGGTTGCTGTAACCGTTCGAGAACCGCCCGCTACTCACTCACTCGCTCACTCGCTATCTGTCGGTGCGAACCGATGCCGGACGACGTCGTTGTCGTCGTCCCACTCGAACTCGTCGTGGACGCGAGCGAGCCGGTCGCGATAGGCGTCTAAGTCTGCGGAGCCCTCGCGCCGCGCGTCCTCGTCGGTCAGGTCGCCGAGCGTCCGCTCCGTCACGTCGGTCACTTCGTAAGTGGTCCCGTCTATATCGAACGTGTCGCCCTCGTCGGCGTAGCGGTGGCCGCGGTGCATCTGGGTGATCTCCCCGTCGGCGGCCATCCGCTGGACGTGCTCGTTGGGCAGGAGTTCGCCGGCGTCGATGTGTGCCATATCGGGCGTACGAACCGGCCGGTGAAAAACGTGGGTCGCAGTTATTTGGGGGGCCGCCTCACCAGTGTCCGCGCGCACCCCTCGCACGGCTGTCACCGATTGGACGCGTTTTTACGCGCTGGCCGTCTACGACGGCCCAATGAGCCATCCTTTCGAGAATCTCCCGACGACGCCGACCGCCGAGGAGGTCGTCGACAAGGCCTTCTCGCGGGCGACGCGGGCCGGCGGCGCGAAAGAGGGCGTCGAGGCCCAGCAGTCGATGCTGATGACCGCCTCGAACATCGTCTCGGACAACCTCCAGAACGTCGCCCAGTCGTGGCCGACGATCGACGAGTTGGACCCGTTCTACGTCGAACTGGCCGACGCCGTCGTCGGCGAGGCCTACCCGTCCGAGGACGACCCGGGCGTCGACGCCCTGAAACAGCACCTCTCCGAGGTCTCGTGGGCCGGGCGCAAGGCCAAGGAGATCCGACAGGAGTACGAGGGCCGGCTGGTCCGCGGCGACAAGGACACCGCCCGCAAGCTCCGCAAGCAGGCGTTCGCCCGCATCGCCGACGTGGTCGAGGAGGTCGAGGGCGACCTCGCGGCCGTCTCGACGGCCAGAGACGCGCTGAAGGGGCTGCCGGACATCCGCCCGGACGAGCCGGCCATCGTCGTCGCGGGCTACCCCAACGTCGGGAAGTCCTCGTTCGTCAACCGCGTCACGCGCGCGGACAACGAGATCGCTTCGTATCCGTTCACGACGACCCAGATCCGCGTCGGCCACTTCGAGGACCAGCGCATCCGCTATCAACTGGTGGACACGCCGGGCCTGCTCGACCGGCCGCCGGAGGAGCGCAACGAGATCGAGTCGCAGGCCGTCAGCGCGCTCGAACACCTCGCCGACGCCGTTCTCGTCCTCGTCGACCCGAGCGAGGAGTGCGGCTATCCGCTCGCCCAGCAACTCGAACTGCGAAACGATATTCAGAGCCGTTTCGACGTGCCGGTGCTCACCATCGCCAACAAGAGCGACCGCTCGACGGACGTGGAGGCCGACCACTACATGAGCGTCACCGAGGACGACAACGTCGAGGGCGTGTTGCAGGCGGCCGTCGACGCCGTCGGCTACGAACTGGAACTGCCGTTCGACGACGAGTAGCGAGCGGAGCGTCGGTCAGCCGAGGACCCCGAGCAGTCCGAGCGCCCACCGGACCATCTCTGAGGCCGCGAACAGCGCCCCTTCGAGGCGCGAGAGCACCCGCCCGGTCCACAGCGCCGCGACCATGACGACCGAGACGCCGACCAGCCACAGCAGCGTCGCCGTCGCCGTCCCGCTCGCCGCCAGCGGGCGGACGAGCGCCGCGACGCCGACGATTCCCGTGAGGTTGTAGACGTTGCTCCCGATGACGTTCCCGACGGAGACGCCGAGGCTCCCGCGCCGAATCGCCACCAGCGAGACGGCGAACTCCGGGGTCGACGTCCCGGCCGCGACGATGGTCCCGCCGATGACCCACTCGGAGATGCCCGCGCCGCGCGCCAGCGCCGACGCCGCCAGAACCATGTAGTCCCCGCTCACGAGCACCAGCGCCAGTCCGCCGAGCAACAGTAGGCCGTCCCGACCGCGGAACGTCACGCGCTCGGTGACGGCGCTCGTCACCGGGTCCCCCGACTGCTCCGTCCCCGTCTCGACCGACTGTTCGGCCCGGAGCAGGTACGCGGTGTAGGCGACGAACGCCCCGACCAGGACGACGCCCTCTATCCGCGTCACCGCCCCGTCGAGCAGGACGCCGACGCCGAGGAGGGTGCTCGCGAGCAGCGCCAGTCCGTCCCGTCTGACCAGCGACTCGGTGACCGGGAGCACTCGGAGGAGGGAGACGACGCCGAGGATGAACGCGAGGTTGTAGATGTTCGACCCGAGGACGTTCGCGACGGCGATGTCGCCCAGTCCCTTGAACGCGGCGTCGACCGAGACGGCCAGTTCCGGCGTGGACGTCCCCATCGCCACGATGGTCAACCCGATCGTGAGGTCAGACAGGCCGAACCGGCGAGCGAGTCGGACGACGGCGTCCACGAGGAACCGCGCGCCGACCCACAGCCCGAGGACCGACAGAACGATGACGGCGAGTTGGACGAGGGGGCCACCGGCTACCATGTGTGGATGCTACCACCGATGGCGGGAAGATGAAAATTTTGCTCGCGAGGTCTACGGGGCGACCGCGCCCCGTCGGTCCGCTCACCCGAGTTCGTAGGTCACCTGCACCGCCGCGTCGACGGTGACCGGACCGGGCGAGATGACGGTGCTCCCGCCGGCGCTCCCGGCGTCGGCGGTCGCCATCTCGGCGCGGACGACGTACCGGCCGCTGTCGCTCGTCTGGATGGCGGCGACGCCGTCGACGGAGCGACCCTCGGCGGCGGCGACGGTCTCGGCGTCAGTTCGCGCCCGGTCCATCGCGGTCGTCAGAGCTTCCTGTCGCGCGTCCTGTCGGGTCTGTTCGCTCAGGCCGTAGGTGATGCCCTCGACGCGGTCGGCACCGGCATCGACGGCAGTGTCGACGAGCGATCCGACCGCGTCGACGTCGCTCGTCTCGGCCTCGACGGTGTGGACGGCGACGTAGCCGACCTGTTCGCGGCCCGTCTCGGTCCGCTCGTATTCGGGGTGGATGCTGAAGCGCGCGGAGGTGACGTTCGCGCCCGCGTCTTCGAGCGCCCGCTGGACGGCGTCGGCGTCGCCGCTCAGGTTGTTCCGGGCGGCGGCGGCCGTCTCGCCGCGGCCGACGGCGGCGACGGTGACGGTCGCCCGGTCGGGCGCGCGCTCGACCGTCGCGTCCGCGCTGACGCTGACAGTTGCGTTCTCCGCCGACGGGACAGGTCCGCCGCTTGCGAGGGCGAACCCGACGCCGCCGGCCAGGAGAACGGCCAGTACACCTGCGACTGCGAGTGGTCTGGAGACCATACGCTATCGACGCGCTCTACCGTATTTATGTAATCGTACGTTCAAAACCGCGTTTGAGCGTCACGACGCGCTCTCGACGACGACGTACCGGACCGACGCCTCGACGTCGCGGCCCGCCGCGGCGTCGGCGGCGGCGTCGATGTCGTCGGCGAGCCCGGGGGGGTCGGCTCCCGGCGGGATCCCCACGGTCACGGTGACGCGGCGCGGCTTCTGGAAGATGACCGTGTTGGTCTGTTGGACGTCGACGGAGATGAGCTCGGCGGACGACGGTATCTCCGCTTCGACCTGCTGTCGTATCTCCTGATCGACGGTGGCTCGCTGATAGGAGTCGAGCGTCACGCCGCCGAGGAACGCCGACAGGACGAGGATCGCGACGACGAGGACGCCGATCCGTTTGACCGTCGCCGTTCGCGCCTCGTCCTGCTGGAACCATCGCTCGGGTCGGTAACCCTGATACCAGAGGCCGATGAGGGCGGCGAGGTTGATCGAGAGGACGTTCACCAGCAGGAGGACGCCGGACCCGAGACTGACGAGCGGCGCGGCCCACGCGATACCGATGCCCACCGCGGCGGCGGGCGGGATGAGCGCCACGGCGATCATGACGCCGACCATGGCTGTCGACACCCCGGAGGTGAGACTGAGGATGCCAGCCGCGCCGGAGCCGAGCGCGACGGCGAGCGAGAGGAAGTCCGGGGAGACGCGCTCGCGCACCTGATCGATCGCGGTGATGTCGGATATCGGCGGGATCAAGTTGGCCGTCCGGACGAAGTACGCGAAGATAGCTGCGCTGACGATAGAGAGGAGGAGGCCGACGACCTGCAGTTTCACGCCGCGCCGGAACATCTCGCGGTCGTCGACGACGGTGCCGACGTTCGCCGACAGGGCCGGGCCGATGAGCGGCGCGATGACCATCGATCCGACGATGACGGCCGCCGAGTTCAACAGGAGCCCGGCGGTGGCGACGACCGCGCTGATGACGGTCATCGTCGCGTAGACGGGGAAGGAGGGCGCGAGTCCGTTGGCCTTGGCCATCAGCTCCTCGCGGGCGATGCGGTCCTCGCTCTCCTCCTCGGCGTACTTCTCCTGCAGTTCGTCGAACTGACGGGAGATGACGGTGTTCGCCTCGACGACGACGGTGTACGTGTCCTCGTCGAGCCCCACCTCTCGCAGCGCCGCGAGGATCGGTTCGAGCGCTTCCGTCGGGATCGGAAACGAGACCACGGCCGCGATGTCCCGGTTGCTCGTCTCGTCGGAGACGACGTAGTCGATGCCCTCTCCGTCGAGGACGTCGAGGGCGGCTTCGAGTTTGCCCGTCGGGACCGTGAGTTGTACCAACCGCACGGCTATCGGTGAGAGGGCGGCGGGTAAAAACCCGCGTGGTCGATGCCCGAGCACCGTCGGCCCCGCCGCCCGATGCGGCAGCGATTGCCGACGACGGCCCCGCTTGCACCTAACGGCGGCCTTTTTCCCTCTCACCCCGGAGAGACGCGTATGGAAGTCTCCCCGGTCGAGGGGTTGCCGGAGGTCCGCCCCGGCGACGACGTGGCCGAACTCGTCGCGGAGCGGACGGACCTCCGAGACGGCGACGTCCTCTGTGTCGCGAGCACGATCGTCTCGAAGGCGGCGGGTCGGCAGGCGGACCTCGCCGACTTCACGGCGAGCGAGCGAGCGGAGCGGATCGCCGAGCGAATCGGAGCCATAACCGGCGAGGAGAAGGACCCCCGGTTCGCGCAGGCGGTCATCGAGGAGAGCGAGGAACTCGTCACCGACGCGCCGTTCATCCTCGCGGTCACGCGCTTCGGCCATATCACGGTCAACGCGGGCATCGACCGCTCGAACGTGCCCGACGCCGATCTGCTCCTCCTACCGGAGGACCCGACCGAGGAAGCCGAAGCGATTCGCGCGGGCATCCGCGAGCGAACGGGGGCGGACGTGGCGGTCGTCGTCACGGACACCTCCGGTCGGCCGTTCCGCCACGGCCAGCGCGGGGTCGCGCTGGGCTGGGCGGGCATCCCCGCGGCCCGCGACTGGCGCGGCGAGCGCGACCGCGACGGTCGCGAACTCGGCGTGACGGTCCAGGCCGTCGTCGACGAACTCGCGGCCGCGGGCAACCTCGTCACCGGCGAGGGCGGCGGCGGCACGCCGGTCGCGCTGGTCCGCGGCTTCGACTTCGGCGACCACGGCGAGAGCGACGCCCTCTACCGCCCGCCGGAGAGCGACATCGTTCGAGACGCACTCAGAGAGTGGTCACATGAACGCGATTGAACTCACCCCGGAACACCCGGTCGCACAGCTCTCGGACCTCGCCGTCGAGGCCGAGAAACAGGACTTCGACGCCGTCTTCGTCAGCCATCACTACAACAACCGCGACCAGTTCATGGCCCTCGCGGAGATGGCGACACGGACCGAGGAGGTCCTACTCGGGCCGGGAATCGCCAATCCCTACGAGACCCACCCGGTGACGCTGGCCTCGCGGGCCGGTACCCTCTCCGAGATGAGCGACGGCCGCGCCGTCTTCGGCGTCGGTCCCGGCGATAGATCCACGATTCGAAATCTCGGCTTCGACCACGAGAACGCCCTGCGACGCGTCTTGGAGACGATGAAGGTCGCCGAGCGACTGTGGGACGGCGAGCGCGTCGATCACGACGGGACCTTCGAGGCGGTCGACGCGGGTCTCAACTACGAGGTCGGCGACGAGATCCCGACGTACGTCGGCGCACAGGGGCCACACATGACGCGGATGGCCGCGAAACACGCCGACGGCGCGCTCTACAACGGCGCGCACCCGAAGGACCTCGCGTGGGCGCGAGAACAGGCCGAGGAGATGGCCGACGAGCGCGTGCCCGACACCGACTTCGACCTCGCGGCCTACGCCAGCGTCTCGGTCGCCGAGGACGAAGACGCCGCCCGCGAGGCCGCCCGGCCGCCGGTGGCGTTCGTCGCGGCGGGGTCGCCGCCGCCGGTGTTGGACCGCCACGGCATCGACCGCGACGTCGCCGCGGACGTCGGCGACGCCATCTCGGCCGGCGAGTTCGAACGGGCCTTCGGGCTGGTCACGGAGCCGATGCTCTCGGCGTTCTGTATCACCGGTACGCCCGAGGACGTGGCCGAGCGGGTCGAGGCGCTGCGGGAACACGCCGACAGCGTCGTCTTCGCATCGCCGCTCGGTCCCGATATCGAGGACGCTATCTCTCTGCTCGGGGCGGCGACCGACCGCTCCCCGGACGCATGAACAGCGAGACGACCGCGCCCAGCGAGAGGTAACCGAAGACCGCCGAGGCGACGCCGACCAGTAGCGCGCCGACGACGATGAGAACTGCGGAGAGGGGGTCTGACATCGCGATCGTGACGAACTCGCCCGGTGCGTCGAGGATGCTCTGAACGAGCTGTGAGAGGAGCCCTTGCATGCCCGGGCGTTGGCGGTGCCCCCACTTTGCGTTTCCGTTCGCGGCGACGCTCCGAACAGCTATTTGGCGCTCCCGTCCGGAGTGACTGCCATGAGCGAAGACACCTCGCTGGACCAGTTCCTCGGCGATGGGGACGACGACGCAGAGGCGGGAGAGAGCGAAGCGGTGACGAACGCCGAGTCGGAGGCGCGCACAGACGGGGCCGACGGCACCGCCGAAGCCGAGAGCGGTGAGGAAGTGGCGGCGGCGACGACCACCTACGCGTGGTCGGGCGAGGGCGCGGCGTGCGGTGCGTGTGGCGAGACCGTCGAGCGCCGCTGGCAACAGGACGGATCGCTCGTCTGTTCTGACTGCAAGGAGTGGGACCGCTCCTGACCGGCCGTGTGGGAAAGGTCCCCATCCAGCAACGTTACGTGTACGCACGCCTAACACGTAGCTACATCGGAACTGCGCACGGTGCGGACGAGCGACGGGCGAACGGACTCACTCGTCGCGGGGTGGCACGCTCTCCGCCGCGCGGTCGGGTGTTCGCCGCGCAGCATCTCCACACATGACAGACACGGACACAACACGCGGCCAACAGTCGGACAGTGCGCTCCGCGACGCGAGTCGCGTCGCGACACAGGTAATCAAGAACGTCGAGGAGGTCATCGTCGGCCACCACGACGAGATCGAACACATCGTGACGGCGCTGCTCGGCCGGGGGCACATCTTATTGGAGGACGTCCCCGGCGTCGGCAAGACGATGCTGGCGCGGTCGGTCGCGGCCTCCTTCGACGGCGAGTTCAAGCGCGTGCAGTTCACGCCCGACCTGCTGCCGACGGACGTCACCGGCGTCAACGTCTACAATCAGAAGACACAGGAGTTCGAGTTCCGCCGCGGCCCCATCTTCGCCAACGTCGTGCTGGGCGACGAGATCAACCGCGCGCCGCCGAAGACCCAGTCCGCCCTCTTAGAAGCGATGGAGGAGGGACAGGTTTCGGTCGACGGGACGACCTACGCCGTCCCCCAACCGTTCACCGTCATCGCCACGCAGAACACGGTCGAGCAGAACAAGGCCTACGACCTGCCGATGGCCGAACTCGACCGGTTCATGACGAAGCTCCACCTCGGCTATCCCGACGAGGACGAGGAGACGGCGATGCTCGGCTCGGTCGTCGGCAACCACCCCATCGACGAGCTGTCGCCCGTGGCGACGCTCGCGGACCTCCAGGCCGCCCGCGACACCGTCGCCGACGTGACGGTCGAGGAGGCGATCCGGTCGTACGCGACCCGCCTCGCGCGCTACACCCGAGAGAACGCCCAGCTCGGCGTCAGCCCGCGCGGGAGCATCTCGCTGCTTCGGGCGGCACAGGCCCGCGCCGTCCTGAACGGGCGGACCTACGTCGTCCCCGACGACGTTCAACAGGAAGCGCCGGTCGTCCTCCCCCATCGGATCCGGACCGACAGCAGCGAGCAGACCGCCGAGGCGCTCGTCGCGACGGCGCTCGATACAGTCGACGTCGAATGAGACCGACACGTCGCGGCGTCGGCGTCCTCCTCGTCGCCGCCGCCGCCGTGGCCGTCGCCTCCCGATTCGGTCAGCAGGCGCTGGGTGCGGTCGCCGGCCCGCTGCTCGTGGGGTTCGTCGTGGCCGTCGGACAGGTGTACTTCGCGGGCACGCCGACCGTCGAGCGGTCCGCGCCGCGGCGTGGCTTCCCCGGCGAGCACCGAACCGTCGAGCTCACTGTCGAAGGGAGCGGCGTCGCCCGTCTCACCGACCGCCTCTCCGAGGGGCTCGGCGGCGATAGCACGGCTCGTCGCTCGCTCCCGGCGACCGTCAGATACGACGTGAGCTACGACCGGCGGGGCGAACACCGCCTTGGCCCGGTCGACGTGGCCCTGACCGACGCGCTGGGGCTCGTCGTCTCGAAGACGACGGTCGACGCGACCGGCGACGTGCTCGTCTACCCGTCAGTGTATCGGGTCGGCGGTCCGGACACCTTCGTCCAGACGCTCGTCCCCGAGACCGAGGACCGACAGGCCTTCGACCGCCTGCGCGAGTACGTCCCCGGCGACTCCCTGCGCGACGTCCACTGGAAGTCCAGCGCCAAGCGCGACGACCTGCTCGTCAAGGAGTTCGCCGACCAGCGCAGCGACCGCGGCCTGCTCGTCGTCGCGGAGGCCGACGACGGGCACGACGACGAGATGGCCGCCGCCGCCGCGACCGTCGCGATGGGCGCACTGGAGACCGGACTGGCCGTCGAACTGACCGTCCCCGGTGGGACCGTCGGGAGCGGCTACGGCGACACCCACCGGACGCGGCTGCTGGAACTGCTCGCTCGTACCCCGGCCGGCGAGACGGGCCGGGCCGACGACGCTGACGTGTTGGTGACCGCGGACGAGGGCGGCGTCACCGTCACCGTCGAGGGGCACCGACAGACCTTCGAGGACGTGACGACCAGTCGCGACAATCCCCTCGCCGGGGAGGTGGGGGCGTGAGCGGCGTCACCGGCCGACTCCGCGGGGCGCTCCCGTGGAGCGAGACGCGGGTGCTCGCGCTGCTCGCCGTCGCGCTCGCGCTCGGCGCGCCGCTGCGGACGATGTACCATCTCATCGACGTGGTCGGCGATCCGACGCTGTTCCTCGCCGTCAGCGCCGTCTCGCTGGTGGCGGCGGCCCTGTTGGCGCGCTTCCTGCCGCCGGTCGTGGCACTCGTCATCGGCGCGGTGCTGTTCGCGGCGGGACTGGCGTGGTACATCACGAACCTCACGACGGACCCCGCCATCGCCGACTTGCTCCGGGACACCGCGGCGCTGCTCTCCGGGCGGCGGCTGCTCCAGATCGCCAACGTCCGCCTGTGGGTCATCTCCTTCGCCCCCGCCCCGGTGTTCCTCACGACGTATTTCGCGCTCCGGCGCTGGTACGTCACCGCGGTGCTGGCCGCCGGCACGACGCTCACGTTCTTCGTCCTGACCACCGACGCCGGCGTCGTGACGACGCTGCTCGGCGTCGTCGGCGCGTTCGCCGCCATCGGCTTCGGCAACCTCGATACGCTCTCGCCGCCGGACGAGACGATTCCACCGGAGTCGGCGGCCACCGACTCGGCGTCCGACGGAGAGACAGCGACGACGACAGCCGACGACGCCGGTATCGACTCGGGCCGGCGGGCGGTCCTCGAACAGTTAGCCGCCATCATCGTCCTCCCGGCGATCCTCTCGCGCGCGCCCTCCGTCTCGGGGAGCGCCCTCTCCTTCACCGACGAGAGCGGCACGACCGTCGAGGGCAGCCTCATCGACGCCGACGAGTCGCTGACGGTGCAGGGCGATATCTCGCTGACGCCGACGGTCCGATTCACCGTCGAGAGCGAGGAGCCGCGCTACTGGCGCGTCGCCGCCTACGACCGCTATACCGGCGACGGCTGGGTCCGCACCGGGAACGCGAGCCCCTACAACGGCAACCGCCTCACCGGTCCGCCCGGCGACAGCCGCCCGCTGCGCCAGTCCTTCGAAGCCGAGTCGGCCGTCGGCACCGTCCCGGCGGCGTGGAAGCCGATCCGCTACGACGGGGAGGTCGACGTGGAACTGACGACCCACCGCGGGTTCCAGCCGATCGGGCAGCTCACGGCGGGCGACAGCTACGAGGTCACGAGCGAACTCGTCGTCGCCACGCCGCGGCAGTTGCGCGACGCCGGCGAGGACTACCCCGACCGAATCACGCGGCGCTACCTCCAACTGCCCGATAGCACGCCCGACCGGGTCCGCGAGACGACGACGACGCTGACCGCCAACGCGGAGAACCCCTACGAGACGGCGCTGGTCGTCGAGCGCTGGCTCCAGAACGAGCGGGAGTACTCCCTGGAAGTCGACAAGCCCGACTACAACGTCGCCGACCGCTTCCTCCACGAGATGGACCGCGGCTACTGCGTCTACTTCGCCACGACGATGGCGGTGATGCTGCGGACGCAGGGCATCCCCGCCCGGTTCACCGTCGGCTACACCTCCGGCGAACGGGTCGACGAGAACCGCTGGGTGGTCCGCGGGCTCAACTCCCACGCGTGGGTCGAGGCGTACTTCCCCGACCACGGCTGGATCCAGTTCGACCCGACGCCGAGCGGGCCGCGCGAGACGGCCCGACAGGACCGCATCGAGGAGGCCCGCTCACAGGGTGACGACTCGGCAGACACCGACGAGACGGGCGGCGAAAGCGAGTTCACGCCGACGCCGACGGCCACGCCGCCGCCGCTGACCGAGACTCCCGAGGGGAACGAGACGCCGACACCGACGCCGAACGGCACCGACGAAGCGGACGACACGCCGACGCCGCGGAACGGTGCTGGTGGCGGCACCGACGGCGACGACGGCGGCACGACGCTACCGGAACTCCCCTCGCGCGAGGAGGCCGCACTCGGCCTCGTCGCCCTATTGGGGACGGCCGCCGGCCTCCGCCGCGCCGGCGTGACCGACCGCGTCTCGCGGGCGATCTGGCTCCGCTACCAACGGCGCGAGGACCCCGAGACCGACGTCGAACGCGCGTTCCAGCGCGTGATGGCCGTCCTCGCCGACGAACATCGGCCTCGCGAGCGCGGCGAGACGGTCCGAGCGTACCTCGATGCCATCGAGGCCGACGCGGACGCTCGCCGAATCGCGACGCTGCGAGAACGGCTCCGCTACGGCGGCGAGATCTCCGAGGCGGCCGCCGACGAAGCGGTCGAAATCGCGGACAGCGTGGTCGAAAACCGGTAGGCGCGGCTTTCGCCCGACAGTGTTTAATACGAAGGTTTCGTACGGGCCGGTGTAATGTCGGAAGTCTGCTCGACGTGCGGGCTGCCTGAGGAGCTCTGCGTCTGCGAAGACGTCGCCAAAGAGTCTCAGCAGATCAACATCCGCATCGACGAGCGCCGTTACGGGAAGGAGGTAACGATCATCGAAGGGTTCGACCCCAAAGACGTGGACATGGACTCGCTGTCTTCGGACCTCAAGTCCAAGTTCGCCTGCGGGGGGACGGTCGAAGACGGCCAGATCGAGCTCCAGGGCAACCACACCGGTCGCGTCGAGGACTTCCTCCGCGACAAAGGCTTCAACGTCGCCTGACCTCCTGATCGTCGGAACGGTTCTGCGGTAGCTGGTTTTCGAGTGGCTACGACGTCGCTGTCCTCGCCCGAGGACTAATCAGCCCGTGTCGGGCCGCCGTCGGCGGCGGATCGTGAACTCCCCGTCTTCGAGTTCGATGTCGACTTCCCCGAGCGCCGACCGGTACCGAGTACACTCGCCGGCGCGTCCGTCGGAACCGAGTTCCGACGTCAGGAGGTCGTACTCGGTCAGCGTCTCGATCCGTCTGTAGATGGTCGGGAGCGACGCGTCACACTCCGCCTCCAGTTCGTAGGGGGTCATCGGCTCGGTGCTCGTGAGCCGAAGGATCTGGCGGACGTACTCGTTTCCCAAGAGATCGAGAATCGAGTTGGCAGTCGCTCGCTCACACATGAACTATCGAGTTGACAACTCTCGTTGTAAAGGAGTTTGCGGTTTCGGTAGTCGGCCGGATAAGTATTCAATAGCTGATACTACGTTATCGATGAATGATAATCAACATAATTATTACACGACGTGGGGTCCGAGTCGCCGTCGGAGGGACACGCTATGGCAATCGAGTTCGCACACAGCCCGTTACTGACGTTCATACTGGCACTGGTAGCGGTCGTATTCCTGTTGGTCGTCTTGGACCTCCCGGCGTTCGTCGGGTTGATCATCGCGGCGTTCTTCGTCGGCATACTCAACGTCGTCTTCGTCCCCGACTTCGAGGCCGCACAGGCCGCCGGCGCGGTCGCGACGGCGTTCGGGAACGGGATGGCCGGCATCGGCATACCCATCCTGATGGCGGCAGTGATCGGCAAATCGATGCTGGAGAGCGGTGCTGCACAGCGCATCGTCAGGGGGTTCCAGAACCTGCTGGGGGAGGAGAACTCCGACTACGCGCTGTGGGGTAGCAGCACGATCCTCGCTATCCCGGTGTTCTTCGACAGCGTGTTCTACCTCATGGCACCGCTCGCCCGGTCGATGCGCGCCCGCGTCGGGCGCGACTACGCGCTGTTCATCGTCGTCGTCGGGGCCGGCGCGGCGACGGCCCACGTCTTCGTCCCGCCGACGCCCGGCCCCCTCGCCGTCGCGGCGGAGATCGGCGTCAACCTGGGAATGACGATCCTCGTCGGCATCGCTACCGCGCTCCCGGCGGCGTTCGTCGCGGGCATCGTCTACGGGCGCTGGATAAACTCGCGGTTGGACATCCCACTGCGGGACGCGATGGCAACTACCACCGAGGAGCTGGAGGAACTGGCCGACCGTGACACGCGAAGCCTCCCGGGCGTGCTCGAATCGCTCGCACCCATCCTGCTCGCCGTCCTCCTCATCGCGTCGCTCACCGCCATCAACACGTTCGAAGAGTCCGTCCCCGCGCTGTCGGTACTCAGACCCTACGCCGCGTTCCTCGGCGACAAGAACGTCGCGCTGACGATCGCGGCGCTCGCGGCCGCGTGGACGTTCTACCGGTACAACGACCTAGACCAGAGCGAGTGGGCCGACGAGTTGACGGAGGCGCTGAAAAGCGGCGGCAACATCGCCGCCATCACGGCCGCCGGCGGTGCCTTCGGCGCGCTGCTGGCGGCGTCCGGCGTCGGCGACTACATCACCGGCGCGCTCTCCGGCGTCGGCATTCCGCTGCTGGTCAGCGCGTGGCTCATCGCCGCCATCATCCGCATCGCACAGGGGTCGGCGACGGCCGCGATGCTCACCACTGCGGGTATCATGGCTCCGCAGGTGCCGGAACTGGCCGTCCATCCGGCCTTCCTCGTGATGGCTATCGGCGCGGGCGGGAACATCTTCTCGTGGTACAACGACTCCGGGTTCTGGCTGGTCAAGGAGATCGGCGGCCTCACGCAGGCCGAGACGCTGAAGACCTGGACCGTCCTCACGACGATAATCGCCGTCACGGGTCTCATCACGACGCTGGTGTTCGCATCCGTCGTTCCGTTGACCTGACCAGCAGATAGGCGTCGTCTGGAGGGGACGCTCCTCTCCGCCACTCGTCCGGCGGACACCGTCAGAAGAACTGGAACAGGTCGTCCCGCTGTGCCTCGTGCAGGTGGTGACGCACCGCCTCGTTCAGGGCGTCGATGTTGCCGCGTTTGGCGGAGATGGGCGCGATGGTCTCCTGCCACTGCTGCCACGGCGGGTGGAGACCGAGTCGGTCACAGAGGTCGTCTAGGCGTTCGTCCTCGTCGTCGACCTTGTCCATCTTGTTGACGGCGACGACGGGTTCGACGCCGACCTCCCGGAGGAAGTGAAACATCTCGACGTCGTGGGGGATCTCCTCGGGACCGGAGTGGCGGTCGATGATGTCGACGACGCTCTTGCCGTCGACGACGAGGATACCGACCAGAATCTTCTCGGCGTTCGCTTCGACGTAGCGGACCACGTCGGTCTTGATCTCCTCGCGGACGTCCTCGGGGACGCCCTTCATGAAGCCGAAGCCGGGGAGGTCCGTGAGGACGAAATCCGGCCCGGCCCAGTCGTAGTGGTTGGGCTTGCGGGTGACGCCGGGGCGCTGGCCGGTGTCGAACGTGTGGCCGGTCAGCTCTCGCATCAGCGTCGACTTGCCGACGTTGGAGCGGCCGACGAGGACCACCTCGGCGTCGCGGTCCGGGCGTGAGTCGAACATACCGCCGGTACAGCGCCGACGGGGAAAAGCGCGTCAGTTTGGCTTTCACGGTGCTCGACCGCGACGCTACCGTTCGTGCAACGTTACGCTGAGGTCGCCGTCTCGCACCGTCGCGGTCATCATCGTCGTCCGCTCGGCGGGGGCCGCACCCGTTACGCTCCCGGGATTCAGCAGTCGTACGCCGTCGTGAGTCGTATCCAGCACCTCGTGGGTGTGGCCCGAGACACCGACGGCGTCGCTGTCCGCTCCATCGGCTTCCTCGCGGACGATGCCGGCGACGCGGTCCTCGTATCCGCGATGCGGACCGGTGCCGTGCGTGACGACGAAGGTGACGCCGCCGAGTTCGACCGTCGCTCGGTCGGGAAGTCCGATACGCGGGTCCATGTTCCCCGCGACGGCGGTCAAGCGAGACGACATCGCTCTGACGTTCGACAGCGCGCCCTCGCTGTCGAAGTCCCCGGCGTGGATCACGTGGTCGGCCGCTTCGATGCGCTCTTCGAAGGCAGCGGGTATCTCGGCCGCCCGCGACGGGATGTGCGTGTCGCTGATGAGTGCAACGTCCATGACCGCCGGTTCGGCGGCCGGCGACAAAATCGTTCGTCCGCTACTCGGGGGTTTCCGTCGTCGCGAACAGCCCTTCGAGTTCCTCGAGGCGATCGACGAGCGTCTCGATGCCCTCGTTTATGTCCGCCACGCGCTGGTCGATGTCGTCGGCCGGAATCGCGCCCTGCGGCGTCGGGTCGACCAACTCGTCGTCCTCCAGCATCCGGAGCGAGTACCGTACCTTGTGTTCCGGAATCCCAGTCTCCTCGGAGAGCCGAACGATGCCGATCGGTCCGTTGTTGATGACCGCTTCGAGAATCGTCAGGTCTCGCCCCTCCTTTTCGACCTGATTGCTCAGCCTTTCCATGCCCATAGAGAATCGTATCTATCCGTACTGCGTGCCGATACATAAACGCCCCAGTTGTGGCATCGTCAGCGTAGCGGTTCGCTCCATTCACCGCGTCGTTGCGAGGCCCTTCGCTTCGCTCCTCGTTCACTTATCGGGAGGGGCGCGAACGGAGTGAGCGGTCCTCCCTACTCCTCGACCGGCGTCCGCCGCAACTCGTCCAACTGGTCGCGCAACTTCGAGAGCTCCGTCTCCAGTTCCTCGCGGCGGTCGATGAGCGCGCTCAGCTCCTCGGTGTTGACCGAGTAGTCGTTCTCCAGGGCCACGTCGAGGGCGTCGGTGGTCGCCGCCGCGAGGTCCGTCGAGACCCGGAGCACTTCGCTCGGCGTCCCGCGCGACTCGTACAGTTGCTGGTCGCCCGAGAGCGGGCTGTAGGCTATCATCGGCGACTCGACGCCGTGGTGGTACGTGACCGTGTAGCTGGTGTCCGTCACCGGGTTGAGCCGATCCTCCGCCCGCTCGGTCCTGACGATGTTGAACGGCTCGGCGAGCGTCGGGTAGGTCTCCGCGAGGTCGCGCAGGCGGTCGGCGGCGGTCACGTCGAGTTGCGCCTCCACGTCGCCGAAGAACTGCCGGGAGTTCGTCAGACTGAACGCGACGGTGTAGAAGACGGACTCGTCGCTGTCCGCGAGGTTTCGCACCCGCTCGCGGACCTCGCCGTGACGCCCCTCGATGGTCATCTTCTCCAACTCTTCGAGCAGCGCCCGGACGCCCGCCTCGCGTTCGAGGAAGGCCTCGACGATCGCGCCGGGCATCGTCTCGCCCTCTACGTCGTCCATGCCCTCCGTTGGAACGTGCCCACTAAACAGTCTATCGGCGAACGGACCGGTACGCCGACGCGACAGCGGGGACAAAACATATGCCGGATTGGCGTCTTGCTTCCTACGTCCGCCTCCCGGGGCGGGCCTATGACAGGGCGAGGGGCGCACACCCCTCACACGCCACACTTTCCACCGATAGGTCATTGTTATAGCCGCGCTAACCCCGCTATCGCTCGCGAGAGCCGTCGCTATACACGTGCTAACGGGTTCAAATTCTTCGTCTGCGTTTCCTCGAACTCGCCGCCGCTCGGTGACGAGACACCTCGCTGGGGGAATTGAGTTAGAGAGAAAGCGCCCGGAGCGGATGGAGCAATCGCTACGCGATTGCGAACGTCGAGAGACGAAGTCTCTCGGGATTTGAACCGGAGGAAGACTCACGTTGTTCGTCTCCCAGGGTTCAAACCCCTCTCGTCGTTTCACCTGCTCACGATGACGAGCACACGCTACGCGGTGCTCGTCGAAATTGTCCGCAGTAGAAGACGCCCGGATCGGGATTTGAACCCGGGCAAACGCTCACTACCGTTCGCGTTTGCGTGGCTCTAATCCCTTGTCTGCGTTTCCTCGAACTCGCTGTCGCTCGGCGATAAAACGCCTCGCTGGGGGAGTTATGTTAGAGAGAAAGCGCCCGGAGCGGGATTTGAACCCGCGTCACGACCGTGACAGGGTCGTATGATGGGCCACTACACCATCCGGGCACGCTGCCTTGCTGCACTTCTTCGTATCCCGGTGTTAGTATTAAGGCTTTCCAAAGGAAGGCGCTCTGTGATGGGTACCCGTGGCGGGACCCAAACTTCTATATCTGGGCTGGCCGAACTGGCTGGTACGCGAGTTCGTCCCAAAGCTCCCGGCGTGGGGGGAGAGATGGGCCGAGTAGCTACTGCCGGCCGAGTTAGTAAGCGTTATACCGATGCCGACAATAACGACCTGTAGTATCTCGTGACAGCAACCTTCTCCAGTAGCAGGCCCCACGCACACGCACACACATGGTAGATGTAAGTCAACACGACCTCGTCCCCGACCACAGCGTCGTCGACGAGGACGACCTCGACGCAGTGCTCGAGGAGTACGACATCAAGCGCACCGACCTTCCGAAAATCAAGCGTGCCGACCCGGCGCTCCCGGAGGACGCCGAGGTCGGCGACGTCATTCGAATCGAACGCGACTCGCGAACGACCGACGTCGCGGTCGTCTATCGACTGGTGGTGGAATAATGGACACACAGGACCGACGCGCAATCTCGCGTGAGTACTTCGCCAAGGAACGGCTCGCAGAACATCACTTCCGCTCGTTCAACTCCTTCCTCGACCGGGGGATGCAACAGGTCGTCGACGAGAAGGAGACCATCGACACCGACATCGGCGACAAAGAGGGTCAGGAGCCGGTGTGGGTCGAGCTCGGCGACGTCCGCGTCGTCACGCCCCGCGTCCGAGAGGCCGACGGGAGCGAGGAACTGCTCTACCCGCAGGAGGCCCGTCTCCGCAACATCACCTACTCCGCGCCGGTGTTCATGGAGATGGCCATCGTCCGCGGCGGCGAGGAGGAACCCGAGGAAGTCGTCGACCGGACCGAGACCAAGATCGGGCGGATGCCCGTCATGGTCGGCTCGAACAAGTGTAACATCGCCGGCTTCTCCGACGAGGAACTGATCGACATCGGCGAGGACCCCGCCGACCCAGGCGGCTACTTCGTGGTCAACGGCTCCGAGCGGGTGCTGATGACCAGCGAGGACCTCGCTCCGAACAAGATCCTCGCCGAGTACGACACGAAGTACGGCGACGAGGTGCAGGTCGCCAAGACGTTCTCCCAGCGCCGCGGGTACCGAGCGCTCGTCCTCTGTGAGCGCACCCGCGACGGCCTGCTCGAAGTCTCCTTCCCGTCTGTCTCCGGAAGCATCGACTTCGTGACGCTGGTCCGGGCGCTCGGCCTGGAATCCGACGAGGAGATCGTCCACCGCGTCAGCGAGGACCCCGAAATCGTGAAGTTCATGCTGGAGAACTTAGAGGAAGCGGAGGTCCAGACCACCGAGGGCGCGATCGAGACTCTCGGCCAGCGCGTCGCCTCCGGACAGGGGAAGAACTACCAGCTGAAGCGGGCCAACTACGTCATCGACCGGTATCTCCTGCCGCACCTCCACGAGGAGGGCGTCGACGAGGAGGAGGTCCGCATCAACAAGGCGTACTACCTCTGCCGGATGGCCGAGGCCTGCTTCGAACTCGCGCTCGACCGGCGCGAGTCCGACGACAAGGACCACTACGCCAACAAGCGCCTGAAGGTCAGCGGCGACCTGATGACCGACCTGTTCCGGACGGCGCTGAACAAGCTCGCCCGGGACGTGAAGTACCAGCTCGAACGCGCGAACATGCGGAACCGCCAACTGTCTGTCTCCACGGTGGTCCGCTCGGACGTGCTGACCGAACGGCTCGAACACCCGATCGCGACGGGGAACTGGGTCGGCGGCCGCTCGGGCGTCTCGCAACTGGTCGACCGGACGGACTTCATGGGGGTTCTCTCTCACCTCCGTCGCCTGCGCTCGCCGCTCAGCCGCTCCCAGCCTCACTTCGAGGCGCGTGACCTGCACGCGACCCAGTGGGGTCGAATCTGCCCCTCCGAGACGCCGGAGGGACCGAACTGCGGTCTGGTGAAGAACTTCGCCCAGGCGATGGAGCTGTCACAGGACGTCGAGGACAATCAGGAACTGAAGCAGGAACTCGCGGACATGGGGGTCCAGGGCATCCCCGGAATCGAATCCATCCAACAGCAGCCCGCGGACGATTAACATGAGTCAGGGACGCGAAGCCAAAGTATACGTGAACGGTAGCCTGGTCGGGACACACCCCGACCCCGAACAGCTCGCAGAACAGGTCCGACAGGCCCGACGGCGGGGGGACGTCTCCCAGATGGTCAACGTCTCGGTCAAGGACCGCACCGAGGAGGTCATCATCAACGCCGACGCCGGCCGCGCCCGACGCCCCCTGCTGGTCGTCGAGGACGGCGAGCCGCTCATCTCCGAGGAGGAGGTCGAGCAGGTCAAAGACGACGAGCTGGAGTTCGAGGAGCTCGTCGAACGCGGCGTCGTGGAGTTCATCGACGCCGAGGAGGAGGAGGACATCCTCGTCGGTGTCGACGAGACGGAACTCACCGAGAACCACACGCACCTCGAAGTCGACCCACAGCTGATGTTCGGGATCGGTGCGGGGATGATCCCGTACCCCGAGCACAACGCCAGCCCCCGCATTACGATGGGGTCGGGGATGATCAAGCAGTCGCTCGGACTGCCGAGCGCGAACTACCGCATCCGCCCCGATACGCGCCAGCACCTGCTGCACTACCCGCAGCTCTCGATGGTCAAGACCCAGACCACCGAGCAGATCGGCTACGACGACCGGCCGGCCGCACAGAACTTCGTCGTCGCCGTCATGAGCTACGAGGGGTTCAACATCGAGGACGCCCTGGTCATGAACCAGGGGTCGGTCGACCGCGCGCTCGCCCGTTCGCACTTCTTCCGGACCTACGAGGGCGAGGAGCGCCGTTACCCCGGCGGACAGGAGGACCGCTTCGAGATGCCCGACGACGAGGTCCGCGGCGCTCGCGGCGAGGAGGCGTACACCCACCTCGACGACGACGGCCTGGTCAACCCCGAGACGGACGTCGGCGAGAACGCCGTCCTGCTCGGGAAGACGAGCCCGCCCCGGTTCCTCGAAGAGCCGGACGACATGGGCGGTCTCTCCCCGCAGAAGCGCCGGGAGACGAGCGTGACGATGCGCTCGGGCGAGTCCGGCGTCGTCGACACGGTGACGCTGATGGAGGGCGAGGACGGCTCGAAGCTCTCGAAGGTCTCGGTGCGCGACGAGCGCATCCCCGAACTCGGGGACAAGTTCGCCAGCCGACACGGCCAGAAGGGCGTCGTCGGCCACATCGCGCCCCAGGAGGACATGCCCTTCACCGAGGAGGGCGTCGTCCCGGACCTCATCATCAACCCGCACGCGCTGCCGTCGCGGATGACGGTGGGGCACATCCTGGAGATGATCGGCGGGAAGGTCGGCGCGCTGGAGGGCCGCCGCGTCGACGGCACCGCCTTCACCGGCGAAGACGAGGAGCGGCTCCGCGGCTCGCTCGAGGAGCACGGCTTCGACTCCTCGGGCAAGGAGACGATGTACTCCGGCGTCACCGGCGAGAAGATTGAAGCGGACATCTTCGTCGGCGACATCTTCTACCAGAAGCTCTACCACATGGTCTCGAACAAGCTGCACGCCCGCTCGCGCGGGCCGGTGCAGGTGCTCACCCGCCAGCCCACCGAGGGGCGCGCCCGCGAGGGCGGCCTGCGCGTGGGCGAGATGGAACGGGACGTGCTCATCGGGCACGGCGCGGCGATGGCCCTCAAAGAGCGTCTGCTCGACGAGTCCGACCGCGAGTTCATCAACGTCTGTGGCCGCTGTGGGATGACCGCCGTCGAGAACGTCGAACAGCGCCGGGTCTACTGTCCGAACTGCGAGGAGGAGACGGACATCCACGAGGTGGAGATGTCCTACGCGTTCAAGCTCCTCTTAGACGAGATGAAGGCGCTCGGCATCGCCCCGCGAATCGAACTGGAGGACGCAGTCTAAGATGAGTTCCCAACAGACACCACAGGAGATCGGTCAGCTCAGTTTCGGGCTGATGGACCCCGAGGAGTACCGCGAGATGTCGGCGACGAAGGTCATCACGGCCGACACCTACGACGACGACGGATTCCCCATCGATATGGGGCTGATGGACCCGCGACTGGGCGTCATCGACCCCGGACTGGAGTGTAAGACCTGCGGGAAACACAGCGGGTCGTGTAACGGCCACTTCGGTCACATCGAACTGGCCGCGCCCGTTATCCACGTCGGGTTCGCGAAGCTCATCCGACGGCTCCTTCGGGGGACCTGCCGGGAGTGTTCACGGCTCTGCCTCGACGAGCACGAGCGCGACGAGTTCACCGAGCGCCTCCAGCGGACCCGCGACCTCGGCCGCGACCTGAACGACGTGACAAAGGCCGCCATCCGGCAGGCCCGGAAGAAGGACCGCTGTCCGTTCTGCGGCGAGAAACAGTACGACATCAAACACGAGAAGCCGACCACCTACTACGAGGTCCAGCAGGTGCTCGCTTCCGACTACCCCGACCGCCTCGCCGCCGCGATGGAAGAGGCCGAGGACCGCATCTCGCCGCCGGAACTCGCAGAGGAGACCGGCATCGACTCGGGCCGCGTCCAGCAGATCCTCAGCGGCGAGTTCCGCCCGCGACAGGAGGACCGCCGCGCCTTAGAGAAGGCGCTGTCGGTCGACCTGACCGAGGAGGACATGAACAAGCTCATGCCCTCGGACATCCGGGACTGGTTCGAGGACATCCCGGACGGGGACATCGAAGTGCTCGGGATGAACCCCGAGCGGTCCCGCCCCGAGTGGATGATTCTCACCGTTCTTCCGGTACCGCCGGTCACCGCCCGCCCCTCGATCACGCTGGACAACGGCCAGCGCAGCGAGGACGACCTGACCCACAAACTGGTCGACATCATCCGCATCAACCAGCGGTTCATGGAGAACCGCGAGGCGGGTGCTCCCCAGCTCATCATCGAGGACCTCTGGGAACTGCTCCAGTACCACGTCACCACGTTCATGGACAACGAGATCTCGGGGACGCCGCCGGCGCGACACCGCTCCGGTCGCCCGCTGAAGACGCTCTCGCAGCGGCTGAAGGGCAAGGAGGGCCGGTTCCGCGGCTCGCTCTCGGGGAAGCGCGTCAACTTCTCGGCGCGGACCGTCATCTCGCCGGACCCGACCCTCTCGATGAACGAAGTCGGCGTCCCGACGCGGGTCGCCCGGGAGATGACCCAGACGATGAACGTCAACGAGCGCAACCTCGACAACGCTCGGCGCTACGTCGCCAACGGTCCGGAGGGCCATCCCGGCGCGAACTACGTCCGACGACCGGACGGCCGCCGGCTGAAGGTCACCGAGAAGAACTGCGAGGAACTCGCGGAGAAGGTCGAGCCCGGCTGGGAAGTCTCCCGGCACCTCGTCGACGGCGACATCATCATCTTCAACCGGCAGCCGTCGCTGCACCGGATGTCCATCATGGCCCACGAAGTGGTCGTGATGCCGTACAAGACGTTCCGGCTCAATACCGTCGTCTGCCCGCCGTACAACGCCGACTTCGACGGCGACGAGATGAACATGCACGCCCTGCAGAACGAGGAGGCCCGCGCGGAGGCCCGCGTCCTCATGCGCGTGCAGGAACAGATGCTCTCGCCGCGCTTCGGGGAGAACATCATCGGCGCGATTCAGGACCACATCAGCGGGACGTACCTGCTGACTCACACTAACCCGCACTTCAACGAGACGCAGGCGCTGGACCTACTGCGGGCGACGCGTATCGACGAGCTGCCCGAGCCGGACGGCGAGGAAGACGGCGAGGCGTACTGGACGGGACGCTCCCTCTTCTCTGAACTCCTGCCCGACGACCTCAACTTGGAGTTCACCGCCTCGGCCGGCGACACCGTCTCCATCGAGAACGGCGAGATGACCTCGGGGACCATCGACGAGGACGCGGTCGGCGCGTTCGGCGGCGAGGTCGTCGACACCATCGCCAAGGACTACTCGAAGACGCGCGCCCGCATCCTCGTCAACGAGGTCTCGGCGCTGGCGATGCGCGCCATCATGCACTTCGGGTTCTCCATCGGGATCGACGACGAGTCGATCCCCCGCGAGGCCGAAGAGCAGATCAACGACGCCATCGACTCCGCCTACGACCGCGTCGAGGAGCTCATCGACACCTACGACCGGGGCGAACTCGAATCGCTGCCCGGCCGAACCGTCGACGAGACCTTAGAGATGAAGATCATGCAGACGCTCGGCAAGGCGCGTGACTCCGCCGGTGACATCGCCGAGGACCACTTCAGCGACGACAACCCGGCGGTCGTCATGGCCGAGTCCGGCGCCCGCGGGTCGATGCTGAACCTGACCCAGATGGCCGGCTGTGTCGGCCAGCAGGCAGTCCGGGGCGAGCGGATCAACCGCGGTTACGAGGGCCGCACCCTCTCGCACTTCGAGGAGGGCGACCTCTCGGCTGACGCCCACGGCTTCGTGGAAGCCTCCTACCGCTCGGGGCTCGGGCCGAAGGAGTTCTTCTTCCACGCGATGGGGGGCCGCGAGGGGCTGGTGGACACGGCAGTCCGTACCTCCAAGTCCGGCTACCTCCAGCGCCGGCTCATCAACGCGCTCTCCGAACTCGAGACGCAGTACGACGGCACCGTCCGGGACACCTCGGACACCATCGTCCAGTTCGAGTTCGGCGAGGACGGCACGTCGCCGGTCAACGTCTCCTCCAATCAGGACGAGGCCGCCGTCGACGTCGAGCAGATCGCCGACAGCGTACTGAACGAGGAGTTCCAGGACGACAAGCAGAAAGAGAGCTTCCTCGGGCAGCGCACCGAGCGCACCAACCTCTCGGAACACGCCGACGACTGGTGGATGGCCGAGGGAGACGACTGAACCATGACGAACGTCACCGAAGACATCGAAGCCGTCGTCGAGGACACGCAGCTCCCGCGCCGGCTGAAAGACGAAGTGTACAGCTCCATCGAAGCCCGTGACGTCACCGTCGCGGAGGCCGACGAGATCGCCCAGGCCGTCGAGACGCGCTACATGAACACGCGCGTCGACCCGCTGGACCCCGTCGGCACCGTCTCCGCGCAGTCCATCGGGGAGCCGGGGACGCAGATGACGATGAACACGTTCCACTACGCGGGCGTCGCCGAGATCGACGTGACCCAGGGCCTGCCGCGACTCATCGAGCTGGTCGACGCGCGGAAGACGCCCGACACGCCGATGATGACCGTCCATCTGGACGAGGAGCACGCCGAGGACCGCGAGCGCGCACACGAGGTCGTCTGGAAGATCGAGGCCACGCGCATCCTCGCGCTCGGCGACATCTCGACGAACGTCGCGGACATGCTCGTCCAGATCGACCTGAACGAGGACACGCTGCTCGAACGGTGGCCGACGATGAACGACACCGAGGCCATCGCCGAGGAGATCGCCGACATCATCGAGTCGAACCTCGGCGTCCAAACCCAGCAGGCCGGGACGGTCATCGAGTTCGGCCCCGAGGAGCCGAGCTACCGTGACCTCCTCCAGTTGGTCGAGGAGCTGCGCGACATCGTCTTCAAGGGCATCGAGGAGATCTCCCGCGTCGTCATCCGCAAGGAGGAGACCGACAACGGCGAGGAGTTCGTCCTCTACACCGAGGGCTCGGACTTCGGCGAGGTGCTCGGCATCGAGGGCGTCGACGCCTCCCGGACGACGTGTAACAACATCCACGAGATCTACCGGAGCCTCGGCGTCGAGGCCGCCCGCGAGACGCTCATCAACGAGACGATGAACACGCTCGAAGAGCAGGGCCTCGACGACGTGAACGTCCGTCACCTGATGCTGGTCGCGGACATCATGACCAACGAGGGGACCATCGAGTCCATCGGTCGCCACGGGATCAGCGGGTCGAAAGACTCCGTGCTCGCCCGGGCGGCCTTCGAGGTGACGGTCAACCACCTGCTCGACGCCGCCATTCACGGCGAGGTCGACGAGCTCGACGGCGTCACGGAGAACGTCATCGTCGGCAAGCCCATCAAGCTCGGCACCGGCGACGTGGACCTCCGCATGGGCGCGAGTCAGGACTGATGCGAATCGAGATCTCGGACGAAGCGCGCCGACTGGTCGCCCTCTTCGAGGACGAGGCCGACGTCACCGTCCGGGATTGCGTCGTCGACGAGGCCCACGACCAGATCGTCTACCTGATCAAGCGCGGCGAGATGGCCGACGCCATCGGGCCGGGCGGTCAGACGGTCGGTACCGTCGAGGAGCAGCTCGGCCGCGACGTGAAACTCGTCGAAGACGCCGAGACGGCCGAGAACTTCGTCGCCAACGCGCTCGCACCGGCGGCGGTGTACAACGTCACCGTCTCCGAGAACGACGACACCGTCGCCTACGTCGAGGTGGCACAGGAAGACCGCGGGGCGGCCATCGGTCGCGAGGGGCGCAACATCGACGCCGCGCGCCAGCTCGCGAAGCGGCACTTCGGAATCGACGGTATCGAGCTGACCTGAAAACGAGTCGAGTGGGGTCGGCTCGGTCGAACTTTCTTCAGTCGTCGCCGGCCACCGAGCGGTCGGTCGCGTCGGGGTCGTAGACGTCCGTATCGGTCATGGGCATCTGTGCCGTCTCCACGTCGAACTGCGTGAGGAGGTCGCGGAGGTCGGTGGCCTGTCCGGACAGCGACTCGATGCTCGTCGTCACCTCGTTGATGGTGGCCGTCTGTTGCTCCGTGGCCGCGGCGACGTTCTCGGCCTGGCTGGCGGTCTCCTCGCTGATGGACCCGACTTCGTCAACCATCGCGACGGTCTCTTCGGTGGCGCTCGCCTGCTCGTCCGTCGCGCGGTTGATCGACTGGATGCCGTCGTTGACGGCGTCGACCCGGTCGACGATGGTCTCCAGGGACTCGATGGCGTCGTCGACGGTCTCGATGCCGTCGGTGACGCTGTCGCCCATCTCCCGGATGTCGTCGACGGCGGTGCTCGTCGAGGACTGCACGTCGTCGATGACGGCCGACACCTCGTCGGTCGCCGTGCCGGTCTCCTGTGCGAGTTGCTTGATCTCGTCGGCGACGACGGCGAAGCCTTCGCCGGCCTCGCCGGCGCGGGCGGCCTCGATCGAGGCGTTCAGCGCCAGCATGTTCGTCTGTTCCGCGATGTCGTCGATGAGGTCGACCACGTCGCCGATGTGACTCATCTCCTCGTCGAGGGCTTCGACCCGGTCGATGGTCTCGTCGGCGCGCGCCTCGATGTCGTTCATCACGTCCATCGCCTCCGTGGCGCGCTCGCTGCCGGTCTCGCCGACGTCGGCGGCCTCGTCGGCGGTGCCGGCCACCTCGTCGGCCTGTGCGGCCACCTCCTCGATGGTCGCGGAGAGGTTCGACATCTCGTCTGCGGCCTGCTGGAGGTTCTCGTGCTGTCTGTCCGCACCGGAGGCGATCTCCTGGACGGACTCGCTGACCTCCTCGCTGGCGTCGCGGACCTCGGTGGCGCTGGCGGTGATCTGGTCGGCCGAGCCGTCGACGTCGGCCGCGAACTCGCGGATGTGGACGACCGTCTGGCCCAGCTGGGCGAGCATCGCGTTGAACGCCCGTGCGATCTCGTCCATCGCTTCGGTCCCGGTCTCGGTGTCGAGTCGCTGGGTCATATCGCCCTCGGCGGCCAGGCGCATCACGTCGGAGAACTCCTCGGCCTGTCGTTCGAGCGAGTCGGCGAGTTCCTCGGCCTCCCGCTGAGCGGTTTCGGCGTCCGTCTTCGCCGCCTCGATCTCGGTGACGAACTGCTGGAGGTCGGTCTGCATGGCCGAGAGCGATTCGCCGAGGCGACCCGGCACCTCCTCGTCTAAGACTGGGTCGTCGAACTCCTGTGCGGCTAGCGCGTCGGCCTGGTCCGCGACAGTGCCGAGATACGCCTGGATGTCGGTGAACGCCCGCTCGACCTGTCCGATCTCGTCCATCCGCTCGCTCGATTCGGTCTCGTCGATTCGGCCGGCGGCCAGCGCCTCGGCGCGGTCGGCGACGCCGGTCAGCGACCGCTTGATGTCGCGGCCGACGAACGCGCCGAAGGCGACGAACCCGAGCAGCGCGAGACCGATGAGCGCGAACAGGTACTGCTGCACCTGATTGCGTAACGCGAAGACGTTCTCGGTGGGAGCACGCTTGACGACGACCCAATTGGTGCCCGCCACGGGCGCGTAACTCAGCACTTCGTCGCCGGCCTGCACGACGCCGCTGGACCCATTCGCGGCCGCCGCGACGGCTCGCTTCTCCGTTTCGCCTTCGTAGGCACCGAATATGAGCGAGGTGTTATCGGCGAAGACGATCTCGTCTCTCGCGCTGCCCGACTCGACCACCTGCGTTTCGCCGCCCTCGATAGAGTTGCTGAACGCCTGTGAGCGCTGACTGACGTTGTAGAACGCGACTGTCATGTAGTTGGTCCGCGGAACGGTGCTGGCGAAGGCCATGTAGTAGTGGTCCTCGTACTTGAAGACCTTCGACCGTGCGACGTCGTCGGTACCGCTGAGGATGAGCGACCCCCGATTCCACGCGATACCGAACTGGAAGAGCGAGCGACCGGGATATCCCTCGACCGTACTCCGGTCGATCCGCATCGTCGACTGATTCACGAGATTGATCGCGTGAATCGACTCTCCCATCCGCTGTTTCTCGCTCTCGAACGTCGCCTCGGCCCGCGTCGCCGTCGCGTCGCTGACGAAGTAGTGATTCGACAGTAGCCGCGTCGTCCGCGACTGTCGTTCGAGCCAGCCATCCATCGACTCCGCTTCCTGCTCGGTGGTCGTCCGCAGTTCGTTCGTTCGCTGGTCGGTCAGTTCGCTCGCGATCGCGGTCTGTGCAGTCAGGCCGGCACCCGTGACGACGACGGCGATGACGGCCACGGCGACGGCGAACTTTCGGAGGTAGCTCCGCCGTACGAAATCTGGCAGCAGTTCGGTTGTCTTCATCGACTCTTAGCTCTTCTGTAGCGGTTTTTCGACGCTCTACGTAAGTTCTCGCTTCCAGTTATCACGAATAAGTATCGCGACGGAGCCGTGGAAACGATGTTCGTCATTCCCGGTGTGATCGCCGGTATCGTGTGTGCGAACGCCACGCATCGGCCGTCTCGGTCGCCGACGAAAGAGGAGTCTTAAGTATCTCGGCAGGATACGGAAGCGTACTATGGCAAACGGCAAATACGCCGCGCGCAAACTCAAGAAGGACCGCCAGCAGCACCGGTGGTCCGACTCTGATTACGCGCGCCGCGAACGCGGGCTCGGGAAGAAGTCCGACCCGCTCGAGGGCGCGCCGCAGGGTCGAGGCATCGTCTTAGAGAAGGTGGGCATCGAAGCGAAACAGCCCAACTCCGCGATCCGAAAGTGCGTCCGCGTTCAGCTCATCAAGAACGGGAAGCAGGTCACCGCGTTCTGTCCCGGTGACGGCGCGATCTCGTTCATCGACGAGCACGACGAGGTCACCATCGCCGGGATCGGCGGTGCGAAGGGTCGCGCGATGGGCGACCTCTCCGGCGTCAACTACAAGGTCGAGAAGGTCAACGGCGTCTCCATGATCGAACTGGTCCGCGGCAACGCCGAGAAACCCGTCCGATAACCATGAGCGAGGAAGAACCACCCGAACCCGACGCCCCCGCCGGCACAGACGACGAAGAGGAGGAGACGGCCCGCGCCGAACTGTTCGGTACGTGGTCGGTCACGGACATCGAGTACTCCGACCCCTCGACCGAGCGCTACATCACGGTCACGCCCATCGCGCATACGATGGGCCGACACGCCGACAAGCAGTTCAAGAAGTCCGAGATCAGCGTCGTCGAGCGCCTCATCAACCGCCTGATGCAGACCGACGAGAACACCGGCAAGAAGCAGCTTGCCACCTCCATCGTGCAGGACGCCTTCGAGATCGTCCACGAGCGCACGGAGGAGAACCCGGTGCAGGTGCTCGTCCGCGCCGTCGAGAACAGCGCCCCCCGCGAGGAGACCGTCCGCCTGAAGTACGGTGGCATCTCCGTCCCGAAGGCCGTCGACGTCGCGCCCCAGCGCCGCGTCGACCAGGCCCTGAAGTTCCTCGCCGAGGGCGTCTACGGCAGTTCCTTCAAGACGACCACCAACGCCGAGGAAGCGCTGGCCCAGCAGCTCGTCGGGGCCGCAAACGACGACGTCCAGGCGTACTCGGTCAACCAGAAAGAAGAGAAAGAGCGCGTCGCGGCCGCCGCTCGCTGATCTGCGACTGTCTTTTCCGATTTTGCTAGCGGGCAGCGACGGCCGTCCTCCCCGATCGGTGAACCGTCGATTATATTCTGGTTGACGAGAGAGGAGAGCGTATGTCACAACAGCACGAATCCGTCGAGCTGGTGGGCGACGAGACAGTCAGGCACTTCACGACCGCCGTCCTCATCGCGGCGCTGACCGCGGCGCTCTCGTACGTGTCGATACCGCTCCCCGGGGCGCTCCCGCCGTTCTCGCTGCAGCACTTCGGGATGTTCTTCGCTGGCTTGCTGCTCGGACCGCTGTGGGGCGGGCTGGCCCTTTCGCTCTACCTCTTGGTGGGTCTCGCCGGCGTGCCGGTGTTCTCGAACGGCGGCGCGGGACTCGGCTACTTCCTCGGGCCGACCGGCGGCTTCCTGCTCGGCTTTCTGGTCGGGGCGGTCGTCGCCGGGGCGATCGTCCATCGCCGCGTCGAACCGCGGTCCCTGTCGTCGGTATCGACCGCGATTCAGGTTGCAGGGTTGCTCGCGGCCGTGGTCGCGGTGTACGTCGTCGGCGTGCCGTGGATGGCCGCGGTCACCGGGCTGTCGCTCGGCCGCGCGGGTGCGACGATGGCTCCGTACTTCGCGGTCGACGTGGTGAAAGCCGGCGTCGCCGTCGCCATCGTCCGGGGCGGCTCCCTCGCGGGGCGATGATCGCCGTCGAGGACCTCGTCTCCGGCTACGACGACCCCGTCCTCGACGGCGTCTCGCTCTCGATTCCCGACGGCGAGTTCTGCCTGCTCGTCGGCCCGAACGGGAGCGGGAAGACGACGCTGGTCCGGCACTTCAACGCGCTGTTGACGCCCGACGAGGGGACGGTCGCGGTCGACGGGACCGACGTGACCGAGCGGCCGGTCGCCGCGCGGACGAGCGTCGGGATGGTGTTCCAACAGCCGCGGGACCAGTTCGTCGCCGCGACGGTCGGCGCGGACGTGGCGTTCGGTCCGGAGAACCTCGGGCTGGACCGCGAAGAGATCGACCGCCGGGTCGAGGCCGCGCTCGCGGCGGTGGACTTAGACGGCCGGGCGGACGAGCGACTGGACGAACTCTCGGGCGGCGAGCAGGCCCGGGCGGCCATCGCCGGCGCGCTGGCGATGGAGCCGTCGTATCTCGTGCTGGACGAACCGCTGACGGGGCTGGACTGGCCGGCGCGGGAGTCGGTGCTCGCCCATCTCGATACGTTACACGCCGAGGGCACCGGCGTCGTCGTCGTCACCCACGACCTGCGGGACCTCCACGAGCGGGCCGACCGCGTCGTCGGGTTGCGCGACGGCCGCGTCGTTCTCGACGACGTTCCCGAACGAGCCCTCGACGAAGTGTCGGCTCTCGGCGTTCGAGATCCGCGATGCTGAGCTATCGGCCCGGCGACACCGTCGTCCACCGGCTCGACCCGCGGTCGAAACTGCTTGTGCAGTTCGGGCTCGCCGTCGCCGTCGTCGCCCACTCGACCGCGCCGTGGCTCGTCGGAGCGACGCTCTTTTCGCTGCTCGTGCTGGCGGCCGCGCGGCTCTCACCGCTCGCGGTCTGTCGCTCGTACCGAATCGTCCTCGCGGTGCTGGCGTTCGCGCCCCTGATCGCGGGCGTCGCGCTGGGTCCGCCGTGGTTTCGGGTCGAACCGGCGCTTCGTTCCGCGCGACTCGTCGCCCGCGTCGTCCCGGTCCTCTTCGTGAGCGCCGCCTACCTGACGACGACGCCGGTCAGGGAGACGCGCGCGGCCGTCCAGCGGCTCGTTCCGGGCAAACCCGGACAGCTGCTCGGCGTCGGGATGGCGCTGGTCGTCCGCCTCTTTCCGGTCGTGCTGGGCGACGTTCGGGAGGTTCGGGACGCGATGCTGGCCCGCGGCGGGCAGCGCCGCCCGGCGTGGGTCCGCGCCCGCTTGCTCGCCGTCCGCTCGCTCGACCGGACGCTCGCGCGCTCCGACCGCCTGAGCGCGGCGCTCCGGGCGCGCTGTTTCGCCTGGAACCCGACGCTGCCGCCGCTCTCCTTCGAACGACGCGACTATCCGGTGCTCGCGGTGGGAATCGCGCTCGCGCTGTCGCCAGCGACGGCGCTCCTCTAGTCGGCGGCCTGCCCGCCGTCGCCGCTGGCGTACGCTCTGGTGACGTCGACGAGCGCCTTCCGGAACTCCGACTCGTCGGGGTCGGGCGACAGCGACTCGAAGTGACGCTTGAACTCCGCGAGGTCCACATCGGCGGCGTCGTGGGCAGCCGCGTGCGCGAGGTCGTACATCCGGTGGCCCTCGTCGACGAGGTCGTGGCGCTCACACAGCGCCAGCGCGAACGCGGCGTTGACCGCGGTGATGTCGGGGTCAGACGCCGGCGTCAGCCGCTCCCAGCCCGGCTGTTCGACCGGGCGGTCGGCGACGGCCGCCGCGAGGCTCGCCTCCAGAAAGCCCACGAGTTTGTCCCCCGGTGCCATCGCCATCCAGACGTCGTCGGCGTAGACGTCTTTCATGTGGTTCGCTATCTGATAGCAGTGCGTGAGCTTCCGCCGCTCGACGGAACGGCCGGCCAGCGCGAGGTAGATCGCCTCCTCCGTCGACTGCGTGTGCGAGGGGTGACCTCGTTCGTGGTGGTGCATGTGGGCGAACTCGTGCAGCGCGAGTTCGCGGGCCATCGCGCTGGTCGCCGCCTGTCGGGAAATGGTCAGCCGGTGGCCGTGGTCGTCGTGGCTCACCCGAGTGCGCTCGTCCGGGCTCTGTTCTATCCGTACCGTCACGGGTCGTTCGAGGTCGTACTCGGTCGAAAAGAGGTTCCGGGCCCCGAGAAACGGTTCGGCCGGCCCGCCCCGTACGTGGACATCCATGTGTCACGTTCACAGGCGTCGAAGCGGTATGTCTCTTGTGGAGCGCGCACTCGTCGCCGGATTTTCCGGACCGCGAGACTGCCCCATCGGGTCAGTCGCCGCCCGCGTCGCTCGGACCAGATTCTTCGCGTGCGAATAGCACGCTCACATGGAAACACTATCCTTTTGACCCTCCTGTTGATACGCTTCTGTATAATGGGCCGACGTAAGAAAATCGTTCAGGAATGTGAGACACTGATGGACGACCCGGAGCACATCCGGAACATCGCCATCGCCGCTCACGTCGACCACGGCAAGACGACGCTGACGGACAACCTGCTCGCCGGCGCGGGCATGATCTCCGACGACACGGCCGGCCAACAGCTGGCCATGGACACGGAGGAAGACGAACAGGAGCGCGGGATCACCATCGACGCCGCGAACGTCTCGATGACTCACGAGTACGAGGACCAGAACCACCTCATCAACCTCATCGACACCCCCGGCCACGTCGACTTCGGTGGCGACGTGACCCGCGCGATGCGCGCCGTCGACGGCGCGCTCGTGGTCGTCGACGCCGTCGAAGGCGCCATGCCCCAGACCGAGACGGTCCTCCGGCAGGCCCTGCGCGAGGGCGTCAAGCCCACGCTGTTCATCAACAAGGTCGACCGTCTCATCTCGGAACTGCAGGAGGGTCCCGAGGAGATGCAGTCCCGGCTGCTCGACGTCATCCGCGACGTCAACGACCTCATCCGCGGGATGACCGAGGAGATGGACGACATCGAGGACTGGACGGTCTCCGTCGAGGAAGGCACCGTCGGCTTCGGCTCCGCGCTCTACAAGTGGGGAGTCTCGATGCCCTCGATGCAGCGCACCGGGATGGACTTCGGCGAGATCATGGAACTGGAGCGCGCCGACAAGCGCCAGGAACTCCACGAGCGCACGCCGCTCTCGGACGTCGTGCTGGACATGGTCTGTGAGCACTTCCCGAACCCCATCGACGCCCAGCCCCGTCGTATCCCGCGCATCTGGCGCGGCGACGCGGAGTCCGAACTCGCAGAGGGGATGCGACTGGTCGACGAGGACGGCGAGATCGTCCTGATGGTCACCGACATCGGCGTCGACCCCCACGCCGGCGAGATCGCCGCCGGGCGCGTCTTCTCCGGGACGCTGGAGAAGGGCCAGGAGCTGTACGTCTCCGGCACCGCCGGCAAGAACCGCATCCAGAGCGTCGGCATCTACATGGGCGGCGAGCGCGAGGAAGTCGAGCGCGTCCCCGCCGGCAACATCGCCGCCGTCACCGGTCTCAAAGACGCCATCGCCGGATCGACCGTCTCCAGCGTCGAGATGACGCCCTTCGAGTCCATCGAGCACATCTCGGAGCCGGTCATCACGAAATCCGTCGAGGCCCAGAACATGGACGACCTGCCGAAGCTCATCCAGACGCTCCAGCAGGTCGCGAAGGAGGACCCGACCATCCAGATCGAGATCAACGAGGACACCGGCGAGCACCTCATCTCCGGGCAGGGCGAACTCCACCTCGAAGTCATCGGCCAGCGTATCGAGCGCAACCAGGGCATCCCGATCAACACCGGGGAGCCGATCGTCGTCTACCGCGAGGCCCCGCAGTCCAACTCCCGCGAGGTCGAGGGGCGCTCGCCGAACAACCACAACCGGTTCTACATCACCGTCGAACCGCTCAGCGACGACATCGTCGAGACCATCAAGCTCGGCGAGGCGTCGATGGACATGCCCGAACTGGAGCGCCGCGAGGCGCTGCAAGAGGCCGGCATGGACAAGGACGACTCCCAGAACATCGAGCACATCCACGGGACCAACATCCTGCTCGACGAGACGAAGGGTATCCAGCACCTCAACGAGACGATGGAACTCGTCATCGAGGGGCTCGAAGAGGCCCTCGACGACGGCCCGCTGGCCGCGGAGCCAGTCCAGGGCTCGCTCCTGCGACTGCACGACGCCCGACTGCACGAGGACGCCATCCACCGCGGTCCCGCACAGGTCATCCCCGCCGTCCGTGAGGCCGTCCACAACGCCCTCGTCGACGCGGACATCAAACTGCTGGAGCCGATCCAGCAGGTCCGCATCGACGTGCCCAACGACCACATGGGCGCGGCGTCCGGCGAGATTCAGGGTCGCCGTGGCCGCGTCGACGACATGTACCAAGAGGGCGACCTGATGGTCGTCGAGGGCGTCGCGCCCGTCGACGAGATGATCGGGTTCTCCTCCGACATCCGCTCGGCCACCGAGGGCCGCGCCTCCTGGAACACCGAGAACGCCGGCTTCCAGGTCATGGCCGACAACCTCCAGCCCGAGAAGATCACCGAGATCCGAGAGCGCAAGGGCATGAAGACGGAACTGCCCGCCGCGATCGACTACTTCTAAACCACCTTTTTCTTCGTTGGGTGGCCTGCGGCCACCACGCCTCGAAAAACGTGGGCGAAAAAGGCTGGTCGTTCACTCCGTTCACGACCAGTGAAACCGCTCGCCGCTGGCGAGCGGTATGCTTCTTGGCATTTCTGTTCTACTCTCGCAGCCTATCGATTCGGTCGCCCAGTGCGGGCGTCTTCGAGAGCGGGTTCGGGAGACGTCGCCAGCCGCAGTCCCACACGCTTAGGGCGGTTCACGGCTAACCGGCGGTATGGCGAATCGACTTCACCAACTCGTGGATCTCCTCGTCGCGGGACTCATCGCGGGGACGTCCGTTTTCCTCTGGGGACTCGTGGTCCCACCGGCGATAGCGCTCTGGCTGGCGACGCTCTTCGCCGCGATATACTACTTCTCGCGCAACCCGTGGGGCACGCCGCGAGGCGAGCAGTTCAACGCGTTCATCGACGACCTCTACGACCGATACTTGCCCTGACGCCGCCCGCCAAACGGACGGTTTCTTATACGTGCCCCTGCTGAGTCTCCCACAATGAGCGGCACTACTGCACAGGAGGTGAGCGGGCGATGAGCGACTCGACCGACGAGGTGCGATCCTACACAGTTCGGCTGGAACTGGTCGACGAACCGGGCGAGCTGCTGCGAGCGCTCGGCCCCATCGCCGACAGCGGCGGCAACCTCCTCTCTATCTTCCACGAGCGGGGTAACGTCACGCCCCGCGGGCACATCCCCGTTGAGGTCGACTTAGAGGCGACGCCCGAGCGCTTCGATGGAATCGTCGACGCGCTACGGGACGCCGGTATCAACGTCATCCAGGCCGGAGCCGAGCGCTACAGCGAGACGATGACGGTCATCCTCTCCGGGCATCTCATCGATACCGACCTCTCGGATACGCTCTCGCGCATCCAGGCGGCGACGAACGCCACGGTGACCGACCTCTCGCTCTCGGCCCCCGAAGGCACCGACGACGCCTCCAGCGCCCGCATCCGACTGGCGACCGAACAGGGCGCGGCCGACAGCATCCTCGAGACCGTCCGCGGGGTCGCCGACGAGAAGGAACTGCGGGTCATCGAGCCGCTGGCGACCGGAGGCGACCTATGAGACTGGCCGTCCTCGGTGCCGGTGCGGTCGGCTCCTCGGTTGCCGAACTGGCCGCCGACTACGGGCACACCGTGACCGCCTACGCGGACTCACAGAGCGCCGCGGTCGACGCGGACGGCCTCGACGTCGCGGCGGTCCTCGACCGCAAACAGACCGACGGCATCGTCGGCGACGACGACGCAGACGCGGCGCTGACCGCCGATTACGACGTCCTCGTCGAGGCGACGCCGACGACGCTCGGCGACGCCCAGCCCGGCTTCGGCCACGTCGAGGCGGCGCTCGAACGCGACCGCCACGTCGTGTTAGCCAACAAAGGCCCGGTCGCCGAGCGGTACGCCGACGTACGCGCGCTCGAACGCGAGAGCGGCGGCACCGTCCTCTTCGAGGCCACCGTCGGCGGCGCGATGCCTGTCCTCTCGACCATCGCCGACTTCGACCCCGAACACATCAACGCCGTCCGCGGCGTCCTCAACGGCACCGCGAACTTCATCCTCTCGCGGATGGCCGCCGAGGGACTCGGCTACGAACACGTCCTCGCGGAGGCCCAGGACCTCGGCGTCGCCGAGGCCGACCCGACCTTCGACGTGGACGGCACCGACGCGGCGCTCAAGGGCGTCATCGTCGCCAACGTCCTCGCGGGCGACGGCCGAGAGTACGCGCTCGAAGACGCCGACGTCGAGGGCATCCAGGACATCTCCGGAAGCGCGCTCGAACTGGCCGCCGAAGACGGCCGCACCGTCCGCCTCATCGCCGAGGTCGCCGACGGCGAGGTCCGCGTCGGCCCACGACTCGTCCCGGAGAACGCCCCGCTCGCGCCGACGGGCACGCGAAACATCGTCCAGCTGGAGACCGAACACGCCGGGCGACTCAACATCTCCGGCCGCGGTGCCGGCGGTCCCGAGACGGCGAGTGCCGTCCTCGCGGACGTCGGCCGCCTCCCGGAGCTGTAGGCGGTTTCCGCCGACGTGGTCGTCCCCGTCGCGTGACACCGCGTCCCAAATCGACAGACAGCGCCACTCTCCCCGGCGAGCGCTTTCGAAATCGTTTTATGAACCACTGGCTAAAGACTCCGATATAGCGCCCCTGCGCGTGAGAAACAACAATGAGCGACGAACAACACCAGAACCTGGCCATCATCGGCCACGTTGACCACGGGAAGAGTACGCTCGTCGGCCGACTCCTCTACGAGACAGGATCGGTACCGGAGCACGTCATCGAACAGCACAAGGAAGAGGCCGAGGAGAAGGGCAAGGGCGGCTTCGAGTTCGCCTACGTCATGGACAACCTCGCCGAAGAGCGCGAGCGCGGTGTCACCATCGACATCGCCCACCAGGAGTTCAGCACCGACGAGTACGACTTCACCATCGTCGACTGTCCTGGCCACCGCGACTTCGTCAAGAACATGATCACCGGCGCGAGCCAGGCAGACAACGCCGTGCTCGTCGTCGCCGCCGACGACGGCGTCCAGCCGCAGACCCAGGAACACGTCTTCCTGGCCCGCACCCTGGGCATCGGCGAACTCATCGTCGCCGTCAACAAGATGGACCTCGTCGACTACGGCGAGTCCGAGTACAAGCAGGTCGTCGAGGAAGTCAAGGACCTCCTCAACCAGGTCCGCTTCGATACGGAGAACGCGAAGTTCATCCCCGTCTCCGCCTTCGAGGGCGACAACATCGCCGAGGAGTCCGACCACACGGACTGGTACGACGGCGAAATTCTCCTCGAAGCGCTCAACGACCTGCCGGCACCGGAGCCGCCGACGGACGCGCCGCTCCGCCTGCCGATTCAGGACGTCTACACCATCTCCGGTATCGGTACCGTCCCGGTCGGCCGCGTCGAGACGGGTATCCTCAACACCGGCGACAACGTGAGCTTCCAGCCCTCGGACGTCTCCGGTGAGGTCAAGACCGTCGAGATGCACCACGAGGAAGTCCCGAAGGCGGAACCCGGTGACAACGTCGGGTTCAACGTCCGTGGCGTCGGCAAGGACGACATCCGCCGCGGTGACGTCTGTGGTCCCGCCGACGACCCGCCGTCGGTCGCCGAGACGTTCCAGGCCCAGATCGTCGTGATGCAGCACCCGTCGGTCATCACCGAGGGGTACACGCCGGTCTTCCACGCCCACACGGCACAGGTCGCCTGTACCGTCGAATCGCTCGACCAGAAAATCGACCCGGCCTCCGGCGAAGTCGCCGAGGAGAACCCCGACTTCATCCAGAACGGGGACGCCGCGGTCGTCACGGTCCGACCCCAGAAGCCCCTCAGCATCGAGCCGTCCTCCGAGATCCCGGAGCTCGGTTCGTTCGCGATCCGAGACATGGGCCAGACCATCGCCGCTGGGAAGGTCCTCAGCGTCAACGAGCGATAACACATGTCCCAGCAGGCACGCGTTCGGCTCGCGGGCACGAGCCCCGAGGACTTAGACGACATCTGCGCCGACGTGCGGGAGATCGCCGAGAAGACGGGCGTCGAACTCTCCGGCCCCGTCCCGCTCCCCACGAAGACGCTGGAGGTTCCCACCCGCAAGTCCCCCGACGGTGAGGGGACCGCGACGTGGGAACACTGGGAGATGCGAGTCCACAAGCGGCTCATCGACATCGACGCCGACGAACGGGCGCTGCGCCAGCTGATGCGCATCCAGGTGCCCAACGACGTCTCCATCGAGATCGTCCTCGAGGACTGAGCGAGACCGCAGGTTTCGCGAAAGCGGGCGTCTTCCGAAAACAGGCCATCCGGCCTACTCTCGTCGGCACTCGACCGCTTCCCGAATCGCACGCCGGGATACACACCACACACCGTGTGAATCGCTATCGAAGTTCGCCCTCACGCGCAGGGTTTTTACCACCCCGCGTTCGAGAGGGAGATGCGGGCTCGTAGATCAGTGGCAGATCGCTTCCTTCGCAAGGAAGAGGCCCCGGGTTCAAATCCCGGCGAGTCCATTCCTTCGCTCATTACGTTCGCTTAGTCGTGGACTCGCCGAACATCGCAAACGCGAAGCGTTTGCTCAATCCCGGCGAGTCCATGGTTCTTGCACCGCGAGCGAATCCGCGAGCGGCGCGAATCGCTGTCGATTCCCGAACCGTGAACGCCGCCCAGAAATGCTCGCTTCGCTGTGCCTTGCTGGCCTAGTTCAAACTCGCTCGGAGAGCACCTGCTGCTCACAGTATCGCTCACAGCGAAAATGCACCTCTCAGATTGTGAACGTCCGAAAGACTCGCTGCGCTCGCGGGACCGGAGACAGTTCGATCGTCAGTCAAGCGCAAAAGCCGCTCGAATGGAAATCGCGTAGAATCCGAATGCCGCCTCCCGGATTGTGAACCTTGCCGAGACAATCCGGGCATGTGGCTCGCTCCGCTCGCCATTCCGGGCTATGACTCGTCTCGTTCAAATCCGGTCGGGTCGCATATTTGCGGCTCACGAAGTTGTTCGCCGCAAAAGTATGCCGCCTCCCGGATTTGAACCGGGGACAGCTCGATCTTCAGTCGAGTGCTCTCCCAGTCTGAGCTAAGGCGGCGCGCACTCGAAGCGAGGACGAGGGTAGAAAAAAGGATTTCGAAAGTCCGCTCGCCATCCAGCGAATCGTGTGTCGGTCACCCACGCCGCTACGGCAGGAAGAGGTCCGCGCTGTCGAACTCCGCTCCGCAGTCGTCACAGACGTACTCTGCCCCGTTCACCGTCGAGACGCGCCCCCCGCATTTGGGACACGTCGAACCGTTTATCATGGTCTGCGGTAGCACAGACCCCGATAAATGACTTTCGACAGGTGTCAGTTCGGTAAGAGCAGCGGAGCGAGACTCACATTCGTTCGTCTCGCAGGGTGCGACTCCTAGTCACCCCCACAGACGGCACTGGCTCCTCGCTTCGCTCGTCGCAGTCGCCGTCAGAAGTGGGTCCGGGCGGATTCGAACCACGGTCACTCCGCTACGCTTCGTTCCCTGATTAGAATCCGCCGGCCGCTTCGTACACGCGGCGCTCGAAAGTGAGCGCCGCGAGAACTCAGTGGGTCCGGGCGGATTCGAACCACCGACCTCGGCCTTGTAAAGGCCACGTCATAACCAACTAGACCACGGACCCGCACTCTCACGTTTTCCACCGTCGGGAATAACCCTTTCTTTCTGGGGTCGGAACGCTTACCCGCGCTCTGGCCCTCAGTAACGGTATGAATCGTCGTCCGCTGGCCGTCGTCTTCGGACTGGTCGGCGTGCTCGCGTTCGCCGTGGTCGCCCTCCAGACCGGCCTGTGGGTCGACCTCGTCGGCGTCGGCGATCACGAGGAGGGGAACGTGACGGTCTACGACGAGACGCCCGACGCCACCGCGGCCCCGACGCCGACCGCGACATCGACGGAGCGAGCGACGACTGTCGCGGCCCACGGCGACGGCGGCGAGCGGTTAGCAACCGTCGAAGTCCGCATCTCGAACACTACCGCCCAACGCTATACGGGGCTCAGCAATACGACGTCGCTGGGACCGAACGAGGGGATGCTGTTCGTCCACGAGGAGGAGGGGACCTACGGCTACGTCATGCGGGATATGGACTTCCCGCTGGACATCATCTTCGTCGACTCGAACGGGACCATCACGACCATCCACCACGCGCCGCTGCCGCCGGAGGGGACGAGCAACTCCGAACTAAAGCGATACGAGGGGCGAGGGAAGTACGTCCTCGAAGTGAACCGCGGGTGGGCCAACCGGACCGGCGTCAGCGTCGGCGATCGCGTCGAACTCCCCGAGAGCGTCGCGTAGCCCAACGCGCTTTTGCGGCTCGGGCCGCTAGACCGGCTGATGGATTTCGATGCGGCGTCGGACGACGACGTCTTCGAGGACGCCCGCGAGCGCGTCGACCGGCCGATGTGGCGGTTGTTCACGGCCTACGGTCGCGGCCAGCGCGGGGCGTTCGTCGTGGGCCTTGTCAGTTCGATTTTCGCCCGAATGCTGGACCTCCTGCCGCCGGTGTTGCTGGCGCT
This sequence comes from Haloarcula limicola, assembly GCF_010119205.1. Lineage (NCBI taxonomy): Archaea > Methanobacteriati > Methanobacteriota > Halobacteria > Halobacteriales > Haloarculaceae > Haloarcula > Haloarcula limicola. The sequence continues at coordinate 1,590,930 of NZ_WRXM01000001.1, forward strand.
GGCCATCGACTCGGTCATCCAGGGGCGGACGAGCTACGGCCTCCCGCTGGTCCCCGACGCGTGGATTCCGGGCACGACCGTCGGGCAGTTGTGGCTGACGGCGGGGCTCATCGCCGCCTCCTTCGCCGGCGGGGCGATCTTCCACTGGAGCCGGAACTGGGGGTGGAACAAGTTCGCCCAGCACGTCCAGCACACGGTCAGGACCGACACCTACGAGACGATGCAGCGGCTGAACATGGACTTCTTCGCCGACAAGCAGACCGGCGAGATGATGTCGGTCCTCTCGAACGACGTCAATCGGCTGGAGAAGTTCCTGAACGACGGGCTGAACTCCACCTCGCGGTTGGTCATCATGGTGCTCGGCATCGCGGCGTACCTCTTCTACATGAACTGGCAGCTGGCGCTGGTCGCGCTGTTGCCGGTGCCCATCATCGCAGTGTTCACCAAGCGGTTCATCGAGACGATTCAGCCCAAGTACGCCGACGTGCGCGCGTCGGTCGGGAAACTCAACTCCCGGCTGGAGAACAACCTGAGCGGCATCCAGATCATCAAGACCGCCAACACCGAGGAGTTCGAGTCCGACCGCGTCGAGGACAGTTCGCAGGACTACCTCGACGCGAACTGGGACGCCATCGAGACGCGCATCACCTTCTTCCCCGGTCTCCGCCTCGTCGCCGGCCTGGGCTTCGTCCTCACGTTCGCCGTCGGCGGCCTGATGGTCATCGGGCAGCCCCCGGGGCCGCTCTCGCTGTCGCTCTCGCCCGGCGAGTTCGTCGCGTTCATCATCTACACCCAGCGGTTCGTCTGGCCGATGGCGCAGTTCGGACAGATAATCAATATGTATCAGCGGGCCTACGCCTCCGCGGAGCGGGTGTTCGGTCTGATGGACACGCCCGGTCGCCTCGAAGAGGCCGACGACGCGCCGCCGCTGTCGGTCACCGAGGGAGCCGTCGAGTACGACGACGTGAGCTTTCGATACGATGGCGACGAGGACCCGATTCTCGAAGACGTCTCCTTCGAGGTCGACGGCGGCGACACCGTCGCGCTGGTCGGCCCGACGGGCGCGGGCAAGTCCACGGTGATGAAACTGCTCCTGCGGATGTACGACGTGGACGAGGGCGCGGTGCGTATCGACGGACAGGACCTCCGCGACGTCCAGATACCCTCTATCCGGCGGGCCATCGGCTACGTCAGCCAGGAGACGTTCCTCTTCTACGGGACCGTCCGCGAGAACATCACCTACGGGACGTTCGACGCGAGCGACGACGAGGTGCGCGAGGCCGCGAAGGCCGCCGAGGCGCACCAGTTCATTCAGAACCTCCCCGACGGCTACGACACGATGGTCGGCGAACGCGGCGTCAAGCTCTCGGGCGGCCAGCGCCAGCGCATCGCCATCGCCCGCGCGATGCTGAAAGAGCCGGAACTGTTGGTGCTCGACGAGGCGACCAGCGACGTCGACACGGAGACGGAGATGCTCATCCAGCGCTCGCTCGACGAGTTGAGCGCCGATAGGACCACCTTCGCCATCGCCCACCGCCTCTCGACGATCAAGGACGCCGATACCATCCTCGTCCTCGACGACGGCCGCATCGTCGAGCGCGGCACCCACGAGGAACTCCTCGCGGCGGACGGTCTCTACGCGAACCTCTGGGCGGTGCAGGCCGGCGAGATCGACGAACTGCCCGAGGACTTCGTCGAGCAGGCGATTCAGCGCCGGGCGCAGACCGACGCGGACGATTGACTCAGCAGCCAGTCCGGAGGCAGGTGTGACCGATCACCCCCGTCTCACCGCCCGTAATCGCATCGCCTACCGTCGAACTGTGTCCGCGTCCTCGACCGGGTTAGCGCGGTAACCGAGTCCGCTCGCTACCGGGGCCAGCGCTCCGAACAGTACCTTCTGGACCCGAAGCGGTGGGCTCGCTAGGTGGAGTAAGTCGTATCCGTAGGCGTCGTAGAGAGCTGCGACCCGAAGCAGGGGCGGCGCGCCATCGGTCTTGACCTCGCCCCGCTGAGCGAGGGTGGCTAAGTCACGGAGGAAGGCCTCGGTCTGCAGTCCCGGCTGGATACGGACCCGCAGGTGGAGTCGAGTGTCGCCCGCGTTCGTCCACGTATGTGGGGTGGCGGCCTCGATCGTAACCGCCTCGCCCTCGCGGTATCTCGATTTGACACCCTCTCGGATCACTTCGACGGTGCCCGAGCTCACGGTGAACGTCTCGTCTTGCTTCGGGTGGACGTGCTCGGCGAGCGGCGACATCTCGGGGGACGCCCAGACGTCGAACTCCAACGGGTCGGTCGCCGGCTCGTCGGGCCGGGAGTGAAACCGGAACTGTTCCCCGGTGACCGGATTTTCGACGTACGCGGAATCCTCCGGATTCACTCCGGACGGCACGGCTAACACGGTCATGTTGAATAGTACCAACCGGCAGACTATAGCTGTCCGGGCCATCGTGGAGGCTCGGTGGACTGATAAATCGGCGCGACGCGCCGATATTCGGGTGGCTGATAGCTCACCTGCCCGAACGCTTATGCTCGGTATTGCTGTATGCTCATATATGACACTCACAGAGGCGGACGCCGATCCGAGTCGAATCCTCGATCACGAGGGATTTCCGGGCAGATGGGAGATCATCGAAACAGCGGACGAGACCGGTGGAAAACGGTTCAAGACCCGAATAGAGTTGGACGAACGAGGGAGGTTACCGCCACATCTCCATCCGACCGCCGAGGAGAGCTATCAGATCATCGCTGGCGAACTGGAGATACAGGTCGATGGGGAGTGGTCGACGGTCGAAGCCGGCGAGGAAGTCGTCGTCCCACCGGATACGGAACACGCGTTCGAGAACACGGGGCCTGCCGAGGTGATCAACGTTCACCGACCCGCGATGCAGTTCGAGGAGTTCTTTCGGGGGTTCCAGAGGTTGAAAACGGAACGCGGGGTGCCGATGCCGCCGGACGACATCGAGTCGTCCATCTTGCTCGCCATGCTGGTCGTCGAACACGAAGACGAACAGCGTGTCGTTCACCCGCCACATTGGGTATTCGAGATACTCGCGAGGCTCGGGGACCTGCTCGGCTACCGGCCCCCGACTGAGTGAGCGAGCAAACGGGCCGATGTCGGTGGTGTCGTCTCCGCGGTGGGGTTCCCGTTTGCTGCCTCCGTCTTCTGTATTCGCCAGCGGTCTCTCTCGACTGCTGAGGATTTCGACGAGGCCGTGACACGACGACTTCTCGGGTTCGACCCTCAGATGCCGGGCCGACAGTTAAACGCCTCGCGCTGCAAGTCGAAACATGCGAGTTCTCGTGACCGGCGCGACCGGTTTCGTCGGCAGCAACCTCGTCCCGGCCCTGGTAGAGCGGGGCCACGAGGTGGTCGCGCTGACCCGCGACCCGGATAGCTACGACGCGCCCGACGGCGTCGAAGTCGTCGAGGGCGACGTCCTCGATTCGGACCTGACGCTGCCGTCGGTCGACGCCGCGTACTACCTCATCCACTCGATGGAGGCGGGCGAGGACTTCCGGGAGCGGGACCGGAACGCGGCGAGAAACTTCCTCAAGGCCGCCGACGAGGCCGGCATCGAGCGGCTGGTCTACCTCGGCGGGCTGGGCGGCGACGACGACGAGACGCTGTCGGACCACCTCAAGTCCCGCCGCGAAGTCGAACACATCCTCGGTAGCGGCGACGCGCAGCTGACGGCGCTACGGGCGGCCATCGTCATCGGCGACGGCTCCGCGAGCTTCCGGATCATCCGACAGCTGGCGGGCAGGCTGCCGGTGATGGTGACGCCGGAGTGGGTCCGCACCGACTGTCAACCCATCTATATCGACGACGTGGTGGACTACCTCGTCGGCGTCCTCGACGCGCCGGAGACGGCCGGCGGCACCTACGAGATCGGCGGTCCCGACGTCCTCACGTATCAGGAGATCCTGCTGACGACGGCCCGGCACGTGCGCGGCCGGGAACCGCTCATCGTCCCCGTCCCCGTGCTCTCGCCGAGCCTCTCGGCGCGGTGGCTCGGGCTCGTCACGGACGTCCCCACCAGCGTCGCCAAACCGCTCGTCGACGGCCTGCGCAACCGCGTGGTCGTCGACGACCACCGCATCGAGGAGCTGGTCGACGTGGACCTGACGCCGTTCGAGGAGGGCGTCCAGCGAGCGCTCGACGAGGAGAAGGCGGCGTGGAAGCGCGTCGCCGAGGCCTGATGGACGGGTCCCTCGTTCGGCGGCCCGGCACAAACAATTATGTTCGAGTGCCATGTATTGACGTACCATGTCGACGGCATACCTCGTGAGCACGGCTCTGATGGGGGTGTTCGTGCTCGCGGTTCTGGGGTGGATCGGGCGGAGCCGCGGCTGGTACCACTACTCGCCGAGCACCGAGCGCGTCGCGTTGCCGCCCGGCGACGACTTGAACGCGCGATTCACTCGGTTATCGGGCGACCCGATCGCGCTGACGGTGGCCTTCGCGCTGCTGGTGGTCGGCGCCGTCGGCGGCGTCGCGTTGTACATCGGCGGCCCGACGGAGATGCGAGCCGCCGCGGGAATCGCCGTCGCGCTCGGCGGCGGACTCCTCTTGGTCGGCTACCTCCTCTTCGGGGTCTACCTCTCGGCGACGCGGCGAGGCCACCCCCGGTCGCTGGCCGTCGCCGAGTCCGCGACGGTGGCGGGCGCGCTCTTTCTGCTCGCCGTGACCCTACAGCTGGTCGGCTGAGCGCCGCGCTGTGCGGTTCTCTGTTCGGTCCGGAGAACGAGAGCGGCGGCTCCGACTCAGAGGATCGAGTACGCGGCGGCGAAGGTCAGCGCCATCGCCGCGACGGTGCCGCCTAAGACGAGGTACGTCACCGACCGGGGTTCCCAGCGCAGGTGCTGGTAGTAGGCGGCGACGCCGACGGCCTTGACGACCGACAGCACCATGATGACCCCGAAGGCCAGCCAGTACGCGCTCTCGACGAGACCCGCGAACTCCACGACGGCCTGTGCAGTCGCGAACGCGAACAACACGACGTATATGACGGTGTATCCTTTCCAGTTCATTTTCGTTCACCTCAGAGTATGTAGAACAGCGGAAACAGGAACAGCCAGACGATGTCCACGAAGTGCCAGTACAGCCCGAAGTACTCGATGGCCCTGTCGTCGCCCTGATAGGCCCCGTTCCACGCGCGAACGGTCATGTACGCACAGATGACGAGACCGACGGTGACGTGTGCCCCGTGTAAGCCCGTGGTGAGGTAGAACGTCGAGGACGCGATGTTCGTCGAGAGGTTCCAGCCGTTGGGGAACAGCTCCGTGTGGATGTGAAAGAGGTGCTGCCACTCCAGGCCCTTGTTTATCAGGAAGCCGACGCCGAGGGCGAACGTGCCCGCGAGCGCGGCGGTCGTTCCCTTCTTGCTCTCGCGCTCCGCGGCGACCATCGCCAGCACGACGAGGAAGCTCGACGTGAGCAGGAGGTAGGTGTTGATCAGTCCCGGCATCGTGACGTGCTCGGCGGGGATGAGGTCGTGGTGCCACGCGGTCCAGCCGTAAGCGACCCGGACGAAGGCGTACGACCCGATGAACGCCCCGAAGAGGACGATGTCGCTCGCGAGGAACGTCCACATCCCGAGCTTCGGCTTCTCCACCTTAGCGAAGGGCCAGCGCTCGGCGATGGGCATCTCCGGGGCGTGGAACGGCTCGCGGGCCATCCCGAACAGCGCCCCGAACGTCGCCAGACCGCCGAGCGCGGCCAGCGTGACGTAGACGACGCTGCCGGTCCGCACGCCCGAGAGACCGAAGAACGCGATGAATCCGCCCAAGCTCACCAGGAACGGCCAGAGACTGGCGTGGCTCGCGTGTTCCTCGCCGCTCGTCTCGTGGGCGGTCGCCGCCGGCGTTCCGGTCGCCGTCACGGGCGTCACCGAAGCGGTTCCGCCGCCGGGCCGATAGCCCGACGAGGCTCGCCGTCCGGTGGACGGCTCACCCCCATCGGCGGCGGTCCCGCCGTCCGTCGCAGCACCGCCGTCAGCAGCTACGCCGCTCCCGGATTTCCGGGTGCGTTCGGCTACCTCCTCGTCGTCGAGGAAGGAGAGCGAGCCGCCGGCGTAACTCGGGACGCCGGGGAAGTTCTCCAGCGGCGGCGGCGAGGAGACCGCCCACTCTGCGGAGGTGGCATAGGCCCACGGGCTGTCGCCGGCGTCCTCGCCGCGCCACAGCGAGGCGAAGAGGTTGTAGAACATGATCAGGAAACTCGCGCCCAGCAAGAACCCGCCGACGGTGGCCATCGAGTGCCAGATCTGGAGCTCTTGGGGGTACTGGAACACTCGCCGGGGCGTCTCCCACGCGATGAACATCGGGAAGTAGAGCAGGTTGAACCCGACGAAGTAGACGGCGAAGTGGAGCTTCCCGAGCGTCTCGTCGTACATCTTCCCGGTGATCTTCGGGTACCAGTAGTAGAGCCCGCCGAACAGCGCCGTTGCGCCCGCGACCATCACGTAGTGGAAGTGCGCGACCACCCAGTAGGTGCCCCGGAACTGGTAGTCGAGTACGATCGCGCCGAGGAAGACGCCGGTGATGCCGCCGATGATGAACAGTAGCAGCGCGCCAAGCGAGAACAGGAACGGCGTCGTGAATCTCACTCGTCCCTTCGCCATCGTGTAGATGAGCGAGAACACCATCAGGTCGAACGGCAGCGAGATGCCGATGGTGGTCGCCATGAACACCGTCTTGATTGGGAGGTTGATGCCCGTGAGGAACATGTGGTGCATCCAGACGACGAAGCTCTGGAGCGCCACCAGCACCATCGAGATGATGAACCACTTGCGGCCGACCAGTCGCCGCCCCGTGAAGGTCTGGAAGCACTCGGCCATCACGCCCAGCGCCGGGAAGAAGACGATGTAGACCTCCGGATGGCCGAAGAACCAGAACAGGTGCGCCCACAGCAGCGACGCCCCGGGGTTGTCGGCGTCGGTCGCCATCGTCGTCCCGTCGATGGAGTACTGGAAGTAGTTCGTCCCGATGATGTGGTCGGAGGCGAGGATCATCAGCGCCGCCAGCAGCGCGGCGAAGGCGAAGAGCATCATCCAGACGGTGAGGTTGATAGAGAGCGAGAAGATCGGGATATCGCGCATCCGCAGGTTCTCGGCGCGCATCCGGTACATCGTCGTCAGGAAGTTCACCGACCCGAGCGTGACGGCGGCGGTGAACATGATGAGCGCCAGCACGACCGACGTGGCCCCGAGTCCCTCACCGGGGATGTAGGCGGGCGTGTTCAGCGGCGCGTACATCGTCCAGCCGCCGGCGAAGGTCATCCCCTGGAAGAAGGAGACGCCCATCAGGACGCCCGAGAAGAGGTAGAGCCAGTACGACAGCGCGTTCAGACGGGGGAACGCCAGGTCGTCGGCCCCGATCTGCAGGGGGACGAGGTAGTTGGCGAAGCCGAAGGCAAACGGCGAGATGAACCAGAACACCATCAGCAGGCCGTGCGTCGAGACAGCCTGGTTGTACCCCATCGGCCCGAGCAGATCGGCGGCGGGCGTGATGAGTTCGAGGCGGAACAAGAGCGCTAAGGTCCCGCCGAAGACGAAGAAGAACAGCGCGGTGACGAGATAGAGGACGCCGATGTCCTTGTGGTTCGTCGTGAGGAACCAGCGACTGATCGAGGACTTCGGCGGCAGCCCGTGCTCGTGGCTCTCGCTCATGCCGGGACACCCCCGAAGGCCGCCGGGCTACTGATGCGGGCCGCCGTCTGCGTGGCGGTTCCGCTAGTTGGAGTTGCGGTTCCGTTCTCGGTCTGCGTTCCGCTCTCCGCCTGCGTTCCGTTTTCGCTCTCCGCTCCGTTCGCGGTCTGGTTCGACGTGTTCGCGTACCACGCGTCGTACTCCTCGTCGGAGACGACCTGCACCGGGGCGGTCATCAGCGAGTGGCCGCTCCCGCACAGCTCGTAACACTTGGCGGTGTAGTTGCCCGTCTGATTGGCCGTGAACCACGCCTGCGTGGTCTGGCCGGGGACGGCGTCGGTCTTCACCCGCAACTCGGGGATCCCGAAGTTGTGGAACACGTCCGACGACGTCACGTCTAATCTGACCACCCGGTCCTGTGGCACGCGAAGCGTGTTCGTCCGGTACCCGTTCGGGTAGGTGAACTCCCAGCCGAACCGGAAACCCTCGACGTCAATCTCCAGCGCGTCTACCTGCGGCCCCGACGGACCGTTCTCGATGTAGAGGAGCGTGGTGTACGTCCACGCGATGAGCGAGACGACGATGATCGCGCTGATACCGAACGAGTAGAACACCTTTCGCCCGCCGGACCCGCCCGTCGGCAGTTCCCCCATCTGCGGTCGCTCGACTTTGCCCTCGTAAGGGTCCTCGCCCGCCGTCTCGCGGTACTTGATGGCGTGATACAGCGTGTAGGACACGACGAGGATTCCCACCGCAGTCCCCAACAGCAGGAACACCTCGAAGATGCTGTTGAAGACGTCGGCCGGTGCCCTGACGCTCCCCCCGTGGAGCGGGATCCCGACCACGTTGTGTGGTATCGTGTAACTCATCGTTCCTTCATGATTTTTTGTAGCGTCTATTAGGTATTGTGGACAGTATGCTTACATATCTGGCCCGAGACCGAGCGGTGCGCGCGAACCTTTTTGTTCATTGGTATGTTACAACACGGCATGGCAGACACGTCATCCGGGGTCGAAGACCCCATGAACGGCGAGTCCGTGAGCGACAGCGAGGAGTTCGACAACCTGCGGGGCATCCTCGCCGACGGCGTCGTCGGCGCGGCCGGCGGCCTGGTCGGCACCGCGATGATGACGGTGGTCTTTCTTATCGCGCAGTCGCTCGGCGCGTTCGACCTCGCCGACTTCGCCATCCTCACCGAACTGGTCGGACTGACGGGCTACGTCCCCGAGGTGCTCTTCGGCTTCTTCATCTTCCTCGGCGGCGGGATGTTCCCCTGGCCGCTCCTCTTCGCGGCGCTCAAGGAGTACCTGCCCGGCCGAACCGACCCCGTCTCCGGGGCCTTCTTCGGCGCGGCGATGTGGACCGGGTTCGTCCTGGCCTTCTACACCGGCCAGACCGGGCTCTCGCTGGTGCTGTACGCCGTGCTGACCCTCGTCGCCCACGTCGTCTACGGGATGGGACTCGGAGCCGTCTTCAACTACTTCGCCACGCGACCCGACTCGATCGTCTGAGTCGTCGCTTCGAGAAAGCGCGTTCGATTCGACGCCGAACGGCAGCGTCGTACGGAGAAGCGCCCGTTACTCGGCCGTCTCGTTCGCAGTCGTTGTCGCGTCGGCCGTCGCCGTCTCGTTGCCGGTGGCTGTCTCGTTTACCGTACCGGTTTCGTTCACGGTGGCCGTCTCGTTCTCGGACCCGGTCTCGGATTCGACGGTCTCCGTTCCCTCGACGGTTCCGGTACTCGTCTCGTCGGCCGCCGTTCCGGTCGTTTCGTCGTCGCCCTCTTCGGTTCCGGTACTCTCCTCCTGGGAGGAGCCGCCGCTACACCCGGCGATGGCGACAGTCGCTGCACCTGCTGCGGTACTGACGAAGCGTCGTCGCGAGATTCCGTTGTCGCTAGACATACGCCGTCCTGTTTTTCCCAGCGCGTATTAAATCGAATTTATGCTCAAAGAGCGACAGTACATAGTGCTATTTACCATTATATATTCGAACTGAGGATTACGCGTTGCGGAGCCGGAGCGCCGCGGACCGCTACGCTGTGCCCTCGCGCGCACACCGCACACGCTTGCAGCCGGCGACGTGGACCGACGCCGAGCGCGTCGAGATCGACTTCGCGCTCCTCCCAGTCGGGAGCACCGAACAGCACGGCCCGCACGCGCCGCTGGGACACGTTTCGCGATTACGCCCGCGAGACGGTCGCCAGTCTCGCCCACCACGGCTGGGACCGCGTCGTCAACGGCCACGGCGGGCCACTAGAGACGAGCCTGTCCGACACAGCCGTCTCGAACTCGTCCGCGAGGACCGGGCCGACGAAGCCGCAGACGGCGCTGCCGACGGCTGGGACGAGTGGGTCAGCGGCGTGAACCTGACCGACGACGCCGCGGAGTTCAGCGAGAACGGGACCGTCGGTGACCCGCGCGAGGGCGGGCCAGAACGGGGGGCGCGACTGCTGGACGAAGCGAGCGCTGCGCTCGTCGAACTGCTCGACCGGGTGGCGACCCGCGAGCGGTGAGGGCGATCTAGGCCTCGGCCTCCTCCGCGTCGCCGTCCGCGTCCGTGTCGGCGTCGGATTCGGACTCGGACTCCTCTTCCGCTTCCTCCTCGCCGAAGTCTTCGAGCGTGCTCCGCAGCTGCGGGACGGTCGACGTGAGGTCGCCGACCTGCTCGCGCGCGCCCTCGACGTCCTCGATGAGGTCTTCGATCTCCTCGATGGCCTCGGCGAGGTCGTCGGCGTCCTCGAAGGCGTCGGCGCGTTCGCCCATCGTGTACCACTTCTTGGCGTCCCGCAGGTGGTCCTCGGCGTCGCCCACGTCGAGCGCGTCCTTCAGCGCGTTGAGCGCGCCGAGCGTGTTGTCGGCGTCGAGTTCCCACACGTCGTCGCCCTCGGGGAGCGCCTCGCGCGCTTCCCCCAGCGAGGCCTCGACGTCCGTACGCATCTCGTCGGCCGCGTCGGCGAACAGTTCGTCGTCGTCCAGACTCGTCTGACTCATACCGACCCGTTGGCGCGGTGACGGGTTAAAAGCCCGCCTGAAAGTGAAAGTGTAATCGCCGGACTGCAGTGGTCAGGAAAATCGGAAACCGAAACTGAAGGTGTTACAGGGATCTTCCCCGCTACCGCACGTCTCGCGACGGCCGAGACGGGGAAGCGAGCGCGAACCAACGTTTATCCACGTCGCACCGCTAGCTTTGCGGATGGGACTCTTCAGCGACGTCGGCCGGACGGTCGAGAAGACGAAACGGGCGTTCACCGATAACAAGCGGGCGGAGTACGTCTGTCTCGACTGCGAAGAATCGCTCGACGAGAACTACGAGTACTGTCCTCGATGCGGCGAGGATTCCGTCGAACCCGCCGCGTAACCCCGCCTCGCCGTCCGCCGTTCTCGGTTGTTGTAGCGGCTGTGACTGCGATGGGGCAGTCGATCGCCGCTGATCACACGCCAACCAGCGCTGTCATCGCGGATTTCGATAGCGCGAAGCCGCGCCCTTAGCTTCGGATGTCTTCGCGGACCGCCGGGATGGGGTCCAGCGTCTCGTCGATGTCGCCGAGCACCAACATGGCGTAGTAGCGGAGGAACGCCACCAGCGGGACGTTGATCAGGAGACCGACGACGAACAGCAACAGCAGGAACAGGACCCCGACGACCCCGGCGAGGATGCCGGCGGCGAGGCCCTGTCCGAGCGCGAACCAGACGACCAAGCCGACGACGAAGAACGGGATCCCCAGCGCGACGAAGGCGACCGCGCCGAGGACCGCGCCGACGATGCCGACGCCGATGCCGAGGACCACCGAGAGGAGCAGGTACGCGAGGTACTGCTTGGGCCGGTCGCGAATAGAACCGAGGAGACGCTGCCACCCGTCGAGGATGCTGTCGTCCCCCGAGACCATCAGCGGGACGACGAAGACGTTCGTGAACCCGGTAACGGTGCCGACGACGAGCAGTCCGACGGCGACGAGGGCGACGATCGGCAGCGAGAGGGCGGCGACGACGCTCCCGCCGAGGTCGCTCGTCTGCCCGCCGAGCGCGAGGAGGAAGAACGCGCCGAGAACGACGATACTGACGATCGCCGTGACGATATCGAAGGCGACGCGAAACGCCAGCAGTTGCAGCCCGTCGCCGAGGTGGTCGCCGAAGTACCGCCGGACGTGTACCTCCCGGGAGACGAGCGATTGCACGAAGACGAACTCCGCGAAGTTGCTCACCAGCCCCTGTACCAACCGCACGAACACCAGGAAGACGAACGCGGCGACGAGGACTAAGCCGAACCCCGCGACGAGCGCCTCGGCGGAGCCGGGCATCTCGGAGCCGGGTCCCGACACCTGTGCCGCGAGCCCGCCGCCGAGCTCGGGGAGCGCGCCGAGCGTCCGGGTCACCGCGAACTCGCTGCCCGACCCCATCGGTCCGGTCGGATCGGTCGGCCCGGTCGGTCCGGACTCGCCGGCGAAGTTGGTGAGCAGGTTCAGGATGCGGAAGGCGCCCAGTCCGCCGCCGCCACCGATGAAGAATACCACGAACGCCAGTCGGAGCCACGTCCCCCGCTCAACGGGGAAGAGGAAGGACTGCGTCGCGTCGATCGCGTCGCCGATATCGTCGATTGCGTGGAGGGCCATCACCGGACCTGCACCGGGCCACGGGGTAAGATTTTCGACGCCGTCCGACGAATCAGCCGGCGCGTCGCCTCACTCTCGGACCGTCTCGACCTGCATCAGCGGATAGCCGTCCTCCATCGCCATGCTCGTCTCGACGACGACCCCCTCGTAGTCGACGGTCATCGTCACGTCGAGAAAGCGGCCCGTGAGTTCGGTGTAGTCGGCTCCGGCCGACTCGATGGCCTCTCGAAGTTCGTCCTCGCGGACTGCGACCGTGACCGCCTCGCAGTAGGGCTGGTTCTCGATTGCCTCCTCCATCGCCGCCGTCAGCGAGTCGGCGCTGTCGGGGCTGACCGGCGTCCCCGCGAACTGGTGGTACAGCGACCCGAACTTGATGCCCGCTTCGAAGCACGCGACCTGCGCGGCTGTCGGTTCCATACTCGCCCGTCGAACTGCGCGGTCATAACGGAACCGCAAGCTACCTATTGTGCGCTCTCTATCCCCCGCATACGAATGGACGAGCCGGTTCTACTCACAGGTGCTGGCGGCGCGGTCGGGCAGGCCATCCTCGAGGGCATCGGGGACGCCTACGAGTGGAAACTCATGTTCCACAGCCCCCCCGCCGAGGAGCCCGACCACGAGTACCTCGTCGGCGACGTCATCACCGCCGAAGACGTCGAAGCCGCGGTCGAAGGCGTCGGTGCCGTCATCCACCTCGCCGGCGATCCGCGCCCGGAGGCCCCGTGGGACTCCGTCCTCTCGAACAACATCGACGGCACGAAGAAGATGTACGAGGCCGCCGTCGAGGCGGGCGTCGAGAAGTTCGTCTACGCCTCCTCGAACCACGCCGTCGGCGCGTTCGAGACCGACCGCCGCACCCCCGAGATGTACCGCTCCGACGACGACTTCCTGCTCGACGGCACCGAGCTCCCCCGCCCCGGTAACCTCTACGGCGTCTCGAAGGCCACCGGCGAGGTGCTCGGCCGGTACTACCACGACGAGTACGGCATCGACGTTTGTAACATCCGCATCGGCAACCTCACGCGCGGCCACCCGCCCATCGACTACGAACGCGGGCAGGCGATGTGGCTCTCCTACCGCGACTGCGCCAACATCCACGCCTGCGCGCTCGACGCCGACTACGACTTCGAGATCGTCTACGGCATCTCCGACAACGACCGGAAGTACTACTCCATCCAGCGGGCGAAAGACGTGCTGGGCTACGACCCGCAGGACAACTCCGCACACTTCGACGGCGAGGATAGAGTCGTGGAACCGGACGCTTGAACAGTTATTCGACTATTACAGAGATATGGTCGATATACTGTATACTGGGACAAAAGCGGGAGAAACGATTATCGGGGGAATGGTCGGTGGGTTAGTATACAGTATAATATCAGAGGGTGTAGTAGGAATCGGCGATATTAGTTCGATAGTAGGTGTGTTCTTTGTCCTGACTTTCCTATTCTTTGCACTCCACTGGTGGTATGAACGGAAGCGCGGAGAACCATTTCGGTAACTTTGGTGTCTCAGACGGTGCGAGAATTACTTAGCCGAACAACCCCGAAACGTCGTCGTCTTTCTGCCGTTCGCGCTGGACGTGATCGCGCAGGCGGTGATACACCACGGCGCGGTGCTCCTCGTCACGGACGAACGCGAACAGCAGGCCGACGAACCGGCCCTCGCCGCGCTCGTCGAGTTCGTCGCGGGCGTAGTCGATAGCGCCTGCGATGGCGTCCTCGTCGTAGCCGTCGGCCTCCGCCAGCACGTCGGCGGCGACGGCCGTGGCGTCGAAGTCGAGGTCGTCGTAGCCGATGGTCTCGCCGTCGTGGGTCAGCCGCGGCGGGTCGTCCCAGTCCACCGCTTCGGGGTCGGCCGCTACGCGGTCGAGAAACGAGCGGACCGAATCGAGGTCGACGCCGCGATACTCCGGCGGCAGGTCGGCGAGATATTCGCCCGCGCTCTCGGCCAGCCCCCGCGCGCCCGACCAGTTCTCGTTGCCGGCGTGGTGGACGACGGCGGTGAACTGGATGAGGCCGTGGAGGAACCGCTCGTCGTCGCCGGGATCGAGGTCCAGCCAGTAGTCCTCCCACGCGTCGTGGGCGGCGTGGTACCGGCCCGCGTTGTAGACGGCGATGCCGGCCCGGAGGTGGGCGTCCATACACCTCCGTAGCGAGTGAGCCCCGAAAACAGCGTCGCCCGCCGCAGTTTATTCCATGTAGCCCAGCTGCTGGAGGCGCTCGGTGACCTCCTCTGAGTTCTGCCCGCCCACGCCGTCGCCGATGTCGATGGGGTCCCGTCGGTCCTCGGGGACGTCCCCGGCGACGATGGGAAGCACGTCGCCGACCATGTCCGTGGCGGGCGCGGTACCGTTGGCGGCCAGAATCGTTGGAGCCATGTCGGTGATGCTGATCTGGTCGAGTTCGCCCTCGCTCTCGAAGTCCGGGCCAGCGGCGAGGAAGATGCCGTTGGGCGTGTTCTCGGCCGCCCAGCGGTCGGGACCAGTCTGGATAGTGCCGCCGCCGATGCCGTCGTTGACGTGGACGCCGGGGCGCTGGTCCACGACGATCTCGGGCGCTTCGTCCACGTAGGGGCCGCTGTAGACGTCCTCGCCGCGGTAGACGTCGGTGAAGATCTCGCCGTGTTCGTCGGTGACGCCGCGGAGGTCCTCGATGAGGCGGTCCCGAACCGAGTCGCCGACGCCCGGCATCAGATAGACGGGCCCCTGGCCGCTGGCGACGGCCTGCGTCCGCGAGAGGTCGATGGCTTCGAGCTTCCGGTCGCGTTTCAGCCCCGCGCTCTGCGGGACGAGTTGCTGGATGCGCTCGGGGACGGTGGCGGCCAAGAGATCTACGATACCCGCGCGTTTCGCGACGCTCAGTGCGCGTTCGCGGGTGAGGCCGAGGGGGCGAAGCACGTCCTCGACGGTCCGCTCGTGGGCTTGATAGCCGTTCTCGGCCAGCCACTCGTTGACGTAGAACTCGGTCGTGGTGGGAGCGCTGCCGTGGTCGGACATCAGGACGAGGTTGGTGTCCTCTAGGTCCTGAAGGCGGCCGAGCCACTCGTCGATGAGCTCCCAGGCGCGCTTGGTCGGCTCCTCGTCCCAGAAGAAGTGCTGGAGAACGTTGAGGTAGAACAGCGTGACGTGAACGAAATCGAGGTCGCGCTCCTCGAAGAGCCACAGGGCCACCTCGAACCGTTTTTCCAGCACGTCGAGGATGGCGTCGACCTCCGCGCCGCGCTCGTCGTTCGAGGACAGCAGCGGGTCGGGGTGGACCCGGTAGTCGAAGCGGTCGGCCAGTTCGTCCTCTAAGTCCGAGGGCGAGGTGTAGCCGCTGTCGATCGTCCGGTACTCGCCCTGGACGGCGTCGGGGCCGCCACAGATGACCGGGCCGTCGAGGTCCCGCGGCGGGAACATCGTCGGCATGTTGACGACGCCGGTCGACTCGCCCTCGTCGTTGAGGTAGTCCCACAGCTCCGCCGTGTGGAAGTCGCTGCCGTTGGTCACCTCGATGCGCTCGTTTTCTAAGTCCACGCGCTCGAACCAGAAGACGCCGAACCCGCCGGGGTCCTTCCCGGAGGAGTAACACTTCCAGTTCGGGAAGGTCACCGGCGGGAGACAGCTACGGGTCTCGGCCCACGAGCTCTCCGCGCGCAGCGCGGCGAGATTCGGGAGGTCACCGGCCTCGATCCACGGGTCGAGCAGTCGCCAGCTCGCGCCGTCGAGCCCGACGACGAACGTCCGCGTCATACAGTATCTCGGTGCGACAGCCCAGATAGGTCTTTTCGTCTCCGCGCTCGCGTCGCCGTGACAAAACGCCTATATCCGATTGCCGAATTAGCGTCACACAGTGCGCACAGTCGCCGTCATCCCCGCGTACAACGAGGCCGACACCATCGGCCCGGTCGTCGACGAGACCGGCGAGTACGTCGACCGCGTCGTCGTCGTCGACGACGGGTCCAGCGACGGCACCGCCGCCATCGCCCGCGAACACGGTGCAGTCGTCGTCGAACACGTCTTCAACACCGGCGTCGGCGGGGCCGTCAGGACCGGCTACCAGTACGCCATCAAGCACGACTTCGACATGGTAGTACAGGTCGACGCCGACGGCCAGCACGACCCGGCGAAGATCCCGGAACTGCTGGAGGTCGCCAAGGACTACGACATGGTCATCGGCAGTCGGTATCTGAACGACAGCTACCAGAACTACTCGGCGACTCGCAACGTCGGCATCCGCTTTTTCACCGAGGTGGTCAACCGACTGGGCGGCATCGAGATCACCGACGTGACCAGCGGCTTCCGGGTCTATCGCGTCTCGATGCTCCGGCGCATCCTCCACCGCTCCGATAAGCACTGGGCGATCGAACAGACCCTGGAGGCCGCGAAACGGGACTTCCGCATCACCGAGGTATCGACCGAGATGCCCGTTCGGGAGGAGGGCGACTCGCAGTTCACGCTGGATACGTTCGTCCTCTACCCCGTCCGGATGACCGACACCATCCTGCGGGTCCTCCTCTTTCGCTGACCATGGCATACACGCTCGTCAACCTCATCGCGCTCGTCGTCGGCCTCGCGTTCCTGGTGAACGGCTACGTCATGGTCAAGCAGGGCCGGGAGGCCATCGCCCTGTTCGTCGTCTCGGTGGCCATCGGGTCGGGGCTCATCTTCGTCGCCGTCTTCCCGGACGTCTTCCAGGTCATCGCCACCGTCCTCGGTCTCGAACTGAAGGCGCGGGCCATCCTCGTCATCTCGAACCTGACGCTGTTCGTCGTCGCAACCTACCTGTTCAACCGCATCGGCAAGCTGTACGACCGCCTCTCGCGGCTCAACGAGGAGGTCAGCCTGCTGCGGACCGAACTCGAGGAACAGCGAGATGAGTGAGGCGGTGCTCTCGATCGACGTCGAGCTGTTCGACCAGACGCCCGCCTACCGCGCCGCCGAGGGGACGACCGACCGAGAGAACGTCGGTCTCGACAGTCTCGACTTCCTCCGCGAGACGCTGACCGACCGCAACGCGACGGCCACCTGTTTCGTCGTCTCGTCGCTGGCCGAGCGCTGTCCCGAGGCCATTCGAGCGCTCGCCGAGTCGGGCTTCGAAATCGGGTCGCACACCCACCGGCATCGCCTGCTCTCGACGCTCAGTGTCGACGAACGACGGGAGGAACTCGACCGCTCGCGGCGAATCCTGCGGGACCTCACCGGCCAGTCGGTCTCGGGCTTCCGCGCGCCGGCGTTCGACATCACTGACGACCACTTCGACCTGCTCGATGCGGCGGGATACGGCTACGACTCCAGTATCGTCGCCAGCCGGCGGATCCCGGGGTGGTACGGCGGCGAACACGACCTCCAGCGGCCGGCCTCGGCGACGGCCGTCGACCCCGGCGCGCCCGCCGATCTCGCGGAACTCCCGGCCAGCGTGATGCCTGGCCTCCGACTGCCGCTAACCGGGACGTGGCTGCGCTTCTTCGGCCCGCGCTACACGGCGCTGGGGATGCGACTGCTCGCCCGTCGCGGCATCACGCCCGTGCTGTACGTCCACCCGTGGGAACTGGCCGACCTCCCCGACGTCGAGGGCGTCCCCTCGCGCGTCTACTGGCACACCGGCGAGTGGATGCGCGAGGCGGTCGGGTACCTCCTCGACCGGCCCTTCGAGTGGACGACCGCCGAGTCGGTGGTCGAACGGCAGGTCCCGCGCGCCGGAGGAGGTGCGCGATAGCGTGGCGACGTCGCGCCGCGACCTCCTCGTCTCCGTCCTCCAGTACGGCGTCGGCATCGTCGCACTCGGCGTCCTGCTCACGCAGGTCGACTTCGGGGTCGTCGTCGACCGCCTCTCGAACACCTCACCCGCCGTCGTCGCCGCGCTCGGCGTCGTGACCGTCGCCGGACTGGTCGCCCGCTTCTACACGTGGAGTGCTATCATCTCGCCGTTCACGTCGATCGCGCTGGGGACCGCCGGTCGCATCGACCTGACGGTGAACTTCATCAACCAGTTGCTCCCCTCGCGCCTCTCGGGCCGGGTCGCCGCGCCGTTCGTCCTCCGGGCCGAGACCGGCATGGAGTACGCCGACGCGACCGCCGCCACGGGCGCACACACCGGCATCTACGCCGTCCTCTACGGCGTCGCGTCGCTGCTCGGGCTCGCCGCCGCCTACGACCGCCTCTCGACCGGCGTCCTCCTCTTGCTCGGGCTCTCGACTGGCCTCTACTTCGTCGCCGGTGCGGTCGTCCTGCTGGCCGGCGTGAACCTGACGCTGTTCGACCGCGTGGTCGAGGCGATGGCCGACCTCGCCGCGAGCGTCCCGCGCGTCGGCGCGGCTGTCGCCGAGAAAATCCGGGGGATCACGGAGATCACGTCGTCCTCGACGGACTCGTTCCGGGCCATCGTCGGGGACGCGACGGTCTGGTTCCGCTACGCCGTCGGCTGGACCGGCGCGCTGGTGGTCGCACCCGGCGTCCGGGTCTGGCTCCTCTTCGCCAGTTTCGGCGCGAGCGTCGAACCCGCCGTCCTGCTCCCGCTGTACCTCGTCGCGGCTTACAGCGTGACGCTGCTCCCGCTGACGCCCGGCGGCATCGGCGTGACCGAGGCGACGGCGACGGCGGTGTTCGTCGGACTGGGCGTCCCGAGCGACGTCGTCATCCCCGTCATCTTCGTCGACCGGTTCCTCGGCGTCTACCTCCCGGCGCTCGCGGGGTGGTATCCGTCGCTCTCGATGGACCTCTCGGTGCTGTGAACCGCCGGTTCGGCTCCCCCTCAGAACGGCGGGTTGCGCCGGGCGCTGCACTCCCCGGTGCGCTCTAAGATGACGGTGTACTGGTTAGCGGCCAGTTCCTGCTCGTCGGCGAACTGGTCGGTCTGGGGGACGACGCCGTAGCGCAGGAGGTCGACGAACGACCCCGGCGTCGCTCGCTGCGGGACGAAGTTCGGCGGCCGCTCCCCGAACTCCGCGACGATCTCGTAGCTGTACTCGCCCTCCAGTAGCCCGCGGATATATTCCGCCTGCGCCTCGCCGTTGCGGTAGTAACTGCCCTCCTTCAGATAGAGGAGGTCGCGATACCCCAGTTGGATGTACCGCGGACAGCGGACGAGGCGTTCGCCCTCCCCCTCCTCGCCGAAGGCGTGGTTGATGTCCATCCCGTGGGGAATCGCCGCGTCCTGGAAGTCCCGCCGATACACCTCCATCGTGTCGTTCTCCTCGGAGTGCTCGTTCAGCCACGCCGTCGCCTCGTCCCGGGGCATCGAGGCGAAGCCGAGGGTGCCGACGCCGGCGTAGATGCTCGTCGTCACCAACAGGAGCGCGACGGCGGGCCGGGCAATCGAGGGGTTCCATTCGTCGAACTCGCCGAGCGAGCGCGCGAGCAACAGCGCGATCAGCGGGAACGTCGGCAGCAGGTGATGGACCCGGAAGTCGTGCCACTGGCTGAACATCGCGAGGTAGAGCGCGAGCGTGAACAGGACGAGCGCGGTGCCGTACACCTCCGAGCGCCAGCGGCGGAGTCGCGCCACGCTCGCGAGGACGCCGCCGAGGGCCGCGGCGAACAGCGGCAGTCCGAGCGCGCTGAAGTACCCGCGCAGGAACCACCACCAGATAGGGGCGTCCGGTCCGGTCGGGTGACTCATCCGCGACATCGACCCGCCGAACACCCGCTCTATGAGCGGGTCGAACCCGGCGACGAGGAACGTCGGAAAGCCGAGCAGGATGGCGACGAGACCGAGCGCCGCCCCGCCGACGAGGAGGCGCGGCGCGAACAGCGCCGCCGGGAGGCTCCGTTCGTCGTCGTACGCCCAGACGAGATCCGCGCGGAAGAGGTAGGCGACAGCGATGACCGCGACGATGGGCGCGGCGGTGAGTTTGAAGGCGATGGCGACGCCGCCGAACGCCGACGCGGCGAAGAACGACGCGTCGTCGCCCGTCTTGACGAAGACGTAGAGGAGATACAGCGTCAGCAGGCTGAAGAACAGCGCGGGCATGTCCTCGCCGCCCTCGTGTGCGATGGTGAGGAAGCCGAAGGTGAGCGTCAGCAGGATGGCCGACAGCCGACCGGTGGTCCGGTCGCCCATCGCGGTCCCGAGCCGGTAGGTGAGATACACCGATCCCACGGCGAAGGCGACGTTGAACAGGCGGACGAAGACGAGGCTCCACGTCCAGACCCACCGCGGCGTCTCGTGCCACACCGGGTAGTGGCCGAACTCCCAACTGGGGAAGCCGACGGCGGTGAAGATCTCTGATTGGCCGGTCAGGAGCGCCACGAGAACCACCGGGAGCATGGCCAGCCCGAACAGGTACAGCGTCGCGCCGAAGGGCACACGGCTCCACTCGACGCCCGCCCGCAGCGACTCGAAACTCGGGTCCGCGAGCGTCGTCCCGTAGGGGACCATCGCGTCCAGTAGCCGGCTCTTCTCGTCGCGCGTCGCGAAGTTCGGGATGCGGTGCCAGAACCAGAAGCTCGTCAGGAGCGCCGCCCCGACGAGGATGTAGAGGAGGTACGGATCGGCTCCGAGGTCGTCTCGAACCTGCCGTTTCGCGCGGCCGAACAGTTGCCGTCCCGCACCGAGCATGCTCTCAGAATGCAGCAGCGCGGGTAAAAGCAAACCGGTCTCCGGTCACTCGCGACTGAGTTTTACGCGAGCACACGCTACGCGGTGCTTGCCTGTCTGCTTCGAGAGAATGACGTCCGGACGGAGTTCCACGCGAGCGAAACGAGCGTGGAGCACGTTCGAGCGCAAGCGCTCGAACGAGATTTGAACTCGCCGAGACGTTCCGGGCATGCGGCGCTTCGCGCCGTTCCGGGGCTGCGACTCGTCTGCTCAAATCTCCGCAGAACGCATAACCACTCACGGAGGCGAGCGACAGAGCAGTCGCTCGCCGAGTAGTTCGCGGAAATGTAGCGTCCGGACGGAGATTTGAACTCCGGTCCCTGGCTCCGCAAGCCAAGAGGATAGTCCACTACCCTATCCGGACTCATATGGACGGAGGATGGTCGGTATGAAAAGGGTGACGGTTCGACCCCCGCCACGCGACGGGAGCGCACACCACGCTCAAAGGCCGGTTTGAACCAACGCAAAGCCCATCCTTCATCCGACAGATGAACGCGTATGGAGCGCAGAGCCCTCCTCACAGGAATCGGAACGGCCGCTGTGGCCGCTCTCGCCGGGTGCGCGTCGAGCGCGGACCCCGGCGACGACGGTGATGACACGCCGACCGATACACCCACGGACACGCCCGATCCGGAGCCACGCATGACCGACACGACGTTCACTGTCACCGACGTTAGCTCGGGAACGCAGAGAGACGAGGCGAGCGTCGCCTTCGGCGGCGATACCGTGACCGTCGAGGGGACCATCTGGGGAGCCAACGGCTGCAAGACCGGGAGGCTGCTCGGCGCGGAGTACGACGCCGCGGCCGACGAGCTGACCGTCACCGTCGGCACGAAAGATCGGGAGGACGCCGGCGACGGATGTACGCAGGCCATCGTCGAGATCCGGTACCGCGCGACGGCCACCTTCGAAGGCGGCCTGCCCGGGACTGTCGTCGTCACGCACGACCACGGCGACGGCGGCAAAGACGTGACGACGGCGACGCAGTAGCGCCGATCGACTCGAAACGGTCCCCGCTCCGAGAGTTTATATCCGGTAGCGACGCCACCGATAGCTATGCCGACGCTGACGACGAAACCACCGGACGGCAGCGGCCCGCTCGACCAACGACAACGCTTAAGCGCGCCCCATCCCTGCGTCCCATAGATAGATGGGTGCGATAGAGGACATTTACGGCGACCTGGAGACGGACGTCTCCGAGGAGGAGTTTCGGGAGGCCGTCGAGGAGAAGGTCGAACAGATGGGAGGGCTCGCGGACGAGGAGACGGCCGCGATGCTACTGGCCCACGAGCTCAACGAGGGCGAGGTCGAGACCGTCGCCGACATCGAACCCGGGATGGACGAGGTGAAGTTCATCGCGAAGGTGATGGCCGTCGGCGAGTTGCGGACCTTCGAGCGCGACGGCGAGGACGAGGACGGCCGGGTCATCAACGTCGACGCCGCCGACGAGACCGCGAGCGTCCGACTGGCCTTCTGGGACGGGCAGGCCGTCGACATCGACGAGGGGGGGCTCGAAGTGGGCGATGTGCTCCGCGTGAAGGGCCGGCCGCAGGACGGCTACAACGGCCTCGAAGTCTCCGTCGACAAGGCCGAACCCGACGAGGACGCGACCGTCGACGTCGAACCCGGCGAGGGCGCGACCGCCGCGTCGCTGACGATGGGGCAGTCCGACGTGAACCTCCGCGGACTGGTCCTCGACACCGACGCCGTCCGGACGTTCGACCGCGACGACGGCAGCGAGGGCCGCGTCTCGAACCTGCTGCTCGGCGACGAGACCGGCCGTATCCGGGTGACGATGTGGGACGACCAGGCCGACCGCGCCGAGGAGATCGACCCCGGCGCGGCCGTCGAGGTGGTCGACGGCTACGTCCGCGAGCGCGACGGCTCGCTCGAACTGCACGTCGGCGAGGACGGGGCCGTCGACGAGGTCGAGGACTCGGTGGCTTTCGAACCCGACGCCGACCCCATCGAAAGCGTCGAGATCGACGAGACGGTCGACATCGCGGGCGTCGTGCGCTCGACCGACCCGGTCCGGACGTTCGACCGCGACGACGGCAGCGAGGGCCAGGTTCGGAACATCCGGATTCAGGACGCCACCGGCGACATCCGCGTGGCGCTGTGGGGCGATAAGGCCGACAAGGAGATCGCGCCGGGCGACGAGGTGCTGGCCGCCGACGTGGAGATCCAGGACGGCTGGCAGGACGACAAGGAGGCGTCGGCCAACTGGGCCTCCTCCGTGGTCGTCTTAGACGACGCCGCGAGCGTCGGAACGACGCCCGCCGACGACGCGGGCGACGACGAACACGCCGGTCTCTCGTCGTTCGGTAGCGGGGACGGAGGCGAGAGCGACGCGAGCGCCGACGGCGAGGCGTCGGCGGAGGGTGCCGCGCCCGGGAACGGATCGAACGGCGAGACCGCGGGCGGCGGCGTACAGGCCGCAGAGCAGGTGGAGTTCACCGGCACCGTCGTCCAGACCGGCGACCCCGTGGTACTCGACGACGGCGAGGAGACGATGAGCGTCGAGACGAGCGAACACGTCCAGTTGGGACAGGAGATAACCGTTCGCGGCCTGCTGGACGACGGCCGACTGGACGCCGACGACGTGTTCTGAGCGGAGGAGCACTCCTACGGAAACTCTTAAGGCCGCAACACTCCCGATTGTGGGTATGAGCGTCGAGCTGCCGTTCGCGCCGGTGGACACCGTCATCCGCCGGAACGCGGGCGGATTGCGAGTGAGTGCCGGCGCGGCAGAGGAACTGGCGCGCCGGATCCAGGAGCGGGGAGCCGAACTGGCAGTCGTCGCCGCCGAGGAGGCGACCGCCGACGGGCGAAAGACGCTGATGCCCTCGGACTTCGGCGTCGAACGCTCCCCCGATAAGGACCGACTGGAACTGCCCGTCGCTCCCATCGACCGCATCGCACGGCTCGACATCGACGACGACTACCGCGTGGCGATGGACGCCCGCGTCGCGCTGGCGGACATCCTGGAGACGTTCGCCGACGACGTGGCCGCCGCCGCCGCGGATCTCGCCCGCCACGCCGACCGGCGGACGGTGAAGGCGGCGGACGTCGAGACCTACTTCGAACTCGCTCAGTACTACTGAATGAACTTCGGCTACCGCGAAGTCTGCTTAGACCACGACACCGGCCCGCGCCATCCCGAGAGTCCCGACCGTCTCCGGGCGGTTCGACGCGCGCTCAAGGAACGCCACGGCGTCGAGTACGTGGCCGCCAACGACGTCGATCTGGACGTCGTTCGGGAGGTTCACGACGCCGACTACGTCGAATCGTTCCGGGAGTTCTGCGCCGACGGCGGCGGCAACTGGGACGCCGACACCGTCGCCGTCGAGGCGACGTGGGACGCGGCGCTCGCTTCGGCCGGCCTGGCGGTCTGGGCCGCCGAGATGTCCGGACCGGAGGTGACCGACCGCGACACGCCGTTCGCGCTCGGACGGCCGCCGGGCCACCACGCCGTCACGGACGACGCGATGGGGTTCTGTTTCATCAACAACGCCGCCGTCGCCGCTCAGGCGGCCCTCGAAGACGACGCCGAACGGGTCGCCATCTTCGACTGGGACGTCCACCACGGTAACGGCACGCAGGACATCTTCTACGACCGCGGCGACGTGTTCTACGCCTCCATCCACGAGGACGGACTCTACCCCGGGACCGGCGCGATCGACGAGACCGGCGAGGGCGACGGCTCGGGGGCCAACCTCAACGTGAAGTACCAGCCCGGTGCGGACACCGCGGACTACCTCGGAGCCATCGACGAGGCCGTCGCACCGGCCATCGAGGACTACGACCCCGACGTCCTCATCGTGAGCGCGGGCTTCGACGCCCACGAGCACGACCCCATCTCACGGATGCGCGTGAGCACGGAGGGGTACGGCGCGATGGCCGCGCGGATGCGAGACCTCGCGGAGGACTGCGGAGCGGGCCTGGCGCTCGTCCTCGAAGGCGGTTACGGGCTGGATACCCTCTCGGACTCGGTGACGACCGTCCACGAGGTGTTCGACGGCTACGCGCCGATGGAACCCGACGACGACGTGAGCGAGGACGCCCGCGAGGTCCTCGACCGGCTCGCGAGTCAGGGCTTCGGCTCGAAGTAACGGGCCAGTTGGACGCCGAAGCGATCGGCGAGTTCCGTGATATCGTCGCCGACGAGCACCTCGTGGCTCGATTCGAGCGCCGACTCGACGTGGGGGCCGAGGCTCACGTCGAAGACGGCGTCGCTGTGGAGAAACGCCGCCGCCGTCTCGAACTCCCGCGCCCGCTCGACGACGTAGCGGTCGCCGTCGACGTAGGGGCCGGTCACGTCGGGGTCGTCGGCGTACTTCTCGTAGAAGCCGGTGGCGTGCCGGCGGACGTGGACCGGCGGCCCCTCGTGGCGCTCGATCGCCGGCCGCTGGGCGACTTCGAGTTCCGCGAAGAGGACGGCTTCGGCGCCGTCGTCCGCCGTCGCTTCGCGCTCGGAGCCATCCGTCGACTCGACGCTGTCTGTGGCGAACGCCGCCGAGCGGAGGACGTCGAACCCGCGGCGGTCGAGTTCGTCGGTGAGGCTGTCGAGCGACTTCCGTAACTGGGGCCAGAGCTGGTCCTCGACGATATCGGGAGCGGGGAATCGCAGAGCGACCGGCGTCGTCCCGCGTCGGTCGAGCGTCTTAGCGACGGCGGCGGCGTCGGAGGGTGCCGGGTCGCTGCCCTCGAACAACTCGATGCGCGGGTCTTCGAGCAAGTCTCGCGCGTAGTGCTGGAAGCGTGCGACGTTGGTCGCAGAACACACCGCCGCGACGTTCCGCTCGGGGTCGGTCGGGTCGATGACCACAAGCGGGTCGTCGAAGGACGCCCGACCGTGGCTCTCGGGGTCGAACTCGACCGGCGGGTGCCAGTCGGCGGCGGCGTCGAGGAGGCCGCGGAAGCTGCCGTACTCCAGTACCAGTAACTCCGTCAGATAGCCCGAAAAGCCCCGCGTGCGGAGGTTACTCCCGTAGACGCCGATACCCTTCAGGAACTGCTTGGTGACGCGGACCTCCCCGGCGAGTTCGTCGTTCAATCGCGATTCGAGATAGCGCGTGTGAAACGGCGTCCGATCGACGGCCGACTTGATGGCCGTCGCGTCCTCGACGGCATAACACGGCACGAGGTCGACGTCGTAGCCTTCGCACTCACCGACGACGTAGGGGTGCTCGGCGTACTCCTCGCGCCCGTCGGGCAACACCGCGTGGCCGACCTCCAGCCCGTACTTCTCTAGGGTCTCCCGTGGCAGGTCCGGCGGAAACGCGACGAAGACGTCCACGTCGCGGTCGCCGGCGGTCCACGTCCCCCGCGCCGTCGACCCGACCTGTATCACCTCGGCTTCGACCGGGAGCGCGGCGACGGCCTCGCGCGCCCGCTCCATCACCGTCTCGGCGGCCCGCTGTAACCGCTCGCGTTCCTCGACGTCGGGCGAGACCCGCGCTCGGACCCGCTCGACGACGGCGTCGAACTCGTCGCTCATGCCCGGCGGTTCTCGGAGAGTGCGTGAAAGCGTGTCGATGGCGGTCGGAAGCGAAAGCCCTAATTACCAACTCTGGTTACAAACGGGTGCGAGCAAGCCGCCGTAGCTCAGTTGGTAGAGCACCTGGTTGTTACCCAGGTTGTCCCAGGTTCGAGCCCTGGCGGTGGCGTGAATTTCTGCGAAATTCACGGCCTAGCAGACGGAGTCTGCTTACGGCGTACTTCTGCGGACGACGGCTCGTGAGGAGCGTCAGTCGTGAATAGTAGAGTAGTCCCGAACGCGCGATGTCGGCCGCGAACCCACCGACGCGGACCCGACAGGCTAAAGACGTGGAATCGAGAAGCAACCCACGAGGGCCCTTAGCTTAGTCTGGTTAAAGCGATCGGCTCATAACCGATTGAGCGCTGGTTCAAATCCGGCAGGGCCCATCGAACGCCGCGAGCGAAGCGAGCGTGTGTGAGACGTACTGCAGATTTGAGCCCCGGAGGACGAGGGGAGTGAGTCCTCAGACGGTTCCAGATCCGGCCGGGCCCATCTTCTGCGAGAGTTCCGGGTCGACGAGCCGACATACGGAAACCTCTCTCGGTCGTACGCATGGCTAAACCATGTCCGAACTGGACGCGACGGACGTTACCATCTTGGAGTTGCTCATGGAAGACGCCCGGCGTTCGTATCGCGAGATCGCAGAAGATGTCGGTCTCTCGCCGCCGACCGTCTCGAACCGCGTCGACCGGCTGCGCGACCTCGGGATCGTCCAGGGGTTCACCGTCGAGGTGGACCGGGCAGCGTTCTCCGGCGAGGACGAGTGTCTCGTCGTCATCGAGACGTCGCTCGGGGAGAGCGATGCCGCCTTCGCTCGATTGCGGGACGCCGACGACGTCGAACACGTCTTCCGAACCGTCGAGTCGGCGGTGGTCGCCAAGGTGGTGTCGTCACCGGCTGCGGTTCACGGGCTATTGGAAGACGTGTTGAGCGACGACCAAGTACGGGACTATCACGTCCAGTCGGTACTGGAGTCGGCGTGGCAGCCGCAACTCGGTGCCGACGAACTCGACGTCGAGTGTTCGATCTGCGGCAAACAGATAGCCGGCGACGGCGAGACGGTCGAAGTCGATTCCGACGATACGTACCACGTCTGCTGTTCCGCGTGCGCCGAGAAGATCGCCGAGCAGTACGAATCGCTGAAGGAGGGCGTCGACGGGTAGCGCCGCGACGCAGCGACCGGTTATCAGCGGCGGGTTTTACGAAGCATAACTCGTCCGGTCCGCTATTTTGGTTCGTGAAATGTCGTGAGCGGGAACTGCCGTAGCGTTCGTTTCGTTTCAGAAACGAGACGCCAGAATACGGGAGAGACGCGCGCTCGACGCGAAATCGCGCTCGTCGGAGCGAGGCCGACAATGACAGCCACAACTCAGGAAAACGTGGCACCCCTCTCTCTACATGCAATGTCACTCTCCGAAACGGTTTCCGACATCGACCGACTCGACGACGAACAGCGCGAATGCATCGAGATCTGTACCGAGGCCGCCGAGGTCTGTGAGTGGTGTGCCGACGAGTGTCTCGGTAGCGAGGACATGGAAGAATGCGCTCGACTCTGCCGTGACGTCGCCGACATCGCGTCGCTGCACGCCCGGTTCATGGCGCGGGACTCGCAGTTCAGCTCCCAGCTCGCCGAGGCCTGCGCGGACGCCTGCGAAGCGTGTGCCGACGAGTGCGAGAGCCACGACGCCGACCACTGTCAGACCTGCGCGGACGTGCTCCGAGAGTGCGCGGAGCACTGCCGCGACATGGCGAACGCGTAAGACGGGACCGAAGGCGTCGGCCGTTGGGTGCTCGTCCGCTGACGACAGACGTTCTTTTTTGTGAAGTCGGGTAGCCGGTGCGCTGTCGATCGTCCCAGTACGCTCCGCGGCCGCAAAGCGGCGTCTCACGGGGCGTAGCGATATCCGATCCGGGGACGCGGCGCAGAACGGAACCATCGTCAGTCGGCCGCCTGTGCCTGTCCACCTGACTGGCTCTGGGCCATCTCGGCGGGGTTCTGCATCCCTCTTTGACGCCGACGTGGACGAGCACGGCGTTGCGAGCCGACAGACGGTGTCTCGTCAACCGACCAGTTTCTCCATCGTTTCGGTTACCGTTCCGGGGCTCGCGGCGGCGGAAACGTCGGCATCGAAACCATTCGGCAGTGACGTCGCGGAGAAGCGTTCAGCGGTCCGTCTACCGACCGACTAGAGAGTCGTCCCGCGAGCGACGCAGTACATGAGCACGACTCCGGTCCCGACGGCGAGGACGAACTGGCCGAGGACGGAGAAGAGAGCGCCGAGGGCCGAACGGCCGAACAGGAAGAAGGCGAGCGCGTAGGGGACGAGCGCGAGACCGACGAACACGGCGATGAGTTTGGCGAGCGGCAGCGCCTCTTGTAGCAGCTGCGTCGTCTTCAGTTCACCCGTTGCGGAGTCGATAAACGGTCTGCGAGGCATTCAACTGGGTGTTCCGAGCCATTCGTAAGTATTGCTCGGTCCCGAGCGGAGTCAGACCGAGGAGCGGACGGTCGGTCTAGTCCACTCTGCCGCTACCGTCCGTCCGGGCGGAGCGAGCCGACTCCTGGCGAGAGGCCGGTTCCGAGGGGGAGAGCGAGCGGTCGCTTCCGTCGTCGATGCGGTCGAGGAGCGGCATGTTGAGGAACGTGGCGAGCGTGTACAGGTCCTTCATCCGATCCTCGCCTCGGCAGTGGGCCTCGTAACATTCCACGACGCCGTCCCAGTCGAGGAACGGGAGCTCCCGGATTCGCTCTTCGTTCGCGTCGATGGTGTCGCGGATGAACGAGTGGTTCCGGATGAGGTTGTTGTGGTCCGTCCACGGGCCGCGCGTCCAGTGAGCGCGCGCGGGGTCCGACCGGAGATGCGTGTCCGCGAACGAGAGCGCGATGTTGCTCGTCCAGTTGAGCGCGAACGGATAGCGGATCGGAAAGAGGCCGCGGCCGTGCGGGATCTCGGCGAGCGGGGGCGAGAGTTTCGCCGTCGCTTTATTGATCAGGTCGCCCCGCAGGAAGTGCTCGGCGGGGATCTTCAGGAACAGGTCGATGAGGCGGTTGTCGAGGAACGGCGTCCCCGAGGGGATGAACTGCGCCGTCGCGTAGAGGAAGAACTGGGACGCGCTGTTGGTTACCGGGTACCGCTTACAGACCGTCGCCTCTCTGAGCGAGCGATACTCGACGCCGTGGTCGACGAGGGCATCGCCTCGCCTGGTGACGTTCTCGGCGTATATCTCTTCGGTACTCCGCGGCGACTGGAGGTAGGACGGCTTGCTCTTGGCCCGCTCTCCGACGAGCGCGTCGAGGTCTTCGAACCGGCGCTCGACCGGGAGGTCGAACGACCCTGCCGGCCCGAGGTCGATGTCCGCCGTCGGGAGGTCGTCGCCCTTGAACAGTGTATCACCGTAGTGGCCGGTCAGCAGCATGTCACACTCCGATCGCAGGCGGTCCGCGAAGCCGCCGGCGTGGTTCTGGTTGAAGTAGCCGACGAAGTTCGACCGCTTCGATTCCCGCTCGAGAGCCTTCGCCTGATAGTCCTCGCCGCGTTTGAGCAACTGGAAGTCGATACCGACGGCGTCGGCCACGCGTTCGGCGATTCTGGCCTCTCGGTTTCGCCACTCGTTGAGGTGGAATCCCGTCACCGAGACGTCAAGCGAGTCGAGGGCGGCGAGGACGAGTCGCGAGTCGCTGCCGCCGCTCAACAGGAGTCCGTAGTCCGTCTCCGAGTCCGCGGTCCAGTCGGCGACGACGTCCTTCATCGTCCTCGCCAGTCGCTCGGCCAGCTGCTCCGCCGAGGCGTCGACCGGGTCGTACACCGGTTCCCAGTACCGCTCGGTCGTCGTCTCGCCGGTGTCGACATCGACGGAGACGACGCTTCCGGGGTGGACCTTCTCGACGCCGCGCAGCGGCGTCTTGACCCCGTACGTCTGTTTCATCGAGAAGTACTCCGTGAGGTAGTCGAGGTCGAAGTCGGTATCGACGGCCGGATGGAGCGGAAGCGACTGGATGTTCGTAGAGAAGACGACGCCCCCGTCGGTCTCGTAGTAGTGAATTGGACGCGTCCCGAGCCGGTCGGAGAGCAATAGGAGGTCGCCGCGAGTTCGGTCGTAGATGACGCCGGCGAAGTTTCCGTTCACTCCCGACAGAAACGACGTGCCGTCGGCGGCGTACCGTTCGGCGCAGTAGGCCGCACCGTCGGTCTCGACGGTGACGTACCCGTCGTCGGTCTCGTCGCCCCAGACGTCGCCCCAGAGCCAGACGGCGACGTCGCCGTTGGCGGCGGTCGCCGGTTTATCGCCGGCCTCGCCGGGATGAGAGACGCTCGCGACGGCTATTTCGTCGTCGCTAAACGTGTCCCGGTGATCGCTGTCGTTGTACTCTATATCGGCAGCGAGCGCCTCTGCCGAGAGCGGGGAGACGCCGGTAGCGCCGCAAAGACCAACCATGTGCGGGCTAGTTCTCGGACGGTATTTATTATGGTGTTGCTCAGCGGTCGCGATGTCTCTTAGCCGGACGATAATCCCCCTGTAACGATCGGAACGGCGGAATCGAGCGACGGACGACCGCGGCCCGCTACTCGTGACTGACCGTTTCGAGACGGCGATGAAACCGTTTCGTGGCAACGTTTCTCACTACCGGTATCTCTATATACTGTTGTGCTATACCATAGCATGTATGGCTACCACCCCGAGTGGTGACGACATGTTCGACGACTTCCTCTCACAGCGCGGTCACGACGTCGAGGAGACCGGCTGGGAGGAGAGCTACAACAAGAAACAGTGTCCCGACTGTGGCGGTATTCACGAGACGGCCGCGAGCGAGTGCTCGGTGTGTGGGTGGACACCGGTAAACTGAACGGGGACGTGGGGTGGGCGGTTTCTCCTTCGACGACCGGACAGCGACGCGGTTGTCGGCGTCGTGGACGAGATTACGTAGCGACGGCGCTGTACCGTCGAGAACGGTCGTCTAACCGGCCGTCGATGACGCGACCGCGAAGGCAGTCACGGCCCGGCCGGAGTCAGCGGTCGGCCGTGACCGGTAGGAGAAGAGAGGGGACGAGACTCACAGTGCATCGAGCGACGCGCGCAGGAACGTCCCGACGAGGAGATGCCGGTACGCCGCTCGTTCGATCTGTGTCTCCGCGTCGGCGACGTCTTCGATGAGATACTGTTTCGTCTGTACCAGTTCGTGCATCGTGAGCGTCCCGTCCGCTTCGAGGTCGTGGAGACGCGGGTAGACGGTCCCCGGACTCAGTTGCGCGTCGAAGAGCTGCGAGAGGTCCTCCATGAGACCCGTCCCGTGGGTGCCACCGTCGGACAGCGCGATCAGCGCGAGCAGGATCTCGTCCAGACTCTGGGTCACGAGGCCGTCGTCGACAGCGAGGTCGCCCTCGGCGACGTCGTCGATGACCGAAGTCAACAGCGACTCCGGGATGGCGTCACGACTGGCAGTACCACTGTTCGACCGCGGGTCGTCGACCGTTTCGAGAGGGGTCAGTCGCTCGTCGAGTCGATCGCCCATCGTCTTGCCCGTCGTCACGCGACGGAGGTTGTCTCCGGACATCATTTCACCTGAACGGAATTCGCACTCGACCGTACCGGCGATACCGGCATATAAACCTACCAGCGTTTTCGGAGCGTGAAACAACCCCCGCGCTCGAAAACGCTTATGGTACCTGACGCGAACGCATCAACAGTGGCAGGGGACGAGAGCATCGAGGAGATTCTCGACACCATCGGGGACCAACACGCTCGCCGGGTGCTGGCGGCGATCAGCCGCCAACCGCACTCGGCGAAGGAACTCGCAGAGACGTGTGACCTCTCCTTGCCGACGGTGTACCGACGGATCGAACTGCTCGACGAGTACGACCTCATCACCGACCGGACGCTCATCGCGGACGACGGGAATCACTACAAGGTGTACGAGTCGAACTTCGAGTCGACCGTCATCTCGCTGGAGGACGAGGAGTACAAGGTCCGTATCTACCGCGAAGAGAACTTACCCGATCGGTTCAGCCAGCTGTGGGACGAGCTGAACCCGGAGTGAACCGATGAGAGAGAGAGCCCGAGACGATGGCTGACGGCGTCGCGATCGCCCGCGGGGCGCTCGTACTGATGCGGATGGTCGTCTTCGGGCTGACGCTGGGCATCACGCTCATCAGTTTCCAGGCCTACCGCAAGCGCCCCTCCGAGCGGCTGCAGTACGCGTTCGTCGGTTTCGCCTTCATCAGCATGGGCGTCGCGATCACCAGCGTCATCACGCAGTTGAGCGCCGGCGAAGTGAGCCCGTTCGAGCGGGTGTTCTTCCAGATGGCCGAGACCATCCCCTTCATCATCGGCTTCGCGATGCTGTACGTCTCGCTGTACCGATAGCCCGGGGATCGCGGCTATTTTCCGCCGCTCTCCAAAGCACGTGGTTTATTGCGTCGGGGGCCCAGTATAGGTGCAATGACTGATTCGACCACCGAGGTCGTCCGCCTGTTCGGTGGGCCGGGAAGCGGGAAGACGACGGCGCTGCTGGACCGCGTCGAGGAGATACTCGAAGACGACGACGTCGACTTCCGCGACGTGTTGGTCGTCTCCTACACGCGGGCCGCGGCCGCCGAGATCCGGGAACGACTGGCCGAACGGCTGGACCTCACGCCGCGCGCGCTCCGGGGCAACGTCTGTACGATGCACGCGAAGGCGTACGAACTGCTGAACCTCTCGCGCGGCGACGTGGTCGGCGAAGACGACAAGGAGGAGTTCTGCGACCAGTTCGGCATCGACTTCGAGGACGAGTACGAGGGGTCGCGGCGACGCTCGGCCCGGTCGACGACGCTCGGGAACAAGATCATCGCCACGAGCCAGTGGCTCCAGCGGACCCGCCGCGACGTGGCCGACTGGTACGACGTTCCCTTCAAGTGGGACGAGGAGGAGGTCCGGCTCCCCCCCGAGATCGACGACAACGCACAGACCGGCAACAAGTACACGCCGACGTGGCCCACCGACGACGACCGGGTGGACGTGCCAAACGCCATCCGCGGCTGGCGCACCTACAAGGGCGACAACGACGTCATCGGCTTCGCGGACATGCTCGAGCGGGTCGCCCAGCGCTCGCTGCTCCCCAACGTCGACTACCTCATCATCGACGAGTTCCAGGACATCACGACGCTGCAGTACGACGTCTACGAGGAGTGGAAGCCCCACATGAAGCGGGTCCTCATCGCCGGCGACGACGACCAGGTCGTCTACGCCTGGCAGGGCGCGGACCCCGACCTCCTCTTGGAGGAGGACGTCACGCAGGACGAGATTCTGCCAAACTCCTACCGACTGCCCTCGCGCATCCTGAACGTCGTCAATCGCGAGGTGCGCCACATCGAGAAGCGCCAGGAGAAGGACCTCAACCCGCGCAAGGAGGGCGGCCGCGTCGAGGCGGTCCAGAACCCATCGATGTTCGACCTCGCGCGCAACGTGAAGGGCACGATCGAGCAGTCCGACGAGACCGTGATGGTGCTGTTCCGCGCGCGCTATCAGATGTTCCAGTTCATCGACGAGTTCATCGACGACGGCATCCCCTTCTCCTGTCTGACCGACCAGCGGATGTGGACCGACCGGCTCAGTCAGTACGTCCGAGCCGTCGAGGCCGTCCAGGACGACGAGCCGCTCTCGGTGCTAGAAGCCCGCCGGCTCGCGGACATGCTCGTCGACTCGGCGTTCGGCACCGGCGAGCGCGACGACTTCTTCGACGCCTTAGAGGACATCGAGGAGGCCCACGAGGCCGACGACATCGCCGAGATCGAGATCGAGTCCGACGTGGTCACCGACCACGTGCCGTTCGTCCCCGACGACGCGTCCGCGGGCGATATGCTCCGGAAGGTGACCAACTTCCAGCAGCGCAGCGTCGACGCCTACTTCAAGGGCGACTACCGCGGGATGGACGCCGACCGGGTCCGACTGGGCACCATCCACTCCGCGAAGGGCCGCGAGGCCGACCACGTCTTCGTCGGAACCGACCTCACCGAGAAGGTGGTCGAGCAGATGGCCGCGACGGTCGACCAGCAGGGCATCGACATCCCCGGCGTCGACGAGTTCACGAAACACACCAGCCCGGTCCCGACCCTGACCGACAACGAACGCCGCGTCTTCTACGTCGGCATGTCCCGGGCGCGCGAGCGGCTCGTGCTGATGGAGAACCTCGTCGACGGCGCGCCGACCCTGCCCATCGACGTGCTACTGGAGAACGCGCCGAGCGAGCGCTCCATCGACGAGCTGCTCGACGAGGCCGGCGAGACCGTCGTCGCCGACTGACGGGACACGCCGACGGCGCGTCGACCGCGTCGTCTCTTCGACCTGTACTGCAGTGCGGTGTGGTACGCCCGTCGAACGCGTTCGCCGCCCGTGCCAGAAGCGGTTTCCCGTCGCTCTCGGAATCGACGGTCGCATGACGGAGACAGATCCGACGCGACGGAGCGTTCTCAGGTCCGGTGTGAGTGTCGCCGCGGCGGCCGCCGGAATCACGGCGGCGACCGGCGGCGCGGTGGCGCATTTCCCCCGAGAACTCGATATCGACGTGAAGCCCGACGCCGAATCGAATCCAGTCAACCCGCGGAGCAACGGAACTACGAGCGTCGCGGTGTTCGCGACCGACGAGTTCGACCCGACGAGCGCCGCCGTTCGGTACCGCTTCGGCGCGCCAGAAACCGTCGCCGACGGCGGTGGCGCGACGCCGGTTCGTCACTGCGTCTACGACGTGAACGGCGACGGGTCCGAGGACCTCGTGGTGCACTTTCGGACGGCCGAGGCGGGGTTCGAAAGCGAGAGCGAGACGGCGGAACTCCGCTGGGACCGCGACGAGAGCCGCGAACACGGGCTCTCCGGTCGCGACTCGATACGAACTGTGGGTCCTGACGGGCGGTAGCTCCGGGCATCACTCGTCGACCGTCCCGCCCTCTAAGAAGTACGCCGTCTTGTCCTGCGTCGAGCGAGCGATTTTGGTGAATTCGACCACTCGCTGGTCGCCCTCTCGCTCGTCGCGTTCGACGGCCAGTTTCAGCCCCTTATCGCGGAAGTACGACAGCAGCGCCTCGACGACGGCGGGGTCGGCGCGAACGGTGTGGGTGTCGCCGACCGCCTCGTCGGCCTCGACAGCCCGGACAGTTTCGACGGCCGGCAACAGGATCGCCTCGCCCAGTTTCCGCGCCCGTTCGCGAGCCTCCTCGGGCGATTCGTCGAACTCGACAGTCTGGAAGGCCTCCCGCATGACACGGGTGAAGAGGAAGTCCCGGCCGTAGTCGAAGGGGAGCGCGAAGGCGTGTTCGAGGTCCGAGCGGTGGACGGCGCTGGTGGTGTACTTCAGCGCTCGCTCCCCGTCGACGGATTTGAGGACGACACCCTCCCGGCCCAGCGCGTCGAGGTCGCGAACCGTCTCGATGGCCGCTTCGGCGGCCGCCTCGGGCGCGAACGTCCCGTAGTGACCGACGGCATCGAGGCCGTACTCGGCGCAGCACTCGCGGCGGCGAGGGACGGCCATCGGGTCGCCCGTCTCCCGGTGGCGGACGTCGAAGACGTAGAACGCCGCCTCCTCGACCTCCGGGTAGTCGTGTTCCGTGTAGGGGTTCTCCGGGCCGATCAGTTCGCCGCAGAGCATCTGCTCCGGGTAGTCGGCGAAGAAGCCGTCGAGGTCGAGCAGTTCCGCGACTTTCGCGGTGGTGTACGGACAGACGAACCCGCTCCGCGTGAGGGCCAACAGGTCGCCGTCGATGCGGGCGATACGGACGTTGTAGCCGTCGAGCTTCTCTTCTACGGCGACCGGTCCCTCGAAGCGCGCCTTGACCGCGGCTTCCAACACGAGGGCGCGTGGGATCGAGGGGTAGCCCCGCACGACCGCGTCGTCGAAGATAGCGGTGCCCCGTTCGACGCCGTGACGGGCCTCCGGGAGATGCCGATAGGGCCGTCCGCGGAACCACTCTCGGTCGAGGTGTTCCGAGAAGTCCTCGGCGTCGGTGTCGAGGTCGAACACCGCTGCCCAGTCCCGAAC
Organism: Haloarcula limicola; assembly: GCF_010119205.1. Lineage (NCBI taxonomy): Archaea > Methanobacteriati > Methanobacteriota > Halobacteria > Halobacteriales > Haloarculaceae > Haloarcula > Haloarcula limicola. Next base: position 1,627,315 of record NZ_WRXM01000001.1, read on the forward strand.
CATAGCTAGAGTCGTCCGCGTATCGACTAAAGCTCTCGCACAGCAATCATTTGTGTATAGACACCGTACCGCAAATATGGCCGACCGCCCGCTCAAACAACGGTTCGTCCTCGATACGTCGCTGTTTCTCACGACGGAGATACGCGGCCCGGATCAGGACGTCGAGGCCGCCTGCCGGGACTTACTCGAACTCATCGCGGCGGCCAAGCAGATACACAACATCTCCTGTTACATGCCGCCCTCCATCAAGACGGAGCTGACGCGGATGCTGGAGAGCCGCGACGTCGACGACGAGGTACTGATGAAACTGGAGACGTGGGTCATCACGAAGGCCCCGGCCCACCACGAGGTGATGGTGCCGGCCGACCACGTCTACGCGTTCATCGACGAGATGTCCGACCGCGTCGACCGCGGCCTGCGCGTCTCCGAGAAGGCCGTCCGCAAGGCCGAGGAGTCCCGTGCCGAGACCGTCGAGGAACACGACCACATGACCGAGGTGGACAAGGTCATCTCCGAGCTTCGCGACGAGTACCGCGATACGCTCAGGCAGGGCGTGCTCGACTCCCGAGAGGACTTCGACCTGCTCATCCTCGCGAAGGAACTCGAAGCCGGCGTCGTCACGGAAGATCAGGGCATCATCAACTGGGCGGAGGACTTCGGCCTGCGGTATCTCGAGGGGAGGAACTTCCCGGTGTTACTGAGAGAGTACCTGGCGGCCGACGACCCCGACCGCTGGCGCGACGAGCGCTAGTCCTCTTCTGAGGGGTCCTCGGTCTTGACGACCGCACCGACGGTCTTCTCCGCGACCATCCCCGGGATGTCCGTCGGGGTAGTGAGATACTGCTCGATGGCGACCATCAGCGCCGCGATGCCGAGGTAGACGACGCCGGCCAGCAGCTCGCCGCGGACGAGGTGTTCGGCACCGAACAGCGCGATGGGGATAGCGAGAACGACGACCGCCATCAGGCCGATGGTGTCGAGGATGCCCTGTGCCATTGGCCCCCGTTCGCGCCTCCCGGACAAAAGCTTCGCGGGACCGGAGAGCAGTCGGCGACTCCGCGTCCCGCCGTCGGACGCCGAGCGGTACCGGTTACGTGAACCGACCCGTCTCCTCGCCGCAACTCGCACAGAGCGTCAGGAGCGCGTCGCGGTCGTCGGCCAGTTCGACGCGCTGTTCGGTTCGTTCGCCGCAGGGGTCGCAGCGGCGGACCAGCTCCGTCTCGCTCTCGTCCTTGGGCGCGCCGAGCGCCAGCGCGACCACGCGCTCGTCGCCGGCGTTGCGACCCAGTTGCCACTCGCCCGGAGCAAAACGAATCGCCTCGTCCGGGCCGACCGCGACGTCGCCGTCCTCGGTCTCGAAGGTGGCCGTCCCCGTCTGGACGTAGAAGAGTTCTTCCTGGTCGGGGTGGCGGTGGTACCCCAGACCGAACGTCTCGCCGGGCGCGAGTTCGTAGTAGTTGACCGCGAGGTCGCTCGTATCGAGCGCCTTCGAGAGCGACCGCTTGACGTCGGCGGAACCCATGCGCGAATCGACGGCGTCGACGCTGACTCTCTCCATGTTCGAAACCGAGAACGCCAGCGACAAAACGTTGGGCGGCGAAGCCGTCACTCCCGTCGGTCGATGTCGAGCTCCTCGTCGAGTTCCTCCAGCCACTCGGCGTCTTCGAGTTCGGCCATCTGCTCGCGGAAGTGCGTCTTGCAGACTCCGACTTTCACACCGTCGCTCTCGACGGCGAGGTCAGCGTCGTCGTCGCAGTAGTGACACTGCATATCTACTCGTTGTGGCTCTGACGCATTGAACCCTCGCATTGCGTCTGCCGGTCGTCAGACGGACCGCTGTAGTGCAGTATCGGATCGAGCGCACGACACCACACACAGGGACGTGAAAACAGCTACGGCAGTCCGTATCAGACGATTTCCGCGCGGACTCGCTCCCACGCGGCCTGGTCGAGACCGGTCTCCCCCAGCGTCTCGTCGTGCGTGTCGCTGCCACCGGTCGGCACGAGGTCGTAGCGCTCGACCGCGTCTTCGAGGAGGTCGGTGTCGACCGACTCCTCGTAAGGGTACCACCGTTCGACGGCCGAGAGCGACTCACAGCGGGCGAGCGCCGCCTCGGTATCGGGATAGCGGAACGGGTGCGCGAGGCCGACCAGCCCGCAGGCGTCGGCGAGCAACTCGCGGCCGCGTTCGAAGCTCGGGACCTCGCGAGCGACGAAACACGGACAGCCGTCGCCGATGAGCTCTTCGAACGCCTCCTTGTAGCCGTAGTCGGACGCCTCGTCGATGGCGCGCGCGATGTGCGGGCGACCGAGTCCCTCGCGGGGTTCGACCGGCAGCGAGACGTCGAGTCGGTCCTCAACACAGTCGATGATGCGCCGACCCCGCTCTAAGCGGTTCTGCTGGATGCGGTCGCATTCATCGATCAATTCGTCGGTCGGATCGACGCCGTATCCCAAGAGGTCGAGACGCTGGTCGTCGGTCTCGACGCGCAGTTCGATACCGTGGACGACCTCGACGCCGTCGCGCGTCGTCATCGGACCGTCGAGTTCGGGGTTGATCCGGTCGTGGTCGGTGACGGCGACGGCCTCGACGCCCGCCCGACGCGCGGCGTCGGGAAGCGTCTCCAGAGTGAGCGTACCGTCCGAGCGCGTAGTGTGTAGGTGGAGGTCCGCGATAACCATACGAAGCCATTCCCCTCCACCCACAAGCGACTTGGCCTTGATAGTGGGCCGTGGTATCGTCTCCCCCGTGTTCATTAAACGCATTAAGGTATATTAACATCATAAATAGTGAAGGTTTATTATCGACCATCCACTTTACCCCTGTATGCGAATGATGACCGACGCGGCGGAGGCGTTCGAAGCACACGAGTACCCGATGACCACCGAAGAACTGATCGAGGCCGACGGCGACGTCACGCTGGAGCTGCCCAACGGCACCGAGACGGTCGCCGACGCGCTCAGTCGCTCGGCTCCGGAGACGTTCGAGAGCGCGGAAGACGCGCGACTGACGGCGTGCGCGGGCCTCTCCAGCAAGGCGATCGGCCGCAAGGGCTACTCGGACCGCGACCCCGTCTGCATGGGCGAGGACGGACCGGACGAAGTCTCGTTCTGAGCGAGCGACGCGCGTCGCTCAGGCCCCAGCTATCGTTTTTTGACGCGAATCGCGAGTAGCGGCGCGCGAGCGGCGGCCTCAGAAACCGAACTCGTCGTCGTCCTGCACCGCCGGGTCCTGCTGTTCGTTCGTCGTCTGACCGAACATGTCGTCGTCGACGTCGGTGGTGTCGTCTTCGGTCGTCGTGTTGTACGCGGAGATGCCCCGCGAGAGGAGTTCCTCGACGGCCTGGTCGCGGTTGATGAACTCGCCCTGTTCGACGAGGCGGTCGATGTCGGAGTCGACTTGGTCAGGCAGTGACACCTTGATTCGGCTCATGTGAGCCGGCTTATCCGGTCGAACGTATAACGCTGTTGCCGAAGCGGCGGTCGAACCGCTACCGCTCCAAGAAATCGGGCCGGTCGACGGCCTCGGTGCTGTCGACGCTCTGTCGGTCGAGCAGTTCCGAGGGTTCGAGCGCTTCGGGCAGCCCGTCCCGGCCCCCGGTCGGAAGGTCGTCCTCGTCGAGAGTAACCGTCTCGCCCTCGACCAGCTCCGCCCAGACGGCGTCGGCGTCGGCGCTCCCGCTCTCGGCGGCCGCCTTGGCCTCGTTTCGCCCCTCGTCGTACGCGAGTTCGACCATGCTCCGGTGGTACGCCGAGTCCATCTCGACGTAGATGGCTTCGAGCTCCTCCCGGTTGTACTCCCCGAGGCGCTCGGCGACGCCGATGGCGTAGGCGCGGTCGGTGGCGGCGTCCTTATCCAGCGCGTCCCAGTCGGTCTCGAACTCGCGTTCGTAGCGGCTCATGTCTCGACCTTCGTCTCCGCGTGGATCCGCAGTCCACGGTCGCTGAAGGAGATCTGCCGGATGTCACAGTCGATGGCCGTCCCGCGCATCTTGATGACCTGCACGCCGCGGGTCATGCTCCCGCCCTCCAGAAAGTTGTGGAAGAAGACGACGCCGTGGGCGAGATAGTGCTCGTCGCTGTACGACGAGGGGTCAGTCATCTCGGAGATGAGCAGCGTCGTCGCGTCGGTCTGTTTCAGCGCCGAGAGGAAGCCCGTGATCTCGCTGTCCACGTCGTTCATGAAGTGCTGGAGCAGCATCGTCGAGTCGATGACCACCCGCTGGATGTCGTTCTGTTCGATGTAGGCGACCAGCCGGTTCGTCAGGCCGCCCTCGGTCCCGAACTGTGTGATGGTGCGCTTGCCGCTCTCGGTGACGAGGTTGAGGAACTGGACGGCGTCCGACTGCATCGCCCGGTCGAAACCGAACTCGTAGCCGGCCATGTCCTGCATCAGCTCGGATTTCGTCTCGTGCATCGTCACGTAGAGGCAGGTCTCGCCCTCCTTGGCACCCCGCGTGATGAACTGCGAGCAAAACGTCGTCTTGCCGCTTCCGGGCGGCCCGCTGACCACGTACAGGCGGTCCGGAAGCAAGCCGCCCTCCACCAGATCGTCGAAGCCGGGAACCCCACTCGATATTCGCATACCACCAGCATGCGCGCGTCTCGACATATGTCTTGGTGCTCCGTTTTCACCCGTGATAACTCACTCGGCCCTCAGCGCTCGACGACTGTCCGCGGGTGCTCGTCGACGAGCGACAGCAGCGTCTCGGTGCCGTCCTCGTCGAAGCGCATCGGTCGCCGCCACCAGGGCCCCTTTCCCGAGTCCGAGGAGCGCTCGGTGACCAACCAGTTGGCGTCCGTGCCGCCGCTCGGCCGGGAGAGCGGGACCACCGTCTCGTAGAGGCGCGAGCCGTTGGGGTCGCCGAGCAGCAACACCTCCGCGTCGAACTCGGCGCGCCTGACGTGGGCGTTCGAGTCGAAGACGGCCCGTTCCTCGTCAGCGAGGTCGCGGTACGTCTCGCCCGTTACCGGATCCCGAGCCAGGCGGAAGTGGCCGATGACGTACGCGCCCCACCGCTCGGGTGCCCACGCGGGCGGCTCGCCCGTAGTCGTGAGCGTGGCGTAGAAGAAGAGATAGTCGCCCGCCGATAGCTCCGAGAGCGGACGGGCCTTGACGCCGTGCTCGTCGCCGTAGGTGTACCGCTCGCCGCCGGCCTCCGGGAACTCCGGGTCGAAGTGGACCGGTCGGTCGGCGACGCCACTCACGTCGGTCACCACGCCGAGGTCGGCGTAGGTCGGGACCGCGTCGGCGGTGGACTTCGACTCCGGAATCGGAATGTATTCGAAGGAGCCGTCGGGGTAGAGCGGGCCGCGAAACCCCGGCTCGTTGGTGTTGGCCGCGACGTTGATGGCGACGCTCCGCATAGACGGAAATCGCGGCCGCCGGCAAAAGGGCTACCGGAGCGACTCGGTGCAGGTCCCGCAGTACCGGAGCATCAGGTGGGACTCGTTGGCCGCACCGCAGTGGCGGCAGTGGACGACGCTCTCCTCGCGCCGCGTCGGGTCGTCGCCGGCACCGCTTCCGGAACCGTTCATCGCCCCCGACGCCCGCTTCGGCGTCCCCTCCGGCGTCGGGTCGGTCGCCTGGACGTACCGATAGAGCAGCACCTGCAACAGACCGAAACCGACGACGTACGCGGTGAGCCACGCCCAGACGTTCATGGTAGGACGTCGCTGGAACGCCTATTTCTGTATTTGGGCCACAGTATCATATGTGATACTCAGGTGGCAAAATCGGCGCGTCTCGATCCGGATCTACGAGCGGTCCGGCGGGTGGAGGTCGCGCTGGAACTCGTCGAAGTCGTCTACCCCGTCGGGGAGTTCGTACTCGATGCCGCGCTCCGCGCGCCGGTCCTCGTTCGCGTCTTCGAGGGGGTCGGCGACCTGCTCCCACCCGTCTTTGATAGCGATAGACTTCGCGGGGGTGCCGGCGGCGATGTGGTGTGCGGGAATGTCACTGCCGGCGATGGACTTCGCGGCGAGGATGGCGTTCTCGCCGACGCGGACGCCCGCGCGAACCATCGAGTCGTAGGTGAGTCGCACGTCGTCCTCGACGATGGTGTGGAAGTTGTCGATGTGGGTCTGGTCGACTACGTCGTGGTCGTGGGTGTAGAGGTGCGTGTCGTCGGAGATTGAAACCCGATCGCCGATGGTGAGCTTTCCGCGGTCGTCCAAGTGGACGTCGTCGTGGACGACGACGTTGTCGCCGATCTCGATGTTGTGTCCGTAGGTGAACGAGATTCCCTTGAAGAACCGGCAGCCGTCGCCGCAGGACTCGAAGAGGTGGTCCGCCAGCATCTGTCGGAACCGGAGCGCGAACTCGACGTTGTCGGCCATCGGCGTCGCGTCGAACTGCCGCCAGAGCCACTGGAGGTGTTTCGAGTGCTTGAACTTCTCCTCGTCTTTCTCGGCGTAGTACTCGCTCTCTAAGGTCGTGTTACAGGGGTCGTATCCCTGGAGACGGACGCGTTCGGCCGGGGAGACATCCTCGCCGGACTGCCAGCGTTCGTACGCGTCGCGATCGCCGTGGAGGTCGACGAGGATGTCCTCGACCACGTCGCAGGTGTCTTCCTCGCCGGAGAGGCGTTCGTCGACTTCGTCTAGGAACGCCCGGAGGCCGTCTTCGGCCACCGGTGGAAGCGACACGTGGCGCTTGGTCATGTGCCGTCGGATGACCCCGCCGACAATAGGAGTTTCCTTACCGGCCGGTAAGGGGGTGACACCGACGACACCGGCCGGGCGCATCAGGAAACAACACTGACACGAACCGCGTGATACCGCGGGTCGACGGCGAGCCAACAGTATAAACCGCCGCCGTCTAAACCCACCGACATGACCAGGTCGGACTTCATCATGGAGATCCGGGGATATCTCGTCAATCCCGCGGAGCGGCGGTTGCGAACCCCCTGGCGCATCATCGTCTGGCTGTTCGCCGCGGGGTTCGTCGTCGTCGTCCTCAGCGCCCTCTTCGGAATCGTCCCCGCCCCCGAGCGTGCGACTGGGCTCACGCCGGCTCTCTACGTCGTTACCGAACAGATATGGGGCTTCATCGCGCTGTCGGTCGGCGGGCTCGGTATCGGCTATCTGCTCGATCGTCGGACGATAGCGGACTACGGACTGCTCCCCGACCGGCAGTGGTGGCGCGACGCCGGGTTCGGGCTGGTACTGGGTTTCGGTCTGCCGACGCTCGTCCTCCTCGTGCAAGTCGCCGTCGGGTTCACCGCCGTCACCGGCGTCCTCGTGACGAGCCCGAGCGAACAGTTCCCGTTCGGAGGCACCGACGCGGCGGTTCGGCTGGGGCTGCTCGCGGCCTTCTTCCTCGTCCAGGCGACCACCGAGGAGATACTGGTCCGCGGGTACCTCCTGACGAACCTCGCGGAGGGGCTCGCCGGCACGCTCGGGAAGTGGCGCTCGGTCGTCGCCGCGACCGTCGCCACCGGCGCGCTGTTCGGCGTCCTCCACTGGACCAACCCGAACGCGTCGCTGCTCAGCACCCTGAACATCACGCTCTACGGCGTCTTACTGGGTGCCTGTTACGTCCTCACCGGCCGACTGGGAGTCGCCTGCGGCTTTCACGTCGCGTGGAACTACACGCTCTCGCTGTGGAGCTTCCCGGTCAGCGGCCTCGTGACCGGCGCGGCCCTGCTCGGGACGCGCTCGACCGGGCCGGCGCTGGTGACCGGCGGCTCCTTCGGTCCCGAGGGCGGTCTCGTCGCCCTGCCGCTGCTCGTCGTCGGCGCGGCGGCGCTGGGCTGGTGGGTCCGCCGCGAGTACGGCAGCGTCGAGATTCTGGAGGCCATCGCGACGCCCGACCTCCGGATCCGGACCCGTGGCGGACAGTGAGCGGGAACGGACGTGAGACGAGAACCGCGGCGGATAAGTGCGGCGACGCCTAACGCGCGGACATGAAGTACGATACGCTGGGGAACACGGGCGTCGAAGTCTCGGAAGTCGGCTTCGGTGCGTGGGTCGTCGGGACGGACTGGTGGGGCGACCGAACCCGCGAGGACGCCGTCGAGATGGTCCACCACGCCGTCGACGAGGACGTGACCTTCTTCGACACCGGCGACGTCTACGGCCACGGCGACAGCGAGGAGATCATCGGCGAGGCGCTGGCCGAGGTCCGCGACGAGGTGACCGTCTCCACGAAGGTCGGTTACGACTTCTACAACAACCCGCAGGCCGGCCACGGCGAACTCCCGAAGAAGATGACGCCCGAGTGGATCCGCACCGCGCTCGACCGCTCGCTCGACCGCCTCGACATGGACCACGTCGAACTGCTGATGCTCCACAACGCCAACGTCGGCGAGGTGGACGAAGACGTGTTAGAGACGCTCGACGAGCTCCGCGAGGAGGGGAAAGTCGAGGCCATCGGCTGGGCGCTCGGTCCCTCCATCGGCTGGCTGGCTGACGGCGACGCCGCCGTCGCCAACGAGTTCGACGCGCTCCAGACCGTGTTCAACCTCTTCGAGCAGACGCCGGGCCGACACTTCATCGACACTATCCGCGAGCGGAACGCCGACACGTCGGTCCTCGCTCGCGTCCCCCACTCCTCGGGCCTGTTGAACGAGCAGGTCACCCCCGACACCGAACTCGGCGAGGGCGACCACCGCTCGCACCGCCCGACCGAGTGGTACGAGACCGGGTGGGAGAAGGTGGAGTCCATTCGATTCCTCGAACGAAACGGCGAGCGCACGATGGGACAGGCCGCGATCCAGTGGCTGCTGGCCCACGACGAGGTCGCGTCGGTCACGCCGACGTTCCGGACGAACGCCGACATCGACGAGTGGGCCGCCGCGCCCGACACGCCGCCGCTCAGCGACGAGGAGTTCGAGCGCGTCCAAGATCTCTACGCGGACAACTTCGGCATCGACCGCGACGACGGGATGGACGCCCTTCGCTCCTCTGTCGGCGGCGAGGACTTAGACGGCACCGGCATGAAGTCCGCCGGCGACTGACGCCGGAGGCCGTCTCCGCCCGCCGAACCTAACGACCAGATATATCCAGCCGACGAGCGGTCCCTCGTTCGACCGCGTGAAACGAACGGCGTCGCACGATTCTCTCTCGAACCCCTCGGTTTCCGCAGGAGATAGCTCGCCGTCCGGTGGTTTTTCCCCGTCACGTTACTTTCACTTCGGTCCGTCAGACAGGCGACGGACGCCAGAGGGAATGGGGTCGATACGGAACGAAGGAATCGAGACTCGGGAGTGCATCACTGGCCGACGGCGACGCCCGAGACGACGAACGCCGCGCCGCCGTCCGGCCCGTTGGTCGCTCGAACCGACCAGTCGTGTAAGTCCGCGATCCGACTGACGATGGCGAGCCCCATCCCGGTGCCGCCGCCGTCCTGGTTGGTCGTGTAACCCGACTCGAAAACGGCGTCGCGCTCGCTCTCGGGGATTCCGGGGCCGTCGTCGGCGACGACGAAGCCGTCCTCGCGGGGCGAGACGGTGACGGTCACGTCGTCGCCGCCGTGCTCCACCGCGTTCCGAAAGAGGTTCTCCAGCAGCTGCGCCAGTAGCGTCTCGTCCGCCTCGATGGTCGCGTCCGCCTTGACGGCGAGCGTCGCGTCGCCGGTGGTGACCTGCTCCCAGGCCCGTTCGGCACACGCGCCGAAGTCGAGCGCTTCGAGCGTCTCGGGTTCGGTCTGGCGAGCGATGAGCAGCGCGTCGTCGACGATGTCGCGCATCCGTTCGAGCGACCGTTCGATGGCTTCGAGGTGGTCGTTCCCGCCCCCGTCGCTCACTTCCCGCAACAACTCCGTTCGGGCCGTCGCCACCGAGAGCGGGTTCCGCAGGTCGTGGCTGAGGATGCCGGCGACCAGCTCCAGGGTCTCGTTTCGCTCGGCGACGTCGGCTTCGGCACGGTGGCGGTCAGTGATGTCCGTGTGGACGATCAGGACGAGTTCTTCCCCCTCGAACTCGAACGGCGTCGCCCGCATCGTGAACCAGCGTTTCCGGTCGGGCCCGTGACACGGGTACTCGAAGGAGAACTCCTCACTCCGCCCGTCGATAACGGCGGTGATACCCTCGGCGGCCGTCGCCGAGTCCTCGTCCTCGCCGGCGCGACAGACGGCGAGGTAGTTCTCGCCGACCATGTCGGCCTCGACGCCCACGTCGTTCTCGATACCGAACGTCTCCCACGCCCGGTTGGTCGCGCGGATGACGCCCTCGCCGTCGAGGATGGCGACCTGATGCGGGAACTCGTCGAAGACTCTCGTGGCGATACGGACGCGTTCGGCCACCTCCTCTTCGGTCACTCTCGTGAGATACGGGCGCGAACGTAAAAAGCCGTTACCCCGCTACTCGTTCATCAGACCCGCCTCTTCGACGCGCATGACGCCCTCGCCGTCGGGCAGGTTCGGCGCGTCGACCAGTTTGACGATGCGCTTGTTCCCCTTGGACTTCCGGAGGTAGATGCGGAACGTGGAGGTGTGGCCGAGGATGTTGCCACCGATCGGCTGTGTCGGGTCGCCGAAGAACGAGTCGGGGTTCGAGGCCACCTGGTTGGTGACGACGACGGCGGTGTTGTTCAGGTCGCCGACCCGCATCAGGTCGTGGAGGTGCTTGTTGAGCTTCTGCTGGCGCTCGGCGAGTTCGCCCCGGCCGACGTACTCGGCGCGGAAGTGGGCGGTCAGCGAGTCGACGGCGAGCAGTCGCACGGGGAACTCCTCGTCCTGGGTCCCGCTGGCGATCTCCTGGGCCTTCTCGGCGAGGAGGATCTGGTGGTTGGAGTTGAACGCCTTGGCGACGTGGATCTTGTCGAGCACCGACTCCAGGAGGTCATCGAGCAGGGCCTCGTCGGTGGGGTCGGCCTCGCCCTCCTCGACGATGCCGTGGAGCACCATCGTGTCGGCGAGCACCTCGTCGTCCTGGCCCTTGAGCATCTGCTCGATACGCTCGGGGCGGAAGGTGTCCTCGGAGTCGATGAAGATGGTGCTGCCCTCCAGCCCGCCGTGTTCGGCGGGCAGTTGGACGTTGACGGCCAGCTGGTGCGTTACCTGTGACTTGCCGGCCCCGAACTCGCCGTACACCTCGGTTATCGACTGCGTTTCGACGCCGCCGCCGAGCAGGTCGTCCACCTCGTCGACGCCCCACGAGAGCTTGCCGATCTGTTCGCGGCGTTCCAGGACGGTCGCCCCGGTCTCGAACCCGCCGATGTCGGCGGCGTCGCGGGCGGCGTTGATGATGTCGGCGGCCGACGACTCGCCGATGTCGGCCGTGTTCGACAGTTCGCCGGGGGAGGCGACGGCGATCCCCTGATAGGAGTCGAAGCCGTTCTCTTCGAGTTTCTCTGCGGTGGCCGGGCCGACGCCCGGGAGGTCTTCTAGGTCTTCTGTTGCGGCCATGGACGTTGGTTACGCCCGGTGGCATATAAACCCCCGTTAACACCGTAGTGAAAGTGAAACTGAGGGACAGCGGCGGGGTAGATTGGTCGGGTATCGGGACATTTAGGAGGGAAGGCGCGAGACGCGGGGCTCGGAATGGAATGCGGTCGAGGGGAGACTCAGAAACGGCCGCTTCCGATGTAGACGAGAGACAGGCCCCCGACCAGAATCAGGGCGCTGGCCGCGAGCGGCGACAGCAAGAGAGCCCCCTGCCCGAACTCGCCGGCCAGAAACAGGGCGAGGGCGACGGTCGACGGGAGCGGGTGGGCGGCCAACGACTGGACGAACACCCGCGCCGACCAGTAGAGGCGGTCCAGCGACGCGCGCATCGTGGCCGTCGCCGGGCGATTCCCGTCGGGGTTCTCGGCCGGTTCGAACGCCGAGCGGTCGGCGGTCGGGACGCGGTGGAGTTCCCCCGTGTTCGCCCGCCGGTCGTCGGTGTCAGCGACGCGCAGAAGCGTCATCTCGTCTCCCCCGAGACCGACGACTCGATAGATACCCGTCGGATACTCGCCCGTCGTCGGGCGGAGGTGATCGTAGACCGACAGCGCGTCGTCGGTCGGCGTCTCGTCGGCCGGTGTGTCGTCGGACATCTACTCCCAGGGGTGGTCGCCGGGGCGGTCGGGCCACAGCGGATACCAGAACTCCTTGTCCCCCTCGACGGTCAGTTCCCCGTCTAAGTTGCTCTCCAGTTTGAACTCCGCCGTCGTGTCGCGCTCGTGGTCCCGGTCGGGGTCCGGCGCGAACGGGTAGTACGCCCCTCGCCGGAAGGAGTAGACCCAGTAGACGAGTTGCCCGGTCCGTTCGTCTTCGAAGCCGAAGAGCGCCGCGAGGAGGCGAGAGCCGTAGCGCCGCTCGATGAGCGTGTCGGCCGCGAAGTGGATCGAGGTCACCAGGTCCTCGAAGTCGTCGTCGTGGAGGACGACCCACTGGTAGCCGTGGCTGTCCCGCGTGAACTCGGCGCTGGTCCCGGTCTCGGCTTCGCCCGCGCTGAGAATCGTCTCCACCTCGTCTCTCGCGTCCTGGAAGTCCGTGCTGTCCACGTCGCCGAAACAGAGGGCGGCGTCGCCGGTCGGCGCGTAGCCGAGGTCGGCCTCCATCGTGATGTAGGCCGTCGACATCCCGAAGAGGTCCTCCGGGTCGGCGTCCCGGGTCGCGTCGGCCTCGGCTTTCACGCCGAGGACGCTCTTGAGTCCGTCCAGCAGTCCCATGTACCGACTCAATGCGCGCCGCGGGTAAGGTCGTTTTCGTCCGTCCGCGAGAGGGGACAACTCGCGGGTTACTTGCGGTCGAAGCGGTCGTGGGTCATCACCTTGTGCCAGGTGTCCACGAAGTCCCGCACGAACTTCTCCTCGCCGTCGTCGCTGCCGTAGACCTCCGCGACGGCGCGGAGCCGGGCGTTCGATCCGAAGACGAGGTCGAAGCGAGTCCCCTTCCGGACGAGGTCGCCCGTGTCGCGGTCGTACCCCTCGAAGACGTACTCGTCCTCGCTGGCCGGCTCCCACTCGACGTCCATGCCGAGCAGGTTCACGAAGAAGTCGTTGGTCAGCGTCCCCGGTCGGTCGGTGAAGACGCCGAGGTCCGACCCGTCGTAGTTCGCGTCGAGCGCCCGCATGCCGCCGACGAGAACCGTCATCTCGGGCACCGACAGGTCCAGGAGCTCCGCCTTGTCGACCAGCAGTTCCTCGGCTCGTTCGTCGGCCTCGTCGGAACGGTAGTTCCGGAATCCGTCCGCATCGGGTTTGAGCGCCTCGAAGGACTCCACGTCGGTCTGTTCCTGCGAGGCGTCCGTGCGGCCCGGCTCGAACGGGACGTCGACGTCGTACCCGGCGTCGGCCGCCGCCTGCTCGACGGCGACGTTGCCGCCGAGGACGATGAGGTCGGCGAGCGAGACCTTCGTCCCGTCGGAGCGCGAACTGTTGAACTCCTCCTGAATCTCTTCGAAGGTGTCGAGTACGGTCGCCAGTTCCTCCGGGTTGTTCACTTCCCAATCTCGCTGCGGCCGGAGGCGGATGCGAGCGCCGTTGGCTCCGCCGCGCTTGTCGCTGTCGCGGTACGTCGACGCCGACGCCCAGGCGGTCCTGACGAGCTGGGGGACGGAGAGTTCCGAATCGCGGATCTCCTCTTTCAGTTCCTCGACCTCCTCGTCGCCGACGATGTCGTAGTCGGCGTCGGGGATCGGGTCCTGCCACAGCATCTCTTCGTCAGGCACCTCCGGACCGAGGAGCCGGGACGGCGGTCCCATGTCGCGATGGATCAGTTTGTACCAGGCCTTCGCGAAGGCCTGCTGGAACTCGCCGGGGTTCTCCTGGAAGCGCTCTAAGACCTCTCGGTAGTCCTCGTCGCGCTTCAGGGCGACGTCCGTCGTCAGCATCATCGGGTCCACCATCTCCGAGGAGTCGTGGGCGTCCGGAACGGAGCCCTCCAGTTCCTCGCCGACCGGCCGCCACTGCCACGCGCCGCCGGGGCCCTTGTGGGCCTCCCACTCGTGGTCGAGCAGGTTGTCGATGTACCCCATGTCCCACTGGATCGGCGCGCTGTTCCACGGCCCCTCTATCCCGCCGGTAATCGTGTCCTGCCCGCGCCCGGACTCGTAGTCGCTGTCCCAGCCGAGTCCCTGGTTCTCGATCTCGGCGGCGGCGGGCTCGGGGCCGAGGTAGTCGGGGTCGTCGGCGCCGTGGACCTTCCCGAAGGTGTGTCCGCCGGCGATGAGCGCGACCGTCTCCTCGTCGTTCATCGCCATGTGGCTGAACGACTCGCGGATGTTCTTCGCCGACCCCTCGACGTCGGGCTCGCCGTTCGGCCCCTCGGGGTTCACGTAGATGAGGCCCATGACGGTGTTACCGAGCGGATCTCTGAGGGAGCCGTCCTCGTCGAAGCGCTCGGGAGAGGTCTGCTCCATCTCGTCTTCCGGACCCCAGTCGACGGCTTCGTCGGGCTTGTAGGCGTCCTCGCGGCCGCCGCCGAAGCCGAACGTCTCGAAGCCCATCGACTCCAGGGCGACGTTTCCGGTCAGGACCAGCAGGTCGGCCCACGAGAGCTTCTCGCCGTACTTCTGCTTGACGGGCCAGAGCAGTCGTCGCGCCTTGTCGAGGTTCGCGTTGTCGGGCCAGCTGTCGAGCGGCGGGAGGCGCTGCCCGGCGCGGCTCGCGCCGCCGCGGCCGTCGGCGACGCGGTACGTGCCGGCGCTGTGCCACGCCATCCGGATCATCAGCGGTCCGTAGTGGCCGTAGTCGGCCGGCCACCAGTCCTGCGACGTCGTCAGGACGTCCTCGATGTCCGACTTCACCTCGTCGAGGTCGAGCTTCTGGAACTCCTCGGCGTAATCGAAGTCCTCGTCCATCGGGTCCCCGGGACGCGTGGTGTCGTCGAGGATCTCCAAGTTCAGCTGATCCGGCCACCAGTCCTGATTAGACCTGGTCATCAGCGGGGAGTTGTCCCTTTCGCAAGTTAAAATTGACTATTTCGGAAACGAAGTTTCGCACCAACGCAATCAATCTACCGCGTTTATAAACGGCAGTTGCCGAGAATCGCGTTTTCTCTTCGGGGTCAGATAGCGTGGCTGAACAGTATCGGCCGGTGACAGGAGCTGCCGATGGCGGCCGCCCGTCTCGTGTCGTCGCTGATCGACCATCTCGACGATCCGAGTATCGGGAGCGCCCCCATGTGTCGATCCATTGTTAATTAACGAGACGTGAGCGAGCGCCGCCGGCCGCGCTCAGCGGCTCTCTAGGTCCCGCTCTAAGTTCCGCAGGCGCTCGATGCGCTTCTCGGTGGTCGGGTGCGTGCGGAAGAGCTTCCCGATCCAGCCGACGCTGATGGGGACGATGAAGAAGGCGTTCATCTCCGACTGGCCGCGCAGGTCGTCCTTGGGCACTTTCTCCATCCCGCTGTCGATCTTCATCAGCGCCGAGGCGAGCGAGGCGGGGCGGCCGGTGATGGCCGCGCCGCCGCGGTCGGCGGCGAACTCGCGGTAGCGGCTGAGCGCGCGGATGAGCAGGAACGAGACGATCCACACGACCAGCGAGGCGAGGATGGCGACGATGACCGGGGCCTGCTGCTGGCCGCCGCGGTCGCGGCCGCCGCTGAACAGCCACCCCCAGCGGACGATGAGGAAGGCGATGGTCGAGAGGAACGAGGCGATGGTCATCACCATCACGTCGCGGTTCTTGACGTGGGCGAGTTCGTGGGCGATAACGCCCTCCAACTCGTCCTCGTCGAGCATGTTCATCAGGCCCGTCGTCACGCAGACGGCGGCGCTCTTCTGGGAGCGGCCCGTCGCGAAGGCGTTCGGGGTGCGGGAGTCGGCGATTGCCACCTTCGGTTTCGGCAGGTCGGCCTGCTGGGAGAGCCGTTCGACCATCCGGTGGAGTTCCGGGTACTCGTCGGGCTCGACTTCCCGCGCGCCCATCGAGTACAGCGCGAGTTTGTCGCTGAAGAAGAACTGTGCGCCCAGGAACAGCGCCATCACGAGGACGACGGGGAACAGCCGGTCGCCGAAGAAGAGGACGACGAAACCGAGGAACGTGACGTACAGCGCGAACAGCAGGAACATCGTCACTGCCATCCGGCCGCGCAGTCCCCAGTCGGTTTGCCACTGCATATAGGAAGATAGCGGGCGGAGACGGTAAAAGGTCGCTATCCTGTTCCCGAATCGCACACCGGCGAGCGGACGGCGTCGTCGCCGGGGCTTTGTGCCGTCGGCGAGAACGACGGGCATGACCGAGACAGTTCTCGTCACCGGCGGTCGCGGCCGCTCCGGACGCTGGATCTGTGACCGCCTCGCGGGCGAGTACCACGTCGTCTGCGTCGATTTGGACCACCCCGGCTGGGAGGTGCCCGAACGCGAGCGCGTCGAGTTCAAGGCCGTCGACGCCACCGAGGGGGCCGAGGTCCGTGATCTGGTGAGTGAATACGACCCCGATGCCGTCGTCCACTGGGCGGCGATTCCGGCCCCCGAGCGCCACGCCGGCACGCGCGTCTTCGAGACGAACGTCTCGGCGGCGTACAACGTCCTCGACGCCGCCGGGCGCGCCGGGGCGGATATCGTCTGGGCGTCCTCCGAGAGCGCCTACGGGCTGGCCTTCGCCGAGGAGACGCCCCTGCCGGCGTATCTCCCCGTCGACGAGAGCCACCCGATGGCCCCCGAAGACCCCTACGGCACGTCGAAGGTGGCCGGCGAGGAGATCGCGAAGATGGTCGCGCGCCGCGACGGCGTCTCCGTCGCCTCGGTTCGGCCGTCCTGGATCCAGTACCCCGGCGAGTACGCCTGCCGCGACGCGGCCGAGGCCGATCTCGACGGCGGCGCGGGCAACTGCTGGTCGTACGTCGACGTCCGGGACGTGGCGACGCTGGTCGAGGCGGCGCTCGACGCCGACTTCGACGGTCACGAGGCGTTCCACGCCGCCGCGGCGGAGAACTACGTCGGCCGACCGACCGCGGAACTGGTCGAAGAGCACTGGGGCGAGCTTCCCGAGGAGTGCGAACTCGACGGCGAGCAGTCCGCGCTCTCGACCGCGAAGGCCCGAGGTCTGTTGGATTGGGCACCCGAGCACGACTGGCGCGAGGCCGCAGACGCCGACGTCCCGGAGCCGAGCCTCCTCGGCGAGTAGCCCGCCGGCGAGCGTCGGAACGCACGACTTAACCGACTGACCGGACTACGGAGCGTACATGAGCCGGTCCGGAGCCTTCTGTCCGCGGTGCGGCGAGGAGATATCCGAGCCGCCCACGGACCGACCCGAGCTGCCGGGCGCGCAGCGGGACTCCGAGCGAGTCCTCTGTGACGCCTGCTACTTCGAGGAGTTCGACCTCGTGGACGCCCCCGAGGAGATCCAGGTGCGGGTGTGCGCCCAGTGCGGCGCGGTCCACAGGGGCAACCGCTGGGTCGACGTGGGCGCGGAGGACTACACCGACATCGCCGTCGAACAGGTCAGCGAGGCGCTGGGCATCCACGTCGACGCCCAGTCGGTCGCCTGGCAGGTCGCGCCCGAACAGGTCGATAAGAACAACATCCGGATGCACGCCGAGTTCTCGGGCGTCGTCCGCGGGACGCCCGTCACCGAGGAGGTCGTCGTCCCCGTCAGCATCTCCCGACAGACCTGCGAGCGCTGCGGGAAGATCGCCGGCGGCTCCTTCGCAAGCATCGTGCAGGTGCGCGCGGAGGGCCGCGACCCGACCGACGAGGAGGTCTCGCGCGCGAGGACCATCGCCGAGGAGTACGTCGCGGCCCGCGAGGCCACGGGGTCCCGCGACGCGTTCATCACCGAGACGAAGGAACTGGACGAGGGGCTGAACATGAAGATCTCGACGAACAAGCTCGGCCAGGGCGTCGCGAAGCGCATCACGGAACAGCTGGGCGGGTCCTACTCCGATTCGAAGCGCCTCGTCACGGAGGACGAGGACGGCCAGAAGCTCTACCGGATGTCCTACGCCGTCCGCCTCCCCCGCTATCAGCGGGGCGAGGTCATCGACCCGGAGGACGGCGACGGCCCCGTGCTGGTCCGGTCGATACAGGGCAACCTCAAGGGAACCCGATTGGCGACCGGCGAGCAGTACGAGGCCAGTTTCGAGGAGAGCGAAGCGCCCGACGCCACCCGCCTCGGGTTCCGCGAGGACGGCGAGCGGACGACGCTCGTCGCCGTCGAGGACGAGAACGCCGTGCAGGTGTTAGACCCCGAGACCTTCGAGAGCAAGACGGTCGCCCGGCCGGACTACCTCGACACCGACGCCGACGAGGTACCGGTCATCAAGAGCCGAGCGGGCCTGCACGTCTTACCAGCGAACGACGAGCGCGAGGACGAGGCGTGACGGCGATGGCGGGAGGCAGCGAGAGCGATGTCTGAGCGCGACGCCGACCGGCGGTTCGCCGTCGTCGTGGCGAAACCCCGAACGCAGGCGGTCATCGACGCCCTACGGGAAGAGGGCGTCTACGACGACGACCGGAGCGTCCGGTCGTGGGACGGCGACAGCGTCGCGATCCCGGTGACCGACCCACCGCAGTCCGTCGAGGTCCGAGAGGTCGTCGAGCAGGTCGGCGAGCCGCGTCTCCGCGGTCTGGAGGACCACCTCCGCGAGCGCGGCTGGACCGACGACGAACTCGACGCCGCCCCCTCGTCGTGGGCCGTCGTCGGCAGCGTCGTCCTCGTGAAACTGGGCGACAGCCCCCGCCCCGAGGAAGTGGGCGAGGCGCTGCTTGCCCTCCACGGCGAGGCCGACACGGTGCTCGCTCGCGGCGGCATCGACGGCGCGCACCGCGAACCCGACGTGACGTTCCTCGCGGGCGAGGGCGACACCGAGACGATCCACACCGAACACGGGACGAAGTACGCGCTGGACCTCGCCGAGGTGATGTTCTCGCCGGGAAACGAGGCCGAGCGCGTTCGGATGGGCAAAACCGTCGAAGAAGGCGAGACCGTCCTCGACATGTTCGCCGGTATCGGCTACTTCACGCTGCCGATGGCGCGGGCCGGCGCGTCCGTCACCGCTATCGAGCGCAACCCGACCGCCTTCCGCTACCTGGTCGAGAACGCGATGCTCAACGACGTGAGCGAGCGCGTGACGCCCTACCGAGCGGACTGCCGGGACGTGATTCGCGAGGGGCTGTCGAGCGGAGAGGGTCTCGGCGGGGACGGGCGCGTCGACCGCGTGATGATGGGCTATTACGAGGCACACGAGTACCTCGACTCGGCGCTGTCCGCGCTCTCGCCCGGCGGCGTCGTCCACGTGCACGAGGCGACCCCCGATGACCTCGTCTTCGAGCGGCCGATCGGCCGACTCGAAGCCGCGGCGGCCGACGCCGACCGCTCCGTGGAGATTCTCGACACCCGTCGCGTGAAGGGGTACAGCGAGGGCGTCGCCCACGTCGTCGTCGACGCGCGGATCGAGTGACTGTCGAGCGGGACCGCCGTCGGGAGAAGTAAAGGTACTTTGAACCGGCGAGTCTCGCAGGCGTATGAGCAACGCCACTGACTCGGTTCGGCTCGGCGTCGTCGGCCTCGGTTTCATGGGCCAGACCCACGCCACGAACGCCCGCGACCTCGGCCACGAGGTCGTCGCCGGCGCGGACGTCGTCGCCGAGACGCGCGAGGAGTTCGCGCGGTCCTACGACGCGACGACCTACGAGGACTTCGAGGAGATGTACCGCGCCGAATCGCTCGACGCCGTCGCGGTGTCGACGCCGAACTCGTTTCACGAGGCCGCCGTCGTCGCCGCGCTCTCCCACGGCTACGACGCCCTCTGTGAGAAGCCGCTCGCGGACGACTTAGCGGCCGCGGAGCGGATGGCCGCGGCCGCCGAGGACTCCGAGGGGTTCTGCATGGTGAACTTCCACAACCGCATCATGCCCGCCGTCGAGGTGTTCAAGGGGTATCAGGAGGAGGGGAAGTTCGGCGACGTGACGGCGATTCAGGCGAACTACGTCCGCTCTCGCGGCATCCCCGGCGTCGGCTCCTGGTTCACCAACGAGGAGCTATCGGGCGGCGGCGCGGTCATCGACATCGGCGTCCACGCCATCGACCTGGCGCTGTACCTGATGGGGTACCCGGCCGTCGAGGAGGTCTCCGCCGTCACCCGGACCGAGTTCGGCGAGAAGGACGAGTACGTCGACCCCGACGACTGGTACGAGGCGACCGGCGAGGCGGTCTTCGACGTGGAGGACTCGGCGACGGCGATGATCCGCTGTGCCGGCGATCGAACGATCACGCTGGAGGTCGCGTGGGCCGCGAACCAGGCGGAGACGAGGGAGTTCGTCGTCCGCGGGACCGACGCCGGTGCCAGGCTCGAACTCGGCGGCGAGGAGCTGGCGCTGTTCGACGCCGGTCGGCAGGGGACCGACCACCTCGTCGAGTCGCAGGTCGTGGACGCCTCGCTCGACCACACCGGGTGGGCCGGGAGCGACAAGCTGTTCCTCGACGCCGTGGCGCGCGGAGCGGCACCGGAACGAAACACCATCGACCAGGCGCTGACGGTACAGCGCGTCATCGACGCCATCTATCGGTCCGGCGAGTCCGGAACGGTCGCCGTCGTCGGCGAGGACGACGCCGCCGGCTCGGGCGAGCGGCCCGAGTGAGCTAGTGCGACCGCGATAGCTCAGTCGTCTTCTCCGCCGACTCCGTCCCGTCATTGTCCACACCGCGATGGCTGCTTTCGGAGTCCGTACCGAAACCCGACCCACACGCACCCCAAACTATTCACTATCTATCCGATTTCTATTAGGTATGCGCCGCCGACAGTTCCTCGCCGGACTCTCCGTCGCCGCCGTCGCCCCCCTCGCCGGCTGTTCGGACCCGCGCGGGTCGATCCGGTTGACCGACGTGAGCGACGACGCGGTCCTCGCCGAGCGGTGGACCCGCTCCGCCGACGCCCTCTCCGAGTCGTCCCGGGAGTTGGTCGCCGGTGCCGTCGAAGACGACGACGCGCGCGCGACCGCCGCCGCCACGAGTCCGCCGCTCGAACTCGCTCGACCGGTCCGGTACGAGGGGTCGTACTACGAGGTCAGCTACGAGGCGACGAACGAGCGCGAGGAGACCAGTTACGACGTCGTCGTGACGTTCAACCCCGACCCCGCGCCCGAGACGACCGTCGCCTTCGCCGACCTCCCGGCCGTCGACCGCGAAGTCCTCGACGGCCTGCTGGAGTCGCGCTGGGACCGCACCGACGAGACGAACACCAGGTTGGGGACGCCGGCCGTCTACACCGACGCCGAGGCGGCCGAGTCGGTCATCGTCCCCGAGCCGGAGTACGACGGCGTCACGCGTGGCGACCGGACGGTCGGGCTCGGTGTCGACGGCAGCCGGCAGGTGACCGTCGCCGACTACCGCTACCGCGCCGAGCTACTGGCTGAGGACGACGCCGGCATCGCGGCGCTGGCCCGCGAACGCTATCGCTTCGAGTTCGGCGACCTGACCGCCGAGCAGCGGTCGATCCTGGACGAGGCGAAGGGCGGCGAGGCCCGCTCGGCGGACCCGCCCTCGCAGGCGTTCGTCGACCTCGTCGAGAAGTTCCGCGCTCACGACGGCCTCGACGTCGACGAGTACGGCGGGACGTGGCTGCTGGGCTACGACGGGCGCGACTGGTGGGCACAGGTTCGGACGCCGCGGGGGACGCCGACGGCGGAGTGATTACCGACGCTGGCGACGGCGCGGTGACGCGGGCTCACAACACCGCGCCGGACTGCAGGACGGCGACCAGCAGCGTCACGGTCAGCACGCTGGCGAGCGTCGTCAGCAGCACCGTCGCGCTCACGAACTCGCCGGGGGCCAACCGCTCGGTGTCGTCGCTGAACGCGCCGACGAGGATGAGCGTCGTCACGCCCGTCGGCGTCGCGAGCAGGAGGACGACCACGCGGGCGACGGTCGGATTCGAGAAGCCGACGAGTACGGCGACACCGGTGGCGACGACCGGGGCCAGCAGGAGCCGGAGGCCGCTCGCGGTGCCGACCGGCCGCACCGCGTCGGTGCCGTCGACGCTCGACAGCTGGATGCCGAGGATGAGCAACATCACGGGGATCGAGGCGTTGCCGAGCAGTTCGAGGGTCTGCATCAGCGTCGAGGACTCGGCCGGGACGACGCCGAGCCACCGGACCGCCAGCGCGGCGACGACGGCGTACACCAGCGGCACGCCGAACACCTGTCGCATGTCCGCGAGCGCGTCGCCGCCGCTGCCTCGGGCCGCGACGTAGATGCCGAGCGTGTACAGCATGACGCCTTGGAGCGCCGTCACGAGGACCGCGACGCTCCGCCCCGTCGGGCCGAACGCGAAGTCCGCCAGCGGGATGCCGTAGTTGCCGGTGTTCGGGAAGATAGAGACGAGGACGAACGCGCCCAGCAGCGGCTCCGAGTACCCCGAGAGGCGGCCGACGAGTTCGGCGACGGCCAGCATCGCCGCGGTGAAGGCGAAGACGGTGAGGACGACCTGAACGATGGTTCCGCCGCCCAGCGTCGACGTCGTCAGGCTGTGGACGACCAGCGCCGGCGCCAGGACGTAGACCGTGACGGTGTTGAGCGCGTCCGGATCGACGCCCTCGTACCGCCCGAGGAAGAAGCCGACGGCCGCCACGCCGACGACCGGCAGGATAGCGGAAGCGAAGATACCCAGCAGTGACACGGGAGCGCCTCGTCCGGGGAGCGGCAGAACACTTTCGACTTCGACTCGCCGCGTGCGGGAGGCTAACAGAGGTCGTACCGCGCGATCTCCGTCGACCCGCACTGGTGGCAGATCTCCGAGTGCTGGGGCATCTTCATCCCGCACATCCGGCACTCGTAGACGATACACGAACGCGCGCCCCGCAGGACGCTCCGCAATAGCCCTATCACTGACATCTATCGTTCCCTGTCCGGTCCCGCCGTTCGGTCCCGCTACGGCCGAGCGACCGACGGGACAGTGAAAAGCGTAGTTACCAGTCGCCGCCGTTTCGCCGTCAGTTGCTTCGATCTGCGGCTGTTTTCACACCAGCGACGGTTCTCGGCGGGGTGAGCGCGAGGCGCCCGAGACGACCGAGCCCGGTGGCCGTTCGGTGCGGTGTCACCGCTACGAGCCCGAGCGGGCCGGAGAGCCGCTCGTCGATCCCGACGGGTCCGACTGAACTATAGTCATTAATTATTGAACAACATATATTATGCCGCCCCGAGAACTTGTACGCGTGAGTACAGATGGCTCCGCCCGACGACCGGCCTCTGGAAACGTCCCTCGATGCCGAGTCGCTCGATAGCGCATCGATACGGCCACCGCCTGACGACCTGTTCCGGGCAGTCGCTAACACCAAGCGTCGTCAGTTGCTCGCGCTGCTGACGACCCAAGAGACGATCGCGCTCGACGATCTGACGGACGTCCTCGTCGGAATGGCGACCACGACCGACGGTCCGGCCGGGCCCGACGAGTGGGCGCAGGTGAAGATAGAGCTCGTCCACGCGCACCTCCCGCTATTGACGGAGGCCGGTCTCGTGGAGTACGACGAGGAGGGCGGCGAGGTTCGCCTCGCGTCGCTTCCCGACGCCGTCCGCGATCTCTTCGAGTTCGCCGACGAGTACGAGCGCGCCGTCGAGAACCGACAGTGACGCCCACGGACACCGGGGCGACGACCCTCGGCGGGATTCTCGCGGAGGTCGCTCGGCGGCGGAAGACCGTCGTCGTCTACGCGCCCAACGGGACCGAGCGCGACCTCGCGGCGACGCTCGCGACGCGAAACGTGACCGTCGAACACCGGACGCTCCCGACTATCGGCGACGACGCGTTCGTCGTGGTCCGCGACGACGGTCGCTTTCGGGGCGCGATCTCGCTCGCCGACCTCCTCGTGTTCCTCGCGCCGCCCATCGAGCGACCCGGGGACCTCGATTCGGTCGACCTCGAACACCGCGCCATCTTCGAGCTGCTGGACGAGACGCTGTTCGTCACGCTGGACCGCCGACAGCTGCTGGCGACATCTCGGGAGTTCGAGGACCGCGCGTGGCGGACCGGTCGCGGCCGTCTCCACGTCGGCTTTCAGTCGCCGGACGCCTTCGCCGCACAGGCGGAGCTGTATCGCCGGCTGGCGACCACGACCGATATCGACGTCCACGTCTACGTCGATTCGGCCGTCGACGCCGACCGCCTCGACGACGCCCCGCTGACCGTCCACGTCGAACCCTCGGACGAGATCGGTCGCTACTGGTTCGTCCTCTTCGAGGACGGCGGCGACGGGGCACAGAACTGCGGTCTCGTGGCCGAGGAGACCGCTCCGGGGCAGTATCGCGGTATCTGGACGTACGACCGGGAACTGATCGCCCGGGCGTTCGCAGCCGTCGAGCGAGTGAACTCCGCACATCGGTCGTAGAGTTTACGCATTACTATCATAAGGTAGACAACATCAGTAAATTCTATACTACCGATGTACCGGCGTCAGGTGGCTGATATCTGGGTGAAAGAACTTACTCGGTTCAGAAGTAACATATTCCGTAGAGTATTTATCGTAGCGGTGAGTCGGTACAGGTGGCAGGTCATCGGGCCGATACGCGCGACCGGTCATCCCACCCACCCACGACCGGTCCCGTAGTCCATGCCGAACGGAGTCTACAGCCATTTCCCCGGCCGACCCGTCTCCTGCCGTCGTCAGTCAGCGGATACGTGACCGCCCTCGTTTCCGGGGGCGTCACGTGCACCAATCCCCCATTCGGCACCGCGCTACCCACCTGGCGCGGTGCCACACTGCCACGAGCTCCCGGAGCGACGCGGCTATCGAGCAGCGACCGACGGCCGACGAGCGGCAGCCGAGGCGTTTATATCGCCCCGTGATAATCACGGAGTGTGACTGAGAGAATATCGACGGCCGACGACCCGGTCGCCGGGACCGACGACCGCGAGCTCGTCGTCGGCGGCGACCGCCCGCTCCGTATCTCGGCGGGACATCGGCTCATGCATCACGAGGGGAAGTGCTCGCGGCCGCACGGGCACAACTACGAGGTGACCGTCCGCGTCACCGGCCGGCTCACCGAGGAGGGCTGGGTCGTCGACAAGGGCGTCGTCACCGACGTCGTCGACGCGTGGGACCACCGATTCCTGCTGGAGGCGGGCGACCCGCTCGTCGAGGCGTTCGAGGAGAGCGGCGACGGCGAGAGCGTCGTCGTCCTCGACCACCCGCCGACGGCCGAGGTGATGGCCGCGGTGCTGGAACGGCGGCTGACCGACCGGCTCCCGGACACCGTCTCGGAGGTCGGCGTCACTGTTCGAGAGACCAGCGAACTCCGCACCAGCTGATGCCGGTCGCCGACGACACCGACGCGCTCGGCGAGACCGTCGACCGACGCGGCGAGGGACGCGAGGAGGGCGAGGGCGGCGGCGACGAACTCCCGGTCAACGAACTGTTCTGCTCGCTGCAGGGAGAGGGGCGACTGGCCGGCGTCCCGTCCGTGTTCGTCCGCACGAGCGGCTGTAACCTCCGCTGTTGGTTCTGTGACTCCTATCACACCTCCTGGGAACCGACCGGCGACTGGTACGGCGTCGAGGACCTCGTGTCGGCCGTCGACCAGTTCGACGCCGACCACGTCGTCCTGACCGGCGGCGAACCGTTGATCCACGACGCGAGCGTCGACCTCCTCGAAGCACTCGCCGACCGAGGGTATCACACCACCGTCGAGACCAACGGCACGATCTACCGCGACGCCCCCATCGACCTCGCCAGCGTCAGCCCGAAACTCGCGTCGAGCACGCCCACCGCCGAGCGCGACCCGAAGGGCGACGGTGAGTGGGCCGACCGCCACGAACGGCGGCGACTCGACGTCGAGACGCTCGCCCGACTGCTCGAACGCTACGAGACGCAACTGAAGTTCGTCGTCACCGGTCCCGACGACGTGGACGAGATCGAGACACTGGTCTCGCGCGTGCGGGAAGCGGCCGACGCCCCCTTGCCCGACGACCGAGTCCTGCTGATGCCCGAAGGCCAGACGCGCGAGCGGTTGAACGAGACCCGCGAAGTCGTCGCGGAACTGGCGATCGAGCGCGGCTACCGCTACACGCCGCGGCTGCACGTCGACCTCTGGAACGACGCGCCGGGCACCTGAACGCACCATTCGAAGCTATAACATGACCCACGACGACCGCGCTGTCGTGCTCGCCTCCGGCGGCATGGACAGCGCCACGGCGGCCTACGAGGCACAGTCGCGCGGATACGACGACCTGTATCTGTTGCACACCAGCTACGGCCAGAACACCGAACAGCGCGAGTACGACTGCGCTCGCGCGCTGGCCGACCGCGTCGACGCGGCGGACTTCTGTCACGTCGAGACGAGTCACCTCCAGCGGATCGGCGGGTCGTCGCTGACCGACGACGACATGAACGTCGCCGAGGCCGACACCGAGAGCGAGGAGATCCCGAGTTCATACGTCCCCTTCCGGAACGCCAACCTCCTGTCGATGGCCGTCTCCTACGCGGAGACCAACGGCTGCGCGGCGGTGTTCATCGGCGCGCACAGCGAGGACTTCTCGGGCTATCCGGACTGCCGCCCGGCCTTCTTCGAGGCGTTCCAGCGGGTTATCGACGTCGGGACCAAACCCGAGACGAGCGTCGAACTGACCGCGCCGTTCGTCGAGTGGTCGAAGACCGACATCGCCGAACGGGGCCTCGAGCTCGGGGTTCCCTACGAGGAGACGTGGAGTTGCTACCGGAGCGACGAACCGGCCTGTGGCACCTGCGACGCCTGCGCGTTCAGGCTCGAGGCGTTCCAGCGGCTCGGCGAGCGCGACCCGATTACGTACGAAGAGCGACCGGAGTACGCGGAGTAGCCCTACTCACTCCCGTCGGCCGCGAGACCGTCCAGCACGTACTCGGCGGAGGTACGCGTCGTCGCCATCGGCACGTCGTGAACGTCACAGATGCGGAGCAGCGCGGAGATATCCGGTTCGTGGGGCTGTGCGGTCAGCGGGTCCCGAAGGAAGACGATGGCGTCCATCCGGTCGTCGGCGACCTCCGCGCCGATCTGGGTGTCGCCGCCGAGCGGCCCGCTCTGCTTGCGCTCGATGTCGAGGGCCGTCTCCTCCATGATGCGCTTGCCGGTCGTGCCCGTCCCGACGAGGTCGAACGGCGAGAGGACGTCCTCGTACTCCCGCACGAGGTCGATCATCTCCGGTTTCTCGTCGTCGTGGGCGATGAGCGCGACGCGTGTCATACCGCTGCTAAGGTCGCCGCTGGCCAAAGGTATGTGGGTTCTCTCAGCTCACGGTGACCTCGCCGTCGGCCGTGACGGTCACGTCGTGGCCCTCCACGTCGAAGGTGATCGTCTCGCTGTCGCCGTCACCCAGGACGGCCCGGAGTTCGTCGGCGTCGACGTACGCCTCGATGGCGTCGATCTCGTCGGCCGTGCGGTCCGTCGCGGCCACGACGGCGTCGGTGATCACGTCGGCCGCGGGTTCGGGACTGACCCACTCGTCGCCGCCCTCGGCGGCGGCGCGGCCCCGTATCATGTACACTGTCCCCTCGTCCGAATTCATACCGTTCCTATTTCCCTCGGACGGTATAACGGGGTACGGGTGGTTTCAGAACGTGAAACAGCCCGAAAGCGCGGCTCTCCGCGGGAGAGTGGTCAGTCAGGGGTGCCGCGATCCGACGACGGGTCGGTGCGGGGACGCGAGCGTGTTGCTGACGAGCGTCCCGGTCCCCCGTCGGAGACGTTCGGACGCCGCCTGACTAGAGATGTCGAGTCGCGCCGCGAGGTCCGAGAGGGAGGCGTCCCGCGGGACCGTGAAGTAGCCCGAATCCGACGCGAGCAACAGCACCTCTCGCTGCGGGGCGGTCACGCCGAAGTCCGTAGACGGCTCGTCGTCGTCCGCGATGACGCTTCGGAAATCCGCGGTCACGCCGTCTGCGACGATCGCTTCGCGAAAGGAGATGACGGTGCTCCGGTCGGCGAACCGCGCTCGGACCGCCCACCCCTCGTCGGTCCGGTCGGCGTGGACCAACATCCCGTCGGACGACGAGAGCGCGCGCCCGACGGACAGCAACGCCGCGTCCGTCGTCGCGACGACGAACCAGTGACCGCCGGCCTCCGCGCCGACGTGCGTCACCTCCCGTACGCCCTCCTCGCCCGTGATCGCCGCTTCGACCTCGCGCCGGTCGGACTCGCCGACCCAGAGGTCGAGTCGGCATCGCTGCTCGCGCGCGTGGAGACGCTGTATCGAGACGCCGTCGGCCGTCTCACCCGCTCGCCGGAGACACGCCGATTCCACGTGAAAATCCGCTATCATGTGTGGGAGTCGGGCCGGCACCGGCATAAAACGCCGGCAGACGACCGTCCGACGCGAAAGCGGTGCCGGAGGTCGGATCTACGGGCTGTCAGAGGCACAGATCGGTCGACATCTCCGCGATACCGAGTGGTACTACCCGATAGTGACACATAAAGATACGCCTGCCGTGTCGCGGGGGCCCGCACGGGGAACTAGTCCAGGTTCTCCCGCTGGTAACTCCCCTCGTACGTCCCCTCGTGGGCGGCCTCCGCGAGGACGAGTTGGGCGATGCGCGCGCCCGCTTCGAGTTCGATCGGGTGGTGGACTTCGAGGAGTCCCTCGCCGCGGCCCTCGTAGCCGGCGTCCCACACCGCCGTATCGAGCATACAGGAATTGCGAAGCAGCGACGACCGGGGGTAGAGAAAGCCGACGTGTCCCTCCGGGATGACCACGCGGTCGGCGTACTCGACGACGTAGCCGCCCCGGGAAAGCGCGTAGACGCCGTCCTCCCGCTCGACTTCCCGGCGCTCGCCCACGGTCTTCCCATCCTTCCCGATGCGACCGGGTTCGACCTGTTCGTACACCGCACCGAGCGTGAGGTCGACACCGTTCGGCTGCACCTGCCCGTCGCGCACGTCACCGAGTCTATCGGCGACGAACTGCCCGCTCTTGAACATGGTGGCGCTCGGCGTGCCACCGCGAAAACCCTGCCGTTCGACCGGCAGAAACCGAAACCGGGCGCGGGTATCGGTAGATGAAAAATAGGGCGGAATACGCGGGATTTATACGCGCGGACCGTCGATTGTCGGACGTTATGGGACAGACGCTCACGGAAAAGATTCTCGACGACCACCTCGTCGAAGGGGAGCTGACACCCGGAGAGGAGATCGGTATCGAGATCGACCAGGTTCTCACACAGGACACGACCGGCACGCTCGTCTGGCTGCAGTTCGAGGCGCTGGGTCTCGAGGAGGTCCAGACGGAGCTGGCCGCCCAGTACTGTGACCACCAGACCTACCAGTTCGACTTCAAGAACACGGACGACCACCGCTTCCTGCGCTCGGCCGCCGGCACCTTCGGCGCGCACTTCTCGCGTCCGGGCAACGGCATCTGTCACAACGTCCACAAGGAGAACTTCGCCGAACCCGGCAAGACGATGCTCGGCTCGGACTCCCACACGCCGACCCCCGGCGGCCTGGGCGAACTCGCCATCGGCTCCGGCGGCCTCGACGTCGCCGTCGCCATGGGCGGGGGCGCGTACTACATCGAGATGCCCGAGGTCGTCAACGTCCGACTCGAGGGCGAACTGCCCGAGTGGGCCACCGCCAAGGACGTCATCCTCGAGCTGCTCCGCCGTCTCTCCGTCAAGGGCGGCGTCGGCAAGGTGCTCGAATACACCGGTCCCGGCGTCGAGACGCTGACGGTCCCCGAGCGGACGACCATCACCAACATGGGGACCGAGCTCGGTGCGACCTCCTCGATCTTCCCGACCGACGAGCAGACCGAGGACTACCTCTCCCGGCTGGGCCGCGAGGACGCGCACGTCGAGATCGGCCCCGACGAGGACGCCGAGTACGACGACGAGATCGTCGTCGACCTCTCGGACCTCGAGCCGCTCATCGCCGAGCCGTCGATGCCCGACAACGTCGTGCCCGTCTCGGAAGTCGCCGGCACGGACGTCGAGCAGGTCATCATCGGCTCCTGTACGAACGGCGCCTACGAGGACATCCTCCCCGGCGCGAAGATGCTCGAAGGTCGCAACATCGACAAGAAGACCGAGATGATCGTCGCGCCCGGTTCGAAGCAGGCCTCTGAGATGCTGGCCCGCCAGGGCTGGACCGCGGAGATGATGGCCGCCGGCGTCAACTTCTCCGAGGCGACGTGTGGTGCCTGTATCGGCATCGGTCACGTCCCGGCAAGCGACTCCGTCTCGCTGCGGACCTTCAACCGCAACTTCGAGGGCCGCTCCGGCATCGAGGACGACAACGTCTACCTCTGCTCGCCGGAGGTCGCCACCGCGGCGGCCATCAAGGGCGAGATCGTCGACCCGCGCGACCTCGCCGACGAGCTCGGCGACCTCGAAGCGCCCGGCCTGGAGATGCCCGACGAGTACATCGGCAACTCCGAGTCGGACCTCATCTCCCCCGACGAGGCCGTCGACGACGACCTCATCAAGGGGCCGAACATCGGCGACGTCCCGCTGAAGGACCCCCTCGAGTCCGAAGTTGGCGGTGAAGCGCTGCTGAAGATGGAGGACAACATCACGACCGACCACATCATCCCGGCCACGCAGGACATCCTGATGTATCGGTCGAACGTCCCGAAGCTCTCGGAGTTCACGCTCTCGCGCGTCGACGACACGTTCGCGGAGCGCGCGCTGGAGTCCGACGGCGGCGTGCTGGTCGCCGGCGAGAACTACGGCCAGGGCTCCTCGCGCGAGCACGCGGCGCTGTGCCCGATGTACCTCGGCATCGAGTCCGTCCTCGCCCAGAGCTTCGCCCGCATCCACAAGGCGAACCTCTTCAACTTCGGCATCGTGCCCCTCGAAATCGACGAGGACACCTACGAGCAGATCGAGCAGGGCGACGACGTCGAGATCGTCGACGACGTGGCCGAAGCGGTCCGCTCCGGCCAGGAGGAGTTCACCATCCGCGTCAACGACGACTGGGAGGCCTCGGCCTCGCTCGACGCCTCCGAGCGCGAACGCGAGATCCTCGCCGCCGGTGGCAAGCTGCCCCACACGAAGAAGCAGCACGAAGAGGGCGGCGACGCCGCGCCCGCGGACGACTAGAGAGACTTCGAGCGTAGCGAGAAGTCTCTTACAGGTCGAACGGCGCGAAGCGCCGTGAGACGGACGAAACCCTCACTTTCCCCTTTCTTTCGCGTGAATCGGTGAGCGCCAGCGATAGCGCAAAATTATCGCATCCGCAGCGGAATCATCGTATACTGGCAATTCACATTTCCGATTTAATAGACAATTATTTGCCAGAGGACAGGAAACCACATGCCGATGAATTGGGTCTGTGGGCGATGTGGCAAACTACACACGCAAAACCCCAGAGAGTGCCGGGACTGCGGGGGGACGACTCTTAGACCAGCACGAAGAGATGAACTCCCAGATACCAGCACCGGTCATCCAACCCCATTGAATTCCAGCCGCGCTCAAACCTATGGGACAACTCCGGAACCGGAATACGAATCTAGTCCCGACGTGGCTCTCGATGGATCGGTAGATGCCGAAGAGCAACCGGGGAGAGAGCACGAAACGAACGCGAACTCTGGATCCGCCGGATTTCTTTCTCGGCAACTGCGAACACTGAGAGCGACGCTTCGAGCGCCGATAGGGATTTTTCGTGAATTTCTCACCCCGATTCTCGCATTTCTATTCGTTATCGCCCTCGGAATGTGGGTATTCCTGTAGAACGTCTCTACGAATTCGGCCGGTTTCTCCGGCTTCCGATTCTCGCCTTCGTTCTCTCGTCAATGGACGGCTTATCCTGTCTTCGCCTACGCGTCGTCGTGACGCGCGAGCCGCTCCATGACCGGCGTGGCGGCGATCCCGTGGACGACGATGGAGACGAGGGCGACGAATCCCACGAGCGCCCAGAGCAGTTCCGACTGGGCGAACGTCTCCTTGTTGAGGGCGTACGCGAGGTAGTAGAACGAGCCGATGCCGCGGATACCGAAGAACGCGATGGTCGTCCGCTCGTTCCGCTCCAGCGGCGACCCGACGAGACCCAGCGCGCCCGCGAGCGGTCGGAGCACGAACAGGAGCACCAACCCGACGGCGGCGACCTCCCACGTCAGCGGCGACAGCAGCCCGGTGGCGAGCGCGCCGCCGAACAGCGTCAGCAGGACGGCCATCGCCAGGCGCTCGGTCACCTCGGAGAAGTCGTGGAGCGCCTGGTTGTAGTCGTGAGAGCGCTCGTAGTGCCGGACCAACAGCGCGGCGACGAAGACGGCGATGAAGCCGTACCCCTGGACGAGTTCGGTTATCGCGTAAATGAGGAGGGTGCCGCCCAGTATCTCCGCGCCCTCCACCGCCTCGGCGAGCCGCGTCGTCGGCGAGAACCGGAACAGGAGTTGCGCGAACAGATAGCCCAATAGCAGACCGCTCACGACGCCGACGAGGATCTTGTAGCCGACGTACATCCCGCCCCACTTCCCCAGCCAGTCGGCCCCGGCGAAGCCGGACCCGGCGACGAGGATGGCGGCGTAGGTGAACGGGAACGCCAGCCCGTCGTTGAGGCCGGCCTCGGAGGTGAGCGCGAAGCGCGTCTCGTGTTCGTGCTCCCGCGCTTCGTGGGACTCGTCCGCGGCGTCGTGGCCCTCGCCGGGCGGCCCGACCTGCACGTCTGAGGCCAACACTGGATCCGTCGGGGCGATAACGGCCCCCAACAGGAGCGCCGTCGCGGGGACGAACCCCAGCGACCACCAGCCCAGCAGCGCCGCGCCCGCGATGGTCAGCGGCATCGTAAGGGCCAACAACCGCCACGTCGAGGCCCACGTCCGGAGCGAGAACGGCCGGTCGAGTTTCAGTCCCGCACCCATCAGCGAGACGATGACGACGAACTCCGCCAACTTCTCGGCGATGTCGCCGTGGACGATGGGGTCGGGCGCGGGTATCCCGTGGGGGACCGAGAACGCGAGCGCGCCGAATGCCACGAAAAACAGCGGCGGCGACGCCCAGCGCTCGGCGAGCAGCTCCGGGAGCACCGCCGCCGCGAACGCGACGGCCCCCAGCAACACGAGTCCGAGGACGTACGTCTCGACCATTGATTCATCTCAGAGACCACGACGCTTACCGCACCGGCTTGCAACCGAACCGAGCGAGGGGAGCGATGTGATACCGAAACTCTCGCGTCGCGGTCAGGATGGTGGACCGACCGATGTCGGGCCGGGAGCGAGTGACGCGACGAGAGTCGCGTCCGAGCGACCCACCGTCAGAGCTCCGCTCACGAAAACGGGGAAGGGCAGGCCTGCAGTAGCATCCGGCGGCGAAGCCGCCGGTTTACCGGTCGTGAGCGGAGCGAACGACCGGCCTTTTTGTACTAAATTTTTGCGAGCGGGGGTCGCCGTCGGCGACCCCCCGAAGTAAAAATTTAGATGGCGAGAAACTGCGTCACCAGCCACTTCGTGAACGTCCCGGTGACGCCGCCGATCCACGAGAGCACGACGAAGTGAAGGTAGGTGTTGGCCTTGTGGCCGCCGTCGACGGTGCGGATCATCAGCGCCGAGAGCATGGCCGAGAACATGATGATGATGACCAGCAGGAACTCGATGAGGGGGATGTCGTAGACGCCGGTGTTGATGAGCGAGTTCACGTCGAGGCGGCTGCCGGCGTTCAGGTCGAGGGACATCTGCGCGAGGATGTTGACGACCTGCAGGCCGATGAAGAAGGCGAAGGTGGAGGCGGCGGTGATCCCGTACAGCAGGCCGACCATCGTCGTCGTCGCCTGTTTGCGCTTCTGACGCAGTTGGAGGACCTCGTTCATGTTGGCGGCGATGAGTTCACCTAGCTGTTTGGGCGAGCCGCCCATCTCGCGGCCGATGAGGTACATCTCCGAGAAGGTCTGGATGAGGTAGGACCGACAGTCGGCGGTGAAGTAGCGCCACGCCGCGGTCGGTTCGATGCGCATGTTCAGCCGCTTGTAGAGGTCGTTGATGTTCTCGGTCAGCGGGCCGAAGTCCTTCTTGCGGAGGGTCCGCAGCACCATCCCCGTCGTCGACTGTTTCGCGCCTTCGGTGGCACCCAGCGCGCGGATGAAACTGGGGAACTCGTCGTCGCGGGCCTTCACCCGCTGTTCTTCCTGCCGGAAGACGATGCCGGGGATCAGCATCGGGGTGATGGGGACGACGGCGTAGAACGGCAGCGGGACCTCGTCTAAGAAGAAGAGGAGGTCGTTCAGGCCGATGGGAGTGACGCCGAACATCCCGCCCAGCGTGACGAACAGGAGGGCCGCCGAGAGGCCGACGCCGACGTACATCGCCTTATCGAGGCGCTCCTCGATGGGCGAGGGGTACTCCTCGGGGTGGAACCACAGCGGGTCGTAGGGGGCCATCGACCGGATGGCGAGGTAGAAGCCCGACTGGACGAAGATGTACATCACGATGACTGCGCTGACTGTCATCGTCGGGTTCGTCCCCGTGAGCACCGGGAGGACGACCGCAAACACCAGCGCGAACGTCATCGAGAGGATCATCGAGAGGTAGAGGTCCTTCATCACTTCGAGGCTGTCGAGGGAACTGCTGTAGACGGTGGTGTAGTGCTGGATGATCTGGGCCTGCTCGGAGATGAGGTAGTCGTCGAGCGACTGGCCCGCGCCGAGGGTGTAGGCGAGGCGGTCCAGGAAATCCGAGAAGGCGTCGCTGGGGACTTCCTTCGCGCGACGGCGACAGGCGTCGTCGAGGCTCTGGTTCCACGTATCGACCAGTTGGGTGATGCGGTGCATCTCCATCGCGAGTTCGCCGTACTCCTCCTCGCGGGCGAGCGTGCGGAACACCTCCATGCGGTCGATCTTCGTCGTCGCCAGCACCGTCATGTGCGTGATCAGGAGGTGAAATCGGTTGTTGAGTTCGCGCTTGCGCTGGCTGAGCAGGATCTTCGGGTAGAACAGCGCCGCCGACATCGCCAGGAACCCGAGCAGGGGGATCGGAAGGCGAATCATCAGCGGCTGGTCCAACAGGAGCGCGGCCACTACCGAGAGGACGAAAAAGCCCGCCGACGGCAGGAGGATGAAGAGGAGGTACCGCTCCAGCGGAATCGTCATCTGGCGATACGACTCCACTAGCCCCTGAACAGTCTCGGTGATCGTCAGGTCGAGTCCGTTCTCGGCTTCGCTCTGGGCCATCAGTTGGGCTTCGAGACGTTGAACGGGATGCCTTCGACGCCGTCGCGCTGGAAGTCAGAGATGAAGTCGTTGACCTCGTGATACCCCAAGATACCCTCCTGCATGGCGCGTTCGATCATGTTCGCGCGGAACTCCAGGTCGTCGTAGATGTCGCGGGTGTCCTCGTAGCCCAGCAGCGTCGCGATCTGCTCCTCCAAGACGTAGGAGTTGTTCATCCCCTGGAAGACGATCTCGTCCTCGACGGGGTCCCAGTTGAACACCTGTCGGGTGACGACGCCGTCCATCTCCTTGGAGTAGCCCTCGATTTCCTGAACGCTCGTGACGCGGCGCAGGACGCGGTCGCCCTGCTTGACGCGGTTCTGGAACAGCGCGACGTCGGCGACGTCCATGAACGTCTCGGGGACGTTGATCGGTTCACCGGTGAACCGTTGAATCATCGAGACGATGTCGCTCGCGTGGAAGGTCAGCATCACGGGGTGGCCGGTCTGGGCCGCCTGGAACGCCATGCGCCCTTCCTCGCCACGAACCTCGCCCACGATGATGTAGTCGGGCCGGGACCGCAGCGCGGCGGCGACGAGGTCGAACATGTCGATGCTGGTCCCCTCGTCCTCGCCCTCGCGGGTGAGCAGTTGCTGCCAGGTGTTGTGCGGCGGCAGCACCTCGGCGGTGTCCTCCGCGGTGTAGATCTTGGCGTCGTCGGGGATGAACGACGTGATGGCGTTCAGCGTCGTCGTCTTGCCCGACGCCGTCTCGCCGACGACGAACACCGTCTGTTCGTTCTCCAGACAGAGCCAGAGGTACGCCGCCAGTTCCGGCGAGAGGGTCATCCACTTCGTGATCTGGAAGACCGACAGGGGGACCTCGTCGCCCTGCCGGATGGTGAGCGACGGCCCCTTGACGCTCACGTCGTCGGAGTAGATGAGATTCAGCCGCGACCCGTCCGGCAGCGTCGAGTCGACGATGGGGTCCGAGTCGGAGACCGGGTCGCCGATCCGCTCGCCCATGTTGCGGAGCCACTGGTCGAAGGCCTGCTCGCTCTCCCACTCGACGGTGGTTTCGAGCATGCCGTAGACGCCGTGGTCGACGTGACACTCGCTCCGGCCGATGACGTGAATGTCCTCGTTGGCCGGGTCGCGCATCACCGGTTCGAGCGGCCCGAGGCCGACGATGTCTCGGTTCAGGCGATAGAGGATGTTCTCGTAGGTCGACTGGGTCACCTCGACGCTGCCCACGTCGGCGAGATTCGACAGGCGCGTGAGGACGCCGCTGTCGCCGTCCTCGTTGCGGATGCGGGTCGTCTCCTGGAGGAGTTCCTCGATCCGGTCGTCGTACTCGGCCTCGCTCTCGGGGGCGGGTTTGTTGACGCTCTTCTGGAGCAGGCGGTTGCGGACCTTATCGAAGACGACGCCCTCTTCTTGGTCGAGTTCCGGTTCGATGGCGTAGTACTTCATATCCTGCCCGATGTCGCCGTAGATGTGACAGAAGATGGGGCCGCCGACGGGGTAGAGGACGTTGGGGCGGTTGGACTCGTAGTCGCCGTCGGCCTCCTCGATGAGCATGGGAAACTCTCCGGTGATCTGCTTGAACTTCTTCAGGTGGTCCCGCAGGTGCGGCCGCCGGGCGGCTAGCTGTCGAAGTTCGTCCGAGGGTTTCGCGCGGCCGTGGTCTGTCATATCTTGGAACCCCCTATGCGACGCTCCGCGATTCGATGACGATGCCGGTACCCGACCGGACCGAGAAGCCGACGGTGTCGCCGACCTGTTCGCCCATCCCCGCGAATCGGAGGACGTTGATCTGCCGGCGCACGTCGTTGCCGACCTCGATCATCTCCAGTTCGATGAACACGTCGGCGATGGCCCGGAACGGGCCGATCGCCTCCTCGTCGAGCGTCGAGGGGTCGACGGTCAGCATGACACATCGCCCCTGTGAGATGATATCCCGGAAGAAGGAGATGATCTCCAGCGCGGCCTGTCGCTCGTCGTTCTGTCGGACCAGCGCCTCGAACTTGGGGTCGTTCCGCAGGATAGCGTCGAAGGTGTCGATGACGACGACGTCGGCGTCCCACATCACTTCGGCCTCCATCAGGCGTTTGAGGAGTTCCTTGCGCTCTTTCTGCTCGTCGCCGCCGGAGAACGTGTTCGAGTCCCCGATGTCTGCGTGCAAGAAGAGGACGTTCTCATCGAGCAGGTGGTCGACCATGTCGTAGGACAGCGAGTGCATCTGGTCGAGGAAGCTCCCGACGGTGAGCTCCGTCGAAAGGTAGGTCACGTCGTGGCCCTCCTCACAGAGGCCGTAGGTGAAGCGCTGACTCATCGCGGACTTCCCGGCCCCGTAGTCGCCCTCGACGAGGATGATGCTGCCCGGCGGGATGCCGCCGCCGAGTTCCTTGTTCAGTCGGTCGTGATCGTCCAGTCCGAGCGAGAACAGATCGCTGTTTGCGAGACTCATGTTCGGAATTTGAACACCTCTTCGTCGCCGTTGACGACGACCTTGACGCGGTGGTCGCCCGGCGACAGCGAGTGAGAGATCTCGAGGCGGACGACCGTGCCGGGCCGCCAGACGACGCCGTCGTCTAAGAGCGTGACGCCGAACGTCCGGGCGTACTGCCCGTCGACGAACAGATCCATCTGCCCGGGTTCGGCCCCGAGGTCCTCGGAGCCGGTGTTCTTGACGTGGAGCGTGATGTTGTCGTTACCGCTGGTGTTGTAAATCGCGTCGCTCCCGGCGTCGGAGATGACCTCGATGTCGGTGCGGACTTCGCTGCTGACGTCGAGTCCCTGTTCGGAGACGGCGTTGCTCAACTGCCCGATGCTGTCGGTGAACACGCCGGCGACGCTCGCGGCGACCATCATCGACGCGATGAAGAGGATGAGGTGGGAGGCCGAGACGCTCGCCATCTAGCTCACCTCCGTCGTCGTCTCGACGACCGAGACGCCCGGGCCGGTGACGAACTTCGCCCGGCCCGGGTCCGCCGTGAGACCGGTCGCGTTAACGACCAGTCGCTCCTCGGGAAGCCAGAGATCCGTCGCCTCGTCGCCCTCGACGGCGGTCCGGTAGCCGGTGAGGTAGGTGTTGTCCGCGAGCACGTCCACGTCGCTGACGGCCAGTTCCGTCGAACCGGTGTTGACGACGGTGACGTTCAGCGAGTCCGCCGTCGAGTTGTAGACGACGGAGGTGAGCTCGATCGCGGTGTTTTGCTGTTCGAGCGTCCGATCGGCCTGGGCGTCGCGGGCGTCGTTGACGTTCTCGAAGCCGTTGGCCGTCGCCGAGTAGAACATCCCGAAGCCGATGAACATGGCGACGAAGACGAGGGCCGCCGAGCCGCTAACGCTGAAGCCCATCGGCACCACCTCCGACGAGTTTCGAGAGCGCGACGGCCTCGGGACCGCTGTCCTCGTCGAGCTGTGAGATGTACCGGAGGCTCTCGGTGTGGTGATCGATGGTCAGGCCGCCGCTGGCGTCGGCCACGTCGTCGAAGCCGCGAAGGTACTCCGACAGCGCGTCGGCCACCGCAGCGTCGATCCAGCCGATGGTCTCGTAGTAGTCGATGGCGCGGGCGGCCTCGCGGTAGCCCGCCTGTCCGACGAGGTACTCCAGCCACTCGACGACGATGAGGTCGGCCGCGAACCCCTCCGGAACCGAATCGAGGTACGGCTTGCCGTCGTCGCCGTCGTCGCTCTCCTCGGCCGCGGATCCGGTCGTCGGTTCCGGCCTCGGCTCCGATTCCGTTGCTTCCGGCGTCGGATCGGAGACCGGTTCG
Source organism: Haloarcula limicola (assembly GCF_010119205.1). Lineage (NCBI taxonomy): Archaea > Methanobacteriati > Methanobacteriota > Halobacteria > Halobacteriales > Haloarculaceae > Haloarcula > Haloarcula limicola. The sequence goes on from NZ_WRXM01000001.1 coordinate 1,666,003, forward strand.
GGCTCCGGTTCCGGGGCGGGGTCGGGTTCCGGGGCCGCTTCGACCGTGGCGTCGCCGTCCAGCAGCGCCGCGTCGGACTCGGCGTCGGCATCGTCGGTCGACGCGTCGTCGCCCTCGTCCTCGATAACCTCGTCGAAGAGGTCGTCGTCCGCGAGGCTGTCGTCGTCGAAAGTGTCGTCGCCGTCGTCCATCGCCACCTCGTCGCCGCCGTCGTCGAACGCGGCCTCGGCGTCGTCGTCCAGCAGCGCCGCGTCGGACTCGCCCTCGTCTTCCGGTTCCTCGCCGTCGGCCCAGTCGGCGTCGCCGGATTCGTACTCGTCTTTCAGTTCGGCGAAGGACTTGCCCCCCTCGCTGTCCCCGTCGTCGCTCCCCTCGTCCACGTCGAGTCCGTCGTCCATGCTCATGTCGTCATCCGTCTCCTCGAAGTCCTCGAACTCCTCGTCGAACGACCCGCCGTCGTCCTCGAAGCCGCCCATGTCGTCGTCGCCGAAGATGTCGTCGCCGTCGTCCATCGCCATCTCGTCGCCGCCGTCGTCGACGAGGTCCTCGTCGAAGAAGCCCTCGGCGTCGGCGTTGGCGACGGTGTCGTCGATCTCCTCTTCGTCCTCGTCGTCGCCGTCGTCGTCGAACAGGCCGAAGGAACCGCCGCCCCCCATGCCGCCGCCCATCCCGGCGTCGACGTCGTCGGCGAAGGGGTTCACCCCGCGAGTGACCATCTCGTAGATGTCGAGCAGTTTCCGGACGTTCTCCTCGACGTCTTCGACGGATTCGGAGATGGACTCGTTCTCCGTGCGGACGGTGTTGACCGTCGAGGAGAGCGAGCCGACCTCGTTCTCCAGTTCGTCGAGCCGGTGTTCTAACTCGTCCGTGTCCGGGCCGCTCGCGTCCTCCATGTCGCCGAACTCGTCGTCGCCGAACCCGCCCATGTCGTCGCCGTCGCCTAGCCCGCCGAGTCCGCCGAGGTCGTCGTCCCCGCCGTCATCAGCCATCAATCCGCTGTCACCGCTCATCTCGTTCGCGTCGTCGCCCTCGCCGTCCGACATGATCGAATCGAACATGCTCTTGATGCTCATCCCGACGAGGCCCCCCGAGAGGACCACGAGCAACGCGGGCACGAGTGCGACCGCGTCCGGGGTAGCCGCCTGTAGCGTCGGCACGAGAGCGAGACTACTCATCGTCTGTGAGGATTCTCTCGCCCACCATCAATATACCGTCTAGCGTATCAAATCTGATAATAACTTCCCAAGCTACGTGTCCGAAATACTGGAATTAACTACATATCGTTCAGTCGTCACAGATGAAGCGGCGCGTCGTCGCTTTTCGCAGCTGTACGGCGTTGAGCGCCGCGCTCGCGGCTGACGTGTGGCTGCCGTTCGTCTGACGAGAAGAGAGACTCGGCCGCCGTCCGGCGATCTCGCCCGAAATCAAAGCGTCGCCGAGTCCATGTTGGCGCTCTTGACGACGAGGTTCCCGGTGTCGGATTCCAAGCGGAGCGAGCGGCCGTGGTCGCCGCCCACGTCCTCGCCGACGAGGGGGATGCCGTACGCTTCGAGCGTCTCTCGGACCTTTTCGGCGTTGCGCGACCCGATAGACGAACCGTTCTCCGAGAAGTCGAGCATGTCGCTGCCGCCGGCGATCTTCGCTCGCATCCCGTCGCGGGACGCCCCCTCGGCTTCGAGCGCTTCGACGAGCACCGCGACGCCGGTGTCGGCGAACTTCGCCCTGTTGCCGCCCTCGACGTCCTCGGCCGTCGGTAACATGACGTGGACTAAGCCGGCAGCGCCCGACAGTTCGTCGTAGATGGCGACGCCGATACAGGAGCCGAGACCGCTGGTCGTCAACACCGCCGAGTCGGTCGTCACCTGGTATTCGGCGATACCGATCTTGACGCGCTCCGGATCATCGGTCCGGGTCGTCTCCGACTGCGTGCCGTCGTAGACCTTCATTATTCGAATATCTGTTCGACGTCGGCGTCGGTCTCATCGGCGCGTTCGACGTCCAAGTCGTCGAGCGCCGCTCGCAGTTCCCGCTCGTTGGGGAGCGCGTGTATCTCGGCCTCGAACTCGATGTCGTCGGTCCGCATCTTCGAATCGATGATGAACGCGTGTTCCTGGTGCTGACCGACCTGTGCCGCGAGGGGGTCCACGATGGCGCGCCCCATGTCGTGGACGAGGCGCGGCGGCGTGTGGTCTACCGAGGTCTGCAAGACGTTCGCCCACCCGTCGACGAACCCGCTGGTCATGATGTTTCCCAGTTCCTCGATCGCCATCTCGTGTTGCTCGGTGAGTTCGTCACTGTCCATCTCGACGGGCATCATCGCTTCGGCGACGGTCACGGCCGAGCGCTCGTCGAACAGCACCATCAGGTAGCCGCTGGGCGTCCCGGTGAACTCGACCACGGTGCCCACGTAGGTATCGGTGCCGATCTGGCGCGGAACGTCCTCGATGGGAGCGAAACTGAGCTGTGTCACCTCCGCCTCGGTCGGAATCCCGGTCATCATCTCGACGTTGTCGGCGGCCTGCCGGGTGCCGCTGGTGGTCATCTCGTTGAACGTCTGTAACTTATCGATGGGGATGGCGTCGCCGTCGGTGTCGGCGTGTCGCATCATCGCGTCCGCGAGCGAGTCGTACTCGGGGAGCATGTAGATGTAGAAGTTCACCGACTCGTCCATCCACTCGATCTCGGATTTGAAGACGAACACCTGCGAGTACTCCTGGGATTCGGGCGCCTCGGGCAACACGTTCGCGCCCGTCTTCTCGATGTACGTCGGCGGCGAGTGGTCGATCGTCGAATCGAGGTAGTCGGCCCACCCGTCGATGAAGCCGCTCATCATGATGTTGCCGATCTCGGTGATGCCGCTTTCGGCCATCGCCGGGTCGTCGCTGCTGCCGGGCAGCAGCGCGTCGGCGATGGTGTCGGCCGACTCGCTATCGAACACCAGCACCGTCTCTCCCTCCAGTACCCCCTCGAAGCCGAACTGAACGCCGACGAACTCCTGTCCGGCGAGTCCCTCGCCGACGTCCTCGCGGTCGAGCAGCGTGATCTTCGTCACGTCGACGGCGGCGTCGATGCCCGTCATCTGTGTCAGCGACCGGGTCGCCTGTTCGGCCCCCTCGTGTGCGAGTTGGTTGAACGTGCCGAGCGACTGGATGTCGACGTTCATCTACGACGGGACGACGTCCTGAATAGCCTCGATTACACTCGGCTTCTGGAACGGTTTGGTGATGTAGCCGTCGGCGCCCGCCTTGACGGCCTCCTTCATCTTCTCTTCCTGGCCGACGCTCGTACACATGATGACGTTGGCTTCGGGGTTCGAGGTCTTTATCTCGTCAGTCGCTTCGATGCCGTCCCGAATGGGCATCACGATGTCCATCATCACGAGATCGGGCGACTGCTCCTTGTACACCTCGACGGCTTCCACCCCGTTCTCGACTTCACCCACTATCGTGTGGTCCTCCTCAAGAATCTCCCGGAGGAGGTTCCGCATGAACTCCGAATCGTCGGCAATCAGTACGTCTGGCATGACTTATCGAAACGAAGTACCTCGATTAGCTAAATAAAGGTGTCCCGTAAATTATCGCCTGTGATACCGCCGTAGAACGGCGATACGGGCCGGTCGTCACCCGTCCGTTCAGAGCGAGGGTAATCGCGCCGTGGTCACGCGAACCACGTCGAAAGCATAGGTGCCGTACTCGAAGTAAACCAGTCCCGAGAGCAGTAGATAGGCCGTGGCGAACCCGGCCGACAGCGCCAGCCCGACCGCGACCGCACGCGACGAGACGCGGTCCGGGGCGACCGTTCGGCCGAGCGCGGTCCCGGCACAGGCGGTCGCGGCCGCGAGGTTCCACAGCGCGTGGTACTGCACCGCCTCTCCGAGCGCCAGGTCGAGACCCGCGATCCCCCCGAGAACGACGGCGAGCGCGAACGCGAGACTCGCGGCGTAGAACCGAATCAGGCGTCCCATCCCGTCGGTTACTGCTGTCCGAACGGCGGGGACGCGACAGACGCCGTAGAGCGCCAGAGGGACGACCGGATGGATATACCGGACCGTGAGCATACTATAGAGGGGCAGTCGCGGGAGGTAAATGACGGTCAACACGACCGTCAGCGCCACCACGAGCAGATCGGTCTGCCGTCGCGGGGCGAGGCGGCGGGGACGTGCCCCCTGAAGGAACCCCCATCCGTCTCGGAGCACTCGCCGGCCGGCGAGAACCGGCAGCGCCAGCAACGCCCCGAGTATCGACATCGCTTCGAGCAGGGAGAGCTCTATCACCTCGTGGTCGTTGAGGTCGTAGCGCATCCCCTCGATGTGGCCGCTCCGGACGAAGATATCGACGAGTCGGGCCGGTTCACCGAGGACGCCGATGCCCCCGACGACGGCGCCGCCGACGAACTGCCAGGCCGGTCCGGCGGCTCTCCGAACTCTGTCGAGTATCGGCACGTCGGAGCCGTCGTCGGTACTGCCACCCTCGGCGCTACCGCCGCCCTCGCTGCCGCCGTCTGCACCACCACCGCCTCCCGTACTTCCGTCGTCACCGCTCGCACCGTCACCGACCCCCCCGTCCGCGCCGCTCGACGGGGCGAACTCCACGTCGCCGTCCTCGGCATTCGGGAGGAGGCGCGGGGGCTTCGCGGGATTGCCGGAGATGGCGTAGTTCGTCGCCAGCATCGGCGTCGCCGCCAGCAAGAGCACGCAGCCGACCACCAGCAAGTCTCTGGGTCGGTTCGAGCGAGCGGTCGAGAGATCTACGACGGCCAGCGTCCCGACGAGGAAGAACGCCTCGAAGGCGTGGACCCACGTGACGAGACCCGCCAGCGCGTACGCGCCCGCTCTGGCGCGCATCGCCGCCCGTCCCTCGGCCCGTCGGCTCACCGCGAACGCGTAGACGGCGGCGATCGTCAGCAAGGCGACGACCGTGTGCCGTTTCGGGATCGTCGCCCAGAACCCGACGGGCGTGGCGACGCCGAGGGCGACCCCGGCGGCCAGACCGACCCGCTGGCCGTGCAGGGCGCGGAGGAGACGATAGCAGACGAGACACGCCGTCGCGGCCGCGACCATCGTCGAGAGTTGGAGAGCCGCGAGCGCCAGCCGGTCCCGCGGGAGGTCCGTCGCCGTCAGCACGCTACCGGCGAACAGCAGCGCGACGACGATGCCGCCGACGGTTCGCGTCCGCTCGCGGTCGACGCCGTCGAGCCGGCTCGCCTGCGCGACGAACGCGAGGCCGAGTCCCGCCCAGAGCGACGCGAGCAGCAGGCGCGGGGCGACGAGAGCGCTGAGCCCCTCCAGCGCCCAGACCAGCGGCACGGCGAGCGCGAGTTGGCCGTAGTTGCGCCCGTACAGCCGCCCACCGTACTGATGGAGGCCGGGCTGCGATCCCAGCGTCAGCGAGTACCGCAGTTCGGTGACGTGGAGGTGTCCATCGGCGAGCGCGACCAGCGCGTTCGCCAGCGCGTAGGTGTCCTGGATGAAGATGCCGACTCGCCACGTCAGTCCGAACCAGCAGAGGACGCCGAGCCACAGCAGGAGGCCGGGTCGGTCGCCGAACGCCCACCAGAGAAGTCGCCGCGCGTGTCGCCGGCCGTCCCGCGCGCCGGTCACGCCGCCACCTCCACGGTCACGTTCTCGCGGTAGACGGTTCGATCGGTGGTGAAACTCTGAACCCGGACGGCCAGCGTGCCGTCGTAGGTAGATGCGTCGGCCGCTCCCCGTGCCATCCCCCGATCGTCCGGCACGAGTCGATACGTCCCCGTCTTCGACACGACGGCCGTCTCGGTCAGTTCGACGTCGAGCGCCGGCACGAGGACGCGATAGACCAATCGCGGCCGGTCCGAGACCGACGTGACCGTGACCGTCGCCGTCGGCACGCGGAGGTAGGAAACGCCGGTGCCGAAGCGGCCGTCGGTGACGCGGAGCGCCGCCGTGTCGACCGTGACCGCTCCGACGGTCGCCGTCCCGTCGCCGAACTCCGTGGCTCGCTGCTCGGTCACGTCCACGCCGGTCAGCGGCCCCGTCGCCACCGAGACGACCACGACGAAGAGGGCGACGCCGGTCAGCAGATCCCGTCGGGTCATCGCCTGCACTACCAAGGCGGGCGACCGGTGTTAAATCCCTCGTCGGTCAGAACTCCGCGCCGTCTCGCGCTTCGACCGCTTCGAGCAGGTCGGCGACGGTGTCGTCCGGCGAGACGCCGGTCGATTTGACGGCCTCCCTGAAACTGGCCGGCGGGTACTTCACGGGGACGTTCGACTCCGAGAGGAGGATGCCGAGCACGTCCTCGACGTCCGTCGAGCCGTCCATCCGGCGACCGTACCACAGCATCAAGCTCTCGAAGACGGTGACGATGTCGTTGGAAGTGAGCTGTTGCTGGTCGACCTCGCCGTCGAACTTCGCGGTCACGTCGAACCCGTAACGGGTATTGGAGTCGGCCAATTGCTCGGCGAGCCAGTCATGGACGTTCGCGTCCGAGAACTCCGGCGTCGCCGGCTCGGGTTCGAGTTCCGGCTCTGGTGTCGGTTCTGCCGAGGCGGGGAGACTGCCCTCGTCGGTCCGCACGTCCGAGGAGACGACGTAACGGCCCTCGTCGATCTCGGTGACGTGTTCGTCCTCGGCGATATCCAGCTCTTCGGGGGAGAGTATCTTCCCATCTTCCGGCTTCGGTTCGTCTGGCCCCCGCGACATATCGGATACTGTATGTGGAAGTGTATAATTCCGTCGCTGGTCGGGACGTTATCTGGAAAAGGAGAGAGAACGCCGGCTTAGAGCGTGACCGCGGAGTTACCCGAAAGCGTCTCGGGGACCACGAGTCGAACGGTGGTGGTACCACCGGATTGGGTGTTCAGGCGGATGGTCGCAGTTGCACCCTCACCTAGACCTGCGGCGTCAGTAGAGTCAGCACTTTCACCGTGGATGTCTCGGACGTTGAACGTGAGCGTCGCGCGGTCGGATGGATCGTTGAGCACCTGACTGCTTGAGATAGAGGTGTCGTCGTCCTGAACCTCGGACACGCCGTAGTTGTCGTTATCGGAAGTGGAAGCAGCACTTTCGTCGACGGTCAGGTCGTAGGATCCGGACGAGTCGACCCACTGGGCGATCGTACTGCCGATGTCAATGTTCGCGGCACCGGGCGCTTTCTTCACTGTGACTTCAACGGTGTCAACCTCGCTGTTCTCACTGTCAATGGACGTACCGACTGTATTTACCACTTCGAGCCGATTGGTAACTTGATCGCTGCTCTGTTGTCCGGTCTCTTCCGCACTCGACTGCAAGAATCCTGCCGTGTTGATGAGGACGCCCGCGGCGATAGCGGCGACCAGCACCATCGCGATGAACACGATGAGGGTGCCGATCCCGACCTGCCCGCGGTCGTCGTCGTTTCGTAGTTTGTCGAACATGGGTTATGTCAGGTCTGTCTGACCTACCAGAACCATATCTGTTACCTGTAATAATACCTCTCCCCGAAATATCTCTAATGATAACAGGCTTTTCAGGGCATCTATGCGGCATATAATTGAATTCATCCCGTCCATTCCGCCTCCGATGCCAGTGTCTCCGTTCGTCGATTCCAACGGTTGATACTGTTCGTCTACGATAGATTGACACGCGTGAGTTCGCCCCAGCTCAGAGGACCGTCTCGAACTCGTGCTCTCGAAGTCGCACTGTGACTACGGGCGTTCACGACGAAGCAGAGAGTTCGAATCGAAAAGGAACGAGACGAAGTATCGGTCGATTATCGCGCTAGCTGACAGGGCATCGACGTCAGTCGTAGGTGACGAGACTGTACATCACGAACAGGTAGCCGAAGGTCGTCAGGCCGCTGTTGACGAGCAAGAGCGACTTCACGCCCTCGAAGTCGTTGACGAACGCGCTGATCATGGTCGCTGCCGCCCCGGCGACGGCCAGCGAGAATCCGAGCGAGAGATGGAGCATCGCTTTTCGGGACGTCTGGACGTACGCCCGCATCGCCATCCCGACCATGGTGAGCCCGGCGACGACGAATACCAGCGTCGAGATGGCATAGAGGAGTTCTATCATCGGCACTGCCTACGGCTATGCGAAACCCTGTAATAAATCCACTTGCGAAAATATCCGTCCTGATAATCAGGTGCGTACGGTCGCTCAGCGGTCAGCAGAGAGCGTTCGCCAGGCCTCGTCGAGTTTGTTGGTGACCTCGGAGCGTTCCTCTACGTGAACGGTCAGTTCGTCATCGAAGTCGACGCGGACCTCGTCGACGTTCCGGCGGTACACCTTGATGCGTCGCCGGTCGTCCGAGAGGATGTTGTCGTGGAGTTCGAGCAGGTCGTGTTCGGTCAGCTCGTCGATGCGTCGGTAGCAGGTAGCGATGGGGATCCCGAGTTGGTCGCTCAGCTCTTGGGCTGACGCCGGTTCGTCGGTCGCGTCGAGGATCTCGGCGCTGTATTTGTTCCCCAACGTCTGGAGAAGATCCGCTGAAGCCATCGTTATCAAAACATATATTGTGACTACAATAAAACTATCGCCGGTGATAGCGGGCGAGGTCGGCCGCGGGATGCGAATCGACAGAAAGCGCGTATATCGCCGTTTCGGACGCAATGCCGAACGTTTTCTTCGACAATAACGGGGTTAGACGCCGCGTAAATCGACCTTACAGCGGCGAGTCCTCGTCGCTCATCATCGAGAAGGCGCTGGCGTTCTGGTGGACCTTCAGCCCGCCCCAATCGATCTCCATCGGATAGATGTCCGTCTCGATGTTCTGCTTTCGCATCTTCGCCACCCAGACGTAGCGGTTGACGCCGGAGTCGGTCGGCGTCTGGATGAGGTAGATGTTCCCGTCGGTGAGGTAGTTCGCGAGGCCGATCTCGGTGTCCGGAAACACCGCGCCCTGTTCGTTGGTCAGCAGCGAGGTCAGTCCGTTCTCACGGAGGATATCGGTGAACTTGAGCAGGTACGTGCGCTTCTCGCGCTCGTTCTCGAAGAACAGCTCGAACATCGCGAGCGAGTCGAGCACCAGTCGGTCGTACTGGTCGTCCTCCAAGTCGTCTAAGAGGATGTCCAGCGAGGAGGAGAAGTCGTTCTCTCGGAGGAGCACCTGCTTGTCGTAGACCTTGATGTCGCCGTTTTCGACGAATTCGGCCCACTTATCGAAGCCGAGTGACTCGGCGGCTTCTCGGAGGTCGGATTCGTTCTCCTCGAAGGTGAGGTAGATGCCCTTCTCGTCGAACATCTCGACGCCGTTGTAGATGTACTGGAGGCAGAGGATCGACTTTCCGGCACCGGGGTTACCGCTGATGAGCGTCGTCGAGTCTTTCACGATACCGCCGTTGAGGATGTCGTCGAGGCCGTCGATGCCCGTCTTCGTTAGCTCGATCATGATAGGAGTAGGTACTGAGTTGTGTAACCGTGAGTCGCCTGTGTTCAAAAGTCTTGTTCACGAACGGGCGGAAACGCCGGCGTTCAGGCTTCACTATGGACGACTGCGGGGTCGACCCAGATGACGAACGCTTCGTCGCGCTTGACGACGCCGTGGATAGACCCGGCGTCGTTGCCCGGCGACCGGTCTATCTGGTCGGGCGTTATCTGGACGACCTGATCGACTTCGTCGACCAACCACCCGACGGCGCTCTGGTTCTTCACGATATCCGGGTCGAAGACGATGACGCGCTTGCCCGCGCCGGCGTCGTCGATCCCGAAGACGACCTTGGGGTCGACGATGGACGTCGTCCGCCCTCGGAGGTCCATGACCCCCTCGACGTAGCGGGGCGCGTTGGGGACCTGCGTCAGGTCGCCGACGTCGACGATCTCGGTGACGTAGTCGATACTGACGCAGTACGTTTCCCCGCCGAGTGCGAATTCGAGCACTTGGCCGGTTGTGGCTGACTGAGCTGACATGGCTTCTGGAATACCAACTGCTACGATAGCAAGCGGGCATAAAACTGCCTCCTGGGCTATCAACTTTGATTACGTGGGCGGTGTCTTTATTTCCGGGCGAAGGGGAGTACGCCACAGTGATGCAGATGCTCCGCCCGCGAACGACCACGTCACCGGAGGCCGCGTGACGATGGCCGGTGCCGCCCCGCGCGCAGTCGTGGCCGACGACTCTCACTTCATGCGAAGCGTCATCTCCGACATGCTCGAAGAAGGGGGGATCGACGTCGTCGCCGAGGCCCGCAACGGACGCGAGGCCGTGGCGGCGGTCCGCGACCACGGGCCGGACGTCGTGACGATGGACGTCGAAATGCCGGAGATGAACGGGATCGAGGCCACCGAACGGATCATGGGCGAGCGGCCGACGCCCGTGTTGATGCTCTCGGCCCACACCGACGAGAACGCCGACGTGACCTTCGAGGCGCTCGATAAGGGGGCCGTGGACTTCTTCACGAAGCCCGGCGGCGAGGTGTCGATGGAGATGTCCCGGCTGAAGGACCAACTCGTCGACATCGTGACATCCGTCGCCGAAGCCGGCGTCCGCGGCGCAGGCGCTTCCGATGCGAACGCGGGGGCGCAGAGTCGCTCCACCTCTACTGGAACGACCGACAGTCGCTCGACCGAGGCGTCCCGGACGTACGTCGCGGACCCGACGGTCGTCATCGGCTCGTCGACCGGCGGACCGAAGATGGTCGAGCAGGTGCTGTCGGAGCTACCGGCCGCGGCCGACCTCCGAATCCTCGTCGTCCAGCACATGCCCGAGGGATTCACCGGGCGCTTCGCCGAGCGCATCGACGCGCGTAGCGAGTACGACGTTCGGGAGGCGATCGACGGCGCGCGAATCGGGGGCGGCGAGGCGCTCGTCGCCGCCGGCGACAGCCACATGGAGATCAAGAACTACCGGAACGGCCGGCTCCGCGTGAAACTGACGAAGGACGAGCCGGTCAACAGCGTCCGACCGGCCGTCGACGTGACGATGGCGACGGCCGCGGCGACCATCGACGACCCGCTCGTCGGCGTCATCCTCACCGGGATGGGCGAGGACGGCGCGGACGGCATCCGCCGGATCAAGGCCGCCGGCGGGCGGACCATCGCACAGGACGAGGCCACGTCCGCCGTCTACGGGATGCCCCAGCGGGCGGCCGAGACCGGCTGCGTGGATTCGGTGCTCCCCATCGACGACGTGGCGGGCGGCATTTTAGCGACGATCACGACCGAGGTGACCCCATAATGGACGACCAGTATCTAGACGCGTTTATCCGCGAGAGCGAGGAAGCGATAACCGAACTGAACAACTCCCTGTTGGACCTTGAGTCCGACCCGTCCGACCGGGCGGCGATGGACTCCATCTTCCGCACCGCCCACACGCTGAAGGGGAACTTCGGCGCGATGGGCTTCACCGACGCGGCGAACCTCGCGCACGCGATGGAGGACCTCCTCGACGCGATGCGACAGGGCGAGATGGACGTCACCCCGGACGTGATGGACCTCGTCTTCGCGGGCGTCGACCGGATCGAGGTCATCGTCAACGAGATCGAGGCCGAGGGCGAGTCACAGACGACCACCGACGAGACGGTCGGGGAGCTGCGTGCGGTGCTCGAATCGGGCGCGGCGGCCGCCGGCACCGGCGCGGCTGCCGGCGCTGGTGCAGCGGCCGCGGGAAGCGCCGTGGCTGCGGCGAGTGAGGACGGCCAGACGGCCGACATCGACGTCGAGACCGACCTCGACCCGGTCGACGCCGAGGAGCGGGTCGTTCGCGCGACGATCGGCGTCGGCGAGTCGGACATGCTCGGCGTCGACTCGATGCTTGCCTTGGAGGGCATCGAAGACGCCTTCGAGATCCTCGAGTTCTCGCCCGACCGGGCGGCCATCGAGGACGGCGAGTTCGAGGAGAGGTTCACGCTCTACCTCGACGCGCCGGACGCCGCGACGGTCGACGCCGAGCTGGCGTCGGTCGGCAAGGTCGACTCCTTCGAGGCGACGGACGTGACCGAGGCGCTCTCGGCCGACGAGGGCGGCGACGCCGACCCCCCGAGTCCCGCTCCCGGAGCGACCGAGGGCGGCGAGGAAGAGCACAGCGTCGACGAGATCAAGTCCGTCCGCGTCGACGTCGACCAGCTCGACGACTTACACGGGCTGGTCGAGCAACTGGTGACGAGCCGCATCAAGCTCCGGCGCTCCGTCGAGCAGAACGACCTCGACTCGGCCGGCGAGACGCTGAACGAACTGGACAAGATAACGGCGAACCTCCAGAACACGGTGATGGACATGCGGCTCATCCCGCTGAAGAAGGTCGTCGGGAAATTCCCGCGGCTGGTCCGCGACCTCGCCCGGAACTTAGAGAAGGACGTCGACTTCGAGATCGAGGGCGAGGACATCGAACTCGACCGCACCATCCTCACTGAGATCTCGGACCCGCTGATGCACATTCTCCGGAACGCCGTCGACCACGGCATCGAAGCGCCGGCGATGCGCGAGGGGAAGGGGAAGTCCCCGACGGGACACATCACGCTGCGGGCCTCCCGCGAACGCGACCACGTCATCATCGAAGTCGATGACGACGGCGCGGGACTTGACGTGGAGGGGATCAGGCAGAAAGCCGTCGAGAAGGGCGTTCGCTCGCCGGAGGAACTCGACGCGATGGACGACTCGGCCGTCTACGACCTTGTCTTCCACCCCGGCTTCTCGACGGCCGAGGAGGTGACGGACACCAGCGGCCGCGGCGTCGGGATGGACGTGGTCCACGACACCGTCACGCAACTCGACGGGTCAGTCAACGTCGAGTCCACCGAGGGCGAGGGGACGACCGTCTCCCTCCGCCTGCCCGTGACGATGGCCATCGTGAAGGTGCTGTTCGTCGAGGTGGGCGACGAGGAGTACGGCATCCCCATCAAGAACGTCGACGAGATAACGGCGACCGGCGCGGTGAAACAGGTCAACGGGAAGGAGGTCATCAAGCACAACGACGACATCTACCCGGTCGTCCACTTGGACGACGCCTTCGAAGTCCCCGGCGAGACGGCGAACGGCGACGGAATGCTCGTCCGCATCCGGGAGTCCGAACGCCAGATCGCGCTCCACTGTGACTCGGTCAACAGCCAGGAGGAAGTCGTCGTCAAGCCCCTGGAGGGCATCCTCTCCGGGACCGCCGGCCTCTCCGGGACCGCCGTGCTCGGCGACGGCAACATCGTCCACATCCTCGACGTGGTGACGCTATGAGCGGCGACACCGAGGGCCGGCAGTTCGACCGCCTGCTGTCGTTCATCGGGTCGGAGATGGACTTCGAGTCCTCGTTCTACAACGACGCGTACCTCGACCGTCGCATCACCGCGCGGATGCGACGAACCGATACCGACGGTTACGGCGCGTACAGGCGACTCCTCGAACGAGACGACGGCGAGCGCGAGAAACTCCTCGATTCCCTCTCGATCAACGTCACCGGCTTCTTCCGGAACCCGGACGCGTGGGAGCAGCTGCGCTCGGTCCTGCGCGAGCTGACGGCCGAGAACGACAGAGTCAGGGTGTGGTCCGCGCCGAGCGCCGACGGACGGGAGCCGTACTCGGCGGCGATGCTGGCGCTCGACGACCCCCGGATCGACGCCGGTCGCGTCGAGATCACCGGGACCGACATCAACGCCGACATCCTCCGAGAGGCCCGGAAAGCGACCTACCGGACCTCACAGACGACGGACATCGCCGAGGAGCTCGCGCCGCTCAGCGACTACGCCGAGTACGTCGAGGAGGACGGCGACACGTTCGAGGTCCGCGACGCCGTCACGGACATGGTCACGTTCCAGCGACACGACCTCATCCGCGGCGACCCCAAGCGGGACTTCGACCTGGTGTTCTGTCGGAACCTCCTCATCTACATCGACGCCGAGTACAAGGTCCCCATCTTCGAGACGATCCGCGGGTCGCTCCGGGAGGGCGGCTACCTCATGATCGGGATGACCGAGACGCTCCCGACGGCCTGTCGGGACTCGTTCGAACCCGTCGACAAGCAACACCGCATCTACCGCCGGGTGTAGCATGAGCCTCTACGAACTCGAACGCGACGGCGAGATACAGGAACTCATCCGGGTGTTGCGCGAGAGCGACAACGAGCGCGTCCGGACCCGCGCGGCCGAGCTATTGGGGAACTTCGAGCGCCATGACGACCGACGGGACGCCGTCAACGCGCTGGTCGGGGCGGCACAGGGTGACAGCAGCGCCGTCACCGCGGCGGCCATCGACTCGCTCGACGAACTCGGGGAGGGAGCCATCGAGCGGCTCATCGGCGAGATGGCCGGCGTCGAACTGGACGGCGACGCGGCCGACTGGGTGACCGCGAAGGCGTTCGTCCGGGCGCTCTCGGCGGACGTCCCCGAACTCCGGATGGCCGCCGCCAACGGGTTGGGCCGGCTGGGACAGGCCGACACCGTCCCGCAACTGGCCGAGCGCTTCGACGACCCCGATCCGCGGGTTCGAGCGCGGGCCGCCCGGTCAGCGGGGAAGATCGGCGACTCGCGAGCCGCGGGGCCGCTCGAATCGTTGCTGACGGACCCGAAGAGCGCGGTGCGCCGAGAGGCCGCCGAGGCGCTGGGCAACGTCGGCAACCGACAGGCGCTGCAGGCGCTGCTGCCGATGTACGAGGACGACGACGAGCGCGTCCGCCGGATCGCCGTCGGCGCGTTCGGCAACTTCGAGAACGGCCGCCCCGTCGACTATCTGGTGGAGGCCCTCTCCGACGAGTCCGGGGCCGTCCGCCGGACCGCGGTGTACTCGCTCGTCGAACTCCTCTCGAACGTCCCGACCGAACGGAGCCACGACATCCGCGACACCGTCGTCGAGAGGCTCTCGAACACCGACGACCGGAGCGTCGTCGTGCCGCTGGCGGAGATACTCGAAGAGAGCACGCAGGCCGCCCAGCGGCGCAACACCGCGTGGCTGCTGGGCCGAGTCACGAGCGACCGGGAGCGCGACCGCGTCATCGACGGGCTCGTCGAGGCGCTCTCCGACGATGACCGGATGCTCCGCCAGTTCGCCGCGACGAGCCTGGCGGAACTCGGCGGCCCGGACAACATGGTCGAACGCCGTCTGTTGCCCGTCGTTCAGGACGGGACCGTCGACCCGCAGATCCGGGGCCAGGCGATCTTCACGCTCGGGAAGGTCGGCGGCGAGCGCTCGCGGAAGGCGCTGGATAAACTCATCGACGACACCGACGAAGACGCGGTCCGGCAGAAGGCCTTCTCGGCCATCTCGAAACTCGGTGGGCGCGGATGAGCGACGGCGAGCGCGCGCTGGCCGACTCGAAGGGGAAGTTCGTGCAGGTGGTCAGAGACGGCCGGAAGCGAAACGACATCGAGTGGCTTCCGGGCCGCGTCGTCCTCTCGAACAGACGGTTGGTGCTGGCGACGAACCAGGGCAAGCGCACGCTCCCGCTCTCGAAGGTCACGAGCGTCACCGCCAGCCAGATGAACCAGTCGCTCGCGCAGGTCGACGGCTACGTCAAACTGCAGGCCGGCCGGGACGTGTGGCTGGTGTCGGCGACCGCCGGGGCGTTCGAAGTGGAACTCTATCGCGCGTTGCTCGACCAGATCGTCGTCCTCGTCAGACACCCTGCAGTGAAAGGCGGGGTCGTCCAGGATACCGAGTGGGAGAAGGCCCGGCTGAAACTCGACGACGAGAGCGACGAGACCATCGACCTCGCCACCGCCAGCGGCACGTTCGTCGAGCTCGACATCGACGACGTGGGCACCGTCGAAGCCAAGCGAAAGGAGATCCGAGGCGAGGAGCGCCCGCTGCTGGAGGTCGAACACACCATCGACGGCACGAGCGTCGAGACGTACATCTCCGGGACGCCGCGGCACGTCTCGCTCGTCGAGGGGTTGGTCCGTCAGGGCGAGCGGCGAAACGCCGCCGACGACGTGGACCTCGCCCCCGAGGAGACGCAGGTGTTGATGGCGCTGTACTCGGGCATCTCGCCGTTCGAGATCCCCGACTTCGTCGACATGGACATCGACGAGGTAGAGCGCGTCTACGACCGCCTCATCGAGGCGGACATCTTAGAACCCGTCCGCACCCGCCGCGAGGTCCAGTTAGAGGCCCGCGGGCGCTCCATCGCGGGCGAGGCCATCGCCGACCAGTAGCGACCGGACGGCTGTCGATTTCTCACACCGGCGGCGAGCTACCGAGCAAGCGCGCGTAGTGAACCCGTTCGCTGACGGCTCGTGAGAGCGGTAGCAGGAACTCGCCGGTCGTCGAGATAACAGGCTTCGCCCCACACTCGGGTCGGTTCAGTTCTCTCCGTCGCGCTCGGTCCCGCCGTCGGTCACGGGCACGCCGCCCGTCTCGGCGAGGCTGTCGAAGTCGAACGCACCGTCCGAAAGTCGCGCCGCGAGCAGCGTCGCGCCGGTGGAGACGAGGAAGGCTCCCGCGAAGGACGTGAGATACAGCGGGTCCGCGGCCGGAAGGAGGTCGCCGACGACGGGAATCGCCGTCGTCACGCCCCGAAGGTCGGGGAAGTACGCCAATCCGACGGCGAGCCCGAGGAGACTCGATAGCAGCGCGCCGGGACCGGTGAGCCGCCGGGAGTAGAGGCCGTAGACGAGCGGGAAGGCGACGGCGGCCCCAAGCAGGTCCGCGAAGAAGAACAGGCGGAGGACGCTCCGGGCGCGCAGGCTGACGTAGATCGCGGCGACGGCGACGACGGCGGTGAGCGCCCGCGCGCCCAGCCGGAGGGTGCGGTCGTCGGGCTCTGCGAGCAGTCGGGGGAGGTCTGCGGTGACGAGGCTCGAGAGCGCCGAGAACAGCGAGTCGACGGAGCTGACCACCAGCAGGAGCGCCAGCAGGACGACGCCGAGCAGTAGCCATTCGCCGAAGACGCTCTCGACGAGGACGAAGAAGGCGACGTCGGCGTTGTACGCCGCGCTCGACGCGTCGGTGACCACGTCGGCGTGGCCGACGGCGACGATCCCGAGGACCGCGGCGACGAAGACGAGCGCGCTGTTGAGCAGCGTGGCGTTGCGGAAGCCGCGGGCGACCGTCTCGCCGTCGCGGCCGGCGTAGATGCGCTGCCACCACGTCTGGTTGACGAGTTCCGCGCCGAGGATGGCGAAGGCGAGACCGAGGCCGAACTGGAGACCGGGGAGGAACCCCGCGTCTACGAGCGCCGGGTTCGTCTCGACGACGCCGGAATACACCGCGCCGGGACCGCCGAGCGAGAGGACGACGACGCCGACGACCACCGCGAGAATCGGGAGGACGAGGACCGCCTGAACCGTATCGGTGACGATGGTCGCCCGGAGGCCGCCGTAACTCGTGTAGAGCAGGACGAAGCCGCCGACGAGCGTCGCCGTCTGCCACTGCGGGACGCCCGCGACCAGTGAGAGGGCGCTGGCGATGCCAGTCAGTTCGGCAGCGACGAAGACGAACATGTAGAGCGCGCTGACGAGGAGGACGAAGCCGTACATCATCGATCCGTAGCGGGCGTGGGCGTACTCCGTGAGCGAGTGGCCCTTCGGGAGCAGTTCGCGCACGCGTGGGCCGAGCCGGGAGTAAGCGAGCATCGGCGCGGCCTCGCCGACCGCGTAACCGACGACGGCGGCGATTCCGAACCCCGCTCCCGCTTCCGGCGCGGAGAGGAGGATCCAGACGCCCATCACCGAGGCGACGAGCGTCGCGGTCAGGCGACCCTCGCCGACGGAGTCGCGAGCGGTGAGGAAGTCGTCGGCCGACCCCTCGCGCCCCCGCGTGTACCAGACGCCGAGCGCGGCGAACGCCGCGAGCGTGAAGACGGTCAGTCCCAGCGCGACGGCCGTGGTCACCACGAGCGGTCACCACCGTCGGTCGTCGCCGCGCTCCCGCCGTCGTCTTCCTCGCCCGTTCCCACGTAGGCCGCGTCGAAGAAGGCGACTTCCAGTTCGACAGTTCGACGGAACAGGTCAGCGAGCCTCTCCTGCCGGCGCTCGCTCGCGGCCGCGCCCTCCCGGTCGAGTTCCGCCCGGAGCCAGCCGACGAACTCCTCGAAGGCCGGAACCGCGTGGAGGTCCACCCATTCGGCGAGATAGAACCGGTCGGGGCGGTCACCGTCGCTATCCGCGGCCGTCGCCCACGCGAGGTACACCCACTCGGCGGGGACGAGGACGGCCAGCGTCTCGGCGTAGCCGCCCCGTCCGGTCGCCCGCAGGAGCAGGTCCCGGAACGCCGCCGTGGTCGGCGTCAGGTCGGGACTGTCGTGCGCCGATTCGTCGACGCCGAGCGCGTCGAAGGAGCGCTCGAAGTAGTCGCTCTCCTCGTCGGTGAGCGTCCCGAGAAAATCGGTGAGACGGGACTTCGCGCCCATCGTCGGCGCGTCGCCGACGGCGTGGCCGAACGCGCCGACGAGCGTCTCCAGGAAGGCGTAGTCCTGCACGAGATACCGGCGGAAGACGGCGTCGTCGAGTTCGTCGGCGCGGAGTTCGCGGGTGAACCGGTGGTCGGTCGCCTCGGTCCACGACGGCTCCGAGCGCGCTCTGAGCCAATCGGTGAATCGCGGATTCTCG
This sequence comes from Haloarcula limicola, assembly GCF_010119205.1. Classification (NCBI taxonomy): domain Archaea; kingdom Methanobacteriati; phylum Methanobacteriota; class Halobacteria; order Halobacteriales; family Haloarculaceae; genus Haloarcula; species Haloarcula limicola. The sequence continues at coordinate 1,684,426 of NZ_WRXM01000001.1, forward strand.
TGGTTCACTGCGTACTCGCCGTAGGTGGCCGGCACCGCCGCCGGGATCTCGTCCGTCCCCGTCACACCGACCACTCCTCCTCGCGCCAGGCGGCGTCCCAGAAGCGGTACTCGTAGCGGGCCGACGTCTCGAAGACCTCGCGGTAGCGCTCGCGTTCGGATTCGGTCGACTCGGCGGCCACGTCGTCCATCAGGCCCTTACACCACTCCGTGAGCTCGGTGAACTCCTCGCCGGCGTACATCTCGATCCACGCGGCGTACCGCTCGTGGTCCGGGCGGCCGCGCTCGTCCAGTCGGCGCGCCGTCTCGTTGAACCCCCACATACAGGGCAGGAGCGCCGCCGCGAGGTCGCCGAACGTGCCGGTCGCGGCGGTGCGGACGAGGAAGTCCGTGTATCCCCGCGTCGTCGGCGATGGGTCGGTCGCTTCGAGGTCCGCTTCCGAGATACCGAACTCGGCGGCGTACTCCCGGTGGAGCTCCATCTCCGTATTGATGGTCGAGTCGAGCAGTTCGGCGAAGGTTCCCATCCGTTCCAGGTCCGGGGCGTTGGCCGCGCCCAGCGCGAACACGCGCGCGTACTCGACGAGGTAGACGTAGTCCTGCCGGACCCAGTAGCGGAACGGGGCTCCGTCTAACGTTCCCTCGCCCAACTGTTCGACCATCGGGTGGGCGACGATGGCGTCCCAAACGGGCTCGCCGATATCGGCCAGTTCGCCGGTGAAGCTCATATCGACCGCTCGGCCTTCCGGCGTGATATAACTTAGTATTACAATCGGCTTATCGTCTCGCAGTACGGTCGAGTCGATGTCGAACGCTTAAGCGACCGGTCGCCCAACGAGGGGGTATGTCCCTCCGGCTGCCGAGTGAAATCGTCGTGCAGGACGTGTTGCCGACGCTGCGCGTCTTGCTGGCGCGGGAACTCTCGGCGCACGACCTCACCCAACAGGAAGTCGCGGCGCATCTCGGCGTCACGCAGGCGGCCGTCTCGACGTACGTCAACGGCGACCCCGACCTCGAACCGCGCGTCGCGGACCACCCCCGAACCGCGGAGACGGTCGAACGGGTCGCCGCGGGACTGGCGGACGACGAGATGGACGGCTACGACGCGCTGGCGGCCGTGCTGGAACTTGTCCGCGCCTTCGAGGACCGCGGACCCGTCTGCGAACTCCACGAGGAGGCGATGCCGGAGTTAGAGGGGCTGGGCTGTGACCTCTGCGTCCGCGGCGCGAACCCGGAACTCCGCAGGGAACGCGAGGTCCTCGACAGCGTCCGCGAGGCGAGCCGCGTCCTCGCGACCACGCCCGGTATCGTCGGCTACGTCCCCAACGTCGGGACGAACGTCGGGACCGCCCTCCCCGGGGCCGACGCCGTCTCGGACGTGGCCGCCGTCCCCGGCCGCATCTACGTGATGGACGGCAGCGTCGAGGTGCCGGCGAACCCCGAGTTCGGCGCGTCGAAACACGTCTCCACGACGATTCTGGCCGCGACGGCCGTCGACCCCGACCGCCGCGGCGCGCTCAACCTCGCCACCGACGACGCGCTCCTCGACGCGGCCCGCGCGCGCGGCCTCGACCTGCTGGAGTTCGAGGCGGACTACGACGACCGCGGCGACCGCCTCCGCGAGCGGTTCGAGGACCGCGGCGCGGTCCCCGACGTGCTCTACCACCGCGGCGCATTCGGCATCGAACCGATCACCTACGTCCTCGCCGAGACGGGCGCTGCCGCCGCTCGCTTAGCCGCCGAGTTAGTCGCGGACGCGGAGGAATAGCGGTTGCGGGCGGTGGCCGGGAGAGCGCTCCGTCGCGCGACCCGGGGAAGGGCAGGCCTGCTTGAGAAGCATACCGCGCCGGAGGCGCGGTTTCACCGAACTCGCGGCGTCGCCGCGAGTTCGGCCTTTTTCGCCCACGTTCATCAGAGCGAAGCTCTGATGCAGTCGTCCGAAAGGCGCAAAGCGCCTTTCGGGATGAACGGGGGACTCTACGAGTCCCACGAACCTGCGAACGGGCGGCGTCGCCGCCCGTGAGCAGATGACGAGAGAGCGTAGCTCTCTCGAACCACCCATCAGAAGTCGCAGACTTCTGAGGACGTTTTTCGAGGAGCGGTTCGAGCGCGCCGGAGGCGCGACTCGAACCCGACGACGAAAAAGGTGGTCGCTAGGCGTTGACGTCCTCCAGGTGCCGGCTGGCGACGATCTTCCCCTTCGGGGTGAGCGTCGGGCCGTCCGGACCGTCCTGGACGAGGTTGTCCGCGTCGAGGTCTCGCAGGAGCATCGACACCGCGGCGGAGTCCTTCCCGAGGATGTTGGCGAGGGGCATCCCCTCCATATCGCCGGTCGAGTACATGGCGACCAGCACCTCCTTCTTGTCCCGCGTGAGGTCGACGCTCCGGATCTCCTCCATCAGTTCGGAGTACTCCCGACGGAGGTAGCGGCCGAGGATCGACATCTTCCGGGGGGACGCGAGCGTCGCCATCGTCGTGACGGCGGTGCCGTCCTGCATGTGCCGGACCTCCAGAACGGGGCGTTTGCTGCCCGATACTTCCCGAGTGGTTCGGGAGAAGTCGGAGACGGTCTCTAAGTCGATGGCGAAGGTGCCGTCCTCGCGGCGGAACTCGACGGTCCCGGGAGACAGAAAGAGGCGAGCGGTCCGCTGGGCGTCGTCGGTGACGCGACCGCCGACGCGGGCTCGCTCCTTGACCGTCGTCTCGGTGCCGTTGACGATCGCCTTGAACAGGAGCGTGCCGAACTTCTCGATCTTCTCGTCGCCGGCCTCGATGGCGGCGACGAGGCGGCGGCCGTTCTTCTCGAAGGCGACGGTCACCGTCGAGTCGAAGAAGTCGCCCAAGTCGGGGGGCACCTGCCCGATGGCGACGTCGAAGACCGATGACAGCGGAATCGTCAGCTTGTCGTCCTCGCTGGCGGCCAGTACCAGTCGCTTCTGTGAGAGGACCACCCGACCCTTGATCGGGTCGCTGCGGGTGGAGACCTCGGAGTTGAACTGGCCGACGAAGTCGGCGATGACTGATTCCGACATGCGGGGGGTTGGCCGTTGCTTGTCCGCCCCGTATATTGAGCGTTTCGCGCGAATATCAGTTCGTAGAACGAGAGATTACCCGTCTACGTCCTCGGCGATGTCGGCGAGCGAGGAGTCGGCCCCGCCGGTCGAGGTGTAGACGACGCGCGTGCCGGGCGTCCGCAGGCCGTACTCGGTGCCGTCGGTAATCACGTCCAGGTGCGCCGAGCCGCCGAGCGAGACGGTGCCGTCCGCGACCCACTCGGCGAGGCGGTTCTCGCCCTCGCGCTCGCGGGCGAGGCGGCGGTTGTCCGCGACGTGGGCGATACCACGCTCGCCCTGGATGTTCGTCTCGACGGCGGCGTAGTAGCCGTCGCCGTCGAGGGCGAGGCTGACGACGTCGCCGTCCTGTAAGCCGACGGCGTCGGGGAGAGCGACCCGCGGGCGGTCGGTACGGCCCACCGATTCGACGGTGACGCGGTGGGTCTCGATGGCCTCGTGGTCGCTCGGGACGCGCTCCGTCACTCGTCGCCGTCGCCGAGCAGGTCCTCGACGGAGTCGCTGCCGCGGCCGACGATCTTGGCGTTGATCTGGCGCGTCTCGTCGCTGACCTCGCGGCCGCGGACGGTGATGCGCTTGCGCTCGCCCTCGGTGGTCGGCTCGAAGCCGACGCCGCCGTCGGACATGATAGCGGTCGTCGAGACGCCGCGGACGTCCGACCGCATCGGTCGGCCGGCCTTGTCGGAGCCACCGGTGAGTTCGAGCGTGTAGCCGTCGAGACCGACCGCGCCGCCGTCGACCTCGTCGCCGAGTTCGCGGCCCATGAAGCGGTTGGCGTCCTGTCCGTCGACGTCGATCTGGTACGTGTGGCCGTCCTCCGGGTCGGAGACGGCGACAGTGAATTCAGCCATACCTGTTCTCAATCAATCCCGCGCCAAAAGCGCATCGAAGCAGTGGCGCTATTTCCCGTCCGTAGCGAGGCCACAGTCACTCCTCGACGTCGACGATGGTGCTCACGCGGGCGTTGGCCTTGAGCCTCAGTCCCGCGCCGCCGACGGATAGCGGTACGCGGGGGAGTTCCGCGACGGTGAGCGTCGGGTGAGTCGCGCCGCGTTCGAGCAACTCGGTTCGGGGCTGGAACGTTACTGTCCCCTCGCCGGTGAGCGACTCGTTGAACTCGACGAGGTACTGCCCCTCGCGCAGCGTCCACCACTCGTAGTCGTCGTCCGGGTCGCGTTTCGCGCTGCGGTGCGGAACGGTTTCGGCGGGTTCGAGTTCGCCGCCGCCGAAGTCGATGCGGCCGGGTTCGACCACATCGAACACCTCGGCGACCGTAAGATCGAAGCCCGGGCTGTCGCTTTGGGTCGGCTCGTGGACGATATCGGTGACGTATTCGCCGTAGTCGGGCATAGTCGGAGGTATCTCCCGCTCGTGTCAAAACAGTGGGGGCGGACAACGGCACTCTCCGGATTCGGGTCCGAGCGTCCGTCGCCGCCTCGACGGCTCAGCGCTGTTCCTGTACGGTTCTTCGACAATATTTACCCCAATATCTATTGGTTAGCAAACCGTACGTAGGTAGTAGACTCGGATTTGCATCCCGTGTGCCGCTCGGGGTGAGTATCGGACGGACGAGCAGCGAAATGGAAAAGCGACCCCATCCGGCGTGCTCGAAAGCGGAGAGACGACGATGACAGACGAACACAGTGACCCACACACGACGGCCCGGACACGGACTCGCGGACGAGAGCGATCGGTAGCGCACCTCATGGACGCACTGGATACCGACGAGGTAGCCGAGAAGGACTACGTGATACGCGAGGTGCTCCAGTTGCTCACCGTCACCGACTCGCGGAGCGGACAGCGGTCGGTTCCGCCGGAGCTATCGGATACGTCCTTAGACGCCATCTTCGAGACGCTCAGCCGCCCGGTCCGCCGCCGGATCCTGCTGGCGCTCGCGGAACGCGGCGAGTGCGACGAGACGGAGTTCATCGCCGAGACGTTCGCGGACGGGGAATCGGACGACACCCTCGCCGCCGCGAAGCAGGGACGCGTCCGCGTCCACCTCCAGAAGCTCGACGCGCGGGAGTACGTAGAGTGGGACCGCGAGGCGGAGACGATTCGCCGCGGGCCGAATTTCGAGGAGGTCGCGCCGCTACTGGACCTGATCGAGGACGCCGAGACGCCGGGCCGCGAGGCGGAAGAAGAGCAGTCAGCGGATTCACAGATGGGCGCGGACGACTAACTCGGTGGACGCCGAAGTCCCGGTCGTCGAATGGGTTCTACCCGCCGTCGGGCTCTCACAGCGTGAGATACGTCCCGACCAGCAGGACGGCGTTGTACCCGCCATGAGCGACGACGGGAACCAGCAGATTACCCGTCCGTTCGTAAATCGTCCCGAAGATGACACCGCCGACGGTGACGATGGCGACGCCGCCGAGCGCTCCGACGACGGAGCCGGTGTAGTTCAGCAGATGCGTCGACCCGAAGACGAGACTCGCCAGCCCGACCGCCGCTGCCGGACCGAACGATTCGCGCAGACGGCCCTGAATCGCCCCGCGAAAGAGCAGTTCCTCGGCCGGCGCGACCAGCACGACGGAGAGCGCCGCCAGCCCGAGCGCCACTCGCGGATCGGCCATGATGGGGTCGTCGAAGACGCTCCCCTCCGGCGCGACGCCGAGCGCCGTGACGACGACGCTGAGGACGACGGCGGCGACGAGCGCGCCGACGAGACCGCCGATCGCATACTGTACGTCTCGCCGCGTCGGCCATCGAATCCGGACGCCGCCGCGCGACCGGACGTACGCGTAGCCGACGAGGAGGAACGCCACCTGTCCGACGGCGGCCAGCGCCAGAAACGCCGTCGGACTCTCGACGTTCGTCCCGAACAGAATCAGCGGTACGGTGAACACGATCCCGAAGGCGACGCTGACGGCCAGTCCCGCGAGCAACAGTCCGAACGCGACCCCGACGGCGCGGAGTCGACGTGGCGAATCGGCGAGCGTGGTGTCGTCGTGGGCCATAGACGCTGCTTCGCCGCGAACTGCGAAAAAGGTCGGCGGGCGGCGGGGGATTTGAACCACGCGAACGCCGTCGCTTCGCTCGGCGTTCTCTACTTCAAATCCCTCGCGTGACGTATTCGTCGCTCGCGGATATGCGAGCGACAGAAGTACGGGCGGCGAGGGATTTGAACCCCCGACCATCTGGTCCGGAACCAGGCGTTCTGTCCGCTGAACTAGCCGCCCACGTGACGAGATATTCGACAGTCGCGTTTAACAGTTGCGAGGTTACGGCGACTCGCTGGTTTCGAGCGTGAAGTCGTCGACGGGGTAGGCGACGCAGGTGAGACAGTAGCCGTCCTCCATGTCGTCTTCGAACAGGGACTCGTTCTGGCTGTGGCGGATGTAGTCCTCGGCCGGGCCGTCCTCGATGTGGCCGGCACAGGAGATACACTGGCCCTCTCGGCAGGCGTAGGGCAGGTCCCAGCCCTCGTCTTCGCCCGCTTCGAGCAGCGGCTCGTTGCTGGCGACCTCGATGGTCTCGCCCTCCTTCGCGAACTCGACCTCGTAGTACTCGACCTCGTCGTCGGCGATCGCGTCGGGGTCGAAGCCCTCCTCTTCTTCTTCGGCTTCCCCTTCCTCACCTTCGGCGAGTTCGCCCTCGCTGCCGCCGGCGGGGATCGCGGCCGCACCGCCACCGCCGATGGAGCGGTTGTACGGTTCGGGGAAGTCGGTCTCCGGAACCGACGCGGCGCGCTGCTCTAAGACCTCCTGGGAGATGTCCTCCGACGCCTCCCAGCCGGTCCCTTTCGCGTAGTGGAGCGCCACCACGGTGAGGGCGAGCACGGCCCCGCCGAGGACGCCTGCGAGTTCAACCATACGGGCGGCTATGGAGTACTGGTTTAACTAAGCTTTGGATTCCGCCGTTTGGCCGCGCCGGATGGGAGAAACGGACCGGGTCGTAGCGCACTCGCGTCGCAGCCGTCTCACTCGCGTCGCGGCACGTCGTGCCGGCCGAAGCCGTACCGGAGGCGACTGGCGAGCCGCCGGGCGAAGCGGCCGTCGTCGGCTCGCGACCCGAAGCGCTCGGCCAGCGCCTGGTAGATGAGCGGGACCGGGACCTCCTGTTCGAGGGCCTCTTGGACCGTCCACGTCCCCGTCGAACCGCCCTCGACGCGGTCGGCGACGGTTCCGAGGTCGACGCCCTCCTCGCGGAAGGCCTCCTCGCAGAGTTCCAGCAGCCACGAGCGGATGACCGCGCCGTTGTTCCACGTGCGCGCGACGGCCTCCAGGTCGAGGTCGTAGCGGCCGTTGGCGAGCAGTTCGAAGCCCTCGCCGTAGGTCTGCATCAGCGCGTACTCGACGCCGTTGTGGACCATCTTCACGTAGTGGCCCGACCCCGCCGGCCCCATCCGGTCGTGGCCCGCCGGGCCGGTCGCTACGGCGTCGAAGACCGGTTCGAGCTCGTCGTAGGCCCACTGCGGGCCGCCGACCATCAGCGAGAAGCCCAGTTCCGCGCCGGCGGGACCGCCGGAGGTGCCGCAGTCGAGGTAGGCGGCGTCGGTCGAGTCGGCGCGTCGGACCGAGTCCTCGAAGTGGGAATTCCCGCCGTCGACGACGACGTCGTCGCCGTCGACGTGAGGCGCGAGTTCGTCGAGCGCGGCGTCGACCGGGTCGCCGGCGGGCACCATCAGCCAGATGCGCTTGTCCTCGCCCAGCGACTCCGTGAGGTCCGGGATGGTGTCTGCCGGGCGCGCGCCCGCGTCGGCGGCGTCGGCGACCGCGTCGTCGTCGATGTCGAAGACCGCCACGTCGTGGCCCGCGTCGAGTACGCGGTCGACGACGATCCGTCCCATGCGTCCGAGTCCGATGACGCCAAGTTCCATGCCTGCTGATTTCCCAGCGTACAGGTAGGGATTCCGGTTCGGCTACGCGCCCCGCTCGGGAACCGTTCCGGAGACGATACGCTTTCTATCGGGCCGGTTCCACGAGCGAGCATGGACGACCGCGTACGCGAACACGCACGGACGCTCGTCGACTGGAGCGCTCGCATCGAGGCCGGCGACGACGTCGTCGTGCAGGTCGAGGAGGGCGCGCACGACCTGGGCGTCGCCGTCGCCGAGGCGCTCGGCGAGCGGGGGGCGAACCTGCTCTCGACGTACCGCTCGGACGAGCTCACGCGAGCGTACCTCCGAGCGCACGACGGCGAGTTCGAGGCGAATCCCGGCTACGAACTGGCGCTGTACGAGCGAGCCGACAGCGTCCTGATCCTCTCCGGGACGAACAACACCGCCGGCACCGCCGACGTGGCCGGCGAACGGCGACAGGCGTACTCGAAGGCTCGGCGAGATATTCGGGAAGCGCGGCTCGATACCGACTGGGTCTCGACCCAGCACCCGACGCGCGCGATGGCCCAGCAGGCCGGGATGGCCTACGAGGCCTATCGGGACTTCGTCTACGACGCGACGCTGCGGGACTGGGAGGCGCTGGCCGAGGAGCAGGCGCAGTTGAAGGAGATACTCGACGACGGAGCGGAAGTCCGCCTCGTCGCCGACGGGACGGACCTCACGATGTCGATCGAGGGCCGGACGGCCGTCAATTCCGCGGCCAGCGTCGCCTACGACTCGCACAACCTCCCCTCCGGCGAGGTGTTCACCGCGCCGGAGGCCACCGAGGGCGTCGTCACCTTCGACGTGCCGATGACGATCCAGGGCCGCCGAGTCCGCGACGCGGAACTCACCTTCGAGGACGGCTCGGTCACGGACTTTGCGGCCGCACAGGGCGAAGCGGTCCTCGAAGACGTCCTCGACACGGACGAGGGCGCACGTCGGTTGGGCGAACTCGGCGTCGGGATGAACCGCGGCGTCGACCGCGTCACCGACAACATCCTCTTCGACGAGAAGATGGGCGGCACCGTTCACCTGGCGCTCGGTCGGGCCTACGACGCCTGCCTGCCGGCGGGGGAGTCCGGCAACGAGAGCGCGGTCCACGTCGACCTCATCACGTCGATGGACGAGGGGTCGCGGCTAGAGGTGGACGGCGACATCGTACAGGAGGACGGGCGGTTTCGGTGGGAGTAGCGCGGTTCCGACCGTCGGCCGGAACCTCGAACGGCGAACGAGTCGCGCGCAGTCGAGACACGCGTCGCTCAGCGACGTCGAAAGTAGGAAAGATCGGAAAGAGGGGTGGGGGGTGGGGGGTGGTGGCACCCAAAGTGGGTGCGCTTAGAGATTCGGGAGTGATAATTAAGAATCTTCCGGCCGACCCCTCTAGTGGTAAGTATCTGTATGTATTTCAAAAATGAAATTCGGAGCGGATGTCGAGAACGGAGCCGCGGCCGGCGGTAACACATATGCGTACGCGCTCCGTAGGTGCGTCCGTGACGACGGTGGCACCGGGCGGTCGCGACGGGACCGACAGACCGGGGGTTCGACAGGCCGAGCGCGCCGACCTGCTGGAGATTCATCGCATCGAACAGGCGTCGTTCCCCCAGCCGTGGCCGTTCTCGGCATTGGAGAGCTACCTCGGCGAAGAGGGCTTTCTCGTCGCCGAGGCGGGCACCGAGGACGGCGTGCCGACGGTGGCGGGGTACGTCATCGCCGACACCGTCCCGAACCACGGGACGCCGCTGGGCCACGTCAAGGACCTCGCGGTGCGCGAGGAGTACCGACGGGAGGGCGTGGCGACGGCGCTGTTGGAGAGCGCGCTGGAGGCCGTGATAGCGACCGGTGCCGGTTCGGTCAAGCTCGAAGTGCGCGCGGACAACGACGGCGCGCGGCGGCTGTACCGGCAGTTCGGCTTCCAGCACCGCAAGACCATCCCCAACTACTACAGCAACGGCGAAGACGCGCAGGTCATGGTCCGCTTGCTGTGAGACCGGCAGTCCCGTCCCGCTGAGACCCGGCTTTCTATAGAGCTCCGTCGCCTCCCTTCCGATACAATGGGATACGCGTGCCCCGTCTGTGACGACCCGCAGGCAGACGCCCGTCACCTCGCGAACCACCTCGCGTTCACGGCGATGACCAGCGGCGGCGACCACGAGTCGTGGCTGGACGATCACGTCGAGAACTGGGGGCAGTTGGGTGAGAACGAACTGGCCGAAGAGGTCACCGCTCACGCCGAGGAGACGGAGTTCCCGCAGGTGTTCGAAGAGAGCGGCGTGGACTCCGGACACGACCACGACCACGATCACGGCCGCGGAGGCGTCCCCGGGGAGGGCGACCTGCCGCCGGGGACCGACAGCCACCGCGGCCAGCGGTCGATGAGCGACGAGGACAGAGAGGTGTTAGCCGAGGCCCGCGACCTCACGCGGGAGATGCTGGACAACGAGAGCGAGGACGGGGAGAGCGGCGACGAAGGGGACGGGACCGACGGGCAGCGCGCGGACGGCGACGCGACCGGAGACGAAACCGAATAGTTCCGCGGCTACCTAGGTCCGGGCATGGAGACCGAGGGGCAGTTCTCGCCGACGACAGTCGCCGAGGCGCAGGACCGCTACGAGGCACTGGGACCGACCGCGCAGGTCGTCGTCAAGGAGGTGGCGAAGGCGATGGGGCTCGACGCCGAGGAGTACCGCGACCGCGTCACGAGCGAGGTCGTCGAGACGGCGCGGGACGTGCTGTTCGCCGAATCGCTCGCGGTGACCGTCGGAACAGCCGAGGAGTTCGAGGCGTGGGCGGCCGACGCCGATCACGAGGTGACCGTCGTCGGGGCCGACAACGTCGACAACGTCGTCTGGCACGCGCCCGAGTTCGCCGAGGAAGCGGTCGCGGCCACGTTCCAGTCGGAGCGCCAAGCCGCCGTCGGCACGCTCCGCCGGCAGGCGTTCGGGCGCATCTACAGCGAGGTCGTTTGATGCGGACGGTCACCCGCAACTTCATCTTGGGCGTGGGCGTCGTCGTCCTCCTCCTCCTGGCGCTGGGCGCGCTCCCCAGCTATCTCAAGAGCGGCGACCCGTACTACCTCACCGCGACGCCGGAGAACGGGAGCTTCAGCGTCGAGGACGGCACGGCGGCCAACGGCAGTACTCTCTCGGCACAGCGCTACCCCTACACGACCGCCGCGCTCGCCGACGCCGCGGCGAACGACACCGGTCGGTCGGAGCTCTACTGGCGCGGTCCCGTCGGACTGAAGGGAGCGTTCACCCACTCGCCGTTCGACGAACTCGACGCGCTCCGTCAGCAGGCGCCCGCGGCGGCCGACGGCGAGACGGTGGTCGTCCGCCACGGCGGGACGTTTTACCGCCTCGCCGTGACACAGCGACCATGACCCGCGACCAGACCCACGAGTGGCCAGTCGTCGAATCGGCGACGGAGTACGAGACCGGCTGGTACGCCGGCGGCTACGACCGCGTCCGGCAACCGGACGGCTCGGAGAAGAACTACTACTGGGCCGAACTCCCCGACGCCGTCGTCGTGGTGGCTCGCACCGGCGACGAACTCGTCTTCGTCGACCAGTTCCGGCCGGTCATCCGCGAGCAGTGTCTCGAACTGCCCGCCGGCATCGTCGAGGACGGCGAGTCCTACACGACGGCCGGCGCGCGCGAACTCCGCGAGGAGACCGGGTTCGACCCCGCCGGCGTCTCCCTGCTGGAGGAGTTCTGGTGTTCGACCGGCGTCCTCAGACACCGCCGGGGTATCGTCTTCGCCGAGGGACTTGACCCCGTCGACCGGAACTTAGACGACAACGAGTTCCTCTCGGTGACGACGGTCCCCGTCGAGGACGCCCTCGACGTCGCTCGCCGCGAACCGGCCAACGACGCCACCATCGAGGGGATTCTGCTCGCGCGGGCCGACGGTTTGCTGTAGTCGGAGCACGTTTAGGGCTCGACCGTTTTCGAAGGGACATGGACGGCGAAATCAACGGCGAGGAGCTGCGAGCGCTGCTCGACGAGGACGAGGCGCGGGTCGTGGACATCCGCTCGCCGAACGCCTTCGAGCGAGGCCACATCCCCGGCAGCGAGAACGTCCCCTTCCCGTCGCTCGTCGACGAGGTCGAACGGTTCGAGGACGAGGAGCGAGTCGTGACGGTATGCCCGAAGGGGAAGTCCAGCGTACAGGCCGCCCGGCTCATCGCCTCCTACGAGGGGTTCGACGGCCGTGTCGACAGTTTCGCGCCCGGCCTCACCGGCTGGGAGGGCGCGCTCGAATCGAGCGACGACGGAGATCAGACCGCGAACGAAGGTCCCGAAGCGCCGTTCTGAAGCGAACGTATCTGACGGAGTATCCGGACGAGACTGCGATTTTCTCGAAACGACTCCCCCGAGCGAACGGCCCGCTCGATAGTCCGCAGTAGGCTATCGGGGGGTGTTTCGACCGCGCTCTCAGTATCGGAAAACCCCGCTCCCGCCGCCGGGTTCTCCAGCCGAAGCGACCGGGTTCGCATCGCTCGTCGCACGGAAACGGTGGCTCGGTCAAAAGCTCTCATCACAAGGGGCTGAGCGGGGGTAACTGCTCGTCATCGCCACCGAGCCGTACTTCGCGACCACGGCTGAAAAGCACGTCCGTTTCGGTCGGGCGACCGGGCCCGTGAGGGACCGACCTCGTATCACTCCAGAAACGGGTCGCTGACGTCTTCGTCCGGGATCATGCACCGGTCCCCTCGTCCGCGCGTTCGAACAGTAACGGTTGTCGGCGACGAGACCGAAGAGGGCGTCGCGCGGTCGTCGCGGGAGGAGTCGCCCGACGCTCGCTCGGCGGTCAGGCGTCTCCCGGGAACTCCGACCACCGCCGGCTCACGGCCGCCTCGACGTCCAGTCCCGGACTGTAGTAGTACACCGGGTCGGCGTCCGGGCGGGCGAACCCCTCGGCGGTCAGAAGCGTGTCGGTCTCGATGTCCGCGGTCGCGGGATAGAGCGTCCACGGGTCGTGGTCGACGCCGGTGTAGCGGAGGGTCCCGTCGGGGGACTCCGTGAAGAAGCGGTAGCGCTCGACGAGGAACTCGGCGAGCGGGTCCTCGGGGGCCGCGAACGGTTCGCCGGTCGGCCAGTAGGTCGCCTCGTACCGCGCGGGGCGCGTGCCCGGCTGACACCGACGGCTGGCGAACCGCACTCGGCCGTCGTCCAGTTCCAGAGAGATGCGAGCGTAGCGATAGGGGAGGTGCTGAAAGAGGCGCGCGCCCGCCACACTCAGCAGGCCCTGCGCGTCGAGGGTGAAGAAGTAGACGCCGGGTTCGCCGTCGCAGGTGACGTACGTCCGCAGGTTGAGTTCGGGCAGGCGGATGCCGACGCGGGCGGGAAACCCCCGCGGCCGCACCGCGACGTTGGTGAACGGAACGGCCGAGAGCCACGCGTGCCCGTCGTGGACGTCGACGGTGAGCGCGTCCGGCAGGTGGGCGTCGACGACCGACGGCTCGACGGGCCAGTTCTCGAACAGGAGGTGTCGCCACCCCATCTCCAGCGGGACGACCATACGAACGGCTACGCCTTCCGCACCGAAAACGGCACCTGTTCGCATCTGGCACAAGGGGGCTCGTTTCGGAGTCCGGACTCTCAATAGCGCTCTATACCCGGATATAGCGATACGATGCCTACGGAGGAAACTGAACTCCCCATACCCGAAAGTACCCCTATTATAAACGGGTTTAACACTCCCTCGGCCTGTTTCAGGTGATGACGCAGGACTCAGAGCGGCTCTCGGACCGCGTTTCGCGTCGCAAGTTCATCGCGGCGACAGGGGTAACGGGCGCAGCGACTATCGCCGGCTGCTCGGGCGGCGACGGCGGCGACGGTGGAAGCACGAGCGCACCTGATACCGACGGCTCGACCGGTTCCGGCGGCGGGAGCGCCACGGAGGACACCGACAGCGGGAGCGAGTCCGGCGCGTCGGGGCCTCTGGAATCCGGCGGCTCCTCGACGGTGTACCCGATCATGAACACGGCGGCGTCGTACTGGAGCGCTAACCGGCCTGCCGACGACACGGAATACTGGCCTCACGGCGAGTACGACATCGAGACGGACAGGGCCCTCGCTAGCTACTGGGGCGGTCTCTACGGCTTCAGCAGCGAGGACGACGGCCCGCCCTTCCAGTTCACCGTCGGTCTCTCCCACTCCGGGACCGGCGTCGAGAAGGTCATGAACGGCCAGCTCGACATCGGCAACTCCAGCGGGAACGTCGAGGACGAGCTCCCCGAGCGAGACTCTTACGAGAAGTTCGTCGACCACGTCGTCGGCGTCGACGGCCAGCCGCTGGTCGTCTCTCAGGAGATCGCCGACGCCGGCGTCGAGAAGATCACCGGCGATCAGCTCAAGGGCCTCTACAAAGGCGAGATCACCAACTGGAAGGAACTGGGCGGCCCGGACCGCGAGATTCAGGTCCTCGGCCGCGTCAAGGACTCCGGGACCCGGACCTCGTTCGTCTCGAACGTCTTCGGTAACCCCAAGGAGAACACGCAGGTCGCCAACCGCTACGGGCAGAACCAGCGCCTGGCACAGGCCGTCGCACAGGCCGACAACGCCATCAGCTACCTCGCGCTGGCGTTCATCGACACGGAGGGGGTCGCCCCGATCGCGCTCGAATGGGAGGGGACGACCTACGCTTACCAGGACGACCAGAACGGGCTGGACTCCAAGGAGTACCCGCTCTCGCGCGACCTCCACTGTTACACCTGGGACGGCACGTCGAAGAAGGAGGCCGCGGTCCTCAACATGATACTGCACGACTTCGGTCAGGACACCTTCGTCGCGCCGAACAACTACTTCAAACTCAGCAAGCGCCGCCAGGAGGAACAGAAGAAGAAGCTCCCCGAGCAGGTCTAACCGACCGTCAGACGGTCACGCGACTCGACTACGTTCGACTATATAGCGCTCCCTAACGCTATGTCGTCTACTGTGTGGACTAGACCCATCATACTGGAAAATACCCCTATTATAAACGCGTTTAATACGTCCTCGGCCTATCTCGGATGATGACGGACTCCCAGCGGGTATCCGACCGCATTTCGCGCCGTAAGTTCATCGCGGCGACCGGAGTAACGGGCGCAGCAGCTATCGCCGGTTGTTCGAGTGGGAGACGCAACGGGGGCGTACCGAGCAG
This sequence comes from Haloarcula limicola, assembly GCF_010119205.1. Lineage (NCBI taxonomy): Archaea > Methanobacteriati > Methanobacteriota > Halobacteria > Halobacteriales > Haloarculaceae > Haloarcula > Haloarcula limicola. The sequence goes on from NZ_WRXM01000001.1 coordinate 1,699,464, forward strand.
CGGCGGATCCGGTTCGAGCGGGTCCGACGGCGGAGCCTCCACGAACGCGACCGACAGCGCGGGCAGTTCCGGCTCGGTGGGGCCGCTGGAGTCCGGCGGCTCCTCGACGGTGTACCCCATCGTGAAGTCGGCGTCGTCGTACTGGAACGCCAACCGGCCGGCCAGCGACTCCGAGTACTGGCCCCACGGCGAGTACGGTATCGAGACGGACAAGCGCCTCGCCGACTACTGGGGCAGCCTCTACGGCTTCGACGGGAGCGAAGACGGCCCGCCGTTCAAACTCACCGTCGCGCTCTCTCACTCCGGGACCGGCGTCGAGAAGGTGATGAACGGCCAGCTCGACATCGGGAACTCCAGCGGGAACGTCAGGGACGAACTCCCCGAGCGAGACTCTTACGAGAAGTTCGTCGACCACGTCGTCGGCGTCGACGGCCAACCGCTGGTCGTCTCCCAGGAGATCGCCGACGCCGGCGTCGAGAAGATCACCGGCCAGGAGCTCAAGGACCTCTACAAGGGCCGCATCACCAACTGGAAGGAACTGGGCGGCCCGGACCGCGAGATTCAGGTCCTCGGCCGCGTCAAGGACTCCGGGACCCGGACCTCGTTCGTCTCGAACGTCTTCGGCAATCCCAAGGAGAACACGCAGGTCGCCAACCGCTACGGCCAGAACCAGCGCTTAGCACAGGCCGTCGCACAGGCCAACAACGCCATCAGCTACCTCGCGCTGACGTTCCTCGGCACGGCGGGGGTCGCCACCATCGCTCTCGAATGGGAGGGGACGACCTACTCCTACAAAGACGAGAAGCACGGGCTCGACTCCAAGGAGTACCCGCTCTCGCGCGACCTCCACTGTTACACGTGGGACGGCACGTCGAAGAAGGAAGCGGCGGTCCTCAACATGATACTGCACGACTTCGGCCAGGACACCTTCGTCGCGCCGAACAACTACTTCAAACTGAGCAAGCGTCGCCAGGAGAAACAACTGCAGAAGCTACCTGAGCAGGTATAAATGCCTGCCGGTGATTGCGACAGTCGAAGGGAACACGGGATGGCACAGACGACAGCACCGACGCTCGATACGACGCCATGATAGACGACGCACAGAACAGCGCACGAGAACTGCTACTGGGCGGGGACGCCACGGACGGGTCCGCGTGGGCCGTCGGCGCGTCGGGAGCGGCGCTGCTGGCGACGCTCGCCGTCTTCCTCGTTCGACCGGCCATCGCGCCGCTGGTCTTCGGGGCGTTCCTCGTCGTGACCGCGATCGGCTGGGTGACGTATCAGGCCGAAATCGCGCGAATGCTGACGCTGATAGCGACGGTTCTGACGGTTCTGACGGTGACGTTCATCACTATCTTCCTCTTCGCCCGATCGGTCCCCGCGTTTCTCGAACACGGGCTGGGGCTCTTCCTCATTCCCGAACAGAACGGGCAGACGCGCTGGTTCTTCTGGCTCGACGCCGTCTTACCGAGCGGCTACCCCTACTGGAACCCATCTAGCGACGCGTTCTCGCTGATCCCGATGATATGGGCGACCGTCGTCGTCACGCTCATCGCGGGCGCGATCGCCGGCCCGCTCGGCCTGTTCGGCGCGCTCTTCATCGCCGAGGTCGCCAGCGACGGCCTCCGCGAGGTCATCAAACCCGGCGTCGAGGTGCTCGCGGGAATCCCCTCGATCGTCTACGGATTCATCGGCTTCCAGGTCCTGAACGGCTTCATCCAGAAGTCCTTCCTGGACGACGGGGCGAGCTTCCTCATCGCGGGCGTCGTCGTCGGCGTGATGGCGCTGCCGACGGTCGTCTCGGTCGGCGAGGACGCGCTGTCGAGCGTTCCCGAGGCGATGGGCGACGGGTCCATCGCGATGGGCGCGACGAAGTGGCAGACGATGAAGAGCATCTCGATCCCGGCCGCGTTCTCGGGCATCTCGGCCGGCGTCATCCTCGGTCTCGGCCGCGCCATCGGCGAGACGATGGCCGTCGCGGCCATCATGGCTTCGGGGACGCAGTTCGCCGACCCGCTGTTCGACATCTTCGACGCGAACGCCACCCTGACGAGCCTCATCGCCACCCAGTACGGGAGCGCCTCCGAGAGCACCATCGAGGTGCTGTTCGTCGCCGGCGTGATGCTGTTCGTCATCGTCGCCGGGATGAGCGTCGTCTCGCAGTACATCGAACAGCGGATGCAGGAGAAACTCAAGGGGCAACAATGAGCGACGCCTACGCGAACGAGAACGCACTGGTCTCGGCCGAATCGAACCTCTACGACCGCGGGCTGGACACCGCGATCGCGCTGAGCATCGTCAGTTTCACGCTCGGGATGATAACGCTGGTCGACGCGGTCGGCCTCGACGCCAGCGGCGGCGCGCTCGGGGAGTTCTTCCTGCTGTTGCTCGCCGTCGTCGTCGGCGGCGTCGGCGTCGTCGGGGCGTTCTCGTGGGCCAACGTCACGCCCATCACCTCGAAGCGAGTCCGCGGCATCGCGCTCGGTCTCGTCGTCAATACGCTCGCGCTGACAGTGTTCGCCTACGCGGTCCCGGTCACGCTGGCGACGCTTCTGGGCGTCGTCCTGCTCGTCGAGGCGGCCGCCGTCGCCGCGGCCGGTCTCGCCTCGAAGGCGGGGGTCGTCGACACGGAGCCGAGCGCGAGCGCGGGGCTGCTCGCCGGCGGCGCGTTCGGCGTCATCGGACTGATACTCGGGGCTACGCTGGGGGCCTCCGTCGCCGAGTTCGGGTCGCTTCCGTGGCTCGCCATCGCGCTGGTCGGCGGTGCCGTGCTGGCGACGCTGACGGTCGTCCCGAGCGAGGACGTCGGCTCGACGCTGCCGCCGGCCCTCGTCGTCGGGACGTTCGGTGCCGTCATCGCCACGGCGGTCATCGGCGTCGGCTGGCAGTGGAATCCCCAGAACATCTCCGGCGGGTTCACCGGCGGAGCGGTCATCCCGATATTCGTCGTCTTCGGCGCGATCCTCTCGGCGTGGGCCGCGGCGAAGTCCCGCGCCGGGTTCGGGGCGCGCGGCCGGCAGTTCGGCGCGTTCCTCGTCATCAACCTCAACGCGTTCCTGATGGTCGCGGTCATGGCCACCATCGTCGTCTTCGTGACCGTCAAGGGGGTCGGCTACGCGCTTCACGGGCTCACCATCGGCGCGCTGTCGGCGCTCGCGCTCCTCGCACCGGCGCTCGTCTTTTCGGTCGCACACGCGCGCAAGCCCGCGGGCACGGACGACTGGAACACCGGGGCGCGCCAGCTGTTCCGGCTGCTCCCGCTCGCCGCGACCGGCGCGGTGGCCGCCCTCCTGCTCGCCACGGCGGCGCTGGGTCGCCGCCTCGCGCTCCCCTTCACCTACACGGTCTGGGTCGACCGCCAACCGCAGGTGCTCGACACCGCCGTCGCGGTGACCCCCGACCCCAGAGTCGGCGCGTTGCTCCTCGTCGCGCCGGCGCTCGTCCTCTTCGCCTACTTCTATCGGTCGTACGGGAACCTCCGTAACGTCGGGAGCCGGTTCGACCGCCTCGAGACCGTCCAGCGGGCGCTTCCGCTCGTGATCGGCGGCATCGGCGTGCTGATCGGCGTCTTCCTCCTGTTCGGATACGCGCCGCTGGGGATTCCGCTGGGCCTCACCGTCGCCTATCCGCTGGTCATGGTCGGTTCCGCGGCCGCCCTCGGCCTCGCCGCGCTGCCGACCGCGAGCGTGCTCGTCGGCGACGGCTCGCTCGCCGACCGCGCACAGGACCGCGCGAAATTCTTCGTCGTCGGTCTGCTCGGCAGTCTCGGTCTGCTGACGGCCGTCCTGTTCCTGCAGACGCCGGCGAACATCGTGCCCATCGTCGGCCCGGTCAACGTCGTACCGGTCGTGGCGCTGTACGCCGCCGTCGCGTCGCTCGCGGCGACGGCGCTGGTCGCCTCGGCGAAACGAAACAGTACCGACACGCTCCAGCGGCGACTCCTCGGTGAGGAGATCACGCTCGGACTGGCCGCGACGGCGGGCCACCTCGCGCTGGTCGGCCTCCACGTCGCGGTCACGGGCGTCCAGTTCAACGTCCTCAGCGTCTCCGTCTCGAACGAGGGCACGCTGTCGTTCCCGATGGCGCTGACGCCGTACATCCCGCTGGGGGCCGACCCCGGCGGCATCCTCCCGGCCATCGTCGGGACGGTGTGGCTCGTCGTCGGCGCGACGCTGTTCGCGGTGCCGCTCGGCATCGGCGCGGCCGTCTTCCTCACCGAGTACGCCGAACAGGGACGCTTCACCGCGCTGGTCGAGATCGCGACCAACGCGCTCTGGAGCACCCCCAGCATCGTCTTCGGCCTGTTCGGGGCCGCGTTCCTCCTCCCCCGACTGGGCGGCGACGAGTCGCTGCTCGCGGGGATGCTCGTCCTCGGGTTCATGCTCCTGCCGCTGGTGCTCATCACCTCCCGGGAGGCCGTCAAGGCCGTCCCGGACGAGTACCGCGACGCCAGCGCGGCGCTCGGCGTCTCGAAGTGGGAGACCATCCGGAGCGTCGTCGTTCCGGCGGCGATGCCGAGCGTCATCACGGGAATCATCCTCGGCGTCGGTCGCATCGCCGGCGAGACGGCCCCGCTCATCCTCGTGTTGGGGTCGACCCTGAACTCGACGGAGGCCATCGACGTCATCGGCGGGTTCCGATTCACCGCCCAGCCGCCGTTCGTCGCGAACGACGCGCTACTGTCCTCGACGGCGTCGCTGCCGACGCAGGTGTGGGCGGTCATCTCCGCGGGCGTCAGCGGCTCGCCCTCCCGCGGATGGGCAACAGCGTTTATCCTGCTGATGGTCGTACTGACCTTCTATGCCGTGGGGATCACCGCGCGGACCTACTTCCGGAGAAAGCTGAACTATGAGTAACGCAATCAACGACGCGGACATGGAGACGGGTACAGACCAGCAGACGACCACCACGGCGGGCGAGAGCGAAGAGCGCGTCCGCGAGGAGTGGACCGACTACTCCTTCGCGGGCGAGCCGAAGCTCTCCGTCGAGAACCTGAACGTCTGGTACGGCGACGACCACGCCCTGAAGGACGTCTCGATGGACATCCCCGAGAACTCCGTGACGGCGCTCATCGGTCCCTCGGGCTGTGGGAAGTCGACGTACCTGCGCTGTCTCAACCGGATGAACGACCGCATCAAGGCCGCGCGCATCGAGGGGTCGGTCGAACTCGACGGGACCGAGATCTACGACCCCAACGCCAACCTCGTCGAACTCCGCAAGCGCATCGGGATGGTGTTCCAGTCGCCAAACCCGTTCCCGAAGTCCATCCGCGAGAACATCTCCTACGGGCCGCGAAAGCACGGCGACATCGACAAGGGGCTGCTCGCGCGCTTGTTCGGCCGCGACGACACCGAGAAGGAGGCCGAACTCGTCGAGCGCTCGCTCAGACAGGCGGCGCTGTGGGACGAGGTCAGCGACCGACTGGACGACAACGCGCTGGGACTCTCCGGCGGGCAACAGCAGCGGCTCTGTATCGCCCGCTGTCTGGCCGTCGACCCGGAGGTCATCCTGATGGACGAACCGGCCTCGGCGCTGGACCCCATCGCCACCTCGAAGATCGAGGACCTAGTCGAGGAACTCTCGAAGGAGTACACCGTCGTCATCGTCACGCACAACATGCAGCAGGCGGCCCGCATCTCCGACCAGACCGCCGTCTTCCTCACCGGCGGGGAGCTGGTCGAGTTCGACGACACCGACAAGATCTTCGAGAACCCCGAGAGCCAGCGCGTCGAGGACTACATCACCGGCAAGTTCGGCTGACCGCCCACGCGCGGCTCGAATAGCGCCCGTCACGCCGCGAGTTCGGCGCGCGGGCCGGACGACTGCATCGACAACCACGCCGGGGCCGCGTCCCCGGCAGTGAGAGAGTAACACGTCACGAGCGACCGATGGAAACACGCAAGATACAGCAGGTCGGCGGCGGGACCTACACCGTCTCGCTCCCCAAAGAGTGGGCCGAGACGGCCGACATCGAGCCCGGATCCGTCGTCGACCTCCACACCCACATCGACGGCGTCCTCGTCGTCCAGGCACAGGAACGGGACGCGGAGACGACCGGTCACGTCGCGCTCTCGGTGCCACACGCCGGTCCGGCGTGTATCGAGCGCGCCCTCCGCGCGGCCTACGCCGCGGGGGTCGAAGCGCTCACGTTCGAAGCCCCCGACGGGTTCGACGACGACCGGCGCCGCGCGGTCGAACAGGTCGCGCGGACCCTCTCCGGCGTCACCGTCACCGAGTCGACGGCGACGACGGTGACGGTCCGGACCCTCCTCGACGCCTCGGAGGTGTCGATACAGCAGTCGGTCCGACAACTCCGGTTCGTCGCGCTGTCGATGCACCGAGACGCGACGGCGGCCCTGACCGATCCGGCGGTCGCGGCGGGGGACGCCGACCGGGACGACCGGGCCGACCGCCTCTACGCGATGATAGACCGCTACTTCCAGCGCGCGCTCGTCCGACTCGATGAGGTGGACGCGCTGGGTCTCACTCGTTCGGAGTTGTTCGTCTGCTGGACGACCGCCCGCGAGTTGGAACGCGTCGCCGACCACGCCGAACGCATCGCCGCCACCGCCGAGGCCATGGACGTCGAGGCCGTCGACGACGAGACGGCCGAAGAGGTGGCGTCGCTCGCCGAGACGGCTCGCGGGATCGTCGAAGACGCCGTCCGCGCCGCCGTCGGTGACGCCGACGTGACCGCGGCCCGAGCAGCGCTCCACGCTCGTGACGCCCTCCGAGACGACGTGGAGGCGCTCGACCGCCGCCTGTTCGAATCCGAAGCGGCGGCGTATCGCCTGACGCGCGTCCTCGACAGCGTCGCTCGGACCGCCGAACACGGCGGCAACGTCGCCGAACTCGCCCTCCGGACCGCGATTCGAACGGGCGAACTCGGCGCGCCCTCGGCCGAGGACGCCCTCGACGGACCGCTCGCGGAGTAGCCCGCGGCGCTCGGCGCTATCGTCGCGCTCGCTCGAAACCGCCGATTTATCTGTCTCGTCGCCCACTCTCCGACGATGACCGTTCGCCACGAGGGACTGACCGTCGATTGGCTCGGGTACGCCACGCTCCGCATCGCCGGCGGCGACAGCGTGGTCTACACCGATCCGGGTCGCTACGGTATCCTGACCGGCGAGTGGGAACCCCACGAGGACGACGTCGGCCATCCGCCGGCGACCGACTACCGGGCGGAGGACGCCGACGTCGTCTGTGTCACCCACGTCCACCACTACGACCCCGACGGCATCGAACGGGTGGCGAACGAGGAGACGACGATAGTCGCCTTCGAAGGTATCGACGGCCGGGACGTGGAACGGGACCTCCCACCCATTGTAGACCTCCCCTACGAAGTCCGGCAGGTGGGCGCGAAAGAGCAGATTACCGTCGGCGACGTTCCCATCTGGACGACGCCCGCACACAACGAACCGGACGGCCCGCACACGCTCCCGGACGGCACGCCGTACCACCCCGAGGGATTCGGCTGCGGGTTCATGGTCAAAGTGGACGGGACCCGCGTCTACTATCCCGGCGACTCCGACGTGCTGCCGGGTCACCGGACGCTCGATACCTCGCTGTTCTGCCCGCCGATCGGTCCGCGGGCGACGATGGACCGCCGCGAGGCCGCGGCGCTCGCGGCGACCATCGAACCGCGATTGGTCCTCCCGGTCCACTACAACACGTTCTCGAACCTCGAAGCCGACTCCCGCGAGTTCGCCGCCGACGTGGCCGAGGCGGGCGTGCCGGTCGTGCTGGACGAGAAGTAGCGAGGTTCTGACCGCAGGGAAGAACCTCGAATAGCGAGCGGCGAAGCCGCGAGCAGCAGCGAGGAACGGAACGGAGTGAAGTTCCTCGAACCCGTGCGGCGAGCACCACACGTTTACGACCGTCCGCCCCTATCGCCGCCATGCCCTACGCCGACCTCTCGCAGCCGATCCGCTCGGGGATGCCGGTGTTCCCGGACGATCCGCCCGCCTCGGTCGAACCGCACGCGACCCACGCCGAGGACGGTTACCGGGTCGCCGCGCTCTCCTGTGGGACCCACACCGGAACGCACGTCGACGCGCCGAGCCACACGGAAGCCGAGGGACGCGACGTGGACGAGTTTCCCGTCTCGCGGTTCGTCCGCGACGCGGTTCGGGTGGACCTGCGGGGCCGGGACCCCCGCGCTCGCGTCCGCCCGGCGGACCTGCCGACGGTCGACGCTGAAGCGGTGGTACTTCACACCGGCTGGGACGCCCATTGGGGTGAGGAGCACTACTTCGACCACCCGTTTCTGACGCCTGCCGCCGCTCGACACTGCGTCGAGCACGGCTACGACGTAGCGATCGACGCCCTCAACGTCGATCCGACGCCGACCGACAGGGCAGGTGAGGACGAACCCTCGGGGTTTCAGGCCCACCACGAACTGCTGGAGGCCGACCGCCTCATCGTCGAGAACCTGACGAATCTCGCGGGGCTTCCCGAGCGGTTCGAACTGCTCGCCGTTCCCCTCAAAATCGCCGACGGCGACGGCGCGCCGGTGCGGGCGATGGCCCGCTACGAGTGAGTCACTCGTCGGCCCACTCGCTCCGTTTTCGGTGGACGGCGGCCACGGAGCGGACGGCGTCGGCGTCGAGCGCCCCCCGTTCAGTCACGACGCGGTCGACCGCGTCGGCGGGCGTCACGTCGAAAGTCGGGTTCGACACCGAGAGGTCCGCCTCGCCGTCGTACACCTCGGTCGCGTCGCGGGGTTCGAGGTCGTAGTCGGCGGTCGGCGCGACCTTGTCGCTCGCCGCGACGACGAGACAGTCGATACCCGCCGCGTTCGCACCGAGCGCCGCCGCACGGGTGCCGACCTTGTTCACGACGCGGCCGTCCGGCAGAACGCGGTCGGTTCCCACGAGTAGGGCCTCGGCGTCCCACTCGGCGAGTTCGAAGGCGAGGGCGGCGTCCGTCGTCAGCGTCACGTCGGCAGTGTCGGTCAGCGACTCGGCGACAGCGACCCCCTCGCGGCCGGGCCGGGACTCGGCGACCAACACAGCGTCGGGAGTCGCTTCCTCGACGGCCGCGGTGACCGTCCCCGACCGCGAGAGCGTCGCCACCCGGTCGGGCAGCCGTTCGGCGGCGCGCTTGGCGGCCTCGCGGTCGGCGGCGACGGCGCGGTCGAGCCCCTCGCGGGCCGCCATCTCGATCGCCTCCGGCGTCCGTTCCTCGCTCGCCTCGGACATCGCCCGGTCGACGCGGTTCCCGACGACCACCATCGACGGCCGGGCGTCGCGCAGCGTCCGCGCCAGTTCAGCGAGGGCGATCCAGTCGTCGCCGCTCCGTTCGCTCGCCTCCAGTTCGTCGCGTCGGCCGTCTCCGGCGAGCGCCGCCTCGTCGCGCAGCACCTCCAGCGCCCGCAGCGAGAGCCACGCCGATCCGTGGCTGTGGTCGTCTCGAACCGTCGCCACGCGGGGGCGAACCCGATCGTATGCCGTCCACAGACGCGGCACCATCTCGCGGCGCAGTATCTCGGGCGGGTGGACCCACGCCGTCTCGGCGACCTCCTCGTTCGGCGTCACCGCGCACGAGTCGCAATCGAAGAGGAACGGATGGACCTGCCACCGGGTTCCGCGCTCCTCGTCTTCGACCGGAAACGGCTCGCCCGACCGGACGAGCGCGACCGACTCCTCCAGACCCGCTTCCTCGCGTATCTCGGCGCGGACGGCAGCCTCCGGCGGCCGGTCGTTTCCCTCGTCGTCGGCCACGTACCCCGAGACGCCGCCCCAGCACCCGGTGTAGGAACCGACTTCGTCGCTCCGGCGAAACAGGAGCACCTCGCCGTCGTCGCGGAGGAAGGCGGTGACGACGCCGCGTTCGTCCATACGCGAGAGAACGGTCGGCGCGTCAATCAATCCACGGGCTACAGCGCGTCGAGCAGTTCGTCCACGTCGTCCTCGGTGTTGAACGCGTGGACCGACGCCCGGACGGCCTCGGGATAGGGGATGTGTCGGACGACGATCCCCTCCCGCGCGAGTCGCTCGGCGGTCGCCTCGGGGTCGTCGGCGGCGAACGTGACCAGTCCGGACTCGTAGCCGCGGGGACTCAGCAGTCGGTCGCCCAGACCGTCTTTCAGGCGACCAGTCAGGCGTTCGACCCGATCCTCGACGGTGTCGAGACCGATTCCCTCGATGGTCTCGATCGCCTCCGCGAGGGCGACGTAGGGAGCCGGCGACGTGGTCCCGACCTCGAACCGCCGCGCGCCCCCGTGGTAGGCGTACGCCTCGGCGCTCGGGTCCTCGACGCTCCGATAGCCGATGCGGGTCTGTCGGAGGCGGTCGTGAGCGTCCGGGTCGACGTACAGCATCCCCGCGCCCCAGACGCCGAGCAACCACTTGTGGCCCGCCGTCGCCACGAAGTCCGCACCCCAGTCGGTCACGTCGACGGGGTGCTGGCCGACCGACTGGACGGCGTCGACGAGCACCTGTGCCCCCGCGTCGTGGGCGACCTCGACCACCTCGGAGACGGGCAGTCGCGTGCCGTGGCTCCACGTCAGCGAACTGAGGAAGACCAGGCGAACGTCTTCGTCGACGGCGGCTTTCACGTCCTCGACGTCGAGTCGTCCGCCGTCGGTCTCGACGACGCGGACCTCCACGTCGTGCGTGTCGGCGAGGCGGTCCCACGGGAGGGTCCCGGCGGGGTGTTCTAAGTCGGTGCGGACGACCACGTCGCCGGGCTGCCAGTCGATGGCCCCCGCGACGAGGTTGACGCCGTCTGCCGTGCTCCGGGTGAACGCTACGTCTTCGGGCCGGGCACCGAGGTGACCGCCGACCACCTCGCGGGCGGCGGCGAGCGCGTCGAACGCGACCTCGTAGGGACCGTCGCCGGCCGGGGCCTCGAAGGCGTGTCGCTCCAGGAAGTCGGTCGCCGCGCCGACCACGTTGCGGGGGCTCGGGCCGCTCGCGCCCGTGTTGAAGTACGTACATCGGTCCAGCGCGGGAATCGACGCGCGGAGCTCCGTCGGGTCCATACGCACGCTACCGGGTCCCGGCCCCTTGAGCGCTGTGCGCCGTCGCGCGTCGGAGTGGGGCAGCGCCGTGCCGCTACAGCGCCGCGCCGACGAATCCGCCGACGGCGACGCCCGCGAGCGCGACGGCCAGCGTCCCGCCCGCGTACAGCACCGCCTCCCGCTCGTGGCCGAGTTCGGCCAGCCGAACGGTCTCGAAGGCGAACGACGAGAACGTCGTGAACGCGCCGCAGAAACCGGTTCCGAGGGCGAGAGCGACCGAATCGGTGATCGGCACGACGACGAGCGCCCCGAGCAGCACGCTCCCGCAGACGTTGACGACCAGCGTGTCCGCCCGGTTCCGTTCGAGGCGCGCCCCGACGAGGTGACGACCCAGCGCGCCGGCCATCCCGCCGAACCCGACGAGCAACAGCGGATTCACGATAGCCACCTCGCGACGAGACGACCCAGGACGACGCCGGCGAAGGCGAGCGCGTAGTTGGCGGCGACGTTGGTCACGGCCAGCGCCGGGGGGAGCCCGCTCGTCTGGACCGCGAAGGTGCTGTAGGTCGTAAACGAGGAGAGGAAGCCGGTCCCGAGTACCAGCCGGGTCTCGGCGGAGAGCGCGTTCGCCAGATGAGCCTCGTACAGTAAGACGCCGAGCGCGAAGCTCCCGGCGACGTTGACGACGAGCGTTCCGACGACGGCCCCATCCAGAGCCGCTATTCCGGGGGCTGCGAGCGCGACCGAACGGCGGAGTACCGCGCCGGCGAACCCACCCACAGCGACGAGCAGCAGGGGTTCGACCCGCGAGAGGGCGTGTGATCCGGCCATTGGAGGCCACTCGCGGCGGCCGTACTCGGCAGTTGCGATGTGCGGTCGGTCCGCGGTGCGATAACGGGGGGCGTCGCTCGCTCGTACGGATTATTGTAGCTGTTTACCGGTAATCGCCGTACCGGCCCCGGCGATGCCGGTACGAGACTACAAGAGTCCGTATCAGTCCTCGGCCGGTTCCGCGTTCGGCAGCGCCTCCAGTACGCGGGTGAGTCGCTCGCCGACGTCCTCGGCGATCGAGTCGAGCGCGTCGTTGTCGGCGACCGAGAGCATCACCTGCGGGTCGACCGCGCTCACGCCGACGTCGCCGTCGTCGCGCTCGTAGACGATGACGTTACAGGGCAACAGCGCACCGAGTTCCAGTTCCTCCTGCAAGGCCTCGTGAGCCAACGACGGGTTACACGCGCCGAGGATCCGATACTGTCGAAACTCCTCGTCGAGCTTCTTCTTCAGCGTCGCCTGCACGTCGATGTCACAGAGGACGCCGAACCCCTCCTCGGCGAGTTCGTCTTCGACCGCGGCGACGGTGTCGTCGAACTCGCCGTCCACGCGGTAGCGCACCGTGTAGTTTGCCATACCGAGACCGACGTGCCCCGGGGAGTAAAAGCCACGCCCGTCCCTCGTCTCACGGCTCGCCGGCGGCCGAGGCGCTCGGACTGTCACCCCCGTGGGGCGTCCGTCGCTCGCGTACCTGCACGTGATGCGTCGATTCGGTCACGTCGTCGACGACCAGCGCTTCACCGGTCGCCACGGGCAATCGCTCGCCGAGGTTCCCCGCCAGATACGTCGGTCGAGCGTCCGTCAGCGCGCCGACGTCCGCCTCGCTCGTCAGGCGATGGGCGATCAGCAGATCGGCCTGCGAGAGGGCGACGGCGGGGAGCGCGCCGGGCCGCTGGGTCGCCAGCCAGCAACTGACGCCCGGGTGCCGGCCCCGAGTCAACAGCCGGCGAAGCGCTCGCTCGGCGACGCCGTCGGTGAACGCGTGGGCCTCGTCGACCAGCAGCCACGGGAGCCGTCCCGTCTCGTTCTCGATTCGGGCATCGTAGAGCGCGCCGCCGACGGCGGCGACCACGGCGTTCGCGGGCGCGGGGTCGACGCCCGCGAGGTCGAGCACGGTGACGCCGCCGTCACAGAGTCCGTCAGTAGCTATTCCATCGGCGGCGAATACGTCCCACGAGCGCGCCATCGCGAGGTGGTTTGCCGCCGCCCGGCGCGTCTCCGCGGGAGCGTCCGCGCCCTCGACCCACTCCGCCATCCCCGTCAGCGTCGTCGTTTCCGTCGCCGCCCGCCAGACGAGCGTCCCGGGGCCGCGCTCGGGGTCGAGACCGAGCAGCGCACACCACGCTCGCGGGTCGAGCGCGTTCGCTCGGACGCGCGGGCGCACGACGGTCGCGTCGGCGGCGGCGTCGGCCAGCGGCGCGAACGCACCCATCGGATCGGCGACGACCGGTGCGACGCCGGATGCGGCGGCGAGACCCTCCGCGAGGACGCCCAGCGTGTACGTCTTGCCCGACCCGCGCTTGCCGACGACGACGCCGGCGTGGGGCGCGTCGAGGTCCAGTTCGACGCGCGCGCCGCGGCTCCCGTCCCGCGCCCGATAGTGGCCGAGGTGTGCCGTCGGTCCCGTCGTCCGCTCGCGTCCGATGACGACCATAGCGGGGCTGGCCGCGCCTCCATATTTGAACCTCTGCACGAGGGTTCAAGTAGGGGTACGCGCCCATTCCGTGCCATGCGTGACTCACTGTGGTCGGACGAACGGGCCATCGAAGGACTCCCGATACGACTCGTCATCGCGCTGGTCGTCGGCGTCGCCTGCCTGAGCGTGATGATGAGTACCATCTCGGGGATCGAGACGCTGCAAGTGACCGAAGTCGACGTCCAGCCCCATCCGGAGGTGACGACGCCCGGGTCGACGGACGTGACCGTCACCGTCGTCGATCCGGAGGGCGCACCGGTCGCCGGCGCGACAGTCGTCGCAAAGAGCGGGACCGCTACGCTCTCGACCGTCGGGACGGCAGAGACGGGAGCGGGGGGCAACGCCACCCTCTCGCTGTCGCCGTCGCTGGGCGCGAACCAGCAACAGGGAACCGTCGTCTTCGACGTGAAACCACCCGCCAGCAGCAGCTATCGGGACAGTCGGTCGAACACGGAGTTACTCGTAGTCAGGGAGAGCTAGCCGTCCCAGTCGATCCAGTTCTGCTCCCACCCGGTGCGGGACTGGGCGTTCCGCCGGGCGTGTTCGCGGTCCTCGCGGCGGGTCCGGTTGCGCTCGATGGTGTCGGCCTGCTCGCCCTCGACCAGCATCGGCTGGAAGGCGACGCTGCCGAGGCGCTGGGTCTCACCGTCGGGATCGACGGTCGCCAGCGTCTGCTCGTTGGTGCCAAGCGGCATCACGAGGCGACCGTCCTCTGCCAGTTGCGAGAGGAGCGCCCGCGGCGGTCTGACGGCGGCGGCCTCCAGCAGGATTCGGTCGTAGGGCGCGTACTCGGGCAGGCCCTCGGCTCCGTCCCGGCGGTCGACGAGGACGCCCTCGTAGCCCGCCTCCGCGAGGTTCGTCCGGGCGTCGACGACGAGGCGTCGGGTGATGTCGATGGCCTGGACGTTGGCTTCGCCGACGCGCTCGGCGAGCACGGCGGCGGTGTAGCCGACGCCGGCCCCGACGACCAGCACGTCGTCGTCGGCGTCGGGGTCGAGCGCCTCCAGTAGGCGAGCGGCGGTGCTGGGCGAGAGGACGCGGGTGCCAAGTCGCTCGAAGGGGCGGTCGGAGTAGGCCTGTTCCTCGCCGACGAACGCCTCTCTCGGGACCGACCGCATCGCCGCCGACAGCCACGTGCTCCGGACGACCCCCTTGCTCTCGTGTTGCAGGCTGTCGACCATGTCGCCGCGCAGTACCGCCGGGTCCATAACCGAGGTTCCCGCCGGAGCTATATGAATGACGCGGCCACCGTCGGCCGGTCGGGGCCCGTCACTGCAGCGGGACGAACCGCACCGCGCCGTGGCTCTCGCGTTCGAGCGAGCCGTCGGCTCGGCGGCGTGCGCTGACGAGCGTCTGTCGCCGGCCGGTCCCGATGGGAGCCAGTAGCACGCCGCCGGGTCGGACTTGCTCGACGACGGCGTCGGGGAACTCCCCGGCGGCACACGTCAGGTACGCGCGGTCGTAGGGCGCGTGGTCGGGCCATCCCCGTTTGCCGTCGCCGGCGCGGACCGAGACGTCGCCGTAGCCTGTCGCGGCGAGCGTCTCGCGGGCTTCCTTGGCGAGTTGGTCGTGATACTCGACGCTGTAGACGTTCTCGGGGCCGACCAGTTCGGCGGTGACGGCGGCGTGGTAGCCACAGCCGGTCCCGACTTCGAGGACGCGGTCGCCCGCTTCCAGCGAGAGCCGGTCGGCCATGAGCGCGACCATGTGCGGGGCCGAGATGGTCTGGTCCTGCCCGATGGGGAGCGGGCGGTCGTCGTATGCGCCGTCTCTGACGCGCTCGGGGACGAACCGATGTCGCGGGACGGCGGCGACCGCCGAGCAGACGCGTTCGTCGAGGCCGTACTCCTCGCGGAGGCGTTCGACCAGCGCCGTCCGGTCGCGGTCCCAGCCAGTCATCCTACCAGGCCGACCACGCCGTCGAGGACTCGTCGCGGACGTACAGCCGGTTGATGTCCTTCGCCACGGCGCTGTCCCCCTCGAAGTCCATCTTCTCGTGGTCGTAGCCGTGGGCGTCGTCGCGGACGTGGATCCCCTCGACCGTGAACTCCTCGTCGCCGAACTGCTCGGTCTCGCCGACGACGAAGTCGTAGTCGCCCGGCACCTGCAGTTTGAAGCTCTCGGTCTCATCGTGGCGGCCGTCCTTCGGGTGCATCGTGACGTTGACGGCGACGTTCCCGACGGCCCGGGACCAGATCGTCTCGACGTCGTCGACGGGGGTCTCCTCGGTGCGGCCTTGATCGGTCTCCAGACTGGTAATTCGGACCGTCATGACGGCCTCCTCGGTCTCTAAGAGGAACTCCTCGCCGACGGCGAGGTCCTCGTCGTCGGGGACGTCGACCTGCGCGGTGAACGATTCGCCGTCCTGCGAGACGACGACGTCGCGCTGGACGGTGTCGTCGTCCGGTAACTGTTCCTTGTGGACGTGGTCGCAGTCGGTACAGCGGACGGTGACCTGTCCACCGGGTTTGAGCACCTCGTGGACGGTCTCCAAGTCCGGCGAACAGGCCGGACAGGGGAGCGCGACGCGCTCCCCGGACGTGACGTCGGTCATACGTCGGCGTTGACGGGCCGGGCGTAAATGGTCGTCGGCACGCGCTCGTCACGAGCGAGACGCACGGTTAAGGCCCTCGCTGGCGTCCGCGACGACATGCGCCTCGACAGGCGGACTGTCTCCGTCTCGGCTCTCCTCATTGCCCTGACGGCCCTCGCCGGCGTCGTCCTCTACCCGCGACTGCCGGCCAAGGTAGCGATCCACTTCTCGGCGTCGGGGACACCCGACAATTACGTCTCGAAGGCGGTCGCAGTCACGCTGTTGCCCGCACTCATGCTCGCGACGCTGTGTCTCATCGAGGTCGCGATGCGCGCGGACCCGCCCGACGATCCGCGTACGGGTGCCGTCGTCACGGTCGCCACGATGGCGCTCATGGCGGCCGTCCACGGGTTGGTCCTGGCGTGGAATCTCAGTTATCCGGTGCCGTTCGACCTCGTCCTCCTCGGCGTGGCCGTCTGGACGGTGGCCGTCTGCGGGTACGCGGTTCGCCGCGAGGGGTTGAATCTCGGCTGATGCTCACTCCGTTCGCCGTTACTCGCCACGTGGAAGGTCCACTTCTTCCCCATCCGCGTAGACGGTCGGTTCCGTCAGGATGCCGTCCAGGTGGATGGGCGCGTGGGTGTCGCCACCGATGGCGTGGTCGTCGCCGATGGCGATGTGGACGGTACCGCCCGCCTTCTCGTCTAAGAGAACGGAGCCGACCAGTTCGGTGACGGCGACGTTGGTGCCGATGCCCAGCTCCGCGAGGTTGTAGGCGTCCCGCCCGACCTCCTCGGCGGCCGTCTCGATCTGGCCGCGGATCTCGTCGTCGCTGACGTCGGTGACGTAGCCGTCCTCGACCTCGAAAGAGAGTTCGAGGCCGTCGAGTTTCCCGTGCGGGCGCATCGTCCCGTCGACGACGAAGGTGCCGTCGGCCGTCTCGGGGGCGAGAAACACCTCGCCCGCGGGGAGGTTCGACATCGCGCCGGGCTCGTGGACGATGCCCGTATCGAGGTTCCACTCCCGCGAGCCGACGCCGAAGGTGATGTCCGTGCCCTGCGGCGAGGTGACGCGGATCTCCTCGGCCCCCTCGACCTGTGCGAGAACGTCCTCGCAGTGCTGGCGGATGGCCTCGTAGTCGGCGTCTAATCCCATCCGGAAGACGTCTTCCGTGATGCCGGGGAGCGTGGCGACGCGAGCGCCGGCGGCGTTGGCCTCGCTTCTGGCCTCGGTGTGGGTCAGGCTCTTGGTCGTCGGCGCGAGCACCACGTCGGCGGCCTTCATCGCCCCGGCGACGGGAGCCGGCGGTTCCTCGCCGTGTTGGTTCCCCGGCGGGTAGCGCAGAATGATGGTGTCGTCGGTTATCTCGCCGGCGACGCGGTAGAGCGCCTCGCCGATGGCCTCGCGCTCGTCGTCGGTGACGATCGCACAGGACTCGTCGGCCCGTAGGTTCATGCACTGTTCGACCGCCGTCTCGGCCGGCGCGCGAAGCGAAGCGTCGTCCATATCACCGGGTCGGTCCCCCGTCGGATTAACTCTTGGTGGCCCGCCGTCTCCCCGCCGTGTGCGGGTTAATAGCACGGTTTTCGGCGAGAAGAGTACAACTATCCGAGTTAATTTCTTCTTCTTATCTACCGCAAAGAATATACTCCGGCCGCGAGAACAGGTGGGTATGCTCCACGTGGGCATCAACGGCTTCGGCACCATCGGCAAGCGAGTCGCCGACGCGGTGCGCACACAGCCGGACATGACTGTCGCTGGCGTCGCCAAACGGTCCCCGAACTTCGAAGCTACCATCGCACATGACCGCGGATACAACCTCTACGCTGCAGACGGGCAGGCCCCGTTCGACGGTGCCGGACTGACGACCGCCGGGACGGTCCACGACATGGTCGAGGCCAGCGACGTCGTGGTCGATACCACGCCAGGCGGCGTGGGCGCGACCAACGCCTCGCTGTACGAGGAACACGACACGCCCGCGATCTTCCAGGGCGGCGAGGACCCCGACGTGGCCGACGTGAGCTTCAACGCCCGCGCGAACTACGACGCCGCGGTCGGTGCCGACACCGCTCGCGTAGTTTCGTGCAACACGACCGGACTCTCGCGCCTGCTCGCGCCGCTCCGGGAGAGCTACGGCGTCGAGAAGGCGCGCATCACGCTCGTCCGCCGGGGCGGTGACCCCGGCCAGACGTCGCGCGGCCCGATCAACGACACACTGCCGGACCCCGTCGAGATCCCGTCTCACCACGGTCCCGACGTCCAGACGGTCTTCCCCGACCTCGACATCGACACGATGGGGATGAAAGTGCCGACGACGCAGATGCACACCCACAGCGTCAACGTCACGCTCGACTCCGAACCGACTTCCGAGGAGGTCCTGGACCTCCTCGGCCGGGAGACGCGGCTGTTCCTCGTCCCGGAGACCCTCGGCATCGACGGCGCGGGCAAGATCAAGGAGTACACTCGCGACGCCGGCCGCCCGCGCGGCGACGTCTGGGAGAACTGTATCTGGGCCGAATCGGTCACCGTCGAGGGCCGGGACCTCTATCTGTTCCAGGCCATCCACCAAGAGGCCGACGTGGTCCCCGAGAACATCGACGCCGTCCGCGCGCTCTCGGAGCGGACCGCGAGCGCCGAGCAGAGCATCGAGCGCACCAACGACGCCCTCGGCGTCGGCCGCGGCCTCGTCCAGCACGAGGGAGAGATCCGCCGGGCCGAAAACGTCGCCGACGACTGAGTCACGCCGGTCTCGACTTCGATTCTCGCGTCGCCGTTCGGTCTACTCCAGTTCGTGAAAGGTCACGTCGCCGGTATCGGTGTCCAGCGTCGCCACCGAGAAGTCGTCGGGGGCCGGCGGGATGCCGATGCCGCCGGGGTTGATTCGGGTCGTCCCCTCGTACTCTTCGGCCCCCCGGTCGTGGGTGTGGCCGGTGAACACGTAGTCGTAGGTCCCACACTCGATGAGGGCGTCCACGATGGCACCGCTCGTCCCGTGGTAGACGGCCACCTCGGCACCGTCGAGGGTCAGTTCGCCCATCTCGCCCATGTAGGTCCCGAACTCCTCGACCGCCGACTGGAGGTCCCACTCGCCGTCGTTGTTGCCTCGGACGGCGTAGAACTCCCAGTCGCCGTCCCACGGCGTCGCGGAGAACGGGGCGACGAAGTCCCCGCAGTGGACGACCGTCTCGACGCCGGCGTCGGCGAAGGTATCCACGGCGGCGTCGACTAACCCGGTGTTGTCGTGCGTATCTGAGACGATTCCGACCTGCATAGACGGGCGTTCAGCCGGGGGTCACAAGAACGTACTCCCTGCACCGGGCCGACCCTATCAGTCGTCGGAGGTCGCCGGCGACCGCTGCCCGTCGGCGTCGGCCGACCGCCGGGCTCGGACGTAGTCGGTGAAGTTCTCGAAGAGGCGCTTGGTGTCACAGGCCGCCCGGTAGTTCTCCTCGGTGATGCCGTCTAAGACGCCCTGAATCCGCTCGTCGGGGAGGTCCTTCCCCTTCGTCACCGACTCGGCGGTCTCGGTGTCGTACTCCGGGTGGAACTGGACGGCGAAGACGTCGCCCTTCCGGAAGCCGTGGACGCCGTAGTCGTTCTCGGCGAACCGCTCGGCCCCCGGCGGGAGTTCGGCGACGTGGTCGGAGTGGGTGGTGAAGGCGGTGAAGGACTCCGAGACGCCGTCGAGCAGCGGGCTCTCTCCGGTGTGGTCGATAGTCCGATACCCGATCTCGTACTCGTCCATCGGTTCGACGCGGCCGCCGAGGGCCTGTGCGAGCAGTTGGTGGCCAAAACAGACGCCCAGCACCGGCAGTCCGTGGTCGATGGCATCGCTGACCCATCCCTCGAGGGCGGTGATCCACTCCTCGTCCCAGTAGGCCGACGCGCGCGAGCCCGTGACGACGCAGGCGTCGAACGCGAAGGAGTCGGGTAGTTCGCGTTCGGTGGCGTCGTACTCCACGAGGTCGGCGTCGAGCTCCCGGCGGAAGTTCCGTCGGTTGTCCTCGCCGTCGTGGGCCGCGTTCAGTAGCGCGATGCGCAGACTCATCGTTCCAAGTCAATCTGTCGAGCGTGATAAGCCTTCTATCTCCCCGAAGTTCTGCCGCTCATTCGGAGACCGACCGCAGGCCGACCAGCGCGAGCGTCCCGTACCCGACCGCGACGGCCGCGAGTCTCGGCTGCCACGTCGTCAGGAACCACGGGACTGCGAGGCCGTAGGCCAGACCCAGTAGCCCGCCGGTGGCCGTTCGGACCGTGTTCCTCCCGCGATGGCCTGTGAATGTCGTGAGCGCCCAGTCGACGAGCGCCGGGAGCGGTCCGAGCGCGACGACGGGGAACCACGCGCCGGGAGCGACGCCGAGGCGGAAGGCGAGGACACCGAGAGCGATGCCGGGATAGATACCCGAACAGCGCGCACAGACGAGAATCGTCCGTCCGGCGACGGGCAGGCGGTGACACCGGTAGCGCTCGTCGGCGGCGTGATGGGAGAGAAGGTACGGGGCCGTCGCGGCGAGCCCGCGTCGCAGTTCGCGTCGGCGCGACATCTCAGTCCCGGTCGACGTACTGGCGCTGGAACTCCTCGTCGGTCTTGGTCAGATAGATGATCCCCTCGACGATTCCGGCGATGCCGGGCAGCCCGGTCCAGAAGAGACAGAGATAGAGGACGCCGAACGTCGTGTTACCCAGATAGAAGTGGTGGACGCCGAAACTCCCCAGAAGGAGCGCGAAGATGCCCGCCGTGACTCGGTCCTTCTCGCTGGTCGCGGCGGTCGCCGCGCTTCCCTCGACGCCGCCCTGTGACGCGCCACAGTCGGGGCAGAAGTTGGCGCTCGCGTCGATGACCACGCCACAGGAGCGGCAGTACTTCTCGCCCGGACCCGCCGTCTCGCCGACCGCCGACTCGTCGGCGGCGGTATCGCTATCCGTATCGGTGTCAGTATCGGCGTCGTACTCGGCCATCTCGTCGCCGGGCGAGCCGACCGGTCCGTCCTCGTCCGAACTCCGGCCGCCTGACGACCGGTCGTCGTCCGCCTCGTCGTCTCGGGGGGACATACACCGTTCAATCGGCGCGCCGGCGGTTAAAACTCGGGGTCGGCGTGTTCGTCCAGAAACGCGGTCAGCCGGTCCGTGACGGCCGCCGAGTGCTCGACGAAGCAACAGTGCCGTCCCTCGACGGCCGCGGCGGTCCCCCGCGGGAGGTCCGCGGCCAGCGACTCGGCGGCGTCGGCCGGGACCACCGGATCCTCGACGCCGTAGTACAGTTCGGTCGGTTGGGTTATCTCGTACAGCGGCGGCGCGTCGAAGTCGGTCATCGCCGCGGCCTGCGCCGCGAAGGCGTCGCCCGCGGCGTCCTCCTCGCGTCGCCACTCGGTGATCCGCTCGACGAGAGCCGACGTGCGCTCGCGGAAGGCTGGCGAGAACGCCCCGTCGAGTGAACTCTCCTCGCCCGCGTCCAGCGAGAGCGAACGGAGCGCCGCCTCGTCTACGTCGCCGCCCGACGCGGCGGTGCAGTAGAGCGTCAGCGTCCGCGCGCGGCCGTACTCGTGGGCGTACCGGAGCGCGACCATCCCGCCCAGCCCCGCGCCGACGAGGTGGACGCGCCCGACGCCGCGGTCGGCGAGGACCGCTTCGAGGTCGGCGGCGAGCGTCTCCACGTCGTAGGGGCCGGCCGGCGCGTCGGAGTCGCCGGTTCCCCGCAGGTCCCAGACCAGCGTCTCGAAGGGGCCGGAGAGCGCGTCGTAGTGCCAGCCCCAGATCCACGCGCCGTAGCCGACGTCGCCGACGAACGCCACCGTGGGGCCGTCGCCGTCGGTCTCGTAGTGCAGCGACACGCCGCGGTTCGTTGCGGTCGGCATCGCTCGACGATTGCCCCGGCGACGGGGTGGCTCTTTCGGTCGGAACCGCTTAACACGGCGGAGAGTGAAGCAATACCAGACCCGTGTCCGCCGCAACGTCACTCGTCGGTGCCGTGGTCCTCGTCGCCGGCCTCGGCGTCACGGCACAGCTCGTCGCCGACCGATTGCAGGTCCCGAGCGTCGCGTTCCTCCTCGTCGCGGGCGTCGTGGTCGGCCCGGAGGGATTCGGCGTCGTCCGCCCGGAGCTGTTCGGCGAGGCCGGCCTGCAGACCATCGTCGGCCTCAGCGTCGCCATCATCGTCTTCGAGGGGGCCTTTCACCTCACGGCCGAGCGGGTGAAAGAGGCCTCCCGGGAGGCGCTCGGGCTCGTCACCGTCGGGGCGCTGGTGTCGCTCGTCGGCACCACGCTCGCCGTGCGCTTCGTCTTCGGCACCACGTGGCCGGTAGCGATGCTGGTCGGGTCGCTGCTGGTGGCGACCGGGCCGACGGTCATCACGCCCATCATGCAGGTGGTGCCGGTCAGAGACCGGGTCGCGGCGGCCTTAGAGACGGAGGGGATCATCAACGACGTCATCGCGGCCATCCTCGCGGTGGCGACCTTCGAGTTCGTCACCACCGCGGCGTCGCCGCTGGTGGTCGTCGAGGCGTTCGTCGCCCGGCTCGCGGTCGGTATCGGCGTCGGACTGTTGGTCGGCGGACTCGCCGCGCTCCTGCTCCGTCGGCTGTCGCTCTCGCGGGACAACGCGCCCCAGAACGCCCGGTTGGTCGTCCTGACGGCGGCGCTGGCGGCCTTCGCCGTCGCCAACGCGTGGCTCACCGAGGCGGGCATCGCGGCGGCGGCCGCGGCCGGTCTCGTCCTCGGGAACGCCGACATCCCCCACGAGGACGTGGTCGCGGAGTTCAAGGGCGGGGTCACGGTGTTCGTCCTCTCGTTCGTCTTCGTCGTCCTCGCGGCGCTGCTCTCGATCGACGACCTGCGGGCGCTCGGCGTCGGCGGGCTGCTCGTCGTCGTCGCCGTCGTCGCGCTCGTCCGCCTCCCCGGCGCGTTCCTCTCGACGGTCGGCGGGTCGATGACGAGAAACGAGCGGCTGTTCGTCGGCCTCGTCGGGCCGCGCGGCATCGTCCCGGCCAGCGTCGCCACGCTGTTCGCCATCGAGCTGCGGCCGACGAACCCCGAGGCCGCGACGGTGCTGGTCGGGACCGTCTTCTCGGTCATCTTCGCGACCGTCATGTTTCAAGCCAGTCTGGCCCGTCACCTCGCGCAGGCGCTGGATATCGTGCCAACCACCACACTCATCGTCGGCGCCGGCCGCGTCGGCACGGAACTCGCGGACCGGTTCGAGGCCCGCGGCGAGGAGGCCGTACTCGTCGACCGCGACTCGGACGCCGTCGAGCGGGCGCGCGCCGAGGGCCACCGCGTGGTCCACGGCGACGCGACGGACACCGCGACGCTCGACGCCGCCGACGCCGACCGCGCCGGCGTCGTCGTGGCCGCGACGGCCGACGACGACGTGAACCTGCTGGTCGCTCAGCTCGCGGCGACCCGGTTCGACGTGGAGAACGTCGTCGCGCGGGCGAACCGGCCGGACAACCTCGCGGCGTTCGAGGACCTGGACGTCGAACCGATCTCGGCCGGCTTCGCGGTGGCCGACGCCATCGACGACGCCATCGAGCGGCCCGCGCTGAGCCACTGGCTCGCCGACGCGACCCGGACCGGCGACGTCCTCGAAGTCGAACTGCGGAACGACGCGCTCGTCGGCCGGCCCGTCGGGGAAGTCACGGCTGACCTCCCCGACGGCTCGCTGGTGGCGATGGTGAGCCGGGACGGACAAGACCGGGTCCCCGACGGCGAGTTCACGCTCGACAGCGGCGACCACCTCACGCTGGTCTGTGAGACCAACGACGCGATGCGGACCGCGCGCCGGCTGTGTCAGGGCGAGTGAACCGACGCTCGCGGTGAGAGAGAACGGCCGGTCAGGGCGACCGAGCAGGGACCGTCTCGGTCGCCGTCGTCCGCGCCGAATCGTCGGCGTCGGGGGCGATCTTGGGAACGGTTCCCGCCTCGGCGGCCGCCCGGTACTGATACCCCCAGAAGGCAGCGAAGACGTAGCTCGCGTACGTCGAGACGAACACCGGGCCGACCAGCGTCAGGAGCGACGCCACCCAGAGCATCGTCGCCGCGAACCCGAGAACGAGCGAGCCCGCGAACGCGGCCAGATAGTGCGTCGATAGGGCGAACGCGCCGGCGTAGCGGCCGGTGAACGCCCGAGTGATTCGCCCCGTCACCGCGTAGGCGGTCAGCACCGCCGGCGTGACGTAGAGGCCCGCGAGCGCCGTCAGCGCCACCGCGAAGTCCGAGAGGGGACCAGCGAGGCCAGCCTGTTCCGTCACCGCCGCGACGGTCGCGCCGACGACGGCGGTGACGACGGCGAGGACGGCCGTCGCGACGGCCAGCCGCAGGCCGTCGACGAACAGGCGGCCGAACTCGTCGAACTCCGGGGGGTCCGCCCGCCCGTTCGCGGCCCACTCGATCAGACGGAAGACGTAGCCGTACGTGAACAGGCCGACGAACGGGATCACCGCCCCGAGGAGCGCGACGATGCTCCCCAGCAGGAACGGCTCGTAGCCGGCCCGAGAGGGGTAGTACAGCCCGAACGAGAGACTGCCGCGCTCGTAGGGGCCGGCGTCCCCCTCGGCCGTCGCGTCGCGTTCGCCGGCCATGTCGACCCGTCGGCGCGACTCGGTCGTCTCGCGGGTATCGGCGATTTCCCCGGATTCGACGGCGTCGGCCCCGGCGGCCTCGTCGCTCGGTTCGTGCCGTTCGAGCCCGCACTGCGGACAGAAGGCGTCGGTGGTCGATACGGCGGCCCCGCAGGCCGTACAGTGGGGCATACACTCGGCGATTCGACCGGCGAGAACATCGTTCTTTCGACGCGACAGGTCACGCCGCTGGTGCGAACCCCGCTCAGGCGTTGGCGACGGAGCGCAGGATCTCGCCGGCGTCGGCGAGCGCGTCGTCCAGCGCGTCGGCGTCGGGACCGCCCCCCTGTGCGAAGTCCGAGGGACCGCCGCCGCCGCCGCCGACGCGGCCGGCGAGTTCGCCGACGACCGCGCCGGCGTCCACGTCCACGCCGTCGGGGACGGCGACCACGAACTGCGCGCCGTCGCGTCCGGAGCCGAGCACGGCGATGTCGCCCTGTTCGACGACGGCGTTGGCCTGTGCGCGCAACTCGTCCATGTCGGCGTCGATGCGCTGGACGACCGCGGTGGTGCCGCCGACGTCGACCTCCTCGGTGTCCGCGCCGCCGGCCGCGCGGGCCTCGGCGAGTTGCTCCTTGAGGTCCTCGATCTCCTTGCCGCGGGCCTTCCACTCGTCGAAGAAGCGCTCGGCCGTCTCGGGGACCGCGTCCGGGGCCACGTCGAGTATCTCGGCGGCCTCGTAGAGGGCGTCCTCGGTGCGCTGGGTGGCCTCGATTGCGGCGTCGCCCGCGGCGAAGGTCAGGCGGATGACGCCGTCCTGGATCCGCTCGGTGCCCAGCAGTTTGATGGCACCGATGTCGCCGGTGCGGGCGACGTGGGTCCCGCCGCAGGCCTGGATGTCCTCGGCGACCTGGATCAGACGGATCTGCTCGCCGGCCGGGATGCCGCCCTGATAGAGGTCGAAGCCGTGTTTCTTCTCGGCCTCGTTGCGGTCGGGCCACTCCTGGGTGACCGGGACGTTGTCCTGGACGAGGTCGTTGGCCACCGACTCGATCTCCTTGACCTGCTCGCGCGTGACCGACTCGTAGTGGCGGACGTCGATGCGCGAGGAGTCGACGCCCTTCTGTGCGCCGGCCTGCCGGACGTGGTTGCCGAGGACCCGCCGGGCGCTGTGGACGACGATGTGGGTCGCCGTGTGGTGTTGCATCAGACGCTTGCGCCGCGTGGCGTCGATCTGCCCGCGGACGAACTCGCCCTTGCCGGGGTCGGCGTCGACGGTGTGGACGATGACGTCGTCGTAGCGCTGGACGTCCTCGACCTCGGCGGTCACGTCGTCGGTCGCGAGCGTCCCGTGGTCCGGCGGCTGGCCCCCGCCCTCCGGGTAGAACATCGTCTGGTCGAGCACCACGTCGAACCGCTCGTCGTCGCGCTCGAACACCTCCAGCACGACGGCCTCGAACTCGGTTCGCTGCTGGTCCTCGTAGTAGAGCCGGTCGGTGTCCGGAAGCTCCGCGAGGCGGTCGGCGTAGGGCACGCCCTCCGTCTCGTCGGCGGCGGTCTCGCCGCCGTGGCGCTCGGCGACGACCGAGTAGAAGTCGTCGGGCACGTCCACGTCGACGCCCTTCTCGCCGGCGATCTCTTCGACCATGTCCGGCTGGATGCCGTGGGAGTCGTACAGCTCGACGAGTTCCTCGACGGGAATCGGTTCGTCCTTCTCGGCGTATTCGTCGGCGAGCTGGCGGACGCGGCGGCCGCCCCTATCGAGGGTCTCGCGGTACTTCTCGACCTCCGTGCGGACGATGTCGCGGATGGTGTCGCGGTTCTCGTAGTCCAGGCGGTCGGCCTGCATGTCGACCAGTTCGTCGAGCGGCGCGTCGACGCCGACGTTGTCGACCAGCCGCTTGGTGCGCCGGAGGACCATCCGCGCGAGGTAGCCCGTCCCGACGTTCGAGGGGACGATGCCGTCGCCGAGCATGTACGCCAGCGTGCGGCAGTGGTCGGCGATGGCGTAGATGTCCTCCAGCGGGGCCATCAACTCGCGCATCTCCTCGACGCTGACGCCGACGTGTTCGGCGATGGTGTCCCGCTCCGCTTCGATGTCCTCGGCCTCGTCGATGTCCATCCGGCCCGCCAGCTTCGCGGCGTTGTGGACGATCGCCTCCTCCTCCTCGGACAGTTCGACGCCCGCGTTGTCCTTGAGGAACTCGATCATGTCAGGGTAGACCGCCTCGTACACCGTTGGAGTGCCCTGTGAAACCCACGTCCAGCGCTCCAGCCCGTAGCCGGTGTCGACGACGTAGGTGTCCATCTCCGAGTAGCGGTTGCCGTCCTTCATCTCGATGTCGCCGTCGGGGTCCTGTTCGAGGGACATGAAGACGAGCGTCGCCAGCTCCGCGCCCTCGTAGATGACCTCGAAGGCGGGGCCGGCGTTGCCGCCGCCGACCCACGGGTCCTCGATGAGCGTGAGCTCGTCGACGTCCGCGCCCATTTCCTCGAACAGCTCGACGCAGTAGGCGACGGTCTCCTCCTTCCAGTAGACCTCGCCCTCGTAGGCGTACTCCTCGGGGTCCTCGATGTGCTCGCGGGCGTTGAACGCGTGGTGGGCCATCATCTCGAAGGCCATCGTGTGTCGCCCGGTCTTGCCGACGTTGTCGATGTCCTGCATCCGGATGCAGGGCTGGCTGATACAGAGGGGGTTCGCCGGCGGCGGCGTCGTCCCGCTGGTCACCAGCGGCTGGAAGTCGTAGATCGACGCCTGGGTCAACAGTACGTCGTCGCGCCAGCGGTTGGCGGCGACCGGGTACGGGTCGATGCGCGTGTGGCCCCGCTCCTCGAAGAAGGAGAGGAACGCCTCGCGCATCTCGCCGAGGGCGTACTCCTCGTCGAAGCCGGGGTTGTCGATGAACCCGTACTCCGCACAGGGGGGCTCGCCGCAGGTGTCGCGGTCGGCCCGCGACCAGAACATGTCGCCGCACTCGCCGCACTCCTGTCGGGTGAATCCCGACTCCTCGAAGTAGTCGAGCTGGTAGGCGTCCGAGAGGTCACTCATTGGCGTACTGTTGGCCCAGCAGCGGGTAAAACAGTTCCGAAGGGGTAGTGCGCGTGCCCCGAGCGGTCACACCGCCACCGCTGAACCGCCAGAGAGCGTCTTCGGGACGACGATGCGCTCGATGGTCGTCGCGCCCGACGTGGTCGTGATCCGGACCGTCGCCGTCTCGCCCTCCGCGAGTTCCTCGCCGAACTGGTTGCCGTCCGTGACGACATCCCTGCTTCCGATGTCCAGCGTGATCGTGAACCGGTCCTCCGTCGAGTCGAGGACGGGCAGGGAACTGTCGTCGTCCTGCACCTCACTGACCCCGAAACGGCCGTCCGGCGACCCCGACGCGCCGCTCTCGGCCAGTTGGTAGTACGACCCGCTGGGGCCGACCCACTGCACCGTCGCCTGCCCGAGGTCGACGTTCCCCGACCCCGGCGCTTTCTTGATGGTGAGTCTCACTACGCCGACCTCGTTGTCCGAGAAGTGACTTCCGGTCGCGCTGACGACCTGGACGCGATTGGTCGTCGAGTCGCTCGATTCCTGGCCGGTCGCCTCCGCGGAGTTCTGGAGGAAGCCGGCCGTGTTGATGAGGACGCCCGCGGCGATGGCGGCGACCAGCACCATCGCGATGAACACGATGAGGGTCCCGATACCCACCTGCCCCCGCTCGTCCGCCCGCTCCTCTCGCAACCGATACATTTCAATCAGTGATACTGTCTCGACTGCTCCCGTATAAATCTCCGTGAGTGATTATCGTCGGTGAAAACAGGCGAAACAGCCGCGCGTGAGGGCTATTCGGGCTGGGCGAGCGAGGCCAGCATCGCCTCCAACTGCACCGTCTCGTTGGCCCCCTGGGTGATGCGATAATCGGTCTCGCCGACGCGTTCGAGGATGCGGACCGCCGCCTCGTCGTCCACGTCGAACTCCCAGACCGACCGGTGCAACTGGTCGATGACGTCGCCGCCGGCGATCCCCTCCTCGGTGAGCAGGCGGTCCAGCGTCGCGCGCGCGGCGGTGAAGTCGCCGTCGAGCGCGGACTGGACCATCTCGTGGATCTCCTCGGGCCGGGCCGTCGAGGTGATGGCGTACACCGCCTGTTCGTCCACCGTGTCGCCGCTGACCGACGCCGCCTGCAGGCCGTTGATGGCCTTCCGCATGTCGCCGTCGGCGGCGTAGACCAGCGCGTCCAGTCCGTCGTCGGTGAGTTCGATGCCTTCCTCCTCGGCGATGTGGCGGATCTCGGCTTCGACGGCGTCGTCCGACAGCGGCGAGAACCGGAAGACGGCACAGCGGGACTGGATGGGGTCGATGATCTGACTGGAGTAGTTACACGAGAGGATGAACCGGACGTTGTTCGAGAACTGCTCCATCGTCCGACGCAGGGCCGACTGGGCGTCGCTCGTCAACGCGTCGGCCTCGTCTAAGAAGATGATGCGGTACTCGTAGCCGCCGAAGCTAGTCCGCGCGAAGTTCTTGATGCGGTCCCGCACCACGTCGATCCCCCGCTCGTCGGAGGCATTCAGTTCGAGGAAGTTCTCCTGCCAGTCCTCGCCGTACAGCTCGCGGGCGATGGCCGTCGCGCAGGTGGTCTTTCCAGTTCCCGCGGGGCCCGAAAACAGCATGTGGCTCAGGTCGTTGCGGTCGACGTAGCTCTGGAGTCGGCCCACGATGTCCTCGTGGCCCATCACGTCCCCGAGCCGCTCGGGCCGGTACTTCTCGATCCACACCTCTTCGCGTCCCGCCCGCGACTCGGACTCGGCCTCGCTCATGCTCTGAGGGAAGCGTGGACCGCCCTTAAACGAACCGCTAGCAGTGTCTGGAAGAGGCGGTATCGAGACGAATACTGCAGTCTTCTACGGCAGAGATGCCATCGAAAGTGCCATGACCCACTGCACCACGAACAACCGGACTACGTTTCAGAACAGCCAGAAAGCCCCGAGCGTCTCGACTCGCGTGTCTCGTTGCGCGCTTCCTTCGCTCACTACGCTCGCTCAGTCCAGTGCTTACGTCGTCAGGCTTCGGCCGAGACGCTCGCCCCTCTCAGTCCCAGCCCGTGGGTCGTCCGCTCGGGCCGGACTGAAAGGGGCCGCTCGCTGGGCGTTCGAGATCGTTCGAAAGGCGCATAGCGCCTTTCGTGATGACGAGAGAGCTTCGCTCTCTCGAACCACGAAGTAAGGACCGCAGAGAGCGAAGCGAGCGAGGACCGCAGCAAGTCGCAGTAGCCCAGCGAGCGGGGGCTTTCTGGCGGTTCACGAATCCGGTCCGTCTCGATACGGTTCATACAGAGGGCGAAGTCACAATAACGCCTAGCCGACACACTCAAGCCCACGATTACGATAGACAAGGCCATGAACGTCACTGTGGAGGTGGCCGGCGAGGACACCCACGAACTCAGCGTGGACGACGACGCCACCTACGCCGACCTGCTCGGGCCGCTCGACCTCTCGCCGCACGAGGTGTCGGTGCTGGTCGGAGATCAGACGGTGCCGACCGACCAACCGGTCGAGGCCGACCGCGTGCGCGTGGTCCGGCTCATCAAGGGCGGATAGTGTCGGTTCGCGAGGCGACCGCCGCGGACCTGCCCGACGTGATGAACGTCCTCGACGGCGCGGCGCTCGCCGTCGACGCGGAGACGGTTCGAGCGAGCATGGGTTCGGGTGGAACGCTCGTCGCGGTCTCCGAGGACGGCGAGCGCGTGCTGGGGGCGCTCGTCCTCGACGGCTGCCGTATCGAAGCCGTCGCGGTCCGCCGGCGGCGACGGGGACAGGGCATCGGGACGGCGCTGGTCGAGGCGGCCGGCGAACGCCGCGAGCGGCTGACGGCGGCGTTCGACGCCGACGTTCGACCGTTCTACGCGAAACTGGGGTTCGAAATCGAAGACGGCGACGAGTCCGGACGGCTGCGGGGCGAACGATAGGATCAGGTCTCGGTGACCGGGACTCGTCGCTGAATCGGCCGCCCGAGTCTCGGGTCGCGTCGTCGTCCCCTTCAGTTCGTCCGACCCGCCAACTCCTCGATAGAGAGCTCGTAGAGCGTCAACTCTACCTCCTCTAGGGCCTCGTCGAAGATCCGTATCGGCGCGAACCGCTCGTTGATGGTAACGGCGTCGTAGGCCGGGTCGCCGGCCGGGACTTCCCGTACTGGCCCGCGAGCGAGGACGCTCCAGCCCCGCTGTGCGTCGGGGTCGTCCGTGGCCGCCACTTCGTAGACGACGTAGGTCGCCGTCTCCGTCGCCTCGATGTAGGCGGCCTTCCGGCTGTCTGGGGACTCGCCCAGTCTGAAGTACAGCGCGCCGTCCTCGTAGTGATGAAACACCGGGACGGCGTAGGCGTCGCCGCCGTCGGCCAGCGAGAGGACACCGTGTGGCGTCTCTCGTAGGTGTCGCTCTACTTCGGCTTCGGTCATGCCCTCGGTGTAGGCGAAGGAGACGTCGAGGTCCATGCCAGACGTACGCACGCCGTAGCGTTAAACCAGCGGTGCGACGAGTTCCCGACCGGCCGACAGCAGTTCGTCCAGTCGCTCCTCGCTACTCGCCTCGGCGTAGACGCGGAGCTTCGGCTCGGTGCCCGACGGGCGGACGAGCACCCACGTCCCGTCGGCCAGTCCGATCTTGAATCCGTCGACGGTGTTGACGTTCTCGACGGCCTCGCCGGCCACCGACTCGGGCAGTGCCGATTCCAGTTCGTCGAGAACCGGTTCCTTCCGCTCCTCGGGGCAGTCGACGCTGATTCGGCCCTGGTGGATCTCGCCGTGTTCGGCGAGCAGGCGGTCGACGCGGGCGTCGAGCGACTCCTCGCTGTCGGCGGCGGCGGTCACCAGCGCCAGCAAGACGCCGTCCTTGTTCCGGAGGTGGTCGGCGAGGCCGAACCCGCCCGACTCCTCGCCGCCCATCAGGGCGTCGTGGTCGGCCATCGCCTGTGCGACCCACTTGAACCCGACGGCGGTCTCGTGGACCGATTGGTCGTGGGCCTCCGCGACCCGGTCGACGATGCTGGACGTGGAGACGGTCCGCACCACGTCGCCCGACCGAGTTTCGAGCAGGTAGTCGTACATCGCCGCGAAGTAGAGGTTCGGGTCGAGGTAGCCCCGCTCGGGCGTGACGACGCCGAGGCGGTCGGCGTCGCCGTCGTTGACGACGCCGAGGTCGGCGTCGCCCTCGCGGACGCGCCGGATCAGCTCCTCGACGTTCTCGGCGGTCGGTTCCGGGGACCCGCCGCCGAAGTCGGGGTCCCGCGTGTCCCGCATCGCCGTCACGTCCGCGCCGGCGCGTTCGAGGAGCGCGTCCGTGACGCCGCGACCGCTCCCGTGCATCGCGTCGTAGGCGACCGAGAGGCCCTCCAGATCGGCATCGGCGTACTCGATGGCGTGGTCGGCATAGTCGGCGACGAGGTCCGCCTCGGTGACCGACCCCCACTCGTCCTCGGGCAGTGACTCGGGGTCGGCGAGGTTCGAGACGATCTCCTCGGTCGTCTCGGGGAGCCCTGGCGCGCCCGAGTTCGGAATGAACTTCACGCCGTTGTACTCCGGCGGGTTGTGGCTCGCGGTGATCTGGAGCGCGCCGGCCAGCCCGCGCTCCGTGACCGTCCACGCGACGACGGGCGTCGGCGTGTCGCGGTCGGGGAGCAGCACGTCGAACCCGTTGGCACACAGCACGCGGGACAGTTCCTCGGCGAACCCGCGCGAGGTCTCGCGGGCGTCGTAGCCGACGGCGACCGTCCCCGCCTCGCCGCGCTCTCGAAGCGTCGTGGCGACGGCCTGTCCGACCATCCGAACCCGGGGGGCGGTGAACTCGTCTAACGTCGCTCGCCACCCGTCGGTGCCGAAGGTTATCGCCGCGGCGTCGTCTTCGTCCATGCGCGTCACCTCACGGCGCGCCGGCAAAAAATCACCCGTCGTCGCGGGGGTCAAGTGACTCGGGCGCGTCCGCTCCCTCGACCAACCGCTCCTTTCGGGAGCGGGAGAACTGCTTTATCTCGTACTCCCGGCTCATGGCCGCGGATTTCGACTCGAAGCGCTCGACGTGGACGAGTTCGACCGGCGTCCGGCCGCGCGTGTACTTCGCGCCGTCGCCCTCGTCGTGTTCGCGAACCCGTCGCTCCACGTCGGTCGTGTAGCCGGTGTAAAAACTCCCGTCACTACACCGCAGGACGTACGTGTAGTGACCAGGGCTCCGCGTGGTAGTCATCGCACGATGCGGGCGGCCCAGCGGGCCTCACACTTGGTGGGCGCGTTCTTTCGACACCTCGGCGATGCCAGCGTTCGCCGAGCAGTTCGGACAGGCCCGGATATCTCCGCCTTCGTCCGCGAATACACGGGCGAACTGGTCCGAGACGTGCGCGCCGCAGTGATTACATTCAGGCATCGTGTTCGTCGGCGACACCACCGCCGACGTCTGAATCGAGGGGTCCCGGAGGGATATTCGTTTACCCAATTATGTAGGTATTCTCCCCCAATTTCCCGTTTTTCAGTCATCTGTGGCCCGAGCGGCGTCGACCTGTCTGGCGATGAGCCCCGCCTGCGCGCCGGCGGTGAAGCCCGCGTCGACGTTGACCGTCGAGAGCGCGGTACAGGACTGAAGCATTCCCGAGAGAGCCGCCTCGCCCTCGCCGGCGTGGCCGTACCCCGTCGAGACCGGCAGCCCGATGACCGGCGTGTCCACGAGGCCGGCGACGACGGTCGGCAGCGCCCCTTCCCGGCCCGCCGCGACGACGAGGACGTCCCGGTCGCGCAGGCGGTCCACCGCGTCGATGGTCCGGGCGATGCTGGCGACGCCGACGTCGGTGACCCGCGTAACCTGTGCGCCCATCTCGCGGGCCATCATCGCCGCCTCGCCCGCCGGGACGGCGTCGGACGTGCCCGCGGTCACGACGGCGACAGCGGCGTCGAGTTCCGGTCGCTCGAAGGCGGGCGCCGTCGCGACGAGCCAGTTCGACCGCTCGTTCCAGCGCACCGTTGCGTCCGGTTCGAGCGTCGCCAGTTCGTCTCGGACGGCGGCCGCCGCCGAGGGGTCGATCCGCGTGACGATGGCCCGCCCGGTCGTCTCGACGGCCGTCGCCGCGAGGTCGGCGATCTCGCCAGGTGTCTTTCCGTCGCCCAGTACCGCCTCCGGGATGCCGGAGCGGGTCTCGCGGGCCGCGTCGAACCGGCCGGCGCCGCTCGTTGCGTAGCCGGAGAGTCGTGCCTCGGCCTCGGCGGGAGTCAGGTCGCCCGCCGCGACCGCGTCGAGTAGGTCGCGCATGCCCACCTCTCGGAGGTCGGGCTACTCCTATTCGTCGGTCCGCGACGAGCGCGCGCGAGGAAGGCAATTGGGCGCGCTGGCTCTCACAGAAGACGTTTTCCCCGGCGTATGCAAACACCACCCGCGATCCCCCCCTTCGAGCGGGTCATTTATATAGTCGATTCCGGCCAAAAACCTCTCAAACCCCCGTGAATACCGGCGAGAGCGAACGCATTGGGGAAAGTATTTAAGCGGCCCCTTCGGATGAGAGGAGTGTATGGCAGACCTAATCGTCAAAGCCGCTGTGAAGGAAGAGCTCGATGACATGAACGTAGCCTCGGACTTCTACGACGCCCTGGACGACGAAGTCGAGGAGCTGCTCTCGGACGCCGCCCGCCGAGCCGAGGAGAACGACCGCAAGACGGTCCAGCCGCGCGACCTGTAAGGTCGGCTCTTCAACCAGTCTTTCTTTCGACGCGAGCGCCGAGTAGCGACGGCGTAATCCGCGACGACGCCGTTCGAGGGGACGAGCGACAGCGCCGCTCGGCTACGGTTCGCGGACGGTGACGCCGTCCTCGCTCCCGACGTAGACGGCGTCGGCCAGCCCGACGAACAGGCCGTGCTCGACGACCCCCGGCGCGGTCGAGAGGGCCGTAGCGAGGCGCTCGGGGTCGGCGATCTCGCCGAACGCACAGTCGAGGACGAGGTTGCCGTTGTCGGTGACGACCGGGCCGTCCTTCCGCTCGGCCCGCCGGAGGTCGGGGTCGCCCCCCAGCGCCTCGACGCGCTCGGCGACGGTCGAGCGGGCCGCCGGGAGCACCTCGACCGGGACCGGGTGCGAGAGCGCCTCGGCCTCCTTCGTCGGGTCGGCGACGACGAGGAAGCGATCGGCGCTCGCGTCGACCACCTTCTCGCGGGCGTGGGCCGCGCCGCCGCCCTTCACGAGGTCGCCGCCGGCCACCTCGTCGGCCCCGTCGATGGCGACGTCGACGCTGACCTCGTCCAAGTCCGCGAGCGGAATCCCCTCCTCGCGGGCGAGCTCGCGCGACTGGAAGGACGTCGGGACGCCGACCGCGTCCAACCCGGCGTCGACCCGCCGCCCGATTGCGCGGATCGCGTGGGCCGCGGTGCTGCCGGTCCCGAGCCCGACGACCGCCCCGTCCTCGACTGTCTCGGCCGCCGCCTCGCCGGCCGCGCGCTTCGCCGCGTCGGAGCCGCCCTGTTTCATGGGCGAACGTCGCGCCGAGGCGGACAAAACGTTTGTTCTCCGGACCGCGTTCTCCTCGTATGGAGTGTACGTACTGTGGGTTGCCGGTCGAGGACCACGACCCGCTCTATCTCTCGACCGCTCCGGAGAGCGAACCGACCGCACAGTTCTGTAACTACGGCTGTCTGGCGACCTACATCGACGAGGAGGAACTCACCACGGGCACGGCGTGTAGCTGGTCGCCGGAGTGAGTCCCGCTAGCGAGGACCCCGCCGTAGTCGGTATCCTTTTGCGCTCGCCGGACGCTCCGTCGGTATGACTCTGTTCGGGACTAGCGGCATTCGCGGACCGGTCGGTGAAACGGTGACGGCGGACCTCGCGCTGTCGGTCGGCCGGGCGCTCGGCGTCGACAGCGACCGCGTTGTGGTGGGACGGGACCCGCGGGGGAGCGGCGAGTTCCTCCAGTCGGCGCTCGTCGCGGGCTTACGCGAGAGCGGGACCGACGTGGTGGACGTGGGTCTGGCGTCGACGCCGACGGTGGGGCGGGCGGTCGGCTGGCACGACGCCGACGCCGGCGTCTCCGTCACCGCGAGCCACAACCCGCCGCAGGACAACGGGCTGAAGCTCTGGCAGCCGTCGGGGCAGGCATTCGATAGCGAGATGCGCGAGACCATCGAGGGACGCATTCACGAGGGCGCGTTCGACCCCGCCGACTGGGACGAGACCGGTGGCCTCGAATCGGCCGACGCACGAACACCTCACGCCGAGGCCATCCGAGCAGCGCTCGACGCCGACTCGCTCGACAGCGACGTCGTCGTCGACGTGGGCAACGGGGCCGGCGGCGTCACCCCCGACGCGTTGCAGTCGCTGGGCTGTCACGTCGAGACGCTCAACGGTCAGCCGGACGGCGCGTTCCCCGGCCGGCCGAGCGAGCCGACCCCCGAGAACTGCGAGTCGCTCTCGACGCTGGTCGAGGCCTCCGACGCCGACGTGGGAATCGCCCACGACGGCGACGCCGACCGGATGCGTGCGGTGGCGGGCGACGGCACCTACCTCTCGGGCGACGTGCTGCTCGCCATCTTCGCGCGCGCCGCCGCCGAGGCCGGCGAGCGAGTCGCCGTCCCGGTCGATACGAGCCTCGCCGTCGCGGACCACCTCGCCGAGATCGACGTCGACGTCGAGTACACGCCGGTCGGCGACGTCTACGTCGCCGAGGCCGCGAGCGAACCGGGCGTCGCCTTCGGCGGCGAACCCAGCGGCGCGTGGATATGGCCCGACCGGACGCTCTGTCCCGACGGCCCGCTGGCGGCCTGTACCGCCGTCGCGCTGGACGCCGAGCGCTCGCTCGCCGACCGGGCCGCCGAGGTGCCCGACTACCCCATCCGCCGGGACAACGTCGAAGTCGAGGACAAGGGCGCGGTGATGTCCCGCGTCCGCGACAGCGTCCTCGACGAATACGACGACGCGACCACGCTGGACGGCGTCCGCGTCGACCTCGGCGACGGGTGGTTCCTGCTGCGAGCCAGCGGCACGCAACCGCTGATCCGCATCACCGCAGAGGCTCGCGAGGAAGAACGG
This sequence comes from Haloarcula limicola, assembly GCF_010119205.1. Classification (NCBI taxonomy): domain Archaea; kingdom Methanobacteriati; phylum Methanobacteriota; class Halobacteria; order Halobacteriales; family Haloarculaceae; genus Haloarcula; species Haloarcula limicola. The sequence continues at coordinate 1,736,081 of NZ_WRXM01000001.1, forward strand.
GCGGACGAGGTGCTGGCCGCGGCCCGCGAGATTCTGACCGACGCCCGCGAGTAGCGGGCGCGAGTGTATCGCCGCGACTGTCGGCACTCACAGGCTGGCGAACGCCCCGCGCGAGCCACGGTCGCGGGACGAGAGAATCGACGCTTCGACCCTGTTGATAGCTATCCGCGTCGTGTCGACCGGGCCTCTCGGACGTCGGCCCCGTCCCGGATCTTGTCCTCGCACTGCGGGCAGACCCGCGGTTTCTCGACCCCGTTCGGCGTAAAGACACGCGCGTAGTCAGCCGTTACAAAATTGCCGCAGTTCTGGCATTCCGGCATACACCTGCACAGGACGCACTATATCGCCTTAATTGTTGGTGGTTTGGTAAGTGGTGGCACACCGGACACGTCGCGGCGCTTGGCCGCCCGGAACTCGCTCGTGGCGGTGCCGTCCGCCGCGAATGTACCGGCGACGCTTAGAGGGAAGCGGTACCCGAGTGCCAGTGGGGAGCGAGGGCGTCTCCCCCGCCCTCTGCGAGACGCGAATTTCGTCGGTTACCCCGAACGGGACCTCACCGCTGTGAGTCCCGCAGGATCAGCGGTTCGATCGCCAGCGTTCGCTTCGCCACGGTGACGATTCGCAACACGTAGGACGTGAACAGCAAGAACGGGACCAGCGTTATCGTGAACGCGGCACCGACGAGCACCGTTATGTGTGCGACCCCGAACGTGTTTCCGGGAAGCGTCGCCCCGGTAACGGTGGTGAGCATGACGCCAGCGACGAGCAACGCCGGAATCGCCGCGTACAAGATCAACTGCGAGAGAGTGACCAGCGCCCACTCGAAGTACAGCGTCTTCACGTGCTCCCTGGCCGGGCCGAACAAGGAGAGCGCCGTCTTCAGCTCGGTGAGCAGCGTGTTTTCAGGCTCACCGAGGTCTTCGGCGTGGTCGTTCGCGATGCGTTCTACTTGGTAAATTTTCCAGCCGTAGTTGTAGTTGAGCGCCGCGAAGAGCACGTCGAAGGTCCCGAACTCGGCGCCGTCGAGTTGCTCGCGAACCGTCTCGGAGTTCCCGGTGAGGCTCTCGGTGAACTGCTCGACTTCCCACTGGAGCTGGTCGCTATCGATGTCGCTCAACCCGTCGTGAACCGCGTTCGCGCGCTGCTCCGCCACGTCGACGAGATTGCGGAGGAACGCCGACGGATCGGCCGGACTCGGGGAGCCGATGAGTTCCTCGGTGTAGTCCCGGAAGTCCATCGAGTTCTCCATGCGGCTGCGCTGCTCTCCCAGCGGGCCGTTTTCCTGAGAGAGCACTAACTGGCCGATCGTCACGACGAGGGTCGTCCCCGTGATTATCGCGCCGATCATCGTAGAGAACATCGTCTCGATAGTGTCTCCCGACCTGAGCTGTGGGAGGAGCGGTGGCGGCAGAAGCGTCACGAGCGCCACGAAGAGGACGAAGACCGCGAGCGCTAGCACGGCGGTGACGTGCCACCGATTCGCGGCGAGCAACAGCCAGATCTTGACGCGGCTCTCCCCGGCGCGGTCGCGCATCGTGTTGGCCGTGCTGACGTCGACATCGGTATCGACGTTCGGGTTCGCCTCGCCGTCGATGGAATCGGGGCTCACGACGACTCGCTCTCGCTGTCGGCGGTCGACCGCGCGGGTCGCTCGAACACGATGAACTTGGTACCGCCGCCGGTGTAATCGATCGTCTCGACGAGTCGCCATCCCTCCGCGGCGAGCTCGTTCAGCTCCGACTTCGGGTCCTCGGACTCTTTCTTCGTCTCTCCGCGGGGAACTCTGAGCGTCTCGTACTCCCAGCGCTCGCTTTTCGGCTGACTCATCAGTGAAACGTTGCCGTCGGAGTCGGATAACGGTGGTCGATTTAGACGAGAACGTACCGCTCGGTCATCCGAGACGCAGGTCAGACGACGGTCGCTCGTTCGGTCAGAACTCGCTCGTGACGGTGCCGTCCTCGGCGAGTTCGATGACGCCGTCGAAGCGCTCGCGGAACGCCGCCACCGTCTCGTCGTCGTGCACCTCGTCGGCGAGGTGGAACAGGCCGACGGCGTCGTACTCCTCCAGCAGTTCGAGGATGTCGGCGACGGCCTCCAAGGCGCGTTCCTCGTCGGCGTAGTAGATGAGCTCCGTGACCGAGTCGAAGCTCACGCGCAGCTTGCCGTCGTGCTCTTTCAGAAACGCCTCCGTCTCCTCGACGATTCCCTCCAGGTCGTCCGGCGCGGAGGCGTAGCGGACGTTCTCGGACTGGCGGCGGGTGTATCCCCGCTCGACCGAGAGCGTATCGAGGATGCTCGCGCTCTCCTCGTCGACCTCGTAGTACTCTAGCTTCTGCTTGACTTCGCGGGCGGTGGTTCGAGTCGAGATGACCAGCATCGCGTCGGTGTCCGTCGCGAGGAACTCCGTGTCGATCCGGTCCGTCTCGCCCGTACTCGGGTGCAAGAGGAGGATGCCGGTCCCGCCCTCGACGCTGTCTGGCGTGTTGTCGATAGCCAGCGTATACTCCATATGACCGGGAAAGCGGGGGGACGCGCATTAAGTCTGCGGGTCTCGCTAGCTATCGGTGGTGCTGGGAGTGGTCTCTGAGTCGGAACTGGCAGTTAGAACGGGCGAGACTGACAGAAATCCCCGCTAGCAATGGTCGATGATCGTGAGGTGATCGAGAGCAAAGAAACTGACAACAGCCAGAAAGCCCCCGGTCGCTCGATTGCCGGGACTCGCTGTGGTCCTCGGCCTTCGGCCTGCGGTCCTTGCTTCGTCCGGGCTAATCGAGCGACCGGCCCCTTTCGGTCCCGCCTGATTGAATGTTCCACGAGGCGGGACCGAAAGGGGCGGCAGGCTACGCGAACCCCGACGTTCGCAAGATCGAAGCTCTTGCGCAGCCCATCAGAAATCTTCGATTTCTGAGGACGACGCAAGCACTGGACCGAGCGACTGGAAGGAGCGAGGGAAGCGCACAGCGAGTCGCGGGAGTGCAACTGGCCGGGGCTTTCTGGCTGTTCGCAACGCGACCGACGGTAGCGATTCACCGACCAAACACGATTCCTAGAACACGCTGTCGGCGGTGGCGGCTCCGACGACGCTGAAGATGGCACCGACCGCGACGGCCTTCAGGGTCGTCACGGCGACGGCCATTCGCGTGGGGTTTTTCAGAATCTCGTTGTCGACGAGGAAGGCATCGGGGGCGGTGAAGACGAACGCCAGAACCACCACGGAGCCGAAGGAGACGAGCATCAGCGAGACGAAGCGGACGGGGATGCCGGCGACCTCCGCCTCGCGTTCGATCTCGCGGTCGGCGTCGGCCTTGTACAGCGCCCCGTAACCGATCGCGAAGACGATGGCGGCCACGAGCACGGCGTGGAACACCGTCATGTTCGCCGCCAGCACCCACACCTCCTCGGTGACGACGAACGGCCCGGCGAGCAGGAATCCCCCCACCACCTGCTGGGCGGTGTCGGCGAGTCGATAGCGGCGACGTCGACGGCGCATATCAGTTCGTGGCCATCCGGCGGTAAAACGTTCTCGGACTGTCGGGAAAGCGCGAGTCGAAGGGCGTTTTGCCCCGGCCACCCCATCCGAAACCATGAGCGTCAGCGACGAGTTCGACGACTGGGCGGCGCGGGGGAAAGACCGGGGGATGGAGGACCGACACTGGCACACCGCGAAGCACGTCCTCGCGCGGATGCCCGTCGAGGCCGGCGACACCGTCCTCGATCTGGGCTGTGGCAGCGGCTACGCTGGCCGCGCGCTGAAGGAGACGAAAGACGCCGGCCGAGCCTACGGCATCGACGCCTCGCCGTCGATGGCCGCGAACGCCCGGTCGTACACCGACGACCCGGACGTGGGCTACCTCGTCGGCGACTTCGAGCGCCTCCCCTTCGAGTCCGACAGCGTGGACCACTGCTTCTCGATGGAGGCGTTCTACTACGCGAGCGACCCCGACGAGGTCTTAGCGGAGGTGGCGCGAGTCCTTCGGCCCGGTGGCACCTTCCACTGCGCGGTGAACTACTACGAGGGGAACGTCCACTCGCACGGCTGGGACGACCTCGTGGACGTACCGATGACCCGCTGGAGCGCCGCCGAGTACCGAGAGGCCTTCCGCGAGGCGGGGCTCTCGGTTGCGGTACAAGACAACGTCCCCGACCGCGAGATCGAGATCCCGCCCGAGAGCGATTTCCCGACCGACGAGTGGGAGACCCGCGAGGCGATGGTCGAGCGCTACCGGGAGTTCGGGACGCTCGTCACCGTCGGCGTCGCTCCCGAATAGCCGGTCCCGACCGCCCACCGCCTCGGACACGGGAGGCGTGCTCGCAGGAACGCTTTAGTCACCCGCTCGGAAAGGTAGGGCGTGGTTACGCAGCAGCGACGGTACGTGCTCGCGGGCTTGCTCGTCGGACTGGGACTGCTGACGACGGTCCTCCTGTCGACCGTGTTGGCGACCGTCTTCTTCGCGATAACCGTCGCTTACGTCCTCTTTCCGCTCTCGGAGTGGTTCGCCGGTCACGGGCTCTCCGAGCGGCTCGCGGCGGCGGTGACGACCGTCGTCGCCTTCGTCGGCGGGTCGCTCGTCCTCCTCCCGCCGGTCGCCGTGCTGTACTTCCGCCGCCGCGATCTCCTCGGATTTCTCCGACAGATCCCCGACTCGGTGACGCTCGCCTTCGGCGAGATGCGTTACACCGTCGACATCGGGGTGGTGCTGACGGACGCCGTCGGTTTCCTCGGGAGTTTCGCGGTCAGTCTGGCCAGCGCGGCCCCGATCCTCGCGCTGAAGGTCGTGCTGTTCACGATCCTCGTCTACGCGATGCTGTGGCAGCCGAGCGCCCCCGGTCACGTCGTGTACCGGACGGTTCCGAAACCGTATCACGACGTCGTCACTCGGTTCCACGAACGCCTGCGCGGAACGCTGTACGCCCTCTACGTCCTGCAGGCGGCGACGGCCTTCGGGACGTTCGTGATGGCGTGGGTCGTCTTCGCGCTGCTGGGCTATCGGAGCGCGTTCTCGCTCGCTGTCGTCGCCGGCATCCTCCAGTTCGTCCCCGTCGTCGGGCCGAGCGTGGTGGTCGTCGCCATCGCCGCCGCCGACGCGGTCATGGGCGACTTCGTCGGCGCGGTGCTGGTGACCGTGCTGGGACTCGTTCTCGTCGGCTTCCTCCCCGACGCGGTCATCCGGCCGCGACTCGCCCGCTACACGACCGGAATGCCGGCCAGTCTCTACTTCGTCGGTTTCACCGGCGGCGTGCTGTCGCTCGGGCTGGTCGGGTTCATCGCGGGGCCGGTCGTCGTCGCGCTCCTGGTCGAGGCGGCGAACCTACTGGCCGAGGAGCGCGGGCCGGAACAGCAGCAGTTGTCGTAAACGGGGGACCGAAAGTCGGACGACCTCGTTTCACTCACTCTCGTCGGTTTCCAGCGGCCGGTTCTCCTCCTCCCACTCGGTGAGGCTGCCCTCGTAGAAATCGACGTCCTCGAAGCCCAGATGCCGGAGGACGACGTAGGTGTGGCTGATGCGCCGGGCCGTGTTGCAGTAGAGGACGATCCGCTTCTCGGGGACGATGCCCGCCGATTCGAGGACGGCCAGCGCGTCCTCGCGCGGGAGGATGCCGCGGGTCTCGTCGTCGACGAGGTCGCGCCAGTCCAGCAGCACCGCGCCGGGGATGTGACCCGCGGCGTACTCCTCGTCCTCGCGGGTGTCGACGAGGACGGCGTCGGGGTCGTCCGCGGCGTCGGCCACCGTCTCGGCGTCCACGAGCGGCGTCGTCTCCGGCGGCGAGACGCCGTACTCCGTCGGCTCGACGTCGGGGGCCTCGCTCTCCGTCTCGCGTTCGAGCTGCCAGCTGGAGAAGTCGCCGTCGAGTAAGTGGAGTCGTTCGGGGTCGTGACCGAGCAGCTCGGCGGTGACGAGAAACCGCGCCGCGAAGACGCCGTGGTGGTCGTCGTAGGCCAGTATCTCGCTGTCGGCGTCGATGCCCGCCTCCGAGAGCAGGGCGGCCCACTCGTCGTCGCTCGGCAGCATCCCCTCGCCGCCGGAGCCGGTCCGGAACTCGTCGAAGGGGACGTTCACGGCCCCCGGCAGGTGACCGAGGCCGTCGTATTCCCAGCCGTCCCGAACGTCGACGATGCGCAGGTCCGCGCCCTGGTCGGCGACCCACGACGCGGAGACGATGTCTGTCATCGCCCGTCCGTTCCCGCTCCGCCCGCTTGAAGACTCTCATCGGGACCGGTCGAAGGTGCTGGCAACTGTTGCCGCCTGTGTCGAGACTCGGTTGCCGAAATCGGCGAAACGGCTACTTCGTCCCTCGTTCCGTGCCGCTCGGCGGCGCTGGTCCCTGGCGTGCGTTCGCGCGATAGAGGCAACATATGCCGTCAGGGGGGAGGAGTGGTCGTACATGCCGACACTCGTGGTAATATATGGGTGGTGGACCAACGGTTCAACGCACTATGAGTGAATACGCCAACGACGTGCTCGTCACGGCCGACTGGGTCAGCGAGCGCTTAGACGAGTTCCAGAGCGACGACTCTGACCTCCGTCTCGCGGAGGTCGACGTCGACACGGAGCTCTACGACGAGAGTCATATCCCCGGAGCAATCGGCTTCAACTGGGAGACAGACCTCCAGGACCAGACCACGCGGGACATCCTCTCGAAGGAGGACTTCGAGGACCTGCTCGGCTCCAACGGCATCAGCGAGGACTCCACCGTCGTACTGTACGGCGACAACTCCAACTGGTTCGCCGCCTACACCTACTGGCAGTTCAAGTACTACGGCCACGACGACGTCAAGCTCCTCGACGGCGGCCGCGAATACTGGGTCGAGAACGACTACGAACTCACCGACGAGGTCCCCGAGTTCTCGGAAGTCGACTACGACGCCTCCGGCCCGCGCGAGTCCATCCGCGCGTACCGCGACGACGTCGAGCACGCCATCGAGCGCGACGTCCCGCTCGTCGACGTCCGCTCGCCCGAGGAATACTCCGGCGAGATCCTCGCGCCCCCCGGACTGCAGGAGACCGCCCAGCGCGGCGGCCACATCCCCGGTGCCGAGAACATCTCGTGGGCGGCCGTGACCAACGACGACGGCACGTTCAAGAGCTACGACGAACTCGAAGAGCTCTACGCCGAACACGGCATCGACGGCGACTCGACGACGGTGGCTTACTGCCGCATCGGCGAGCGCTCCTCCGTCGCGTGGTTCGCGCTCCACGAACTGCTCGGCTACGACGACACCATCAACTACGATGGCTCGTGGACCGAGTGGGGCAACCTCGTCGGCGCGCCGATCGAGAAAGGCAACTAAGCCACGACTTCGACCATTTTTCTGCGAGTCGATAATCGATCAACCGCCGTACGGCCGGTGTCGGGCCGTCCGCTATCTGCTACCCTCGGTATCGGAGAGTGACGCCACCGGCCGAAAAAATATCGATCGTGAAGGTCCCGACCGCTCAGAGCGACACGGAAGTTCGGTTCCAACCGGGGTCGTTCCCGGTGCGGTCGAGGAGATCGGCCCGACACGCCGGACAGTAGTCCGGAGTGGTCGATTCGCTCCGAGGGACGTACACCGCGCCGCCGCACTCCACGCACGCGTCTGCAACGATAGTCGTGCAGTCCGCACAGACGTTGAAGTCGTCGACTGTGAGGTCGCGCAGGGGTTCGAGTTGTTTCTGCAGGTGGTACTCGTCGATGACCGACTGGCAGTTGTGGCACGGTTTCATGGCGGTGCACGTTGCACCATGTTAGCACACTATAAATAGCTACGTCCCGGAGTGGACGGATTTCAGACGGTACTGGAAGTAGCCGCCGGTCGAAGCCGGTGTCGGCTTACCGGGCAGGAACACGGCGGCCATACGTTCAAGACTACAGCGCCCTTTCGAGTACTGTGGACCGACAGGAACTCGAAGCGGCGCTCCGCGAGCAGTTCGGCGACGAGGACGACCTCGCCGCCGTCGTCGCGCGGCAGGCACGGGACCTCGCGGACGCTCGGCAGTTCGAGGCCGACTTCGACGACGAGCTGACCGTCGAGACGGTCGTCCGGAACTTGCGGGACGCTCCCGAGGACTACTCGCTCGTCGAGCGGTGGAACTGGTGGCTGGGCGCGCTCGACCTCTCTCACGGCGGCTACGCTCGCTTCAGCGTCCGCCCGGACGTCGATACGCGCTCGTAACTCTCCGAACCGAGAAACGTTTCGAACCGGTCGACGGTTCGAGCGGGGACCGCACTGCCAGCGTTAGAATACGTCGAAGCCGTGTGCCTCTCGTGCGTGGTCGAGGAGGTCGTCCGTGGTGTCGAACTCCTCGCCGCAACTGCACGTGTGGTACGTTGTCGGGGGTTGCTGGCTTGTCGCCATGACGTCCTTACGTTATCGACCAATCATAATAATTGTTTGTGTGGTTGTGGTACGCAAACTCACACGAGTGGTCTTCTCACGGCGGAGCGGCCCCAGCCCCCCGAATTTCTGATTTCGCCGCGCTGCCGTCCTGTTGTCGCGTCTATAGATTTTTGCCGCTCGGCGGCGTAGTCCGGCTATGACTTCGCGAACCAGGGCCGCACTCGGGACGCTCGCCGCCGCACTCGCGCTGTGGGTGGGATGGGGACTGTACGTCACTCGTTCGGCCGAACGAGTCCCCTACGAGACGGTGGAGCGACTCGACGGCGTCGAGATACGCCACTATCCGCAGACGGTGCTCGTCGAGACGACTGCACCCAGCGCGAACGCCGCGTTCCGACGGCTCTTCCGGTACATCTCGGGCGCGAACGAGGGGAACGAGGGCGTCGAGATGACCGCGCCGGTCGAGACCGACGAGGCGACTGTCGGGATGACCGCGCCGGTTCGGATCGGTACCGACATCTCGATGACGACGCCGGTCCGCACGGACGGGGACGACGGCGAGGCGGGGGGCGTGCGCATGGCGTTCTACCTCCCGGCGTCCTACACCCCGGCGACCGCACCGGTGCCGACCGACCCGTCCGTCCGACTGGTCGTCGACCCGCCGCGGACGGCCGCCGTCCGCGAGTTCGGCTGGTACGCCACCGACGGCCGCGTCGCCCGCGAACGCGAGGCGCTCTTCGAGACGCTCGCCGAGCGGGGGATCGAGACGCGCGGCGACCCGACGCTGCTCCAGTACAACGACCCGTGGACGCCGCCCTTCATGCGCCGCAACGAGGTCGAGGTGACCGTCGACGAGCGGTCGTTCCCGAGCGGGGGCGAGACGTAGTCAGCGCCGGCGACCGCTATCAGCCTTTGATATGCCGCCCATAGAGTCATAGTGGTCGACGCGGTACTCTCGCGCGACGCGTCGCCACCGACCATGACGGACCCCGATTTCGAGTCCCGCGAACGCTACCGAGAGCGGGTGTACGAGGCCTTCGCCGACAGACGTCGCCCCTTCGAGGACGCCATCGAGGCGGCGCTCTCGGCCGGTCGAGAGCGTCTGGACGTCGAACTGGGATTTCTCACGCAGATCGTCGACGACGTCCAGCGGATCGAGCAGACGGTCGGCGACCACGACCGCATCCGCCCGGGCGAGCGGTGCCCGCTCGGCGTTGCCTACTGCCGCCGGACGGTCGAACTGGAGGGGAACCTGAGCGTGCAGGACGCGCGGGCGTCCTCGTCCATCGCCGAGGCGGCCTACGAGACGTTCGAACTCGGGTCGTACATCGGGAGCCGAGTCGTCGCGAACGGCGACGTCTACGGCACCGTCTGCTTCGCCGACGGCGACGAACGGGACGCCCCCTTCTCCGAGGCGGAGGAACTGTTCGTCGAACTCGTCACCCGACTCGTCGGCCGCGGCATCGAACGCCGCGAGTACGACCGCGAACGCGCCGAGCGGACGGCCGACCTCCGCGCGGAGAAGCGCCGTTTCGAGGGAATCGCCCAAAACAGCTTCGACGTTCTCTTTCGAGTCGATACCGACGGTCGGTTCACCTACGTCTCCGAGGCGGTCGAGCGGGTGCTCGGCTACGAACCCGACCGGCTCGTCGGTGAGCTGTTCACACAGCACATGACCTCGTCCGGTGTCACCGACGCCCTCAACGCGTTCTCCCGCCTGCTGGAGGGGACCGCTGTCGAACAGCTCGAACTGACCTTCGACCATCGGGACGGCTCCGAAGTCGTCGTCGAACTCAACGCGACGCCGGTGATCGAGGAAGGGGCCGTCACGGCGATACAGGGCGTCGGCCGGGACGTCACCGAACGCAAGGAGCGAGAGGCGGAACTCCGCGTGCGGACGCGAGCGATGGACGAGGCGGAGGTTCCCATCACGCTCGCCGACGCGACCGAGCCGGACGACCCGATAATCTACGTGAACGAAGCCTTCGAGGCGGTTACCGGGTACAGCGAGACGGACGTGCTCGGCGAGAACCTCCGACTACTGCAAGGGCCGAAGACCGACCCCGAGACGGTCGCGATGCTCCGCGAGGGGGTCGAAGCGCAGCGCCCGGTCACGACGGAGCTACTCAACTACCGCCGCGACGGCTCTCCGTTCTGGAACCGCATGACGATCACGCCCATCGAAGACGAGACCGGGACGGTCACGCACTTCCTCGGCTTCCAGCAGGAAGTGACCGAGCGAAAGCGAAGCGAACAGCTCGTCGGCCTCCTGAACCGGGTGCTCCGACACAACCTCCGCAACGAGCTGACAGTCATCCAGGGGTACGCCGAGTTCGTCGGGGACCCGCCGTCGGATATCGACGTCGGGGAGCGAATCCGACGACCGGTGGATCGGCTGGTGGAGTTGAGCGAGCGGGCGCACGAACTGGAGACCTACGCCGCGCGGGACGCCCGCCCGACTCGCATCGACACCGCTGCGCTCCTCGAATCGGTCGCCGTCGACCACCGGGAGCGGGTTCCAGCGGCGACGGTCATCGTCGAAGACGGGACGGCCTCCGACGTCTGTGCCGGCGCGGAACTGGAACGGGCCGTCGACGAACTGGTGACGAACGCGCTGGTCCACGACCCCGCTCCGGACACCACCGTCCGCCTCACCGCCCGCTCGTCCGACGAGTGGGTCGAGGTAGTCGTCGCCGACGACGGTCCCGGTATCCCCTCGATGGAAGCCGCGGTCGTCGAGGCCGGCGAGGAGACGGCGCTGCAACACGGTAAGGGGCTGGGCCTATGGCTCGTCAACTGGATCGTCACCCGCTACGGCGGCTCGTTCCAGATCGCGGGCGAGGACGGTACCGTCGCCACCCTCCGCCTGCCCGCGATCGGCGAGGACCAGTCGGTCGAAGACGCCGCGCGCCGCCCGACCGTCCTCTTTCGGTGAGGAGACGGCGTGCGGTCGGCGCTTCACAGAGCGGGAGCCGTCAGGGAACCGAGACAGATGCCGGTTCAGGCCCGTTCTGCGCACCGCCATACCCCCTCAGCCTAACGGCTCGCGAAGCGCCCACACGTCGGTCTCGGGAGTCAGGTTCGACGGTTCGGCCCCTCGTGAGGTCAGAATTCCGGCATGGTAGAGCATCGCCTTCAACTGGAAGACGGTCGGTGAGTGGTACACTGCCCCATCTGTCAGCTCGTCTCGCCGGAGTTCGCCGTCGGCGTCGAGGAGTCGACTCCGAACCGCCTCGTCGCCGCGGGCGAACAGCTCGACCGCGAAGGACGGATGGAGTTGGTGAAGGTACTCTACGACCTGTGGGAGCGTCGGTTCAGAGACGCCGTCTTCGTGCAGTTGCTGGAGTTCCTCGACGAGCAGTTGCGTCGCCGGATACGCGTAGACTACCCGGCGAGTCAACATTCCCCACTTCGGCGACAAATCGGCGAATCGCTTTCGAGAGCGCTTCCACTCGTCGAACGTCTGCAAGGCGGTGTCGACAGACCCGTACTCTCTGTGGGCGAATCTGACGACTTCCTTTCCCAGCGGCGTCAACCGAACGCGGTCGGGCCGCTCGTCGACGAGGTCCAGAAACGCGGCACCCGTTCGAGCGCCGTCGACGGCCCTGACGACCCGTTCGGAGAGGATACGCTCCGTTTCGTCGGGATGGTACACCGCCAGCGGATACGCGAGGTAGTTCTTCGGGTGGTTGAGACTGAACGACTTGTCCGCGACGCCCTGTGCGCTCGCCTGAAACCGAATCGCGTCGGTCTCGGTCGTCGTCCGGTTACCGACGAGACGCGGGACCTCGACCGGTTCGACTCCGCCGCTGGCGTCGACGCCGAGGACGCCGACGTTGAGTTCGCGAGCGAGCGTCCGGGCGGACTGAGAGATGGCACCGGCGGGTGCCGCGGCGTAGACGGCGTTCGCCTCGCCGAGTCGGTCGTGTGCCTGAACGATACCACGCTCGACGTCGACGCCACCGCCGTCGGTGTACCCCTTCGCTTCGACGGCGACGAGCGGCGGTTCGTCCCCGAGCCGGTCGACGGCGAGGAGGTCGTCGTCGAGGACGCGGACTCCGACGAGGTCCGGGTATCCCGACCCGACGCGGACGTGATTGAACGGGGCAAGCGTCTCCGTGACGTCTGGGTCGATAGACTCGTTCGCGAGCCACCGTTCGGCGGCGAACTGCGTGTCGGCGACGACGTAGCCGTCGTCGGCGTTCGCCGGGAAGAGGCGGCGCTTCGTGTGTGCGAGAACTTGGGGCTCGGTCAACGAGCCCGCCGCACTTACCATGTCACGCAGTTTCAGGCAGCTGGCTCATGAAGATTCGGCTTCGGGTGCTACACCGTGAGCGAGTCGCCGACCGACGGTGCCGACGCGTCGTATCCCCGCTCGTCGAGTTCCGCGGCGAACGCTTCACAGCGGTCGCCGTGGTTCACCAGAATACGAGCATCGCGGTACTCGTCTAGCAGTTCGAAGAGCCCGTCGCGGTCGGCGTGCGCGGAGAAGTCGTACCACTCGACCTGCGCGCTGACGGGCATCATACGCCCATCAATCTCGGCGCTGCCCGTCTCCAGTAGGTCTCGGCCCGGCGTCCCCTCGACCTGATACCCCGTGAGCGCGACCTTGTTCGTCGGGTTCGAGCGAATCGCAGGAATGTACGTCATCGCCGGGCCGCCGGAGAGCATCCCGCTCGTCGTGACGATGACCGTGTTCTGGTCCGCAATGCGTCTGCGCTGTCCGTCCCGACCGGTGACGAAGCGAGCGTTGGACTTCGCTCGTCGAAGCGACTCCTCGTCGCGGACGAACTCGGGGTGACGGCGGAGCATCTTCGTCACCTCCTTGCCCATCCCGTCGACGTAGCAGTCGACGTCGTTCGCCTCACAGACCAGCAGCATCTCCTGTGTCCGGCCGATAGCGAACGCGGGGACCACGACGGTGCCGCCCTGCCAGACCGTCGTCCGGACGCTCTCGGCGAACTGCGCTTCTATGCGCCGGCGCTCCTCGTGGTGAACGTCGGAGTACGTGCTCTCACAGACGACGACGTCGGCGTCGGGGCGGGCCGTCGAGGCGGCCACCAGCCGCTGGTCCTCGGTGTGGAAATCTGCCGTGTAGAACAGCCGTGTGTCGCCGTCGTCGACGAGGACGTGGGCGCTCCCGGGGATGTGGCCCGCGTTGTAGAACGTCACCTCGTGACCGGCCGCCTCGAACCGCTCTCGATAGCCGTGGGTTTCCGACACCTGCGTGACGCGTCGTACCTCTTCCTCGGTGAACGGGCAGTCGTAAGTGCCGCCGCGGGACCGGTAGTCCCGCGAGCCTCGTCTCGCTCCGCTCGACGAGACGCCGTGTAGCTTGAGCGTATCGCGAGCGAGCGTCAGCGCGAGTTCGCGCGTCGGCGGCGTCCAGTGAATCGGCGGGCGGCGGTCGCCGGACAGCAGGGACGGCACCGATCCGACGTGGTCGAGGTGGCCGTGGCTGACCACGACCGCGTCCGGGTCGGGCGTCTCGACCGGAAACTGCGGTGGGTTCCCGGTCAGCGTCCCGAAGTCGAGGAGGAGGCGGTCGTTGACGAGGAGAGCGCTCCGGCCGACCTCGCGAGCGCCGCCGAGAAAGCGAACGTCCATGTGGCTCTCGGTACCGCCGCGCTCCGTTTGTGTTCGTCGCTTTCCGTTGGACCGGAGTTCCACACGTAGCCCCGCCTTCCCCACCGAGAGTAGAACCCGACGGAACAGCCACCGGTCAGCGGCCGCGGCTCACTTCACTCTCCGTCGCTGTCGCGTGCCTTCAGCCACTCGTCGAGCAGATCCCGGATCGCGGCGTCGCGGTTGTCGCGGTGCTCCTTGAACGCCTTCTCGTCGAGCGCCTCCAGCGCCGCCTCCTCCAGTTCGATTTCGACCTCGTCGAGGTCGAGGAACGACTCGTTCATCGGGTTCGTCTCAGGGAGTGGCCGGATAAATACTCTCGTCAGACGGCCGTCGGGCGCTCGTGTGACGCGGATCGCCGGCGGCGGCCGCGTCCGCTCAGTCAGCGGTTTCGGTGGTGCCGATGTTCTCGCGCAGTTCCGACTCGATTGCCTCCAGGGACCGCCCCTTCGTCTCGGGAACGTACCGGTAGGAGAACAGCAGCGCGGCGAGGCTGAAGACGCCGAACAGCCAGAACGTCTGGGGCTTGCCGGCGTTCGCGGTCAGCATCGGGAACGTCAGCGAGACGAGCAGGTTCGCGCCCCAGTTGGCGACGGTGACCAGCCCCATCGCGCCGCCGCGGACCGCGAGCGGATAGATCTCGGAGATGAGGAGCCAGAACACGGGACCCAGTCCGATGGCGAAGAAGGCGACGAACAGCATCAGGCTGCCCGTGGCGAGGACCCCCTGCATGTCGCCGAACCCGGGGAGGTAAAACACCGCGCCGAGGGCGACCAGCGTCGCGATCATCCCGCCGATACCCGTCAGCAGGAGGCGGCGGCGGCCGACGCGGTCGATGAGCGCGATGGCGACGACGGTGGCGGCGACGTTGATCGCGCCGATGCCGACCGTGGCGAGGATGGAGGTCACGTCGCCGAAGCCGGTCGATTCGAGCACGGTCGGCGCGTAGTACATCACCGCGTTGATGCCCGTGATCTGCTGGAAGACGGCCAGCCCGAGACCGACGACGAGCGCCGGGCGGAGCCACGGTTTCAGGAGCTCTCGGATGCCGGTGTCAGACTGCTTCTCGACGGTCTCCTCGATCTCGGCGAGTTCCTCGTCGATGTCGCCCTGTCGGGTCCGCTGGAGGACGGCCGCGGCCTCATCTTCGCGGCCGTGTTCGAACAGCCAGCGGGGGCTCTCGGGCATCTTCAGCATCCCGATTGCGAGGACGACGGCGGGGATCATCCCAGTGCCGAGCATCCAGCGCCACGCGCCGGCGTCGGCGAACGCGAAGTTGACGAAGTAGGAGACGAGGATGCCGACGGTGACCATCAACTGGTTCAGCGAGGTGAGCGACCCGCGGATGCGCGGGGGCGCGATCTCGGAGATGTAAAGCGGCCCGACGATGGAGGCGAAACCGATGGCGACGCCGTCGATCAGCCGCCCGGCGACGAGCACCGGGACGGTGGGAGCGACGGCCATCGTGAGCGAGCCGACGAAGAAGACGGCCGCGCCGAGTAAGATGAGTCGTTTCCGTCCCAGCGTGTCGGCCAGCCTCCCGCCGAGGGCCGCGCCCGCCGCCGCGCCGGCCATCGCGCCGCTCATCACGATGCCCTCGACCAGCGGCGACATGGCGAACGTGTCGTTGATGTAGAGGAACGCCCCCGAGATGATGCCCGTGTCGAACCCGAACAGCAGGCCGTTCAGCGCGGCCAGCGCGGACGAGAGGTAGATGAACCGATCTCCGCCGCCGCGCAGAACGCTCCGGATGTCGGCTGTAGACATGGTGTACGATCTCTACGTTGTTCGATACGGCTTATGAATCGTTCGAAGCTATCAGTAATGGATAATATATTAGAACCGCTCACGTCCCTCGATATTGTCCATAATCTATGTCTTTTATAATATGTTATGCCTTATCTATCTTCACGGATTTTTGATGTATCGAGCGCTGACGGCGGACAGCAGGACCCGGCCGTTCGCAGTTCCGAAACCGACACGTCGCCGCCGTGCGACCGTCCGGCATGGAGCGAACGCGTCTCGACTTCGACCGCTACTTCGAGGTCGTCATGGAGACGGAGGAGGCGCAGGTCGCGGAGATGACGGTCGGCCCCGGCGAGCACGTCGGCGGCCCCGACAACTACCACGCCGACAGCGACCAGTGGCTGTTCGTCGTCTCGGGAACGGGCGTGGTAACCGTCGACGGCGAGGAAGAGCGCGTCGAGACGGGCGACTTGCTCCGCATCGACTCGGGCGAGCGCCACGGCATCGAGAACGGCGGCGAGGCACCGCTACAGACGCTCAACCTCTACACGCCGCCGCGTTAGTCGGTCGGAGCGACTCGCGAACTCGACCGCGTCACTCCACGCCGGCTTTCGCGTCCATCGGGTCCTGGATGTCGCCGACCACTTCCTCCAGCAGGTCGGTGACGGTGATCATCCCGACGACCTCGCCGTCCTCGACGACGAAAGCCAGCTCCTGGTTCTCGGCCTGAAATCGGTCGATCGCGTCGCTGACCGACGTGTCGGCAGTCACCGTCATCGGCGGTGCGGCGACCTCCTCGAGGTCGACGTCGGAGAGAGGGGTCCCCTCTCTGGCGTCCTCGTCCTGCTTTCTGAACAGTTCCGGGACGTAGACGATGCCGAGGAACTCGTCCAATCCGCCGTCGACGAGCGGATACCGCGTGTGTGGCGTCTCGGCGACGCGGTGGGCGTTCGCCTCGCCGTCGTCGGTGAGCGACAGCGAGACGATGTCCGCCGCCGGGACCATCACGTCCCGGACCTCGCGGTCGCCCACCTGGAACGCGGCCAGCACCTCCTCTCGGCGTTCCTCGGGGATGTCGCCCTGCGAGAGGATGCTGTCGAGTTCGTTGCGCAGTTCCGCGCGGGACTCGATGGAGTCCATCTCGGTTTCGAGCCACGCGCCGGTCATCTCGACGCCGAACAGCTTCAGCGTCCACTTCGCGACGGCGTCGCCGAGCGTGATGATCGGCGAGATGATCCAGTTGAACCAGTACAGCGGCTTCGCGCCGTACCGACAGACGAACCGCGCTCGCTCGACGCCGAGATACGTCGGCGTCTGCTCGCCGTGGGTCAGGTGGACGAGGTTGATGATGAGGAAGGCGATACCGGCACCGAGCCCGATACCGGCCAGTCGGGACCCGGCGAATATCGGCTCGAATATCGCCGCGAGGGCGGGTTCGGCGACGATACCGACCGCGATAGAGGACGCCGTGATGCCGACCTGGCAGGTGGTGAGATAGATCTCCAGATTGTTCGTCATCTCCCACGCGCGTTCCAGCGCCGGGTGACCGTCGCCGATGAACTCCTCTTCGCTGAACTGCCTGGCCCGGGTCAACGCGAACTCGATGGCGACGAAGAATCCGTTGGCGAGGATGAGCGCCAACCCGGCCAACAGTCTGGCGACGATTACAGGGGTTTCCATCGACTTCGGCTTGTCCTTCGCGGGCCGAAAAAGGTGTGGTTGCGCGCTCAGAGCGCCTCGAAGTCGTACGCGACGCCGGTCAGTTCCTCGGAGACGTCCCAGAGACGTTCGGCGTCGGCCTCGTCTCGGGAGGCCTCGCTGGACTGCTGGAACTCCGGCGAACCGCGCATGTCCATGAGGCCGCCGGGACCGACGTACTCGCCGCCGATGACGGTGTCGGCCGTCGCCGCGTACAGCATCGGCAACGCGCCCTGCTCGGCGGACTGGGCGAGGACGGCGTTGGCCACTTGCATTCCGAGCATCCGCAGCGACGACCCGCTCTCCCGGGGGCCGCGGAACTGGAGTTCTGTGTCGGCGTAGCCCGGGTGACAGGCGACGCTGAGCAGGTCGCTCACGCCGTGCTCGTCCAGTCGCCGTTCGAGTTCGTAGGCGAAGAGGAGGTTCGCCAGCTTGCTCTGGCCGTAGGCGTCCCACTTGTCGTACTCTCGCTCCGATTGGAGGTCCGCGAAGTCCATCTCGCCCTGTTCGTGCAGCCCCGAGGACTGCGTGACGATGCGGGACTCGCCCTCGCTCGCTCGGAGTGCCGGCAGGAGGTGGCCGGTGAGTGCGAAGTGACCCAGATGGTTGACGCCCAGTTGCATCTCGAAGCCGTCGGCCGTCTCCTGTCGCGGGATCGCCATCACGCCGGCGTTGTTACAGAGGACGTCGACGCCGTCGTAGGCCTCCCCGAGACCGTCGGCGAACGCGGCGACGCTCTCCAGATCGGCGAGGTCGCACTCGCGGACGTCCAGGTCCGCGTCGTCGACCGACTGCCGAATCTCCGCGGCGGCTTCTCGACCCCGTTCGAGGCTCCGACACGCCATCACGACGCTCGCGCCCCGCCGGGCGAACGCCTCGGTCCCCTCGAAGCCGAGGCCGCTGTTGGCCCCGGTGACGACGACGGTCTCTCCCTCTAGCGACGGCATCTCGGCGGCGGTCCAACCGGACATGGGAGACGGTTCGGGTCGGACACACAGAAACCCGTCGGCCCGCCCAGCAGGACATTTAGCGCTCGGGACCCAACGGGCGAGCGATGAGTGACGCGTCGGTCACGGTGTACACGCGCGAGGACTGCCACCTCTGTGAGGAGGCGATCGACACGATCGAGCGAGTCGCCGACGAGGAGGGCGTCGCCCTCTCGCTGTCGCTGGTGGACGTCGACGGCGACCCGGAGCTACGCGAGGAGTACGGCGAGCGAGTCCCCTACGTCCTGTTGGACGGGACGCCGGCCTTCAAGTACCGCGTCGACGAGCGGCGGTTGCGGCGGAAGTTGACCGAGTGAGGCTCGCGGCGCTCACTCGCCGTCGCCGCCACTCGCCCCTGCCTCGCGCTCGCGTTTCCCCCGCTC
Source organism: Haloarcula limicola (assembly GCF_010119205.1). Lineage (NCBI taxonomy): Archaea > Methanobacteriati > Methanobacteriota > Halobacteria > Halobacteriales > Haloarculaceae > Haloarcula > Haloarcula limicola. Next base: position 1,754,839 of record NZ_WRXM01000001.1, read on the forward strand.
GACGGCTTCCCGGAGCGCCGCCGTCGCCGCTTTCGGGTCCTCGGCTCGCGTGATGGCGGTGATGACCGCGACGCCGTCGGCTCCCGCGGCGGCCACGTCGGCGGCGTTCTCGGCCGTGACGCCGCCGATGCCGACGACGGGAATGTCGACTGCGGCGGCGATCTCGGCCACTCGCTGCGGGCCGACGCCGTGTTCCTCGTCGGGGATGTCGGTCTTCGACCCGGTTCGGAACACCGTCCCGACCCCGAGGTAGTCGGCCCCGGCGGCTTCGGCCGCCTCGGCGTCCGCGACGAACGACACGGAGCGGCCGATGAGCGCGTCCTCGCCCAGCAGCTCGCGGGCGACGGACACCGGCAGGTCGTCGTCGCCCAAGTGGACGCCGTCGGCGTCCAGCGCCTGCGCGAGGTCGACCCGGTCGTTGACGACGAAGGCGACGCCGGCCTCGCGGGTCAGTTCCCGTAGCTCTCTGCCCATCTCGTAGCGTTCGCGGACCGGCAGGTCCTTCTCGCGCAGCTGTACGACGCCGACGCCGCCCTCGATGGCTCGCTCGACTATCTCGTGGGTGGACCGGCCGTCCGACAGCGACTCGCCGGTCACGAGGTACACGTCCCAATCGACCATACGGGCGGTCGGCGCGGCCACCGCCTGATTCTTGCGTTCCGACGCGACGATAAGCCCGGCTTAGTCGCCGGGCGCGCTCCATAACTAATGGCCGAGCAGCCCTGACAGTGCCTATCCGAGCGACGGAGACGACCGCTTCCAGCCATGACTCTCACTTCCCAGACACGCGTCCGAACGGTGACGATCGCCCTCGCCGTCTGTCTCGCCGCGGTGACCGCGACGATGGCCGTCGGTACCGCGGCGGCACAGACCGAGACCGACGAGGCGGCGTTCGAACCGAACGACAGCTTCGAGAACGCGACGCAACTCGAGCCCGGAAACTACACGGGGCTGAACGTCACCGAGAACGACCTCGACGTCTACGCCGTCGAACTGAACGCCGGTGAGTCGCTCTCGGCCGAGATCGAGTTCTCGCACGCCCGCGGCGACCTCGACCTCTTCTTGCTCGGGCCGAACGGGTCGACGCTCCAGGCGGGCGTCTCCGAGACCGACGGCGAGAGCGTCTCCGCGGTCGCCCCGGAGGCGGGGACCTACTACTTGGTCGTCGCCGGCTTCCAGGGGGCGAGCGGCCCCTACGACCTGCGCGTGAATACGGCCGGGGCCGGACCGTCGCCGGCGGCGGGCGAGTTCGAGCCGAACGACGACTTCGAGACGGCGACGCCGGTCGAGGCGGGGAACTACACCGGCCTGAACGTCACCGAGAACGACCTCGATGTCTACGCCGTCGAACTGAGCGAGGGCGACACGCTCTCGGCCGAGATCGAGTTCTCGCACGCCCGCGGCGACCTCGAACTCCTGCTGATCGGGCCGGAGCGGACCGTCCTTCAGGCGAGCACGTCGTCGACCGACGGCGAGAGCATCTCGCACCTGGCGGGGACGAACGGCACCTACTATCTGGTCGTCTACGGCTATCTGGACGGGACCGGCCCGTACGACCTCTCGGTCGGCGTTTCGAGCGGTGAGGATGGCACGCCGCCCGCGGGACCGTCACCGACCGAGACGCCCGGTAACGAGACGGCGACTCCGGAGCCCCCGACGGGCGAGACGGCGACCGACGAGACTGCCTCGCTCGCCGACCCCGAGAGCGACCGGCTCGGCTGGGAACGGGGCTACTGGGCGAACGAGTCGCTCGACGTGGAGACCGGCGACGGCCTCTCAGAGGCCGAGCGGCGGGCGCTGGTCGCTCGCTCGATGGCCCGCGTCGAGGCGATCCGCGAACGGGAGTTCGAGCGGCCGGTCGAGTTCGACGTGGTCTCCCGGGCGGCCTACGCCGCCAATCAGTCCCAAGACACCTTCCAGCGCCTCGTCGGCACGCGGTACTACAATCAGGTGTACGAGGCGACGTTCATCGTCGACGAGGAGACCGACGCCTACGACGTGGTCACGGGCGGGCAGAGCGCCGCCGTCGGCGGGTTCTACGCCGTCGGCAGCGACCGGTTCGTCCTCGTCGTCGAGGACCCCGACGACCCGAGCGTCGACGAAGGCATCCTCGTCCACGAGCTCACCCACGCCCTGCAGCACCAGACCGGCCTGCTCGACTCGGCCTTTCGGTCGCCGACGCTGAGCAGCGACGCCCGAACCGGCCTCCTCGGTCTCGTCGAGGGCGACGCGAACTACGTGATGGCCCGCTACGACGCCCGCTGTGCGAACGGGACGTGGGAGTGTCTGCCCCGCGACGCGTCCGCCTCGGTCAGCGGCGATGGCGACGAGAGTGCCGGAGACGCAGACGGCCCCGACGGCGTCAACCTCGGCGTCTACCTCACCGGCTATCAGCCGTACTCGGACGGCCCGGCGCTGGTCGCCGACATCCGGGAGCGCGGCGGGTGGGACGCCGTCGACGCCGCCTACGACTCGCCGCCCGTCTCGACCGAGCAGACGATCCACCCCGAACGGTACCCGGACGAGCGGCCGGCGTCGCTCGATCGGCGCGAGCCCATCGACGGCGACTGGGAGCGGTTCACCACCGACACGCTCGGCGAAGCGTGGCTCTACTCGATGTTCTGGTATCAGGACCGCGAGTACGATATCCCCGTCATCGACAGCGGACAGGTGCTCTCGCCGGACTCGGGGGACTACGACACGTACAACTACACGAGCGCCCCCTCCGAGGGGTGGGCCAACGACCGCATCTCGCTGTACGCGAACGGCGACGCGTCCGGCTACGTCTGGGTGACGGCCTGGGACAGCGAGGACGACGCCCGGCAGTTCGCCGACGCCTACCGGCGGGTCCTCGACGGCCACGGCGGCGAGTCCGTCGGCGAAGAGACGTGGCGCATCCCCGACGAAGCGCCCTACGGCGACGCCTTCCGGGTCGTCCGCGACGGCCGGACCGTGACCGTCGTCAACGGTCCCGACGCGGACGCGCTGTCGGCCATCGCGCCGGACGTCGGCAGCGACGACGACGGTGACGAGGGCGGCGGCGATGCGGACGACGGTGACGGCGAAGCCGAGTCGGTCGCGATTCCGTGAGTACCGGCGGCCGACCGGTCGCCGCCGCCGGACCCGCTCTCGTCGCCCGGTTCGGCCGAAGCTATTACTGCTAGCCACCCCTTTCCTCGCTCGTGCGAAACTATCGTATCACGACGGTGTGGGGTATTCCCATCCGCGTCAATATCTCGCTACTGGTGTTTCTGCCGGTGCTGGCGTGGCTCATCGGCAGCGGCGCACAGATAGAGCTCTACGCCGGTATCGTGGGCGGACTCGTCGGAACGGAACTGGACCTCGCCCGGTTACAGGCCGGGACGACGCCGTGGCTCGTCGGCACGCTCGCGGCGGTGGGCCTGTTCGTCAGCGTCACGCTGCACGAACTCGGCCACGCCTGGGCGGCGATGCGCTACGACCTCGAAGTGGAGTCCATCACGCTGTGGATCCTCGGCGGGCTGGCGAGCTTCAAGCAGATGCCCAGAGAGTGGAACCGGGAGTTCTGGATCGCCGTCGCCGGCCCGATAACCAGTATTCTGGTCGGCGTCGTCTGCTACGCCGGGCTGTTCGCGCTGCCGACCAGCGCGACGGTCTCGCTGTTCGTCGTCGGCTGGCTGAGCGTGACGAACCTCGTCCTCGCGGGGTTCAACATGCTGCCCGCGTTCCCGATGGACGGCGGGCGCGTCCTGCGGGCGCTCTTGGCCCGGAACCGCCCGTACGCCTCGGCGACGCGCATCGCCGCCCGCATCGGCACGTTCTTCGCCGTCCTCTTCGCCGTCTTCGGCGTCCTCTCCTTCAGCCCCATCCTGCTACTGCTCGCGCTGTTCATCTACGCCGCCGCCACGGGCGAATCCAGAACGGTCGCCCTGTCGGACCTCCTGGAGGGGCTCACGGTCGGCGACGTGGCCCGGCCGTCGGCGCTGACCATCGACGCCGCCGCCAGCGTCGAGGACCTCGTCGACCGGATGTTCGCCGACCGCTCGACGGAGTTCACGGTCACGCGGGGCGGCGAGGTCGTCGGCGTCGTCACCGTCGCGGACTTCCGGGCGCTCTCGCAGGCCGAGCGCGCGGCCGACACCGTCGGCGACCTGATGGAGACGGACCTCCCCCGACTCGACGCCGACATGTCGGCGTTCGACGCGCTGGTCGAACTCGACACCGCCCGGGCCAGCGCCGCCCTCGTCGAGGGGCCGGACGGCGTCCACGTCGTCTCCCGGGAGGACTTCTCCTCGGCGATGGAGATGCGGCGGCTGGTCGGGACCGGCGACCCGTTCTGACGCTACTCGGCGTCCGCGGCCGACCGTCGGTCCGCGAGCGCTCGCACGGACGCGGGACCGACGAAGCGCGGCACCCGCTGTGCGTATCGCTCGTAGGCCTCGCCGTACTGCTCGCGCAGCCACGGCTCCTCCGCGAACGGGAGCGTCACCCACGACAGGAGGTAGACGGCGCACAGCGCGAACACCGGCGGCGTCGCCGCGAAGACGGCGAACCCGACCGTCGCGACGACGTAGCAGACGTACTGCGGGTTGCGGGAGTAGCGGTACCAGCCGCCGGTCCGTAGCTCGCCTTCGAGCCCCATCGTCTCCTCGCTCCCGAGGCCCCGTCCGGCGAGCAGCGCGCCGGCGAACGGGACGGCGAAGCAGACGGCACCGGCGACGAGCGCCGGCGTCGGGAAGCCGAGGCTGTTCCAGCCGAAGTACGTGACGACGAGGAGGGAGACGTTGAACGTCTGTTCGAGCGTCCAGTGCGTGTAGTACCGCCATCCGCGCTCGCCCGGCGGCCAGTACTTCGTCCACCCGAGCGCGCTCGACGCGATCCCGACCAGATTCACGGATTCGGCGGCGAATCCCACCGCGAACGCGACGAGCGGTAGCGACAGGTCCATAGCGTCGCTTGTCGGTGTGAGCGCGTGGACGTTGTCCCGGCTCTACTAGGCGATTTAAATATTCATCGGGCAAAGCACCCACCGTGAAGTACCTCGACGTCTATCTCCGCCAGCCGCGGTGGATGCTCCACCCGATGCAGGCGTTCATCCGCGACGAGGACGTCGTCGAGTACGAGGAGCTACAGGCCTGGACCGGCATCGGCGGCGACCGGTCGGTCGAGTACGTGCTGTTCTACGTCGAGGCCGAGCTGGAGCCGTACGCGGCGGCGCTCGATTCCGTCGAGTCGATCCGCTGGTACGACCTGACGCCGGTCGACGACGGGGCGTTCTACGCCTACGTCTGCCAGGAGACCCTCCCGGCGGACCGCTCGTGGCGCGAGGCGTTCGCCGACCTGAGCGTCGTCCCCGTCCCGCCCGTCGTCTACGACAGCGACGCCGCCTTCCACATGACGCTCGTGGGCACCGGCGAGGACCTGCAGACGACGCTCTCGTCCTTACCCGAAGACATCGACGTGACCGTCGAGGCCATCGGCGAGTACGACCGGCGACACGCCCCGGTGGTCGGCGACCTGACCGATCGCCAGCTCGAAGCCGTCGAGGTCGCCGCCGAATTGGGATTCTACTCGGTGCCCCGCGAAGCCGGCGTCGCGGCGGTCGCCGACGAGCTCGGCTGCGCGGCGAGCACCGCCTCGGATCTCCTGCAGAAAGCCGAATCACGGGTCATGCGCCGTCTCGCCCGCCGATACGGCCGGCGGACGAGCGGGTGATTATCGCCGCTGCCGGAACCAGTCCGCGCTTCCGACGACGACGCCGACGAGCGACACCAGCGAGACCGCCAGGTGGATCTCGACGAACCAGAACGGCGTCTGTGGGGCGACGGCCCGGAGACCGATCAGCGCGAGCGAGAGCCCCGGAATGCCGTTATCTACCGTCTGGACCCCCTCACCCGAGGGCTCGTAGGCGGTCGCGCCGGCGCGCTCGCCCTCGGGGAGCCGCTCGGCCTCGTAGGGTATCGGGGAGTTGCTCGGCGTTCCGGTGCTCCAGACGACGGTGCCGTCTTCCGTCACCTCGAAGACGCGCTTGTTCAGCGTGTCCGTCACGAGCGTGTTACCGTTGTCGAGCCGGTCGGCGTCCCGCGGCCAGTTGAGGTCCATGCCGCCGGCGCTCTCGAGCGACCAGACCGGCACCCAGCGGTCGCCTCGCTTGTGGAGCTCGACCACGCGGTCGTTGCCCGAGTCGGCGACCAGTATCGCGCCGGGACCGAGCCACTGGGGGTTGTGTTGGTGGTCCATCACGCTCGGGTCGCCACAGCGGACCTCGCCGTCGTCGTCGAAGTCCAGGAGCTGTTTGCCGCCGCCCCTGCAGGCCTCGTCGTCGGTACCGCGGTCCGCGTTGACGACCTCGACGACGCCCTCGCCGCGCTCGACGACGAGCAGTTGGTTGGAGTTGCGCACCGAGACGAGATAGCGCGTGTCGCTGATGGCGTCCACGTCGTTGATGTGGAGCCAGTCGTGTCTCGTCGCGTCCGGCGGCGCGTCGTAGAACCGCGAGGCGTTCCACTGCCACGTTATCTCGCCGTCCTCCAGGATGAAGATGCGCTCGTGTTCCATGTCGGAGAGGAGGAACACGCCCGGTTCCAGCCGCTCGACGTCGTGCGTCTCACTATTCTTGCCGGTTCGGACCGGGAAGGCGTACTCGCTGAGGACCGTCGGCCCGCCAGCGGCGTGAGGGTCGATGATGCGGAAGCCGGTCTTGGTGCACGGCGCGTCGTAGGGCGCACAGCCGGTCTCGTAGCCCGAGTGCATGAACCCCGCCATGACCGTTCCGTTGGGGAGCCGCGTCACGTCGAAGTAGCTGTCGGCGCTCCCCTCCTGCCACGCGATCGCGCCGTCTCTGATGAGGTAGACGCTGCCCTTGCCGTGCCAGCCGGGACCGCCGCCGTGAGAGCCGACGAGCGTTCCGGTGACGTTCGCGCTAGTGTTCGTGCTGGCGTTTGCGGTATCGTAGCTCTCGCCGCCGATGCCCCGGTCGGGAGCCGTCACCGCACCGGCGACGAGCGTGCTGGAGAACAGCAGGAGGCTGACCGCGACGAGGGCGACACCGCGCCTGGCACGTTCCATCGTCGTCACCTGGGTGAGAGCGGAAAAAAGCCTTCCGGGGTGGGGCGGAACCTCCGGTCCCGCGTCTCGGTGAGCGGGCTTCGCCCACGAACCGAAGCCCGCGCGGCGGTAGCTACAAATCACCTCCCCGCACACGTCCCGACGATGCAGTCGGGATTCGTCGAGGCGTTCGCGTCGCTGGTGGGAACCGACCCGCTCGTGATGGGACTGGTCGGTGGGATCGTCATCGCGGGACTGAACCTCCTCGGGGCGTCGCTCGTCTTGGTGTGGCGCGACCCCTCCGAGCGCGCACTCGATATCGCACTAGGGTTCGCCGCGGGCGTGATGCTGGCGGCGGCGTTCACGAGCCTCATCCTCCCCGGTATCGAGGAGTACTCCGGGGGCAACCCGATACCGACGCTACTCGGCGTCGCGCTCGGCGCGCTCTTCCTCGACCAGGCGGACCGCTTCACGCCCCACGCCCACTACCTGCTGACCGGTCGCAAGCGCACGGACGCCGCCGCCCCAGCGGAGTCCCTCCCCGGGTCGGACGAACGGCTGACCGGCGTCGTCCTGTTCATCCTCGCGATCACCCTCCACAACATGCCCGAGGGCTTGGCCGTCGGCGTCGGGTTCGGCGCGGCGGCGACCGATCCCTCGCAGCTCGGCGGCGCGCTCTCGCTGATGCTCGCCATCGGCATCCAGAACGTCCCCGAGGGACTGGCGGTGTCGGTGGCCGCCGTCAACGCCGGCCTCGACAAGCGCTTCTACGCCGTCGTCGCGGGCGTCCGAGCGGGCGTCGTCGAGATCCCGCTGGCGATCCTCGGGGCCGTCGCCGTCACCGTCGTCGAACCGCTCCTCCCCTACGCGATGGGCTTCGCCGCGGGCGCGATGCTGTTCGTCATCTCCGACGAGATAATCCCCGAGACCCACCGCAGCGGCCACGAGCGCGTGGCGACGCTGGGGCTGATGGCCGGCGCGATCGTCATGCTGTACCTCGACATCTCGCTGGCCGGGTGAACGCAGTTTCGGTAACGCCGCCGACAGAAATGTAGCTCTGCAAACATTAACGGGCCAGTCGGCCCTCGGTACGCGTATGTCCGAAACCGAGTCCCGGCCGCTGGTCGTCGGCGTCGTCGGGAGCCTGAACGACGATAGCGTCACTCGACTGGCCACGGAACGCGCGCTCGCGGCCGCCGCGGACCGCGGCGCCGAAACCGAGCTACTGGACCTCAGAGACTACGAATTACCGGTATTCGATCCGAACGCCGACCCCCCGGCGGGCGTCGCCGAGCTGACCGACCGTATCGAGGCCGCCGACTCGGTCCTGCTGGGGACGCCGATGTACCACGGCTCCTACGCCTCCCCGCTGAAGACCGCCCTGGACTACGCCGGCTTCGACGAGTTCGAGGCGACGACCGTGGGTCTGCTGGTCGTCGCCGGCGGGAGCTACCCGCTTCCGGCGCTGGACCACCTCCGGTCTGTCTGTCGCGCTCTCGACGCGTGGGTACTCCCCCATCAGGCGGCCGTCACCGGCTCTCACGGCATCGACGGCGAACTGCCGGAGGGCGACCGCGGTCGGGTCGAGGAACTCGGCGAACAGGCGGTCGCCTACGCCGACATCGAGCCGGCCGACCCCGAGGCGCAGTCGCCGCCCGCCCCGGCCGACGATTAATCGAACGCCGTGACCGCGCCCGTCCCGTCGAGCACGGCGACCCGCTCCGCGTCACCGGGAGCGACCCGAACGGCGACCGCCCACGGGTCGGTCGCGCGGACCGTCACGGCCTCCGGGTCGACCACGAACGGGAGTTCCCAGACCGGGCGCTCGCGCAGGTCGACCCCGTTCTCGTAACAGAAGCCCTGGACGCCGGGGTGGGTCAACAGTACTGCTCCCGGCGGGACGTAGCTGTGGTAACTGCACCGCTGGCAGTCGTAGCCGACGACGACGGAGTGGCCCCGGACCGCGACGGCCTTCGCCGGCGGGCCGTCGCTGAACTGCCGCGTGACCTGGCCGGAACACACCGGACAGCACTCCGCGTGCGCCCTGGCCCACGCCGACCGCGCGACTCTGTCGAAGGCGCGGCCGATCTCGTCGCCGCTCCGGTCGACGAGACCGCCGGGGTCGAAGGGATGGCGGAGGTGACGGAGCCCGCACTCCCGACAGGCGACGCGTCCGCCTTCGATCGTCCTGTACGTGAAGGCCAGTCCGCCGCCGCAGTCGATGCACGACCCCGATAGCGGCTCGCTGTCGCGGCCGTCCCGTCGATGGAACGCGCCGCCCTGAATCGCGTCGACGACGCGATGACCCGGATAGGTCAGCGCGTACAGACCGTCGTCGGTCTTCGCGACGAACCGGCTCTCGAGCTTCGAGAGGTGGTAATTGAACTTGCCGCTGTCCCGCTCTCCGACCCGCTCGCGTAACACCGAGAAGGAGAGCCGCTGTCGCTCGGCCTCGCCCAGCGCTCGGAGAATGGAGATGCGGAGTTCGTGGCCCACCAGCCCGAACGCCTCCTCCGGCGAGAGGGTCGCCCGTGGGTCCTCGGTCATATCGTCAGTGTGTACCGACCCGGTAATAGTAGCTCCGCCGTCACCTGTCGTAGGGCCAGTTCGGGTCCCGGTCGAACTCGTCGGCGGCGACGGAGCCGTCGGCCTCCTCCGGCGCGCAGGCCCCGTGCTCGCGGAAGTTCTCGCGCGCGGTCGAGAGCGAGACGTGGTTCGTGTCGCTGACGTAGTCGGCGTCACCGAACTGATGGGGGTCGTCCATCCAGTGACAGACCGGACACATCTCGTAGGAGCCCGGTGCCCCCTGCGGGAGTGTGCGATAGCCACAGCACGGGCAGTAGCCCAGTTCCCGCGCCGCGGGGTTCCCGGGTGCGTCGGTGGACATGAACGGTGGTATGCGTTGTCGTGCCAAATAGGTGGCGGGTCGTTCACGGGACCGGGAAACCGCCAGAGAAGGCCGTTACTCGGACTGCGCGGCCTCGACTTTCTCGGCGTACTCTTCGAGTTCGGCGGCGAGTTCGCGGGCCTGGTCCGCCGAGAGCGTCACCGAATCGGCGTGGGGTTTCACGGCGTCGAGTTGCGTGTTGTCCATCTCCAACTGCAGGGAGACGTGGTCGGGGTTCTCCCGCGGCGCGGTGACGTTCAACACCGCGAGCGCCTCCTCGTCGAAGCCGTGGCCCTCTACCGTGCCGTCTAACAGGTCGAACGTCGTGTACGCGTTGACCTTCATGATGCGGTCTGCCATGCTCCTCCGTTGGGGGTTGGTCGTCTAAACCTCTGTGCTCTGTCCAAATGGGAGTGCGTACCAACGGAATCAGAAAGCCCCCGGCCGGTCGCGGTCGCTGCTCGACATATCCTCGCTCGTGCCTCGCTCGGATAGGGGTCGAGCAGGCGACTCCTCTCCGCCGCGACCGGCCGGCCCCTTTCATTCCTCCCAATCGGTTGCGTCACCGGCAGAAACGCTCGGCCGCGTCGCCGGCGACGAGTGGTGATTTACTCCGCCTCGGCGTTCTCGCTCGTGAACCCGACCGCCTCGGCGTCGGCGGCGGCGCGGTCGATGGCGGCGTCGAGGTCGAACTCGCGGACGATCTCGCCGTCCCGAATCAGCGGTTCCATGAGCGACTCGGCGTCCTCGGGGGCCTCGCGGTCGGCGAGGCCGATGTGGTGGCCGCCGTCGGCGGTGCGGTACACCGCCTTCTTACCAGTCAACTTCCCGCGCTTGGCGGCGAGTTCGCCCTCGACTTCGACGATGTCCAGCGCGAAGTCCAGCGGGTCGGCGTTCGAGACGTAACTGCCGACGCCGAAGCCGTCGACCACGTCCCGTAGGTCGCGTAACTGCTCGGGACCCAACCCGCCGGAGGCGAAGACGTCCACGTCCCCGTGGCCGTGGGCGTCCAGCGACCAGCGGACTTCCCGGAGGATGTGCCGGAAGTCGCCGCGGCGAGAGCCGGTGGTGTCGATACGTACGCCGTCTAAGTCCTCGATTGTCTCGGCGGCCCGCACCGCCTCGTCCACCTCGTCGCTGTAGGTGTCGGTCAGCGCGATTCGTGGAGTCTCCGCGGGGACGCCCTCGTCGAAGGCCCGCCACGCCTCCTCCTGGTTGCCGCGGCCGAAGCAGATGACCAGCGCGTGGGGCATCGTCCCGCCGGCCGTCCGGCCGGTCGCGTCCTCGGCGGCGACGTTCGAGAAGCCGTCGAGGCCGCCCAGCAGGGCCGAGCGCTCTATCATCGCGCCCAGCGACGGATGGACGTGCCGCGACCCGAAGGAGAGCACCGTCGAGTCGGGCGCGGCGTGGCGAGTTTCCAGGGCGCGCGTCGCCACGCCGGTCGGGTGGGAGAGAAAGCCGAGTAGTGCGGTCTCCAGCCGGCAGAACTCCCGGTACGGCCCCTCGATGCGCATCACGGGACCGCCGTCGAACAGTCGCCCTTCGGGGATCGCGTCGGCGTCGACGGCTCGCCCGTCCAGCAGCGCCGCGGCGTCTTTCAGGCCGGCCAGGAGGTTCCACTCGCCGGTGGCGAACTGGCTGGCCGTCACCTCGGCGACCACGTCGGGGTTTTTCCCCGCGTGCTCTAGAGCCTCCATCGTCCGGTCGAAGTAGGCGTCGGTCGCCCGACCCTCGCGGATGGTCTCGGGCGAGATAACGTCGAACTCGTCGGTCATACCCCGCCTTCGGACGGGGATTCAAAAAGGACGCGGGTCCGAGCGGCGACAGCGGCGACAGCGGCGACGAGTCGCCGTCTCGCGTCCGCCGCGCCGTGACTATCGTTCGACGACGGCGGGGTGATCGACTCCGTCCGCGGTCGCTCGCAGCAGCGCATCGCTTATGGCGCTCTTGCGGTGGCTGACCTGCAGATGGACGTACACGTCGTTCGCCGCCAGTTCGTGTCCGCAGAGCGGACAGGCGCGTGTCTCCTCGGTTCGATCCGTCGCGGTCACGGGCGTCGTCGATTGCATATACTCGGATAGTGTTACTGAATCTATATGAATGTGTGTAGTTGAGATACTGTCAGGAACGTCGACATCTATACCACTATCGAGACGACGCCCGGCGTCGAAACCTTTTCTTCCGGCCGCTCTGTCACGAACGCTATGCTCGGTCCCCGCCGGTCGGTCGCCCTCCTCCTCGCCGTCGCGTTGCTCCTCCTCGGCGGCTGGTTCGCCGGTCAGCAGTACGTGGCGGCGACGACCTACGAGCGGACGGCTGGAACGGTACAGTCCGCCGAGATGGAGACGTCCCAGCGCGTCGGCGGCGGTATCCGCCTCGGCGGCGACCAGTACTACCGCCCAAACGTGACCTACTCGTATCGGGTCGAGGGCCGGAGCTACACCGGACGGAACGTCGCGCTCGGCGGCGAGGTCGACACGAACGCGCGCGGTCGGGCCGCGGAAGTGCTGAATCGATATAGCACCGGAGAGGAGATAACGGTCCACTACGACCCGGACGCGCCCGAGAGGGCGTATCTCAGCCGTCGGTTCGCCTTCTTCCCCGGCGGCGTCCTGTTCGCGGCCGGACTACTGTTGCTCGGCGACGCGCTCACGCCGCGGACGCGAGTGATCGGGTTCGTCCTCGCGCGGATTCCGCTCGGTCCGGAGGGGAGACGAAGCGACGGCGAGGAGCGGCGACACGCCGTCCCCGACGACCCGACGGCGATACTCGACGGCCGCGGTTCGCCCACTTCTCTGTCGGTGTCGCCGGAACCGGTCGACGCGGCCCCACTGACCGGACGGGCGGCACAGGCGGCGTGGCTCGCGGTCGGGTTGGGAATCCTCGCGACCGTCGTCGGCTTCGTCGCCGTCTCTCGACCGCCCTACGACGAGACGGCGATCTTCACCGGCGTCGGCGCGGTGCTGGCGTTCGGCCGCGGAGCGTACCAATCGCTGCTGGGCTGACCGACTCGCCTCCCCTCACTGGGGTCGGTGGATAGCGCTCAAGTCATCGACCGTCGGTCCGTTGACGATACGAACGGTGTCGCCCGTCCGGGTGATCCGGAAGGCGTCCTCGAAGGAACTGGACTCGGGGACGACGTAGACGTTCTCCCGCGGTTGGCTCGCGCCGTGTTCCTCGACCAGCGCGGCCCGATAGGCCTGTGAGAACTCACGGGCGTCCGCCTCGCTGTCCCACGTGCTGACCCACACGTAGCCGCCGCCGCCGGATCCGTCTTTGTACGGGACGACCTTGTCGCCGGCCCAGCCCTCGGAGGGGTCGCTCACGTAGGAGTAGCGGTCGGCGTCGGTCTGGTTGTTGTGGTACATCGTGGCGAAGATGGAGGCCTCGCCGACGGTGTCGCCGACCGGGTCGTGGTCGAATCGCGACCACTCGTCGTTCGAGCGGTCGGGGACGGTGAGTTCGACGGGTTCCTCGTCGGGGTAGCGGTCGGGGTGGATGACCTGTTCGGTGCTGTTGGGGTACTGGCGGTGAAGCGCGTCGACGGCCTCCCAGCCGCCCTCCTCGCGGATGCTGTCGACGAATCGCGGCCCCGAGACGTACGGCTGGATGATGACGGTGAACAGTCCGGGGTTCATGCTACTGCTACCGCCGCCACCGCCGCCGCTCGCCTCGGGGTTCTCGATACAGGACCACTGCTGGTCACAGCGGTTCCGGTAGAGCGCCTGCACGTAGTTGGCCTCGCCCTCGATGGCCCCGTCCGTCGACAGTTGGGTGTCCTGGGTCTCAGCGGAGGTGTTCAGCCCGAACTGCTGGTCCTGCAGGGCGTGGGTGAGCTCGTGCGAGAGCGTCCCTCTGTCGACCTGCGGCGTCTCCGTCGGGCTGACGATGACGATGCGGTCCCGGCTCGGCGAGTAGAAGCCCTGAACGGAGGTCGAGAGCGCGCTGTCGATGGCCTCGCTGCTCCCCTCGTCCTCGCCGATGAGCAGCAGGGACTCCCACACCTGATCGTTCCACGGGTCCGCCGGCGGCCCGGCGGCCCCGCTCTGATTGCCCCGCGAGCGGTTGCGGTACTCCGCCCGCGAGATGACCTCGACGGGGACGTCCTGCGTGAACTCCCGCTCGCGTATCCGTTCGAGACGGGCCATCGTCCGGGCGACGACGGCCTCGCGCTCGCTCGCGTTGAGGCCGTCCTCGGTCGTCACGTCCACGGGGTCGTCGTACCAGTAGCCGTTCTCCCAGCCGAGCGTGTCACCCCCCTCCGGGGTCGCAGGGTGGTCGCTCCCGCTCCCGCCGAAGGAGGGGACGGTACAGCCGGCCAGCACGATAGTCAGTGCGAGTAGTAGCTCTCTACGCATCGTAGACCTCTCTGAGTTCCGCTTCGCTCGGCGCGTTCACGACGGTGACCGTCTCGCCCTCGACGTGAACGGCGACGGCGTCGGTGAAGGGGCTGTCCTCGGCGACGACCCAGTTCCCGTCGGCGGTGCGGGCCCCGCCCCAGTGTCGGATGACGGTCCGCCACGACTCCGCGAACGTCCGGGCCGCGGCCTCGTCTTCCCAGGCGGTCCGCCAGACGTAGGCCGATTCCGATCCGTCGGTGTAGACGTACATGCGGCCCCCGTCCCACTGCTCGGCCGACCGCAGCGCGTAGTTGTACGGGTCGCTGCCGTCGACCGAGCCGTTCTCCTCGTAGTTGAACACCGTTCGGGGATCGACGACGGCCGACTCGTTGTAGTCGTCGGTCAGCGTGTACGCCAGCGACGCGGCGATAGCCGACGGACCGACGACGGCGTAGTCCGGGCGGTCGCGGTCGGCCGAGGGCCTGACTCGCGTCCACTCCTCGCTCGACCGGTCTTCGAGGGACACCTCGCGCGGCTCCCACTCGGGGTACTCCCGCGGGTCGATGACCTCGCGTGCACCCTGCGGCTTCTCGTCGTAGGCGTCGTTCACCGCCGCCCAGCCGCCGCGTTCGTACAGGTTCTCGATCAGACCGGGGCCGTCGCTGTATGGGAAGTAAAGCAGGAAGGAGAGCCCGAAGTGGCGGTCGTCACCGCCGCTGCCGCCGCCGGGTTCGCCCTCCAGACACTCCCACTGCTGGCCGCAGCGAGCGGTGTAGCGGGCCTCCGTCGCGCCCGCGTCGCCCTCGACGAGGCCGTTGCGGCCCTGCAAGGCGTCTCGGGTCGCGGCGTCGCCGCCGCCGAGGCCGAACTGCTGGTCCTGGACGGCGTGGACGAGTTCGTGGGCCAACGTCGCCTCGTCTATCGTCGGCGTCGGCGAGTCGCTGACGACGACGATCCGGTCCTCGGCCGGGCTGTAGTACCCGAGGACGCTCGACCCGAGCGTGCTCTCCTGGACGGCGATGGAGTCGCGATCCTCGCCGACGAGGAACAGCGCCTCGAACTTCGCGTTGTCGAACCGCGTGAGCGCCTCGCCCGGGCCGTCGCGCTGGCTTCGGTTCGCGCGGAACGCCTCGCGGGAGACGACCTCGACCGGCACCCGCTCCTCGAACTCCAGTCCGCGGACGAACTCGACGCGGGCCATCGATCGGGCGACGACGGCTCGTCGCTCGCTCTCGTTGAGGCCGTCGCCGGTTGTGACGGCGAGGGTCTCGTTGTGCCAGTAGCCGCCCTCCCAGCCGAGTCGGTCGCGCTCCGGGTCCGGCGGCGCGATCTCGCTCTCAGCCGAACTGCCGCTCGCGCCGTTGCCCTCCGCCCCGCTCGTCCCGTCTTCGAGTTCGAGCGTGAACACCGCGTCCGGCGTCTGTGTCCGCTCGGTCTCCGTTCCCGTTTCGGACGCTCCGAACCCCTGACAGCCGGCCAGCAGGAGCGTCACGGCGCAGACGAGGACGGCGGACTGACGGCGCATCTACTGGCTCAACGGGAGGCGCGGTGAAAAGTGACACGCCCGGGGGAAGGTTCGTAGGGGCGGCGACCGAACCGTCGACTATGCAACTGGATCCGACCGACACCGCCGTCATCGTGGTCGACATGCAGAACGGCTTCTGTCACCCCGACGGCGCGCTCTACGCCCCGGACAGCGAGGCGGCCGTCGACCCCGTCGCGGAGCTGGTCGCGGACGCCCGCGAGGCGGGCGCGAGCGTCGTCTTCACGCGGGACGTCCACCCGCCCGAACAGTTCGAGGACGCCCACTACTACGACGAGTTCGACCGCTGGGGCGAACACGTCCTCGAAGGCTCGTGGGAGGCGGAACTGGTCGAGGACCTCGACCCCCGCGAAGGCGACGACGAACTGGTCGTCGTCAAACACACCTACGACGCCTTCTATCAGACGCAACTGGAGGGGTGGCTCGACGCTCACGGCGTCGACGACCTCGTGATTTGCGGGACGCTGGCGAACGTCTGTGTCCTGCATACGGCCTCCAGCGCGGGCCTGCGCGACTACCGCCCGATCCTCGCCGAGGACGCCGTCGGGTTCATCGAGGCGGACCACCGCGAGTACGCCCTGGAGCACGCCGACTGGCTCTTCGGCGAAGTGACCGACCGCGACGCCATTGAGTTCGCCGAATGAGCGAGCCGGTCCGCGGCGACGTCTCGGAGGTCGAGGGCGGTCCCGAGTACGACCTGAACTTCCGCGAGCATCCCGAGCGCTACCGCCACACGAGCGACGAGCGGGGCGCGTTCAAGATAGAACCGTACAAGGGCGAACTGCTCCCCGACTGGACGATCTCGGACCTCGGCCCGGCCGCCGAGGCGGCTCAGGCTATCCACGACCGCTACCGGGAGTACCGCGACGCGGACGATTTCGTCGGGATGGACATGGCTCGGAAGTACCTCCAGATGGGGTGGACGCGGTCGATGCGCTACGCGAAGTATCCGGGCGGGCAGAAGTACGAGGACGGACGAGAACGGGAGCCGCGGACATGGTACGACCCGGAGAAACGCCGCATTGCCCGGATATATCGGTTCCACCTCGACCGAGTTCGGAACGACGACGCCTACGCGCGGGCGAAGGCGCGTCACCGAGAGCAGTACGGCGAGAACTAGCGTTCGATCGTCACAGTCACGTCCTCTCCGACCGCCAACTCGACCCCCTCACCGACGAGTTTCGCGCCCGCGTCGTCGCGCGAGCAGAACAGCGCGAGGCCGGTGACCGGGTCGCCGTTCGCGTAGACGGTCACGTCGTCCCACGCGACCGTTCGCCCGTCGGCCGTGCCGACCCGAGTGCCGGCGAACGCGACTCGTTCGCTGCCTACACCACCCAGTAACCCGCCGCCGTCGTAGTGCGGGAGGCCGCCGTCGAGGACCCCCTCGTCGCCACCAGTACCGCTCTCGTCGCCTCCCTCGTTCGCTATCCCGACGAACCGCTCGCCGGGTTCGGGATGCTCGGGGCTGTCAAGGCGCGCCCACGTCTCGCCCGCCTCGGCGACGGTGCCGGTGCCGTTCCACGAGAGCGGTTCGACGTCGACGCCGACCGAAATCGGAAGCGATCCCGACGCCCGATAGGGGTTCGCGTCGGGCGAGCGAAAGCCCAGGTGGACGTGGTTCGGGACCCACGGCGCGAAGAAACCGGCGCGGACGAGTTCACCGAGATCGTCGCCGACGGTCACCGTCTCGCCCCGTTCGACGCTCGGTTTCACGTGGAGCAACCGGGCGACGTGCTCGCCGGTGTCGACCAGAATCAGGTGGTCGTCGGCGGCGGCGTAGGGTTTCGGCGGCGCGCGCACCCGCTTCGTCTCCAGCACCTCGCCGGCGACGGGCGAGGGCGCTCGGTCGCCGTCGGGATAGAGGTCTATCGCACGCCCCTTGTCGTGGGCGTCGAACGGCGAGTTGTACAGCGAGAAGCGGTAGTACCGGTGGAGTACGTCCCGCGGGACGGTGACGGCCATCGACGGGGATTAGCGAGCACGGAGTATGTGCCTGTCGTCCGAGCGTTCAAGTCAGATGAGGAGACCACACCGGCCCGTGAGCTAACCACCGCCGCGACGGGTTCGCGGGAGTGCGACACACCCCGTCGCGGTCGCCGCGTGTCGCCTGTTCGCCACTCGCTCACCAGCCACGGCGTTCGGCGGGGACATTTAGTCTTCGCCGTCCCTACGGCGGCTATGCGCCTCCTCCGCGGGCGGGCGAGCGACCACGAGCGCGACTACGCGTGTACTCGGGAGCTGGCCGATCAAGTGGCCGACGACGGGACGCCGGCCCTTCGCGTCTGGACCCCGCACCGACAGGTCGCCTTCGGCCGCCGGGACCGCCGCGCCGAGGGGTACGACCGCGCCCGAGCGGCCGCAACGGACCGGGGCTACGCGATCCTCGAACGGAGCGTCGGCGGTCGCGCCGTCGCCTACACCGGTAGGACAGTCGCGTTCACGCTAGCTGAACCCACTGCTGACGGCCGGAGCGGTATCGGCGCTCGCTACGACCGCGCGGCAGCGGCGATTCGGCGTGCGCTCGCCGAGGTCGGCATCGAAGCGCGCGACGGCGAACCGCCCGACTCCTTCTGTCCCGGTACCAACTCACTGCAGGCCGACGGGAAACTCGTGGGGCTGGCACAACGAGTCCGACAGGACGTGGCACTCACCGCTGGCATCGTCGTCGTTCGGGACCACGCGGCGATTGCCGCCGTCCTCGACCCGGTGTACGACGCGCTCGGCGTTCCCTTCGCCCCCGATTCGGTGGGAAGCATCGCGCGTGCGGGCGGCGTCGGCGATTCGGAGGCCGTCGTCGACGCCGTCGAACGCGAACTCGTCGGTGACCGGACGGTCACGGTCCGCGAAACGGTGGAGTGACCGCCTGCTGTCGCGATCGTCGGCGGCGCCTTTCGAGACACTTAGGGAGGCCCCCGGCGGACAGGGCATATGCTCATCCGCAACGCGACGCTCGCGGACGGCCGGCAACGGGACGTCCGGGTGCGCGGTGAGACCATCGCCGAGGTCGGTCGGGACCTCTCGCCCGACGACGAACGCACCGTCGAGGCCACGGGCAAGCGCTTGTTACCCGGAATGATGGACGTCCACGTTCACTTCCGCCAGCCCGGCTACCCCCACAAGGAGACGTGGGAGTCCGGCTCTCGCGCCGCGGCGGCGGGCGGCGTGACGACGGTGGTCGACCAGCCCAACACCGACCCGCCGACGGTCGACGGCGAGGCGTTCGACCGGAAGGCCGAGTTCGCCGCCGACTCCGTCGTCGACTGGGGCATCAACGGCGGCGTCACGGCCGACTGGATCCCAAACGTCCTCCTGCGCCGACGCCTGTTCGCACTCGGCGAGGTGTTCCTCGCCGACTCGACGGGCGACATGGGCATCGAGACGGATCTCTTCGAGGACGCGCTCGAAGCGGCGACGGAGAACGGTGTCACCGTCACGGTCCACGCCGAGGACGCCGACTCGTTCAACGAGGACGCCCGCGCCCGCGAGGACGCCGACGCCTGGAGCGCCTACCGTACCGCCGAGGCGGAGGCGATCGCCGTCGAACGGGCCTGCGAGGCCGCGAAGCGGATGGACGCTCGCATCCACATCGCCCACACGTCCACGCCGGAGGGCATCGACATCGCCGCCGACGCGGGGATGACCACCGAAGTGACGCCGCATCACCTCCTGCTCTCGCGGCGGGACCTCGGCGAGTTGGGGACGTTCGGGCGGATGAACCCGCCCCTGCGTCGGGAGAAGCGACGCCGCGGCGTCTACGAGCGGGTCGTCGACGGCACCGTGGACATGATCGCGACCGACCACGCGCCCCACACCCGCGA
The DNA here is from genome assembly GCF_010119205.1 of Haloarcula limicola. Lineage (NCBI taxonomy): Archaea > Methanobacteriati > Methanobacteriota > Halobacteria > Halobacteriales > Haloarculaceae > Haloarcula > Haloarcula limicola. The sequence goes on from NZ_WRXM01000001.1 coordinate 1,774,453, forward strand.
GGAGAAGGACGCAGGTATCTGGGACGCCCCGTCGGGCGTGCCCGGCGTCGAGACGGTGCTGCCGCTCTTGCTGGCGGAAGCCCGTGATCCCGATACCGACCTGACCTACGAGCGCGTTCGAGACCTCACCGCCGCCAACCCCGCCGAGGTCTTCGACGTGCCACAGAAGGGCGCGATCGAGCCCGGTAAAGACGCCGACCTCGTGCTGGTCGACACCACCGAGACCACCGAGATTCGCGGCGAGGCCCTCCACACCGACTGCGGGTGGACGCCCTTCGAGGGCTTCGAGGGCATCTTCCCCGAGTGGACGATGGTCCGCGGGACGACCGTCTACGAGCGCGATTCGGACGAAGACGTCTTCTACGGCCACCAGGGCGAGAACGTCCGCGACGCCGACGGCGAAGTCCTCCAGTAGTCGGATTGTGTGTGCGAGATCTACGCACACTCGCGCCGCGGTGATATCTGATATCGACGAATCGACAGATATGGTTCGCTGTGAGAACTGCGGCGCGGAGGCCGAGACCACCGACGAACTGGACCACGACGACGTGAAGCAGATCGAGCTCGACGAGGGCGGGAACGGGCCGCCCCGCGTCCGCTACGGGGCGAACATCCGCGACCTCTGGCTGTGTAAACAGTGCGGAAAAGTGCTCGGCGTCAGCTGATCACGCCCGTCCTCTCACACCCGCTCTAAGCGCGTCGGCGGAACGGGCCGGACGAGACCGAAGTACGCGCGATAGCAGAGCATTCCGACCCCGAGACCGGCCAGTCCCGCCAGTAGTATCGACGTGATCAGGTCTGGGCCGAGGAGGTAGCCACCAGTCAGGATCGCTGCGCCCAGCACCACGATAAGCGCGACAGTTCGGGTAATCTTGGACCCCGGAAGTCGGTCGGTTGCGCCGTGTTCACCGGCATAAATGGCGAGGACAGTCGTGACCGTAAACAGCGCCGCGAGCGGCCACGACACACCATCGTCGATGTTAAGCCACACCTGTACGAGACAGAGAACCGCGAGAAATCCGTCGGTGAGGAGGACTTTCGTTCGGGGTTCCATCGCTCGTAATTCAGCCGGTCTGCGGATAACGGTGGCGACGGTCCCCCGGTCGGCTCACTTCTCGTCGACGCCGAACTCGTGACCGCACTCGGGACAGCAGACTTCGTCGTGACGCAGCGCCGCGGAGTGCTCGCGGACTTCGCGCATGACCGTCGAGATGCGGTCCTCGGCCTCCATCTCGTCTTCGACGGCGAGATCCACGCCCTCGACCTCCAGGAGGAACTTCGCCACCTCCGTCGCCTCGTACATCACGTCGTCGAGCTCTTCGGCGGTGAAGAAGTCCGACATCGCGCCGTAGAGGAACGTCGCGCCGGCCTTGCGGACCTTCTCCTCGAAGGACGCGCGGGCCTGATTGACCGCCTGCGGCGTGTACGTGTCCGTCATAAAGGGAACGAGTTCCGGGAGGTTCTCGCCGATCTTCGTCATCTCGACGCCGGTCTCGGTGCGGAAGTCGGCACAGAGACGGGCGATGGCCCACTCGCGGGCGGTGACGTACGTCCGCTCGCGAAGGAACTCGTTGGCGCGGTCGTAGGTACCCCCCTCGATCTTCTTGAACCGCTCGTACTTCCGGACGTCTTCGGGGACGTCGCCGGCCGGCGCGACCCCCTCGCCGAGCGCTTCGTCCGCCGCCGCGTCGGTATTCTCGGCGTCGGCGGTCTCGACACCGCCGGCTCCGGCGTCGCTCCCCGCAGCGTCGCCGTCCTCGCTGTCGGCGTCCGCGTTCTCGTCGTCCGGTTCGTGGGGCGTGACGACCCGCGTCGGCGTCTCGTCGCTCTCCTCCGGCGGCGCACCCTCTGTCATTGGCGTCTCTGTGTCCCCGCGCGGAAAAAGCGTATCGCCCGCAGCGTGCGCGTCGTCGTCTCACACGCCGCAGTCGTGGGGGTGGCTTTTTGAGCGACGCCGCCGAGTGGCCGCGTATGAACGTCCTGCTCGGGATCGGAGGGAGCGAACTCTCCTACCACGCACTCGACGAGACGATCGCCCGCGCGAAGGAGACGGGTGACGAGGTGACCATCGCCATCTTCGACAACGAAGAGGTGGATACGGACGCCGACGAGGTCCGGGAACGGGTCGAGTCGACGCTGTCCGAGGCCGACTTCGAGGCGTCGATACGACGCATCGAGGGCGACTCGCCGGGGAGCCGACTCATCGACATCGCCGAGAGCGAGGAGTTCGACCGCATCGTGCTGGGCGGCGGCGAGCGCTCGACGCTGGGGAAGATCCAACTCGGCTCCATCGTCGAGTTCGTCCTGTTGAACGCACAGACGCCCGTCACGCTCATCCGATGACCAGAGAGTACCCCGACGATCCGGCCGGTGAGTTCCCCGCGCCGCCGCGGACCGTCACCGACGCCGAGGGCCGCGAGATCGAGATCGTTCCCGCCGACGACGCCGAACGCGGACGCCTCGTCGAGATGTATCTCGACTTCGACCCGGCCGACCGCGCGCAGGGCATCCCGCCGGTCAAGGAAGAGGCGATCGAGAAGTGGCTCGACACGATCCTCGAAGACGACTGCGTCAACGTCGTCGCCCGCCACGACGGCCACGCCGTCGGGCACGCGACGCTCGTCCCGGACCGCCACGACGAGCACGAACTCGCCATCTTCGTCCTGCAGGCCTTTCAGGGAGCGGGCATCGGGACCATGTTGCTGGAGACGCTGTTGGGGCAGGGACAGGTCGAGGGCATCGATCGGGTCTGGCTCACCGTCGAGCGGTGGAACGACCCCGCGATCGCGCTCTATCGGAAGATGGGCTTCGAGACGAGCAACGCCGAGAGCTTCGAGATCGAGATGGCGATCCAGCTCTAGACGGAGAGCACCGGCTGGCTCGCGTACTCCAGAACGTACAGCGCGGCGCGGCCGATGGCCTCCTCGCCGCCGCCCTCGCGCGGGACGACGATGAACTCCGCGCCGACGTCCTCCGCCGCGTCCAAGATGACGCCCCCCGGCGTCTGCATCAGTCGCTGTTCCGAGAACGCCGTCGCGGTCGAGGTGTCGAGGCCGCCGTCGTGACCGGCCGCCCGGAACTGCTCGCGTATCTTCCGGGTGAACGTGCGGTGTTCGTCGGCGACCGACTCGGCGTCGACGAGCCCGTCGTCGATGTCCCGCCTGAGTCGCTCGTCGACGACGAACAGCAGGTGGAGGTCGGCGTCGTATCGCTCGGCGATGGCGATAGCGTACTCGGCCGCTCGCTCGGCCCGGTCGCTCCCGTCGACCGGCACGAGCACGAGGTCGATGTCCATCACTCGTCTCTGTGACCGGCCCGGGCAAAAAGCCATCCCATCAGCGCGTCGCTCTCCGCGCTCGCCCGGGGCCGAGGGAGCGGCTTTTTGGTCGTGCCCGCGGTACTCCGGCGTATGTTCGAAACGGTGGTCATCGCGACCGACGGCTCGGGGAGCGCCCAGCGGGCCGTCGAGGCCGCGCTCGACCTGGCCGCGCACTTCGATGCGACCGTCCACGCGCTGTACGTCGTCGACTCCGGCGAAGTCGAATCCACGCCCGAGGAGGTCCGCGAGGAACTGGAACGGGCCCTCGCGACCACCGGCGGCCGCGCGCTCTCGTTCGTCCGGGAGACCGCCGCCGCCGAGGCCGACGACGACGTCGTCACGGCCGTTCGGGAGGGTGACCCGGCCGACGAGATCTGCCGGTACGCCGACGAACACGACGCCGACGTGGTCGCGACGGGGACGCGGGGCCGACACGGCGACCATGGCTTCCTGCTCGGGAGCGTCGCCGAGGAGATCGTCCGGCACGCGGAGATGCCGGTCCTGACGGTTCGCCAGTTGGAGGGCGAAGCGAACCCGGAACGGGAGCAGGTGTAGCTCTAACCGAGTTTTCAGTCATCGAAACGAACAGGGGTAGTGCCGTCGAACGCCGAGACATGCCCTCCCGCTCCCGTCGCGCCTTCCTCGCGGCTACCGGCGTCGGCCTCGGATCGCTCGCGGGGTGTAACGCCCTCTCGACCGAGCCGCCGGCTACGTCGCCGCCGCCGGCCGCGGACCTCGCGGACTGGACCGTCTTCGTCGACTCGCAGGTCCCGCTCCCCGAGAGCGTCGCGTTCGACCGGACCAACGACACCACGGCGGCGGACGTCGCCGTCTTCGCGCCCACCGAGGCCAACGTCGAGCAGATCGCGGTGACGCTGGCCGACGGCACGCCGGTCGCCGTCGCCGGGACCGACGCGCAGTGGACGCTCGTGCAGGCCTGTCGCGGACTCGATGCGAGCTACGGGCTCGCCAGCAGCGGATGGAGCGCGCAGACCACGTTCGTCGCGGCGGTGCCCCGGGGCGACCGATTGGACACGCATATCTTCGTCGGCGCGGAACTCCCGCGGGACCTGCCGTGGGCGCTGAACGAGACGCTGTCGCCCCGGGCGCAGGCCTGTACGGTCCCGTTCGAACACGTCGAACTCCCCGGAGACGTGACCCCTCTCGGGACCACCCGCATCCGCGGGCGCAACGACGTCGCCGGGTTCGATCGACGCGACAGCGTGCTCGTAGCGGACGACGACGACGTGACGCCGGTGTACGTCGACACGTCGGCGACCATCTGGAGCGGAGAAGCGGCGGACGGCGACGACCGCTACCGCGCGGACGGCGTCGTCCTCGCGGCGGAGTTCGACGGCCGACTGGACCGCATCGGACCGGGGTCGCAAACGACAGAGCCCCTGACGGTCGCAGACGAGAGCGACACGACGGACGACGAGGCCCGACAGGTCTTCACGCCGGAAACTGACGCCGCGCGAGACGGGTTCACCGCCTGCTCGCGGTGCCGCGTGGTCCCGGACGAACTCGGGGACCGCTTTTCGTACCTCGCCAACGCTCGCTTCCGGTGGCGAGACCCGCGACTGCTGCGTTCGGACGACGTCTGGAGCCACCACACGCCCGGCGAGGCGGTGTGGTATCTCTGAGACCGCGGGGTTCATTGCCGGCGACTGGCATGAACGGGCATGGACGACTGGCTCATCGACGACGACCGCCTCTCCGTCGGCCGCAAATCCGTACTCCCCGGGGAGGGATTTTTCTTCCCCGACTCCTTCGAGGAGGAACAGGCCGAGGCCGAGGCCGCCGAGACGCTCGCCGGCGCGGGCGTCGTAGTCATCGCGGACCCGGACGCCGACGGACTGGCCTGTACGGCCCTGATCCGAGAGGCCCACGGCGAGGGAGCGCTCCTGCCCGCCGGCCCGCACGAACTGCAGGAGGCGCTCGCCTGGACCGCCGAGTACGCCGAACCCGACGCGACCGTCTTCGTCTGTGACCTCTGTCCCGACAGCGAATCCGACGTCGACGCCCTGCCGGACCTCACCGCTCGCGTCGAGCGCGTGGTCTGGTTCGACCACCACCAATGGGACGACGAGCTCGGCGCGACGGTCGACGAGACGGGCGTCGAGCGAACCGTCGGCGAGAGCGACGAGGTCTGTACCGCGGACGTGGCACTCGTGGAACTGGACCACGAGTTCGAGGAGCGCTGGGCGGACCTCGCCGCCGTCACCCGCGACCACGACCTCTGGATACGCGACGACGAGCGCAGCGACGACCTCGCGGACTTCTCGTACTGGTCCGAGCCGGAGGAGTACATCGACGCCGTCGCCGAACACGGGGCCGACCTCTCGCCGGAGGTGCGGGAGTTCCTCGCCGAGCAGCGCGTCGAGAAGGAGGCGCTCATCGAGAAGGCCGTCGAGCGCGCCGAGATGCGCGAGATCGGCGAGTGGACCGTCGGCGTCACCTACGGCCGCTGTTCGCAGAACGAGGTCGCCGAGGCGCTGCGAGAGCGCGGCTCCGACGCCGCCGTCATCGTCAAGCCAGCCGGCTCCGCGTCGATCCGTGGCACCGAGAACTTCGAACGCGCCCACGAGGTCGCCCAGCAGGTCAACGGCGGCGGCCACCCGAAGGCCGCCGGCTGTAAGCCCGACATCTACGACGACATGATGGACTACGCCCACCACTGGACGACGCGGGGAGCGGTGGCCAAACAGGCTATCATCGACGCGTTCCGGCGGCTGCCCGAGGAAGACGACGAGGGCGTCGAGACAGAACGATAGCTACCCGGGCGCGCATTCTCGTCCGCATAACGCTGATACGCCCGCCGTCCGAACGCCGAGCTGTCGATGTCCACCGCCCTCCCCGCGTGGCTCCCCGACCGAGCGGCGTTGCTCGGCGAACTCTCCACTGCCGCCGCCGTCGGAGCCACCCTGTACGTCTTCGACGGGTCGCTCCCCTACGCCGCCGGTGTGGCCGTCGCGTTCTTCGCGCTTCGACTGCTTACCGACCTCGCTGAGGCCGCAGTCGGCGACTACGCCGACCACGCGCTGTTCGGCGTCCTCGTCCTCGCCGCGACGGGTTACCTCGCGGTTCTGACCCCGCCGTCGTGGCTACTCGCCGTCGGCGGCGTTGTCGGTGGCTGGTTCCTCCTCGACGGTGTCCAGCACCTCCGCCACGGCGTGGCCCGCGACGAAGTGGGAATAAAATACTCGCACGAAGGAAGCATACTCACGGGACTCCCGAAGGCGCTGCTCGTCCGTCTCGCCGAACCGTTCCTCCTGTAGCGTCGTCGACTACTGCTCGGCGACCCACTTGTCGCTGTACCGTTCGCCACAGGCACAGACCGCGTAGGCGTGGATCACGTCGCCTTCGGCGTAGAGGCCGCCGACGTCCTCGTTCTGTTCCTCGGCGAACGCGAAGACGAATCGCGTCGTGTGGTTCTCTTCGGGTTCCTCCTCGGCGACGGGACAGTCCGCGCCGGTCAGGTCGTCGTGGACCGTCCCGTCGGTGTCCATCGCCTCGCGGGCCAGCGCCATCGGATCGATGCCGGTCGCCGACTGGAACGCGCTCCGGCCGTCGTCGCCGGGCAACACGAGGACGTGCCCGTCCTCGACGGCGTCGGCGTAGTCGGCCAGCGCGCCGGGGTTCGAGACGGCGTCCTCGTGGAGGAAGAAGAGGACGTCCTCGGGCCGCTCGCCCGCCAGAAACTCGGTGTGCTTGCTCATGCTCGCTCGGAGTCGCCCGCGACGCAAAAGTGACGCGCTTCGGGTGACCGAAAGTCCGCGCGAGCGCGCGAGTACGACGGCGACAGCGAATTGCGGTCGCCGCCGTCAGTCGTCGGCGACCGAGTAGTCGGCGACGGCCGATTCGGTCGCGACCGCTTTCGTCCCGGACAGCCGCTCTCGGACGCCGGAGCGGAAGTACGCGAGCAGTCCCCACATGAGACAGCCGAAGCCGGCACCGATCGCTGGAGAGAGCATCCCGAGCGAGCCGAACATGACGGCCTTCACCAGGAGGCCGAGCGTCGTGAGTCCGGACGTTTGCAGCGGAATACGGGCGTGCGGGTCGCGCAGAGCCGGGAGTATGGAGAGCGTCAGGACGAACGTTACTACCGTAATGATATACTCTTGCCACATATTATCGAACTTCCCCCGCGACCGAGAGAGAATATACCCACACCGGTCGCAGTACTACTTCTACCCCAGTTCCCGATATATACTTTTACATGCAAAATCATATGTGATATTCCGCTCCGTCTCCGTATCTTTCGAGCGAAAAGTGAACAGTTCACAATCCAGTTAACCGAGACGAATCAGAGCCAGACAGCGCGTCCAGTCCGAACCGTCGGGGTCGGGGACCCCGATTGCGGCGGTGTAGGTGCCCGCTTCGAGCGATGTCTCGGGGCTAACGAAATCGACGACCTCACCGAGCGTCCAACTGTGCGTCGCTCCGGGTGAGAGGGCGAGCCGTCCGTTCCCAGACGAGCGCTGCTCGACTGTCTCCCACTCGGGCGTCGTCTGCCGCCGAATCGTCCACTGGAACGGGTTGAGGATCAGTTCGGTCGAAGAGTCGTTGTGAAGCGTCAGCTCGACCGACTCCGGTGGTGCACGGTCACAGATTCCGACGGGAGCACGTAGACGCTCGCAGCGTCCGTATCGACGGTGTGTGAGCAGACGTACCCGTCGCGGCCCGACCCGTCCGGCGGACACGGATACGCGGAGACGGGCTTCGACGTGGGCGACGCGGTACTGCCCCGCGATTCACCGTCCGCGGCGGGATCTCCACAACCACTGATGCCAGAAACGACCGCACAGGCGGTCTGTAACACTCGTCGCCGTCGCATACGAGAGAACGATTCCCGCCGCGAGCATAAACGCTCCCGAGGCGAAAACCGCGCTTTGAGCGACGGCCGGCGCTCGGGACCGTTCGAACCGCAAAGAGAGAAGTTCGTTCGAGAGCGGGACAGCGGAAGGCGTACGGGAAGCATCCGGCGCGCGAAGCGCGCCGGTTCAAACGCGGCGAGCGACCACCGCGCGCCTATGGCGCGCGACGGGAGCGAAGCCGCGTTTTTTCCCCACGTTTTTGCCCGAGCGAGCGCCGCGAAGCGGCGCGAGAGAGGTGCAAAAAGTGGTTTTACATCATGCCGCCCATGCCGCCGCCCATGCCGCCCATGCCGCCGCCCATACCGCCGGGCGCGCCGCCGGGGCCGCCGGGTCCGCCTTCGTCCTCGTCGTCGTCGCCCTGGCCACCCTTGAGGTCGCCGGCGGCGATGACGTCGTCGATGCGGAGGATCATGACGGCCGCTTCGGTCGCAGACTCGATGGCCTGCGTCTTCACGCGCAGCGGTTCGACGACGCCGTCTTCCTCCATGTCGACGATCTCGCCGGAGTAGGCGTCGAGCCCGGAGGTGACGGCACCGCCGTCGTGCTGGCTGCGGAGGTCGACGAGCGAGTCGATGGGGTCGTGACCCGCGTTCTCCGCGAGGGTGCGCGGGATGACGTCGATGGCGTCGGCGAAGGCCTCGACGGCGAGCTGCTCGCGCCCGCCGACGGAGTCGGCGTAGTCACGCAGGCCCAGCGCCAGCTGGGTCTCGGGGGCACCGCCGCCGGGGAGGACCTTGCCGTCCTCCAGCGTGGCGGCGACGACGCCGAGCGAGTCCTCGATGGCGCGCTCGACCTCGTCGACGACGTGTTCGGTGCCGCCGCGGAGGATCATCGTGACGGCCTTGGCGTCCTCGACGTCCTCGACGAAGATGCGCTCGTCGCCGGCGATGTCCTTCTGGGCGACGGAGCCGGCGAAGCCGAGGTCGTCGGCCTCGATGTCGTCGATGTTCGAGACGATGCGCGCGCCCGTCGAGCGCGAGAGCGCCTCGATGTCGGACTTCTTCGCGCGGCGCACCGCGAGGATGCCCTCCTGTGCGAGGTAGTGCTGTGCCATGTCGTCGATGCCCTTCTGGCAGAAGACGACGTCGGCACCGGCCTCTTTGAGCTTGTCGACGTACTCCTTGAGCTGGGCCTCTTCCTGGTCGAGGAACTGCTGGAGCTGGTCGGGGTCGGTGACGTTGACCTCGGTGTCCAGTTCCGTCTCCGGGACCTCGATGGCCGTGTCCAGCAGGGCGATGTCGGCGTCCTCGACGGCGAAGGGCATGTTGTCGTGGACGCGCTCCTTGTCCACGATGACGCCCTCGACGAGCTCGGACTCGTCGGTGGAACCGCCGACGACCGTCTCGACCTGGACGTTGTCCGTATCGACGGTGCCGTCGTCGTCGGCGACGGACTGGGCCGCGCGGACGACGAGCTCGGCCAGCACGTCCTTCGAGGACTCCGCGCCTTTGCCGGTCATAGCGGTGCCGGCGACCTTCTCCAGCGTCTCGGTGTCGTCGGCGTCGACCTCGATGGCGTTCTCCTCGAGGATCTCCTTGGCCTTCTCGGCGGCCTGTCGGTACCCCTGTGCCAGGATGGTGGCGTGGATGTCCTGGTCGAGGAGTTCCTCGGCCTTCGAGAGGAGTTCGCCGGCGATGACGACGGCCGTCGTCGTGCCGTCGCCGACCTCGTCCTCCTGGGTCTGGGCGACTTCGACGATCATGTTGGCCGCCGGGTGCTCGATGTCCATCTCGTCGAGGATGGTGACGCCGTCGTTCGTGACGACGACGGACCCGGAGTTGTCGACGAGCATCTTGTCCATGCCCTTCGGACCGAGTGTGGTCCGAACGGCCTCCGCCACGGCCGTCCCGGCCGTGATGTTCATGGACTGTGCGTCCTTCCCAGAGGTGCGCTGGGACTCCTCGGAGAGTACGATCATGGGCTGGTTACCCATCTGCTGTTGAGCCATAGTCAGACGATGATTGAATGTGATTCTATATAAAGCTTTCCGTGGCGGTGAGGCCATCGCCGCACTGGAGGGGCGTCGGGCGGTGTGTGACGGTGTGACGTGGGTGGTTTAAGTACGGATTTCGGTCGTCAGTCGCCCGTCAGTAGCTCATCCCGAACCGGCGATGGCGCAGTTCCGGCGTAATCTGGATTCGCGAGACGTCTTGGCCGGTGCGGTACCAGACGAACGCCGCGCGCGTGAACAGTTCACGGCACTCGATGCGAACCTCGCGGGGGACGCCCTCGGCGCGTTCGTGAACGTCTTCGATTGCCGCTCGCGTGAACAGGTCGGGGGACTGCCCCTCGTACGGTTCGTCCCGGAAGTACGCCAGCGAGCGGGCGACGTACTCGGCGACGTCGTCGGGACCGAAGGGCTCGATGCTCTCGTAGTAGCGCAGCCGAGAGTCGAGCGTCCCCCGAATCTCGGCGACCCGGCGCTTCCCCTCCGGCGTCCCGCTGAGGAAGAGGCGGACGCCGGCGTCACCGGCCACCTGCAACGGCGAGAGGAGGTCCGCCTGCAACACCTCGATCTCGTCGACGACCAACAGGAGCGTCTTCCCCCGCGCGCGAACGCGCTGGACGGCCTCGCGGACGGCGGCTTTCGCCTCCGCCGTCGCCCACGGGATGCCGTTTCGCACCTGCGAGTAGCGAGCGAAGTCGACGGAGTAGCCGGCCGCGTAGGCCGCTTCGAGTATCGTCTGATAGAGGGACCGGGGCGTCGTTTCGCGGGGGTTGTCCAGATGGGTGACGACGAAGTCGTCGTGTTTCGAGAGGTCGCGCAGGACGATCTCCCGAAACGCCGACTTGCCGGTGCCGTACGGACTCACGAGGCCGATGTGCTGGTCCTGCAACAGCCACGACGTGACCTGGTTCAGCATCGCCGTGTCGTGGCGGACGTACAGCGGTTCGGGCATGTGGTCCAGTCCCGCTTCCTCGGTGAAGGGGAGGTCCGTCACGTCCTCGGGCCGTCCGCCCAGCGCCTCGCCGAAGGCCAGGAGCCGCTGTTCGACCTCGTCCAACTGGTCCAGTAAGACGCCCTCGGAGGCGCTCGCCGACCGCTCGTCGTTCTCGCTCCTGAGCCGCTCTAAGCGGTTCATCACGTCGCCGACCGACCGACCGCTCTCGGCGTCGGTGTCGGTCCCGCCCCCGCCGTCCAAGTCGTCTGGCACGGTCGTTCTTCACCCCTCTTGACTGTCGGCGGCGTTATATGTTACGCTCAGATCGGCGGAAAAACGACGGTTCCCGCGGCGCTGTGTCGGCGCTCGGCGGTCAGCCGGAGAACTGGTGGTACTCCAGTCCCTTGTGCTTCATCTCGTTGTGCTTGCGTTCGAGGAAGGAGTAGACGGAGCCGTGTGGCGCGCCGTCCAACAGCATCTCGGCGGCCTCTCGCACCGCGTCGACCTGCTCCGGGCCGCCGATGATGCCGAGCGTCGACCCGTAGATGACGACCGACGCGCCGGATAGCTCCTGCATGAGTTCGCGCGTGCGCCCGCCTTCGCCGATGAGTCGACCCTTCTGTCGCCGGAAGTCGTTCTTGTTCCGGGAGGCCGCCTCGATGTCGATGAGTTCGAACAGCATCATGTCGTCTTCGAGCAGGGCGAGCGCGTCCTCGGGCGCGAACCCGCGACCGATGGCCTTCACGATGTCCGGCCCCTTCAGCGCCGTCACGGGGTCGCCGACGGTGTCGACCTTCACCGTGCCGTCCTCTGAGTCGATGTCGAGTCGCACCTCCGCTCGCTCCTCGATCTCGCGCATGGTCTCACCACCCTCGCCGATCAGCACACCGATTCGGTCCTGCGGAATCTTCACGTGCTTCATAATATACTGGGTGTTAGGGGGTTCTGCCTGTTTAAGACTTCGGCGGTAACGGCTACCAAAACACAGGGCGTCACTCTCCGTTTCGGTCGGCTGGCGTCCCCTGCGGCACGGCGTCGTCGTCGCTCCCCGGCGCGGTGTCCTCCTCGTCCTCGGGCGTCGCGTACTCGCGGACGTACGCAAGCAGCTCCTCCGGCGTGGCGTCGACGCCCTGTCTGGCGAAGAAGTTGGCGACGTTGCGACAGTCCCGCTCTAAGAACTCCTCGGCGTTGGGGTGGTGAACCGTAACCGCCTGCCCGAGGTCGATGATATAGAGCTGCCCCTCGTGGAAGACGACGTTGTACTCGGAGAGGTCGCCGTGGACGAGGCCGGCGTCGTAGAGGCGGCGGACGTACTCCTTGACGACCTCGTAGGCCGTCTCCGGGTTCTCGATGTGGACCTCGTTGAGCCGCTTCGCTCGCCCCTCCTCGGTCCCGAGATACTCCATGACGAGGACGTTTCGCTCGACGGCAATGGGCTTCGGCGTCCGGACGCCGGCCCGGCGAGCGCGTTTCAGATTCGACGACTCCTTGCGGACCCACGCGGTGACGACCTTCTTCTTATCCGAGCCGATGCCCTCGAAGCGCGGGTCGCCGTCGAGGTAGCCGCGCATGTCGGTGAAGTCTGAGGCGTTGATGCGATACACCTTCACCGCGACCTCCTCGTCGTCGGACAGCGCCGTGTAGACGTTCGCCTCCTTCCCCGTGGAGATGGGGCCCCCGAAGGCGTCGATGTGGCCGTCCTGGACGAGTTTGTACAGCGCGCCGTAGGTGGCGTCGTCGAAGACGCTGGCCTCGACCTTGAACTGGTCAGCGTCCTTGATCCGCTTGCGGAACTCGCTGAACTCGCGGTCCCGCTTCCGGGCGATGCGGTCGGCCTCGGTGTCGGAGACGTCGATCTCCTCCCACTCGTCGCCGACGCCCTCGGCCTCGTCGGTGTCGAGCAGGCCGAACTCCGCCTCGCCGTCGCTCACGTCCGGGCCTCCGTCGGTGCTGTGGGGCGGTGCATTACGGCGCTACTCCTGGATGTGTCCCTCCTCGCGCAGCTGGTCGGCGTCCTGCTTCTCGTAGCGCCACGTGATGTCGGCCTTCTCGTCCTGCCAGTCCCACGGCGAGACGAGCACCACGTCGTCTTCCCGGATCCAGATCCGTTTCTGCATCTTGCCCGGAATCCGGGCTGTGCGCTCTGTCCCGTCCATACAGCGTACCTTCACGCGGTTGGCCCCGAGCATGTTCGTGACGACGGCGAACACCTCGTCGTCGTCGGGCATCCGCAGGTCCTTTCGGCCTTCGTTGTCGCTCATGTCTGCCCGTTCGGTCCGGGGAGGGTTAAGTTTTGTACGATTTTGCCGTGGCCGCCCTCGGCCGCGAGTGGTAAGGCCCAAGGTTCGGCCGCCGCAACCGCCGCCAATGACTTACACGCTGCCCGCCGACGCCGCCGACTGGGCGACGGCCTGGCGCGACCGCATCAACGACCGCGAGGGGTTCGAGACCGCCACGGCCGACTTCGACGCGACGTTCCGATTCGAGATGCGCGCCGACGACACCTACGACGGCGACCCGGTCAACTTCCGCGTGACCGTCGCCGACGGGGTCTGTACCGAGGCGACCGTCGCCGACGCGAGCGCCGACTACGACTTCGCCCTGCGCGGCCCCTACGAGGCGTGGGTGGCGATGCTCGAAGGCGAACTCGACGTCTCGGAGTCGGTGATGAACGGTACCTTCGACGTCGAGGGGAACACGATGACGCTGCTGCGCCGACAGGACGCCATCACCGAGATGATCGCGGCCGCCCAGAACGTCGACACCGAGTTCGCGTACTGACCGACGGGCTTTTGTCCGCCCGCCGGACCAACACGGGTATGCTCGACAAACTCGGCGTCGCCGGAATCGCCGGCGTCGTCACCCTGTTCGGCGGTATCGCACTGGTCGCGTGGCAGAACCTGATCCTCGCGGCCGGCCTCGCACTCGTCGTCGGCGGCATGGGGCTCATCGTCTACGGACTCGTCACCAGCCTGCTGGCCTCCTTCGGCATGGGCGGTGGGATGGGCGGCGGGATGCCCTAGGCCGCCCCGCGGAGGTCGAACTCGAAGCGCGCGCCGCCGTCGGTCCCCTCGGTCACGGTCACCGACCAGCCGTGGGCCTCGGTGATGGTGCGTACGATGTAGAGGCCGAACCCGGTCCCCCCGTCGCTGTGGCTGATGCCGGGGCCGAAGACGTCCTCGCGGTCCGCGGGGTCGATACCCGGGCCGTCGTCCTCGACGGCGAACCCCCGCTCGGTGGCGAGGACGCGAACCGTCACCGGACTGCGCTCCGTCGAACCGTGGTCCACGCAGTTTCGAAACAGGTTCTCGAACAGCCGACGGAGCCGTTTCGCGTCGGCGTCGACCGTCAGCTCGCTCGGCAGTTCGAGCGTCTCGCCGTCGATCTCGACAGTCTCCCACGCCTCGCGTGCGACGACCACCACGTCGATAGGCATTACGTCGGCCGCCAGCGTCCCCTCGCGGGTCGCGGTCCGCACGTCCTCGATGATGTGTTCCATCCGCTCGTGCGCGGCCGCGATATCGGCGAGATGGTCCCGCTCGCCCGTCGTCTGCATCAGTTCGAGGTGGCCGTTGGCGACCGCCAGCGGGCTGCGCAGGTCGTGAGCGAGGATGTCGGCGAACTCCTCTAAGCGCTCGTTCTGCTTGGCGAGGTGCCAGGCCTGTTCGCGCCGGTCGGTCACGTCGCGGCCGACGCCGGCGAAACCCAGGATCGACCCGTCCTCCTCGGTGAGGAGCCGCCCGGTCAACTCGAAGCGGACTCGCCCCTGGGTCGTCTCCGCCCACGCCTCGACGAGCGTCTCGCCGCTCTCGAAGATGTCGGCCATCGCCGCTTCGACGGCCGGTCGATCGGCTTCCTCGAAGAACTCCGTCGGGAGCATCCCGTCGAGTTCCGCGTCGCTCAGGCCGAACAGTTCGTTCAATCGCCGGTTCCAGTGTATCAGTCGCCCGCCCGCGTCGTAGACGTAGAACACGTCGTCTAACGTATCCAGAGCGCGTTCGAGCACGCGGCCGTCCCCCGCCATACGCGAGATAGGCGACTATGGGTATTCAATTATTCGCAGAATATCTCGGGTGAGAATGCCTGCAAAAGGCGTATAGCCTGTCGGCGAGTGAGCACGAAGGTTTACTTCGCTCGCGCCCCTCGCTACTGCTCGCGGTTATCGCCGCTCGTCATCGGAGACCCCTCCCTCCGGTCGGCGTCTCCCTACTGCTCACGGGTCGTCCCTCCCCGTTCGCTTTCCGAGGGCCGCTCCCTTCGGTCGCGCCCCTCGCTACTGCTCGCGGCTATCGCCGCTCGCCATCGGAGACCCCTCCCTCCGGTCGGCGTCTCCCTACTGCTCGCGGGTCGTTCCTCCCCGCTCGCACTACGTGGTTCTCGCTCACTTCGTTCGCTCCGAACCACGCTACTCCTCTCCCGCGGACCCCGCCCGATGCTCGCTGATTATCTGATCGACCATCGCCGTGTTCTGTTCTTTCTCGCGGTCTTCGGCCCGGTCCTCCCAGTCTTCGATGGCCGCCTCGACCTCCCGTTCGCGGGCGATGGCGAGTTCGTCCACTTCCTGTACCGCGACCATATCGGCGGGAGCGACCGGAATGTCGTGTTCGAACAGCACCTCGTCGGCGGCGTCCGAGAGGTTGCCGTTCCGTAGGACGACGCGGGGACCGATGTCGGCGAGTCGCTGTGCCGTCGACCGGCCCGCGCCCGAGGCGTCGCGGAACAGCAGCACGTCGCCTTCAGCGAGCCCGAACCGCTCGTCGGCGTCGTCGATGGCGTCCCGCGTGAACTGGTCGACGACTTTCACCGGAACCAACCCCTCCTGTTTCTCGGAGACATCGGCGAAGTTCGAGTGGTCCAGTTTCCAGAGCGATTTCAGGCGTTCGAGTTTGGCCGCCAGTTCCTCGCGTCGCTCCTGTTCCTCCTCGACCTTGCGTTCCAGCGCGTCGTTGCGCCGCTCTAATCTGGTGACCTCGCGGTCCTTCCGGACCTCGCGGCGACCCTCCTGTCTGGCCTTCTCCAGTTGCTTGTCCTTCTCGTCGAGCCGGTCGTCTTTCTGCCGGATGGTCTCCTTGAGGTCCTCGACGTGTCCTTCGAGGCGGTCGATGCGGGCCTCCAGTCGCTGTATCTCCTTTTCCTCCTCGGTGAGTTCGCGCGGTTGGTGATCGGTGGCCGCCTCCTCGCTCTCGTCCTCGCCTTCGAGGTCCCGGAGGACGGCCTCGACGGATTCCTCGCCGGCGACGACGCGGTCGACGACGTGCCCGACCTCGTGCTGGGGCGGCACCTTCTCGGCGACGCGGTCGAACTGGCTCTCGTGGTGGTCGAAGGCGTACAGCGCTGCGGCCATCGCGTCCCGCTCGTGGTCGTTCTCGTAGCGCTCCTCGCGGGTCCGGTGTTTCTTCTCGTCGACCGGCAGGTCGCGTTCGGGCTCCCAGCCGGCGGCGTCGAACGACCGGCGGAACTTCTCGACGGTCTCCGGCATCGGCGTCACATCGGCGGCGAGGACGACCGGCCGCCCGCGTTCGATGATCCACTCGATGACGTCCGCGCGGTCGTTCGTCCGCGAGGAGTAGACGTCGAGCACCTCGCCGTCCAAGCCGACGATGGCGACCGCCGTCGTCGTCCCGGGGTCGACGCCGACGACGACGTGGTCCCGTCGCTTCGCCAGCGGCCGGAACTCGATGCCGTCCCGGCGGACCCGCTCCATCTCGACGCGCGTATCGCCCGAGCGATGGGTAGAGACGGGGATGTCGCTCGGTCGCCCCTCGACGCGGAAGACGGCGTTCGAGAAGCCGCCGTACTTCTCGGTGACCTCGCGTTCGTACTCCAGGCCCGCC
Source organism: Haloarcula limicola (assembly GCF_010119205.1). Taxonomy (NCBI): domain Archaea; kingdom Methanobacteriati; phylum Methanobacteriota; class Halobacteria; order Halobacteriales; family Haloarculaceae; genus Haloarcula; species Haloarcula limicola. The sequence goes on from NZ_WRXM01000001.1 coordinate 1,791,365, forward strand.
GCGTCGAGTTCGGACTCGACCTCGCGAGCCTGCTTCTTCACCGCCCCGTGGATGCGCCGCGTGTATCGGTCCTCCGACCACCCACCCTTCCCCGTCGAGCGGCCGCGAGAGACCTTGACCTCGGTGGTGTCGGTGAAGGCCGACACCTCCTGCCCGACGTTGGCCGCGGCGAGTCGGGCGGCGGCTTCCGCTTCCTTCATGGGTTTCTTGCCGTAGGGGACGCCGTGTCGCTTGGCGACCCGCGAGAGCGGTTCCGGTCGCTCGTCGCCGGTCACCTGCACCAGCATCGTCTCGTCGGGTAGCGTCCCGAGGAAGTGGACCAACTGGTCCTTGTCGGCGGCCAGTTCGTACATGTTGTCCGTGGCGACGATGGCCGGTTCCTCGTCGTCGATTCGCCGACGGAGCTTTCGCCGCGACACCACGTCCCGCTGGATGCCTTCGCCGTCGTAGACCACCAGCGCGTAGGAGGGCGCGTCCCCGCGGACGTCCCCGCTCTGGATGTCGACCCCGAAGACGACGGCGTCGAGCGCTGCCGTGCGGTTCACGCCACGCTATAGCGGGCGAGTGATGATAAATCCGTCCCGGGCCTACTTCCCGAGGAACTCGACGTCGCGGAGCTCGACCTGTGCCCCGCCGGCGTCGCTCTCAGTCAGTCGACAGTCCCAGCCGTAGACGTCGGCGACCTCGCGGACGAAGGCGAGTCCGAGCCCCGTCCCCCGCCCGTCGCCCGTCGTCGTGTACCCCTCCTCGAAGACCCGTTCTCGGTCGGATTCGGGGACGCCGACGCCGTCGTCCGCGACCGAGAACCCGTCCGACAGCCGCTCGACGCGAACGGTGACGTCGTCTCCACCGTGCGTGATAGCGTTCTCGAAGAGGTTCCGAAACAGGTGCCGAACGTACGTCTCGTCGGCCGCCACCTCGCCGTCGACGTCGACCGACAGCGCCGCGGCACACGTCTCGACGTCCGCCCACGCGTCCCGCGCCACGTCGGCGAGCGAAACGGGCTCCCGTTCGCCCGTCGCGCCGTCGCCTCGGGTCAGCAAGAGCATGATATCGACCATCTCCTCGATGCGGTCGAAGGCCTCTTCGACGTACTCTACCGCCTCCGGATTCTCGTCGGTCGACAGCTGCTGGCTGTATATCTGGCCGATGGTGACCGGGTTGCGGATCTCGTGGGCGAGCATGCTCGCGAAGCTCTCCAGTTGCTCGTTTGACTGCTCCAGTTCCTCGATGGTCTCTTCGAGTTTGCGCTCGCGCTTGATCCGGTCGGAGATATCGCGGAAGTACACCGAGATACCGGACTCGGAGGGGTAGAGATTCGCCTCGACCCAGAAGTCGAGCGTGTCGTAGTAGAGCTCGTAGCTCGTCGGTTTCTGTTCGTCGCGCGCGGTGTGAAAGGCGTCCCAGACCTCGTCGATCTCGGCGGCCGAGGGGAAGACGTCCCAGAGGTTCTCGCCGACGAGCTCCTCCTCGGAGTGCTGGAGCAGCTCCTCGGCGCGCGCGTTGACGTGGGTGAATCGGAACTCCTCATCGAGCGCGTAGAAGGCGTCGGTGATGCGGGTCAGGATCTCTTCGAACTCGCCTTCGAGGCGGAGTCGGTCGGTGATGTCGGTGAACGTGAAAACGGCCCGACCGCCGTCGTCGTCATCGTCGTCGGTCCCCAGCGGCGATCCGTTGACCGACACCCAGACGCGCCGGCCGTCGGGTTTGCGCAAGCCGAGTTCCGCGTCGAAGATAGGTTCGCCGGACTCCACGACCCTGTTGAACGGCAGTTCCTCGGCCGGTAACGGGTCGCCCTGCGTGTCGACGAGGTCCCACCGCGAGTCGTCGTGAGAGAACAGTTCGAGTTCGTCTCGGCTCCGACCGTAGATCTCCTCCGCGCGCTCGTTCGCGAACTCGATGGTCCCGTCGGCTCCGACGATGACGATGCCGACCGGGCTGGTCTCGATAATCTGGGACTTGAGCAACTTCTCGGCTTCGAGACGGCGTCTCGTTCGCCGATTCTCGACTGTCGTGCTGAGGACGTTGCTGACGTTGTGGACGAAGCTAACGTCGGGGTCCGTGAAGTGCCCCGCCGTCGTCGAGTAAACGCCGAGTACTCCCCACGGCTCGTCGACCGACCCGATAATGGCCGTGATCCCGCTCTCGACGCCGCGTTCGTCGAGTAACTCGGTCGTAGCGAACCGCTCGTCCCGCCGGCAGTCCTCGACGAGGACCGGGTCGCCGGTTCGGAGCGTATAGCCCGCCTGTAACTCCGACCGAGTCGGTGTCGTCGCCGTCCCGACGTGGTCAGCTTCCCAGCCGGCACCACCCCAGAGACGGAGCGCGTCGTCCGCCGATCGCAACTCGAAGACGCCGCTGTACTCGGCGTGCAGCGTCTCGGCGACGGCGTCCGCCGCGTCCCGCAGTAGCCGGTCGAGGTCGTCGGTTTCGAGCGCCAGCTGGCCGATCTCGGCGACGACTTCCTGTCGACGGATGTGTCCACCTGCCCCATCCTCCGTCTCGGACGGCGATCCCATACCTCGTATTCGTTACTGGGCCGGTGGTAAACCTTTCTCTGCGGTGGAACGCGGAGATCTGGGTCCCGGCACGCGGGCGACGGGAAGCTCGGCTGTTCGACTCACCACTCCGCCCGGTCGACCAACCGCGCGAACGCCGACCGTTCGCGCTCCTCTTTGGTCCGCCGGTCGGCGTCGTCGCGAATCCGGTCTTTCAGCGTCCGCAGAGCCCGGGTATCGACCGCGGCCAGTTCGTTGGCGACCGAACGGGGGTCCTCGACGACGCGAGAGACGAGTCCCATTCGCAGCGCGGTCTCGGCGTCGATCGTTCGCCCCGACAGCGCGAGGTCCAGGGCCTCGCCCTCGCCGACGACGCGCGGGAGGCGAGCGGTGCCGCCCCACGCGCCGAACAGCCCCAGTTTCACGCCGGTTTCGGCGAACGTCGCCTCGGGCGTCGCGACGCGGAGGTCACAGGCCAGCGCCAGTTCGACGCCGCCGCCGCGGGCCGCCCCGTCGACGCCGGCGACGACCGCGCCGTCGTAGCGCTCGATGGCCGTCGTCACTCGCTGTCCCAGCGCGGCGAAGTCGGCTGCATCGTCGCCGTCGAGCCCGCGGACCACGTCGAGGTCAGCGCCGGCACAGAACGCCGCGCCGGCACCGCGGAGGTAGACGACCGGTTCCGTCGCGTCCGCCACCGCCGTTTCCAGATCCTCGAGCGCCTCGCGGTCGAGGGCGTTGCGCCGCTCCGGCCGGTCGAAGGTCAGCACGCGAACGTCCCCGTCGGCCGTCGTCCGGACCATGAACTGTCTGTTGCCGGTGTTTCCAAAGGTCTTTGCCCTTCCCTCCGCAACGTCACACCAATGGAGGAAGTGGCGGCGGTCCGCCGAGCGTCGTTGGCGGCGGTCGAAGACGTCGAACCCGAACGTCTCCGCGAACGCATCGCTGCGCGCCTCGACGACGCCTCGCTCTCCCCCGGAGTGTTGACGCTCGTCAGCGCCAGCGCCGCCCGCGAGCGCGCCGTCGACCCCGCCGACGGCCACGCCGACCACGCCGCCGGCGTCCAGTTGATCTACGAGGGACTCCGGCTCACCCGCCAGCTCGCCCGCGACGACCCGTGGACCGCCGGCGACCGCGACGACGCCGACCTCGACATCCTCATCGCCGACATCCTCGTCTCTCGGGGCTTCTACCTCCTCGCCCGAACCGAGGCCGCCGAGGCCGCCGTCGAGGTCGTCCGCGCGTTCGGCCACGACCAGACCGTCCAGCAGACCACCGGCGAGTCGCTGGACGCCAATCTGGAGGCCGACATCTGCGAACTCGCCGCCGTCACCGGCGTCGCCGCCGGCGGCGCCGCACCGACGGCCTCCCTCCGGGAGTACGCCGCCGCGCTGGCCGACGACGGCCTACCGACGAGCGCCCGTCTCGTCGGCGACGACGTGCTCGACGCGCTGACGACCCGGATCCACCCCGACCAGCCGCCGGGCGACGCCGAGGCCGCCGCCGACCACTGACAACCATCGCCACGCCGCCCCCGAATCGAAACGAATAAAGACAACTGCCGGCAACAACTGAGTGCGTGCCTGGGTAGCTTAGCGGTAAAGCGCGTCCTTGGTAAGGACGAGACCCCGGATTCAAATTCCGGCCTAGGCTTTTTCCACGAACTACGTCGCGGAGTTCCATCTCCGCGACTCACTGTGAGCGGACAAGCCGGACACGGAATTTGAATCGAGAGAAGACGCAGCGCGAGCGAAGCGAGTGACCGTCTTCGCGTAGTTCAAATTCCGGCCTAAGCTTCGTCCGACCACATTTCTGCGAGGCGCTCCGTCGCCGAGCGACCGCTGTAGCGGTAGTTCGAATAACAGAAAAGGAATGTGGCCGCTCAGGAGCAGTCGGGACAGGGGTTGCAACCTAAGCAGAAATAGTTACCGCAGTTCGGACACCAATCCATGTCCGTACGAGGCTTCTCTTTATGACATCGGGTACACATACCCATGAAATCTATACATGATTATTATTATTATATAATTGTTCCTGATACACCATTCATATACCAGCTCGCCACTTCTATCACAACATGGACAGTTACGGTCCACTAACGGCGGATGGGGACGGAATCGAACAGCGTGACGGGGCATGACCTGTCCGATCTGCGGGGGCGAAGTCGAGGGCGACACGGAGACTTACGTCAACCTCGTCTGTGACGAGTGCGACGACAGAGCGGTGAACGAGAACGGAGACGAACCGTGGCACGGCTGGCCGTCCGGTGAAGAACCGGAATCAAAAGAGGGGGCGGTTCAGTCGACTCCCGATCGAGGCGAGAATCCCGTGTTCATCGACGGCCAGAAGTGCTGGCGAAGATATCGCTTCGGGGGGTGGGTTACGATGAAAGACACGCACGACTGCGATAGCCTCGAAGAGTTCTACGAAGCACACGGGATGCGGTGAGTCAGAAGTCCTTCTCCGATCTACTGTACGATGACTTGATTGATACCACCGGTACTTTTCCGCGAGGTGTCGTCGCTCACTCCCGGTCGGGCTCCTCGGCGAGCGCTCGGTCGCGCAGCTCCTCGCACTTCTCGCCTCTCACCGTCAGTTCGGGGACCGGCACCGGCTTTCCGTCCTCGACGGCGACGAAGGTGGCGTAGGCGCTGGTGGTCTCCTCCGTCTCGCCGGTCCGGGGGTTCTCGGCGGCGACCTCGATTCGGACGCGGACGCTCGTCCGGCCGGTGGCGTAGGCGAACGACTCGACGCGGGCGGTGTCGCCGATGGGGATGGGCCGCTCGAAGTCGACGCGGGACATCTGAGCGGTGACGCAGGACTCCTCGGCGGCGCGCATCGCCGACATCGCGCCGATCTCGTCCATCCACTTCATCACGATGCCCCCGTGGGCGCTCTCGTAGTTGTTCGCGTGGGTCGGCTGGACGCGCTCGCGGTTGACGATGTGCGTGTCGGCGACGGCTGGCATGAACGGCGGTACACCGCCGCCGCGGATAACGGTTGACACTGCGACCGAATTCGCACTAGTATATTTCTCTTCACGTTTAGAATTAACTTTCAGAGTATGCTATCGCACCAAACCGGGCGGAATTTGGGTGAGAGTTCCGCCGGAATGCCGTCGGAATTCGGAAAATTCCCTTTAGTAGGGGTCGGGTTTGTTCGCCCGTCGATATGAGTCCGAACGACGACACCACTGACCGTACGCGGCGCGCATTCCTCGGAACCACTGCCACGCTCGGCTCGATCGCCATCGCCGGGTGTGCGAGCGAAGGCGACCCCTCGGTCGCTGCCCAGTCGGAGATGACGGAAACCGAGACGGGCACCGAGATGGGAACCGAGACGGCTACCGACGAGGACAACGCCGCGCCGGACGTCCCGATACTCAACTACGCGCTCACCCTCGAACACCTGGAGAACGCCTTCTACCGCGAGGGCCTGGAGACGTTCAGCGACGACGAGCTGAGCGGCGCGGACGTGCTCTCGGGCCTCAACGGACAGATCTGTAGCGAGGTGCCCGAGTACCTCCAGACCGTCGGCGACCACGAGGCCGCCCACGTGAAGGCGATCAGCGCGACCGTCGAGAAGCTCGGCGGGACGCCGGTCGAAGAGGGCGAGTACGACTTCGGCTACGAGACGCCCAGCGAGTTCCTCGCCGTCGCCGAGGCCTTAGAGAACACCGGCGTCGCCGCCTACGCCGGCGCGGCACCGATGGTCGTGAACAACGAGGTCCTCGGTGCGGCCGCGGGCATCCACAGCGTCGAGGCCCGCCACGCGTCGTTCCTGAACCTCGTCAACGGCTCCTCGCCGTTCCCCGAGGCCGTCGACGAGGCCAAGTCGATGAGCGAGGTCCTCGAGATCGCCGGGCAGTTCGTCACGAGCGAAGTGGACGCGAGCGTCTACGAACTCGAAGACGACCGGCCCGCACCGCAGCGAAAAGAGGAGGACGACACGAGCGACGTGGACGTCCTGAACTACGCGCTCACTCTCGAGCACCTGGAGAACGCCTTCTACCGTGAGGGCCTCGAGGCGTTCAGCGACGACGAACTGATGCACGCGGACGCGCTCTCGGAGTTCAGCGACGAGCTCAAGATGCTGGTGCCGGACCACATCGAGACCGTCGGCGCTCACGAAGCCGCACACGTCTCCGCGATCAGCGATACCATCCAGAAGCTCGGCGGGACGCCGGTCGAGGAGGCGACCTACGACTTCGGCTACGAGACGCCCAGCGAGTTCCTCGCCGTCGCCAAGGCCCTGGAGAACACCGGCGTCGCCGCCTACAAGGGCGCCGTCGACACGGTGTCGAACGACGACGTGTTCGCCGCGGCGCTCGGCATCCACAGCGTCGAGGCGCGACACGCCGCGTTCCTCAACGAACTCAACATGACGTCGCCGTTCCCCAAAGCCGTCGACGAGCCGAAGTCCATGTCGGAAGTCAAAGAGATCGCCGGGCAGTTCATCGTCGAGTCCTGAGCGACCGCGACTGACCAGTTCGGACTCTCGGTTCCGACCGGCGTCGGCCGAGCGAACACCCTCCAAACGAAGATGACCGAGCACCAGCGTCACCGGGTCGCCGCCCGACCGATATCGGCGGCTGACACGCCGCTCCCCGCTGATCCGTTTTCGTTCGGCCGCCGGGGGAGACCGCCATGAGCGTCTGGCTCGACCTGGCCCGTCTCGCGGCCGTCGTCAACGTCGCGTTGCTCCTCGTCCTCGGCGGCGTCTGGATCCGAAACTACCGGCGACTGCACTCGAAACACACGCTCGGCCTGTCGCTGTTCGCGGCGCTGCTGTGCGTCGAAAACGCGTTCGCGCTGTACGTCTACACGCTGGACCCGGTACTGTCGGTCTGGTTCGGAACGGCGGTCCCCGACCCGGCGTGGCAGGCGATGGTCGCGTTGCACGCGCTCGAGACGGTCGGTCTCGCCGTCCTGACGTGGGTTACGCTCGACTGAGCGTCGTAACGCCTAATTGGCCGACCGAGAAAGAGGAGGCATGGACAGACAGCAGATACTGGCGGTCATCCTCACCGTCCTGATGGTGGGGTCGTCGGTCGCCTACGCGCTCGCGTTCACCATCTTCTAATCCCAGACGTCCGAGAGCGGGTGGTCGCTCGACGACCCGCCCCCGGACCGGGAGCGCGAGCGGTCGTGACGGCGCTTCGCCCCGGAGTCGATGCCCGCGAGCGCGCGGTCGGGCGCGAACGGCGGGAGGTCGGGGTCGCTCGTCCGGTCGACCTGCTGGCGGAACCAGTCGGGCATGTCGTGGCGGGCGCGCTCGAAGAGGTCAAGCAGCGAGGAGTCCGCCAGATACGTCGCGCCGTAGTCGTCGGGCGCACGCACGACGCGACCGCAGCCCTGGATCACGGTTCTGAGCGCCGTCCGGTAGTACCAGCCCCACTGGTCGTCTTCGAGGCGACGGGCGACGCGCGAGTCCCGGGTGTTGGGATAGGGGGCCTTACAGAGCACCTGCCAGCGACAGAGGTCGCCCTCCAAGTCGAGGGCCTCCTCCATCTTCACCGAGAGGAACACGTCGGGGTTCTTGCTGCGCTTCCACGCGGCGAGCGCGCCGTCTCGGCCCTCTTTGTCGTGGGTACGAACGCGGACGCCGACGCCGAAGTCCTCCAGCAGTTCCTCCAACTGCTCCTGAATCGCATAGGAGTGGCAGTGAATCAGGCCCTTCTCGTCGGGGTGGCGGGCCATGATGCGGACGATGGAGCGGGCCACCTCGGGGAGCGTGTCGTCGCGGTGTTCGTAGGTCATCTTCCCCTGTGTCACGTCGTACAGCGGGCGGTTCTCGACCGGGAAGGTGTGGCCCACCTCGACGAGCGCGACGTTGTCGGGGTCGAGCCCGACGTTGGCACAGAAGGCGTCCTTGTTGAGAATCGTCGCCGACAGCAGGGCGAACTTCTCGCCCCGCTCCCAGACGGTGTGCTTGAGGTAGCGCTCGGGGTTCATCGGCTTGACCGTCACCGGCGCGCCCTCGCCGTCGGCCTGGTCGACCACCCACGTCGTCGCGCTGTCGGGGTCGCGGTAGTCCTCCTGGAACCACGAGAGGTCGCTTCGGAGTTTGTTCAGCGAGTCGCGTTCGGCCACCTCCTCGGGGCCGAGTTCGGCGTTGCCACGCAGTTCCTTCACGCGGCGCTCGGCCAGCGATTCGACGCGCTCGGCCAGCGAGAGGGCGTCGTCGAGACCGCCGACGTTCGGGATGTCGAGGTCGTTCCACATCGGAATGGTCTCGGGAGAGAGGTCGATGGTGGCGTACATCTCCGCCCACTCGCCCAGGCCGTGGGCCTCATCGATGACCACGACGTCGCGTTTCCCGAACACGTCGCTGCCGGCGGTCTGCATGAAATAGGCGAGCGTCATCGCGGCGATGCGGCGGTTCGAGGCGATGGCGCGGTCCGAGAAGTACGGACACCGATGCTTGACCTGACAGTCGAACTCCCGTTCGCGCACGCACGGGGCCTGATTCACGGGCGTGTCCGTCTCGCCGGGGAGGATGCAGTCGTAGTTGTTCTTCCCGCGGATGACACAGAGGTCCTCTAGGAGGGCGTCCTCGGCCACGTCGTCGAGTTGCGAGACCTGCGGCGTCGTGTAGTAGGCGTCGACGACCTGTTCGGGCGCGGCCTCGCCCGCGGTGCGGGCACAGCCCGCGATGGCGCGAGCGAGCAGGGACTTGCCGCTCCCGGTCGGGGCGCGCACGAGGACGACGTCGTTGCCGCCCTCGAACGCCGCCCGAATGTCCGAGAGCGCCGCCTTCTGGTTCCCCCGATAGCTCGGGGCGGGAAACTCGTCGTGGATCCGCGCCGGGTACACGGGCGAAGGCAACGCGCCGGCGGGCGTAAACCTTTCCTGTCAGCCGGGAGCGCCGCCCTCTCGGAACGACCACCGTGAGTCGTGTGCACACATACGCGTTCGTGGTACCGTGACTCTCAGAACCCTTATCCCTCCCCCGCCTGTACGATTGATTGCAATGGCAAACGGTAAGGTTGACTTCTTCAACGACACTGGCGGCTACGGTTTCATCTCGACTGACGACGCGGACGAGGACGTGTTCTTCCACATGGAAGACGTCGGCGGCCCGGACTTAGAAGAGGGCGAGGAGATCGAATTCGACATCGAACAGGCCGACAAGGGCCCCCGCGCGACGAACGTCGTTCGGCAGTAAGGCGGATTTCCGGTCGCCGCGCGGCGACCACATCTACCCTTTCTTGTCACACTACACGACCGGAGAGCGGCGGCACCGACTCGCGTCGGCTGTTCGTTCAGCGGCGCGAGCGACCCTGCAAGTTCAACCCGCCATCTCTTTCAGCGGTAGTCCCTAGGCACCGTAGCCTATGGCTGAGACGACCGCACACAGCGAGAAGCGGACCCGAGCGGAAACCGCCGAGTTCCTGCGAGCGCTGGCCGACGAGTTGGACGGCGGCAGCGGGCGAATCCGCGTCCCCATCGGGAACAAGGAGGTCCAGCTCTCACCGCCGGAGACCATCGACACGGAGTCGGTGGTGACCGAGCGATCGCGGCGACTGCGCAAAGACGTCGAGCAGCTGGCGCTCACCTTCCAGTGGAACCCCGCGAAGGACACCGCCGAGTCCGATTCGACGGCGACCGAATCCGATTCGACGACGACCGAGTCCGATTCGGCGGCGTCGACCGAGCCCGACGAGGACGACGGTCGAGAGCCCGGCTCCGAGCCGACGATCGAGGGCGAATCGGAGACGGGCCGATGAGCTCGGTCGCGCTTGCGATTGCAAGCGTCTTTCCGGGGGTCGTCTTGCAGTCGACCGGCGGGGCGGAGGACATCGCGAGCGCCGTCCTCGTCTTCCTCGTGAGCCTGCTCGTCGGCGTCGCGGCGATAAACCTCGGCGCGCAGGTGCTCATCGACCGCGACACGGGGTACCGGCGAGCCACCGTGACGGCGCTCGTCGGCGCGCTGGTCTACACGCTCGTCGGGTTCTTCCTCGGCTGGATCCCGCTGCTCGGCCCGATACTGATGTTGCTCGCGTGGGTCGCCGTCATCAACTGGCAGTACCCCGGCGGCTGGCCGACGGCGGCGGGCATCGCCCTCGTCGCGTGGCTGGGAGCCGTCCTCATCCTCTTCGGCCTCGCACAGGTGGGATTCGTCACGCCCGAGGCGATGGGCGTCCCCGCGGCGTAGGCCGCGACGGCAGTCAGGGCGACTCCTCCGGGAGCGCCGCCACGTCCGCCGCGGTGACCTCGTGGTCGTCGGGCAGGCGGTCGATACAGGAATAACAGAGGAAGTGCTCGGTGCCGTCGCCGAGTTCCAGCACGATCCCCTCGGTGGGCCGGGCCTTCTGGGTCCAGATGTTGGCGATACCGCCGGCGATCGAGACGCTCGTTCCACAGCCGTCGCAGGGCTGGGATGCCATGCCGTGACTACTCCCGGCAGGCGTAAGGGCGTTTCTTTTTGCGCCGTGGTATCAACTAGCGGTATGGAGGTCGACTGCGAGGGCTGTGCGGGCTGTTGCATCGACTGGCGACCCCTCACCGACGCGGATATCGACCACGAGCGACGCGGCCCCTTCGAGCCGCTCGACGACACCTACAACCTCGTTCCGCTGGCCCGCGAGGAGATTCGGGGGTTCGTCGAAGCGGGCTATGGCGACGCGCTCCGACCGCGGCTGTGGCGGGCCGAAGACGACGAGCGCAGCGTCGCGCTCGATGGCGTGGACGTGGCGGCCATCGACGGCCGCCCGGTCTTCTTCGTCGGGTTGCGAAAGCCGCCGAAGGCCGTCGGGCCGTTCGGGACGCCGCCGACATGGCTCCGGACCTGCGCCTTCCTCGACCCGACGACGCTGCAGTGCCGCGTCCACGGCGACGACCTGTATCCCGAGACGTGCGCTACCTACCCCGGCGAGAACCTCGCGATGGACGTCGAGACGGAGTGCGAACGCGTCGAGTCGGCCTACGGCGGCCAGCGACTGCTCGACGACGCGCCGCCGGACGTGACGCCGCTGTTCGGCCCCGCCGCCGTGGGCGAGCGGGTGTTCGTCCACCCCGAGCCCGACCGCGTCGCGGGGTCGGTCGGTCGGTTCCGCGACGACGACCTGACGCCCGAGGACCGCGCGGAGTTCGTCGCCGTCGCCGCGGCGTCCAGTCCGGGGACGCTCGCCATCAACGACGAGCGATACGAACAGACGCTCGAAACGGTCCTGACCGCCGACTCGTGGACGGGCCGGGCCATCGACCGGTGGACCGATGCCGCCGACGAACTCGGGGAAGCGGCCCCCGACCCGGCTGTCGCCGAGGAGATCGAGGACGACGACGGCGCGCCGCCCACGCCGGGTTGGTAGTCGGCGAGCGAGGGAGGCCGTCGGTCTCCGGGGAGTGCATTTTAACCCGCTGCCGCCCCGTGAGTGTGACATGCACGTGTTGGTGACCGGCGCGACGGGGTTCGTGGGGGGGCACCTCGTCCCCGCGCTCCGCGCCGCCGGCCACGACGTCCGCGCCCTCGTCAGGGACCCGTCGGCGTACGACGCGCCCGAGGGCGTCGAGGTGGTGTGCGGCGACCTGCTGGAACCGGAAAGTCTCGACGCCGCCCTCGACGGGATAGACGCAGCGTACTACCTCGTCCACTCCATGCGGTCCGGTCCCGACTACGTCGAGCGCGACCGGCGGGCCGCGACGAACTTCCGGGCCGCCGCCGATTCGGCGGGCCTCGACCGCGTCGTCTACCTCTCCGGCCTCGGCGAGGACGACGAGCTTCGGTCGGCGCACCTGCGTTCGCGCCGCGAGGTGGAGTACCTGCTCGGCGAGGGGCGCTACGACCTGACGACGCTTCGGGCGGCCATCATCATCGGGACCGGCAGCGCCAGTTTCCGCCTCGTCCGCGAACTGGCCGAGCGCCTCCCGGTGATGTTCACCCCGCGCTGGGTCCGGACCGACTGTCACCCGATCGCCATCGCGGACGTGGTCGAGTACCTCCTCGGCGTCCTCGATGACCCGGCGACGGCGGGGGAGACGTACGAGATCGGCGGGCCGGAGGTGTTGACCTACGCCGAGATACTTCGACGGACCGGCGAAGTGATGCACGGCGTCGAGCCGCGCGTCGTCCCGATTCCGATACTGAGTCCGCGCCTCTCCGCGTGGAGCATCGGGCTCGTGACGGACGTGCCCTCGACCGTCGCTCGGCCGCTCATCGACGGCCTGAACACGCCCGTCGTCGCGACCGACGACGCCATCGAAGGGCGTATCTCGGTCTCGCTGACGCCGTTCGAGACGGCCGTCGAGCGGGCGCTCGCCGGGACGCGGCCGGACGCCGTGAGGCGGGCGGTCGCCGCCGCCGGTGACTCCCGATGAGCGGCGAGAGCCCACCGCCCGAGTACGGCGAGACGTGGGTGTACGAGAGCATCGTCAAGGCGCTTCCGGGGATCGATATACCCACGTGGGCGGCGCTCGCCATCCAACTGGTCGTCTTCGAGGTGGCCGTCGTCGCGATGGCGTGGTACTACGACGTCTGGAACGCCGCCGTCGCCGCGACGGCGGTCATCTTCGTCGCCACCGTCGGGAGCATCGAGATGCTGCGTATCAGCACGCTCGTCCGCCGCATCGACGTGCCGCCGACGTACAGCGCGCTCCTGTTCTCCTCGAACATGGAGGTCGTGCTGTCGGTGCTCGCCTACATCGCCATGTTGACCCACCTGTTCGTCTTCGACCCGCAGGTGTCCGAGACGCCGCTCGTCACGACGCTGTTCGGCCCGGAGCCGCCGGTGTTGGTGGTGTATCTGACCTTGCTCATCCTCTGGGACGTCTGCTATCGCATCGGCACCGGGTGGTGGGCCAGCATCACCGGGCTCTGGCGGTCGCTGCGCTTTCGCTTCGAACCCGAGACGGCGCGGGTGTTCCAGCGCGCCGACGTCGAGACGTGGGGCTTCGGCGTCCTGCAGCTCGTCTTGCTCCCGTTCGTCTTAGACCAACCGGTCCTGCTGGCGTCGTTACTCGCACACGTCGCCGCGGTGACGGTCGTGACGGCCGTCTCCGTGACGCTGCTACAGGTCCGGTCGCGAGAACCCGACGCTACTCGGAGTTGATCTGTTTGAACTGGTCGAGTAGCTCCTCGGTAGACTCCTCGTCGCCGTAGGTGACGGTCCCGTGATACGCTGTCCGGTCGTCGTCGTCGGACGTGTCGACCTCGGTGTTCTTGCGCTCACGGCGTTCGTGTTCGTCGTCGTCATACGCTCCCATAGACATAGGTTACCACACTCAAACTTGCGTGGTAATACGTATCAATGTAACGGTCGTGGAAGAATGGGCGATACAGCGCCTATATACCGACTATATCCCCGTTTCGGCCCGTCTTTCCGGTCAAGCGGAACGCACAAGGTCACGGGCCGACTAGGGAGCGACGTGGCAGGCCCGCTCCGATTTCGCTACTCGACCGACCGCTGGAACGCCGACCGCGTTCGGCGTGACCTCCTCTCCCCGCTCGACGACACCTTCGGGGCCGAACTGAACGGTCCCTGGTTCGCGCCGCCCGAGGGATGGGCCGCCAGGCGGCTGGAGATGGACAACGGCGACCTCGCGCTGTTCTGCTGGAACGGCGACGAGGCCTACTGGCTCGGCAACACCGAGACGCCCGAGACGCTCTGGCGCACGGAGAAGTACACCTTCGAGGAGTCGCCCGACGCCGTCTCGGAGTGGGGCCAGCGCGAACTGCTCGCCCAGCTGGAGGTCGAGGACCCGTGGCTCACCGAGTACGACCACCTCTCGCGGTTCTTCCTCCCGGTCTTCCTCTCGAAGGACGGCCGCGACTCCACGCGGACCTTCTTCCGGGACCACGCCGGGGGGTTCCCCGACGCCGACCGCGAGGCAGGCCTCGCCTTCTACGACGACTTCCTCGGCACCGGCGTCTTCGACGCCCACCGCTACACGATGGCGAGCAAGCTCGGCACCAGCGACGGATTCGACCTCTCGCGGATGCAGGCGACGATGGGCGAGTTCAACGCCGCGAAACTGCTCGTCGACGCCGGCAGCGAGATCGAACCGGAGGTCGAACTCGGCTCGGGTCACTCCGTGGACTTCCGAGTCGAGGACACCCTCGTCGAAGTGACGCGCCCCCGGCCGCCCGCTCGTCGGCAGGCCGACACCGCCATCGGTGCGCTGAAGGCCTCCGGCGACGCCAAGACCCGCGACCAACTGGCCGCCCACCCCGGTGCGGTGCTCGTGGTCGACTGCTCGTCCTTCCACGACGACGAGTGGCGACGGGTCCTGGGCGAACGCCCCGGCGTCGGCTACGAACCGCTCGTCGCGTTCCGCTACCGTCCGGACGGCACCGTCGAGGGGTACTCACACGGCTCGGTGCCGTTCCCGCTCCCGTTCTGAGAAGCCGCGCGGAACCGCGTTCGCAAGTCCCGTCAGTCGTCGGCGATGGCCGGTTCGGCGTCCGTCCGCGGGTCGGCCTCGCGCCACGTCCCCCGCAGGAACCACGCCAGCGCGATGCCGGCGGCGAGCACGTTCGAGACGCCGAACGAGAGCCAGATTCCCTGTTCCGCGAGCGACGCCGCGAAGAGGTCGACGACCCACTCCCCGAGCCACGCCGGCACCGCGACCGGCCGGGAGGCGACCCAGGCGATCGGCAGGCGGATGACGCCGAGCATCAGCACGGCCAGCGCCGCCGACACGAGCGTCTTGCCCGCTCCTCGGAATCCGCCGGAATAGGCCCGGATGATGCCGATGAATCCGAAGGTCGGGGCGACCCACTGGAGGAACTCCGCGCCGATCCCGACCACGTCGGGGTCGTCGCTGAACACGCCGACGACCGCCGGCGCGGCGAAGATGGTGACGACGCCGATGGCGGTGAGGACGACGAAGGAGAACTTCGCCGCGAAGTGGTTCGCCTCCGCGGCGCGGTCGGGGCGGTCCGCCCCGAGGTTCTGGCCGGTCATCGTCTCGACGCCCCGGTCCATGGCGATGGCGGGCATGAACACCAGCGAGAACACGCGGATGCCGACGCCGAAGGCGGCGACGACGGTGACCGAGAACGTCCCGACGATGAACAGCATCGCGTTGACCGACAGCGCCCGCCCGGTCCCCTCGACGGAGGCCGGGACGCCCAGCCGCAGTAGCTTCCCGAGGTACTCGAAGTCCGGCACCATGTCGCCCGGCCGGACGCGGATGCCGCGGTTCCCCCGCAGCATGATGGCGACGCCGACGGCGAAGGCCAGTCCCCGCGAGAAGACGGTGGCGACGGCCGCGCCGACGACGCCCAGTTCGGGGAGCGGCCCCCACCCGAAGATGAGGAACGGGTCCAGGGCGATGTTGAGGAGGACGGTGCCGAACATCACGAGCATCGGCGTGATCGTGTCGCCGGACCCGCGCATCAGCGAGATGAACACGAAGAAGCCGAACATCGTCGAGAGGCCCAACGAGACGACCTGCAGGTAACCCGTCGCGCCGGGTAGGATCTGCTGTGAGGCCCCCAGAAGCGACAGGAAGTCCTTGACGAAGAAGAAGCCGACCGCGCCCAGTAGCAGCGACGCCGTGACCGCGAAAGTGAGCGTCTGCGAGGCGGCGTACTCCGCTTTCTCCGGTTCGTCGGCCCCGGTGTGCTGGGCGACGAGAACGCTACCGGCCACCGACAGGCCCATCCCCAGCGAGATGAGCAGGAAGATCATCGGGAACGCGAAGGAGATGGCCGCCAGCGCCGTCGTGCTGTACTGGCCCAGCCAGAACGTGTCGGCGAGGTTGTACGCGACCTGTAGCAGGTTCGTCACGACGATGGGAAAGGAGAGATAGAGCAGCGGCTTCCCGATTGGGCCGCTCGTGAGGTCCAACTCCTCCTGGCCCTTGAACAGCGCCCCGACGCGTTCGGCGAGGGCCCGCACTCCATCGCGGGCCGTCACGGTTCGGTCCCCCGTGTGTGCCCGGTCACGGTTCGGCTCCCCGTTCGCGTCCGGCCCCCCGTGTGCGCGCGGTCACGTCTCGACCTCCCGCGTGCGGTCCGTGAGGAGGTGCGTCTCGACGTACTCCGTGAGCATCCGCCGGGTGCACTCGACCGAGCGCCCCGAGGTGACGCGCTCGGTGGCCGCGCCGGTCAGCACCGTCACGAGGAAGCGGGCGGTGTCCTCGGCGTCCATCTCCGGGTCGAAGGTCCCGTCCTCGACGCCCGCTTCGAGGATCGCCTCCAGTTCGCCCGCGAGGTACTCGTCGAACTCCGTCAGGCGCTCGCGGAACCCCGGCTCGTAGGGTGCCTGTGCGCGGATCTCGAGGATCGCGGTCCCGAACTGCTCGCTGTCGTCGTCCGGTCTGTCGAGC
Source organism: Haloarcula limicola (assembly GCF_010119205.1). Taxonomy (NCBI): domain Archaea; kingdom Methanobacteriati; phylum Methanobacteriota; class Halobacteria; order Halobacteriales; family Haloarculaceae; genus Haloarcula; species Haloarcula limicola. The sequence continues at coordinate 1,808,133 of NZ_WRXM01000001.1, forward strand.
ACCGCGTCGACGAACGCGACCAGCCGCTCGTAGGCGTTCTCGCCGGCGACGCCCGACGTGCGCTCGACGAAGCCGTCGTAGAGATATTCCAGAAAGGCACACAGCAGGTCGTGTTTGCTGTCGTAGTGGTAATGTAGCGCCGCCTTGCTCTTTCCCGACTCGTCCGCGATGTCCTGCATCGTCAGATCGGCGTATCCGTTGGCACAGAGGGCGCGGTACGTCGCGGCCATGATCTCTTCGCCGGTGTCGCCGTCGCTCATTACCACTCACTAGCTGACCAGCCAGTCAAGTAGCCGTCGGTTCGCCCGACTCGCGGACGTCCGAACCGGAGAACCCCCCTATTCGAGGTCGAGGTCGAACTGCTCGTTCTCGCTGGCCGTGTTCAACACGACCGACGTGTTCGACTCCTTGATCTCGGGGTCGGTCAGCAGCTCCTTGATCTGGGCGTTCATCCCGTCCGTATCGGAGAACTTCCCGATGGCGATGATGTCGTAGTCGCCGGTGACCTCGTAGACCGAGACCATCTGCTTGTGGTTCCTGAGACTCTCCGTCACGTCCGGGAGCGAGGACCCCTCGACTTTCAGCTGGATGATGGCCGTCACGTCGTATCCCAGCGCGCCGTAATCGACTTTCGGTGTGTAGCCGTTGATGATCCCGTCGTCCTCTAGGTCCGAGAGGTGGTTCGAGACCGTCGTCACGGAGACGTCTAAGTCCTCACCGAGGCTTCGCAGGCTCGCGCGGCCGTCCCCCAGAAGGGCATTCACCAACTCACGGTCGAGATTTTCGTACGTCATTACACCCACACAGTAGCTCGGGGGATTAGAATTTTACGAATGTCCAACTGCGTGCGGGGAGTGCGGAATCTTTGCGCAAAACGGCAGGGTTTTAGTAGTAGCACCACTCCTACTCGGTGTTCAAAGATGACAAGCGAACTCTCAGACGAGGCACAGAGCGTACTCGACGAGATCGAAGAGCAGAACGTCGACTTCCTCCGGCTGCAGTTCACGGACATCCTCGGGACGGTCAAGAACGTCTCCATCACGGCGGACCAGGCCGAGAAGGCCTTCAGCGAAGGCATCTACTTCGACGGCTCCTCCATCGACGGCTTCGTTCGCATCCAGGAGTCGGACATGCGTCTCGAACCCGACCCCGAGACCTTCGCCGTCCTCCCGTGGCGCGAGAACGTCGAGGGGGGTTCCAGCGCTCGCCTCATCTGTGACGTCTTCGATACGTCGACCGGCCAGCCGTTCTCCGGCGACCCGCGCGGCGTCCTCAAGCGGGCCATCGACCGCGCCGAGGAGATGGGTTACACCGTCAACGCCGCCCCCGAACCGGAGTTCTTCCTCTTCGAGGAGGACGAGGACGGCCACGCCACGACGAAGACCAACGACGCCGGCGGCTACTTCGACCTCGCGCCGAAGGACCTCGCGAGCGACGTCCGCCGCGACATCATCTACGGCCTCGAAGCGATGGACTTCGACATCGAGGCCTCCCACCACGAGGTCGCACAGGGCCAGCACGAGATCAACTTCACGTACGACGACGCCCTGTCGACGGCCGACAACGTCGCCACCTTCCGCTCGGTCGTCCGGGCCATCGCGGCCGAACACGACCTGCACGCGACGTTCATGCCCAAGCCCATCGCCCGCATCAACGGGTCGGGCATGCACACGCACATGTCGCTGTTCACCGAGGACGGCGAGAACGCCTTCCACGACGACGACGACGAGTTCAACCTGAGCGAGACGGCCAAGAGCTTCACCGCCGGCATCCTCGAACACGCGCCCGCCATCACCGCCGTCGCCAACCCGACGGTCAACTCCTACAAGCGCCTGGTCCCCGGCTACGAGGCCCCCGTCTACGTCGCCTGGTCCGACCGCAACCGCTCGGCGCTCATCCGCAAGCCGGCCGCCCGCACGCCGGCCGCCTCGCGCGTCGAACTCCGCTCGCCGGACCCGTCCTGTAACCCCTACCTCATGTTCGCGGCGATGATCCACGCCGGTCTGGACGGCATCGAACAGGACATGGAGTGCGAGGACCCGGTCCGCGAGAACATCTACGAGTTCGACGAGGAGAAGCGCGAGGAGTACGGCATCCAGACGCTCCCGAGCAACCTCGGCGAGGCCATCGACGCCCTCGAAGCCGACGAGACCGTCCAGGACGCGCTGGGCGAACACGTCTACGAGAACTTCGTCGAGGCCAAGCGCCAGGAGTTCCAGGAGTACCTCGTCGACGTCTCCGACTGGGAACTCGAACAGTACCTCGAGAAGTTCTGAGCGGCCGACACTCGTTCTCTCTTTTCAGTCCCGCGTAGCGACGGTCACGCGGGCATGCATCGACTGTTGCGGACTACTATAGAGGCCGTCGAGTCGGATACCGAACGCGGAGAAGACCGTGACTGCGTGAGGGGCGCTCGACAGCACGTCGGCGATGCCGACGCCTCGCATCAGCTCCGCCAGTCGCGGACCCGGTCGATGACCCGTCCGGGCAGTCCCGTCGCGCGGAAGGTGATCCCGGTCAGTAGCATCATCACGTACAGCCCGAGCGTCGAGAGCCAGACCACCAGCATCGAGAGGACCGCCCACAGCCCCGAGAGCCAGTAGAACGCGGCCATCGTCATCACCGTGCCGTACAGTAACACGACGTACGGACCCCAGCCGCGGGCGTGGCCCCGGCGCATCCGCCGACGGACGTACCGGCGGAGGTCCTCCCTGACCTCGTCGCGGTGGAGGGTCCGGTCCTCGACGTCGTCGCGGAACGACTCGAACTCCTCGCGCAGCTGGGCGAGTTCCTCGTCGGACAGGTCCTCGACACCGCGCTCGCGGGAGCCAGTCGTGCTCGCCCCGTCTGGCGGTGGCGTCTCACCGGATGCTCGGTCGGCGTCCTCACTCATCGCTCTGCCGGAACGTCGGGTCGGTTCCTGTTGTAGTTGCCGGTCCGGGACGCCGGCCAGCACCGCGTTGAGCGCCGCCCCCACGAGCAGGATCTGGCCGGCGAAGTAGAACCACGTCACCAGCAGGAGCACGCCGCCGATGACGCCGTAGAGCTGGAAGCTCCCCGCGGCGGCGGCGTAGACGCCGAACCCCGTCGCCAACACGGTCCAGCCGAGGGCGGCGAACGCCGAGCCCGGAACGGCCTCCCGGATCGTCAGTCTGTGGTCCGGAAAGACGTAGTACAGCGGGAGGAACGCGACGGTGAGTATCGGGACCAGCGCGAGTCCGGAGAGCGCTACCTCGACGCCGAACAGCCCCCCGAGCGAGGCGATAACCGCGAGCCCAACGAGCGCCAGTCCGATGCCGAACAGCGCCGACAGCGCGTCCGTGATAGAGTCGAGGAACGTGTTCGCCTCGGTCGTCCCGTACATCCGCGAGAAGGCCACGTCGAGACCGCGAAGCACCTTGAGCGTGCCCCAGACGGTCGTCGCGAGCCCCAGCACCGTCGCTCCGCCCCGCCCGACGGCGCTGGTGAGCGCGTCCGCAAGCAGTTCGGCCGCCGTCGGCGACAGCGCGTCCCCGACGGCCGCGACGACCCGCGCTGCGAACGCCTCGCCGCCGAAGAAGGAGCCGACGACGAGCGAGAGGAGGAGAAACGGCAACAGCGAGACGAACATGTAGTAGGCGATGCCGGCCGCCAGAAACGACACCTGCTGTTCCCGGACTGTGCGAACGAGGTCGCGGACGACGGAGACGGCGCGGTTGCTGGCCACGACGGGAGGTGGGACGGGCGCTACATATACCTCGTCGCTGCGTGATACTCGGCGAGCGCGACGGCGGGCGGTCAGTCGTTTCGCGGACGCCGGAGGTTCAGTCGTCCAAGGCGGCGTCGGGCCGATACGAGCGGCTCACGGCGCGCCACGCCCCCGACCGGAAGCGGTGGTACGTGACGGCGGCGGGGACGGCCGTCTCGGCGAGCATCGAGGCGTACAGCGCCGAGACACCGATCGCGGGGACCGAGACGCCCGCGTAGGCGATGGGGAGCGCGAACAGGTACATCCCGGCGAGCTGGGAGTAGAACGGCCAGCGCGTGTCGCCGCTGGCTCGGAGCGGGCCGGTCGCGCCGCCGTCGACGCCCCGGAAGACGACGGTGAGACAGGCGACGGCGACGAACGTCGTCACGAGGCCCAGTCCGGCGGCGTCCTCGACGAACAGCCGGCTTATCTGCCGGGAGAAGGGCGCGAGCCCGAGGGCGACGGCCACGTAGACGCCGACGCCGAGGCGGAAGACGGTCTGTGCCCACCGCGTCGCGTCGGATTCGTCGTTCTCGCCGAGCGCCTGGCCGACGAGGCTGCTGGAGGCGAGACTGAGTCCCCAGTTCGGCGTGTCGAGCAGGGCGCGCACGCGGAGGGCGACGACGTACGCCGAGACGACGGTCGGACCGAACAGGCCGACGATGAACAGCCGGGGGAACTGCGCTCCGGTGCGGGCGAGGTTAGACCCGACGAGCGGCGACGCCACCGACGCGAGGTCGCGGGCCAGCGACGCGTCGACGAACGGCCGCGAGAGCGGGATCCGGACCGGGAAGTCGAGTCCGGGGAGCCCGCCGCGAACGAGGCCGACGGCCAGCGCCGCGGTGACGAGGACGTTGGCGATGACGGTCCCGACGGCCGCGCCGACGACGCCCATCCCCAGCCCGAAGATGAGGACGGCGTTGAGGACGACGTTGACCACCGCGCCGCCGCCCCGGAGTATCATCGGCGAGTAGGCGTCGTCCGCGCCGACGAGGGTCCGGCTGCCGACGAGGTTCAGCGCCGCGAACGGCACGCCGACGGCGAGCGTTCTGAGGTACTGCTCGCCGTAGGCGACCGCGTCGGCTCCCGACCCGACGAGGCCGATCAGCGTCCCCGGAGCGTACCAGAACGCCGCCGTCAGCGGCAGCGTGACGGCGACGACGACGGCGGCGCTGGTCGTCACCGTCAGCCCCAGTTCCTCGCGGGCGTCCGCGCCGAAGCGCTGGGAGACCATCCCGATGGTCCCCCCGCCGACGCCGCCGCCCAATGCGAACGCCAGTCCCCAGAAGGGCGCGGCGAACCCGACGCCGGCGATGGCGACCTGGCCCAGCGCGAGCCCGACCATCGCCACGTCGGCCGTCGACTTCGACATCCGAGCGAGACCGGTGACGATGCGGGGCCACGCGAGGTCCGTCGCCCGCGCGATTCGGTCGCGCTCGACCAGTCCCGCACGCGAGAGCAGGCCGCCAACCGACAGGAGGAGGCCGCGGACGGGGTTGTAGCGGGAGGGCACTCGGAGGGCTAGCCGGCGGACGCTCAAATGGGTTAAGAAGCCGCGCCCTCGGATCGACCGATACGCACGTAACGGTCGAGGTCCAAGCGCGAGCACGGACGATGGACTGGGACCGGCTCTACGAGTGGCAGAACGTCGGGATCGGCGTCGTCGGCATCGCGTCGACGGTCGCGTTCGTCGACCCCGGCGTCCACGTCGTGGCTGTCGGGCCGGCCCGTCTCGACGCGTTCTACGTGCCGCTGGTCTGTTTCGGGGTCATCCTCGCGCTGTCGGTGTCCCGCGTCGTCGGCTCGTAAGCGGGTCTCGCCTGCCCGCTACCGGAGAGCGGCAGGCTTTATCACCGCCGCCGCCGACCGTCGGAACATGGAGACGGAGACGGCCATCCGGTCGGGGACGATGCAGGTCACGATGCTGTTGCTCGTCGCCGGGTTCATGCTGCTCGCGCTGGGACTCGCCGGCGCGCCGTCGTCGATCCAGCTCGCCGTCGTGCTCTGCGGGCTGGGCGCGGCGCTGTACGTCACGCGTCCCGGCGAGGGAGAGGTCGGCTACGTCGCCGGGATCGACGTCGACAGCCTGCTCTCGGCGCTCTGGCTGGCACCGGTCATCGCGGCGGTCCCGCTCGTCTTCGAAGTCGGCGCGACCGGCGAAGAAGTGCAGGCGCTTGGCGGGATGCTCGGACTCATCGGAATGGCGAACTACTTCCTCCGACCGGTGTACCTCCTGCTCTACGGCCTCGTTCGGTCGGTTCGCGGCGGGCGCGGGGGCGAACAGCAGGGGATGGAGCGCCTCTGAGTCACTCGGTCGTCGCCTCGCGGATCTCGGTCACGTCGGCGTCCGTCTTGAACGTCGTCCCGCCGTAGTGAGTGCGCGAGGCGTCGTAGCCCGCGTCTCGCAGTTTCTCGACGAAGGTATCCATCGCCTCCGCGCCGCGCCCCCACCGTTTACAGAGGCGGTGCTGGTCGTAGTGTGTCGGGGTGGACAGTTCCGTCCCGAGCGTCGAGAGCAGCTCCCCGACCTTCTCGGCGGTGCCCATGTCCTCGCTGACGTGGTCGGAAACCGCCGCCGCGAACTCGGAGTCACAGGTCGCGCCGAGCCAGATCGGGCCGGCCGTCTGGAGGTGTTCCTCACAGACCGGGCACGCCTCGGGCGGGTCCGCGATGAGCCCGTAGTCGTGGTCGCGCCAGAGACAATGCTGGCAGTGATGGACGTAGCCGAGTTCGTCGATGCAGTCGTTAGCGACCGTCGCGCCGTGCTCGAATTCGAGATAGGTCCGCACGTAGTGTTTCGTCGCGTGACTCAGAATCGGGCGAGCGGCGATATCGTAGCGGGCGGCGGTCCGGACCATCGCCGACAGCAGGACGCGCATCCCCATCTCCGCGTGGAACTCCGTGTTCCGCGGCACCGTCCCGTAACTGCGGACGCCGCTCTCGAAGTGCGCCCCACACAGCGGCGCGGTGTCGGTCGCGGTGACACAGAGCAGGCGTTTCGTCCCCTGAACCGCCGCGTCGGCGAAGGGGATCGGCGTCCCGAACGGGTCTAAGTCCACCACGTCGAACGCCTCGCCGTGCATGAGGACGTTGGCGTCGGCGTGGCGGACCTCCGCCGCGAGGTCGTTGCGCTCCAGATTCTCCTCACAGAGGGCGACGGCGTCCGTGTCGAAGTCACACAGCGTCGTCTCCCAGCCGTCTGCGGCCGCCCGCACCCCGCGGACACCGCTGGCGGCGGTGGCGTCTAAATACGACGAGACGCCGTCGATACGCTCTCGATAGGCCCGCAGCGCCGCCACGGTCACGTCGCGGTTCAACTCCTGAACGGGGTTGAAGAACACGTCGGCCCCCTTCCCCGCGTCGGGCTGTTCGGGCACCGAGACGGTCACCTGCCCCTCGCTGACGCGCATATCCCACTCTCCGCGCGGGCGCCGTTAAGTCGTTCGAACGGCGGCGATTACTCCGCCGACGCCCGCGACCGAACCGCCGAGCGATCGCTCGGGAGCCGCACCGTCACAGTAGTGCCGTCGCTCGTGTCGAAATCGAGGTCCCCCGCGAGCGTCGTCGCGGTCCAGCGGACCAGCCAGAGGCCCACGCCGCGGCCGTGATCGAGGTCCGTCTCCCGACCACGGTCCAGCACCGCCAGTTCGTGCTCCGGAATGCCCGGCCCGCCGTCCTCGACGGTGAGGTGTATCCGGTCGTCCGTCCCCGAAACGGTCGCCGTCACTGCGACGGGCGCGTCGCCGTGTTCGAGCGCGTTCTCGACGAGGTTTCGCACCAACACCGAAAGCAAGACCGGTCGCGTCTCCAGCGTGAGGTCGCCCGGGATCTCGACCGTGACACTGCCGACGTGGTCCGCCTCGAGCGAGTCGACGATGTCGACCACCCGGTCTCGGAGCGGAATCGGCTCGACCGCCTCGTCGGCCCCCATATTCGAGAGCGTCCGCGCCTTCTCGCCCGACTCGGCGAGGCGACCGATCGCCCGGTCGATCGTGGCGGCGTGTTCGCCCAGGTCCCCGTCCAGTTCGCCGGCGAGCAGTTCCGCCCGCGCCTGAATGACGACCGTCTCGTTGCGGACGTTGTGTCGCAGGAAGCGGTTGAGCACCTCCAGTCGACGCTCGCGGCGCAGCTCGTCGGTGACGTCCTGAAAGACGACGGTGTAACCCAGACGGGTGTCGCGCTCGTTCCGGAGCGGCGTCCACTGGACCTTGTACTCCCGGCGGCGCTCGCCGTTCTCGACGCCGAGTCGGTTCCGATCCGTGCCGAGGGGCAGGTCGTCACCGACTAAGAGGTCGTCGAGGGAGTCGGTCAGCGCCGCCCGCTTCTCGACGCCCAGCATCGCTTCCGCGGCGGGATTGAGATTGACGAGACGGCCCGCGACGTCGACTATCGCCACCGGCGTCGCGATGTCGTCGATGGCCGCTCGCTCGCCGGCCCGTCGAGTCGCCGGGTGGAACTCGAACATATCGCTCCGGACGAACGCGTAGGCGTCCAGCGCGATGTGGGGGAGAAACAGTAGCGTCGCGAAGTTGACCGAGGGAGAGGGACCGATTCCGCCGGCCCACGCGAGGAGTGCGAAACCCGGTGGGAGCGGACTCAGCCCGACGGCGATGGCTTCTCGCCGGTACAGCGGCCCGTAGCTGACGACGGTGTCGAAGACGAGCAGCGTCCCGAAGCTGACCAGCAGCGTCGCCACCAAGACGACAAGCGAACCGAGCGGCCGGAGCGTGTACGTCGCTCCCGCAGCGCCGAACGTCGGATCGACGGCGAACCCGGTCCAGAGCAACGAGTGAAACGGGTTCGTCAGCGCCAGTCCCGACGCCGCGACGGGCAACAGCGCCGTCGACCGGAACCACCGGCTCCCGAGGACGCCCGTCCGACCCGTATAGCCCAGCGCGAAGGAGACGAAGAAGAAGCCGATCCACGAGAGAGACACCCAGCAGACGATTTCGAGAACCAGCCGGATCGTCCGGTCGTAGACGAGCAGCGCGGCTCCATACGTAAAACACCACACCGCCATCGTGGCGATCGTCGCGACGAACCACTTCGCGCCCGGTTGTCGCCAGTGCCGCCGGAGCCGGGAGAGGAGATACAGCGCGCCGACCCCCGAGGCGAACGACCCGACGGCGAGCCACGGGACGGTGACGGCCATGGCCTATCGTAGCGATGCTCCCTGTTTATCTTTCCGGGCGTCTCACCGCGCGAGACGACGCTGTTTTGTCGGGCCTCTCCGTAGCCAGCGTGTGAGCACCGTCGACGAGTGGGTCCGACTGCTGGAAGCGGAAGGGGAACTCTCCCCCGCGGCAGTGACCGCGATCGTCGACGCACACGGCGACCGCGGCACGCGCGCCATCGAAGCCGTCGGCGAGAGCCGGGTCAAACAGTACCGCGACTTCACCGTCGTCGTCGGCTACGAGGACGAATACATCGTCGAGGACGGCGGCTGTCACTGCGCCGACGCCGAATACAACCTCGATAGCGACGACCCCGACGAGCTCTGCTGGCACGCCATCGCCGTCCGCATCGCCGAGGCCGTCGACGCCGTCGACGAACACGACATGTGGTACTCCGACGTGCGCGATTTCCTCTGAGAAAAAACCGGCGAGTCACGCCTTCGAGAACGGCCGCCGAGCGGGAGGGGTTAGTCGTCCGACGGCAGCGGGTTCCCCTCGCCGTCCGTCGGGGCGGGCGAGGACTGCATGTCCGAGTCCTCGGTGTAGGGGTACCACGTCATCTTCGTGTTGTGCATGTACGGGTCCTCGTAGTCGGTCTCCTCGGGTTCGACCAGTTCGGCCAGCGTGTCCTCGTCGCGCGCCTCGACGAAGTCGCGGAACGTCTCGCCGTCCTCACGCAGGTCTTTGAAGTTCTCGACGAGGTTCCGAATCGCCCCGGGCACCTCGTCGGCGGGGACGCGCATCTCCACCCAGTCGGCGAAGCGCGGGTCCTCGCCGAGGCCGCCGCCCAGTCCGATGTCTAAGGCCTCGACCGGTTCGCCGTCCTTGCGCGTCTTCATCCCGCGCAGGGAGACGTCGGCGATCTGGGGCTGGGCGCAGGAGGCCGTACAGCCCGAGAGGTGGATGTGGAAGTCCTCGTGGTCGGCGGGGAGTTCGACGTTCTCCTTGAGCCAGCGGGCGTAGCGGACCTGGCGGTTCTTCGTCTCGACGATGGAGAGCGAGCAGTACTCCGTGCCCGTACAGGCGATGGAGCCGCGCATGAACGGCGACGGCTCGGGCGAGTAGTCGTCCAGCAGCGCCTCGCTCTTGAGGTCCTCTAAGTTCTCCTCGGGCACGTCCATGACGATGATGTTCTGTCGCTGGGTCAGGCGGACCTCGCCGGAGCCGTACTTCTCGGCGAGTTCGGCCAGTTCCAGCGTGTCGTCTGCACCCATCCGACCGACCAGCACGTTCAGGCCGACGTAGTAGTTGCCGTCGTCCTGTTCGTAGACGCCGACGTGGTCGTCGTGGCCCTCGTTGCGACCGGAGTTGTAGGTGTACTGGTCGCGCATGTCCTCGCCCGCCGTCTCCAGTTCGAAGTCGACGAACTCGTCTTGGAGGACCTGTCGCATCTTCTCGGGCCCCCACTCGTCGACGAGGAACTTAATGCGGGCGTTGAAGCGGTCCTCGCGGTCGCCGTACTCGCGGAAGAGCGCGGACATCCCGTGACCGATGTCGGCCGCCTTCTCCGGGGGCACCCAGACGTCGATGTCGCGGGCGAGACGCGCTTCCTTCCGGGAGAGGCCGCCGCCGACGCGGACGTTGAAGCCGAGTTCGCCGTCCTTCTTCGCGGGTTCGTAGGCGAGGTCGTTGATGTCGCCCTGCCCGCAGCCCTCGTCACAGCCGGTCACGGAGACCTTCCACTTGCGCGGGAGGTTGGCGTAATCGTCGTTGCCCTTGAACGTCTCGTGGAGGTCCTCGGCGACCGGCCACGCGTCGACGTGTTCGTGCTTGTCCTTGCCGGCGACGGGACAGCCGACGATGTTCCGCCAGGAGTCACCGCAGGCCTGCTGGGTCGAGAGCCCGACGGACTCCAGTTTCTCGAAGATCTCCGGGATGTCCTCGAGCTTTATCCAGTGCAGCTGAATGGACTGGCGAGTCGTCCAGTCGCAGTAGGCGTCGCCGAACTCGGGGTTGGAGGCCGGGCCGGTCGCGTACTCCTTCGCCACTTCGCCGATGACTTCGAGCTGGCCCGGTTCGATGACGCCGTTCGGCGTCCCGATGCGCATCATGAAGTACGACTCCTGGCCGGAGCGCTGGTGGTACAGCCCCCACCACTTGAAGCGCTCGAACCACGCGTCGTGTTCGTCCTCGGGGATGGACTCCCAGCCCTCCTCTGCGAACTCCAAGAGGTGCTCTCTGATCTCGTTACCGTACAGCTCGTCCTTCCAGGACTCTACTTTGCTCGGCATAGTTGTGTGTTCGCCCACTAGCCATCCACCCTTATACGACCCGCTTTGCCGTCAACCGTCTCCCCCGCTCGGTGAAATAGGAAAATGTTACCTATTCTTCGGGTCGGGCGAGCCGGGTGCGCTTCTCGGGAATGTGAACGCTCTCGTGGACGACGCCGTAGAACTCGCCCGAATCGGGGTCTACGACGCGGCCGACCGTCAGCCAGTCCGTGACGCCGCTCTCGCCACACGCGATACACTGCCCGGCGACGCGCGCTTCGATATCCGGGTGGTCGACGCCCACCTCGACGAACCCCTCGGCGAGGAAATCCGTTACCTCACAGTCACAGAATTCGCTCCGCGCCAGAAGCCACAGGTCCGAGACGTTCACTTCCCGCGAGTCGTTGACGGAAATCCACGCCCCGTCGTCGAGCTGGTGAACGTCGGTCGTCATTACATCTCATTAGATGCCGGAGCTACCTGAGGGCGTCGGCGCTCGCAAGTTTCGCCGGAGAGTCGATGGTCCGACCGCCCGCGTGCGGTGCGTGTCCCGTGATAACAAGAGAGTATCAGCAGGAGTCGTCGTCCGAGATACTGCCAAATATCCCCGGTAAGCCGCAGTGCGGGTAGAGATTACAGGAGAGTGCGGCCTTATGATAGTGGGGCCGTTACAGATGGATAGCGACACGCGGCACTCCGTCGCCGCGCCAACAGAAACGATGACGAACGCACATCAGACCCACGACGAGACCGACGCCGAAGCGGACGAACCAACCACTGACCACCTCGACGACGTCGAGGACGGATGTGGCTGCACCGAGATCTGGGAACACATGAGCGAAACGCGCGAAGCCGCGGCCGACGACGACTGAGACGGCCCGTCTAGCTGTTTTCGGCGCTCGCAGAGCCCGGAACAAAACAGCGAGCGGAACGGCGATAGCCCGTATGAGACCCCCAGACGGGATACTTTTGTGGACTGAACGCTAACGACGAGTCGATGCCAGAGGACGCGCCACCGGCCGATCGAGAGTCACCGGTGGGAAAGCCCGTCATTCGCGGCGACCCGGAACTCATCGGTCAACGCGCCGACGAGGCCGTCGAATTCGACCCCGACGACCCGGAGAGCCTCGAGCTCGCCGCACGGACGGTCCGGCGCTTCTCTGAGAACACCGCCGGTGCCGACGACAACGTCTACATGCTGCGAGGCGCCGCGGCGTGTGCGGCACTCGTCCGCGGCGAAGGCTCCTACAAGGCCGCCGCCGAACGGGCCGGCGGCGACGCGACGGTCTCGTTCATCCGCAAGTGGTCCCGCGTCCACGACCTCCCTCGCTCGGTGCGCATCCACGTCGCCAAGGGGGAAATCGCGCCGACCGCGGCCAAACACATCGCCCGCGTCGCTGGCGAAGCCCGTCTCTTGCTGGCGTGGGCCGCGCTGGATCACGACTTGACCGTCCGACAGATTCGCTCGGTCGCGAGCAGCGTCAACGACGGCGCGACCATCGAAGACGCGCTCGCCGCCGAAGGCTACCGCCTCGGCGAGCTCTCGATCACCGTCGACAGAGACGCTTACTGCAAGCTCCGCCAGCGCGCCGCCGTCGACGCCACCGACCCGAGCACCGTCGTCACCGACGCGTTAGAATCGGCGCTCGACGACGTATCGTAAGGTCTTAACCCACACTCCTCCCAGCGAATAGCGAGGGCCGGTAGCTCAGTCAGGCAGAGCGTCTGGCTTTTAACCAGATGGTCGGGGGTTCAACTCCCTCCCGGCCCGTGTTCCTGCGAACGACAGTGAGCAGTGAAACCACAAGCGACGAAGAACGGCAGCATCGAGACCGGTTGATTTACCACCTTCACTGTCGAGTAGCCGTGTATGACCACGTTCACCAGCGGCCTCGACGACCCGCTCAAACCCATCGGCCTCACCGCCGGCGCGTTTCTCGTCCTCGCGGCGCTCGGGACGATCGTCGGCGCGCCGTGGGCGACTCACGCGAACATGGCAAGTGCGATACTACAGGTAGTCGGTGCGGTCCTAACGATCGGCGTCGGCGCGCTACTCGCCTATCTGAGCGTCTCCAACGACAGATAACTCAAAGAAGTTCGTTCTTCTCAGCCGCGGGTCGGGAGGTACGCCATTCCCAGCATGAGGACGGCCGCGATCCCGCTCAGGATCGAGACCCCCCAGAGACCGTTCGTGCGCTCGTGGAAGTAGTCCTGATCTGCGAGCTGCGCCTGATAGGTCGAGTACTGATCGACGCTGACGAGTTGGACCGTCTGATGGTCAGGGAAGTGCGCGAAGTACTGCTGGCCCTGTAGCGTGACGTTGCCGCCCTCGCTGAGTTGGACCGTCCGGTTTCGGGGAGCGACCCACTCTACCGTCGCACTCTCGGTGGTCACGTTGGTGAGTGTCGTCTCCTGGAGCCCGCTCTCGCTCTGGTATGGGAAGGTCTGTGAGACCTGATACGTCCGCGTCTCGGGCTCTGGCAGCCATTCGCTGGCCGGACGGAGCGTGTTGTTCTCCCGGTAAACCACGTAATCGGTTCCGTTCTGAGTCACGAGCGAGTTCTCGACGGCGGAGTCGTTCCGGAGCAGTGCCGTCACGTTGAGCTGCTCGCGGAGCGTCACCGATTTGGACGAGTTGCTGGTCGTGACGTTGTACGTCGTGTTGTCGAGCGTCGTCGTCGACCCGTTCTCTAACGTCCCCGTGTATCGAGACGACTGGTTGGTCCACGATAGCTCGGCCCCCATCGATCCGCCGCCACCACCGCCGTGTCCACCGCCACCACCGCCCGACATCTGGACGTTCGCTATGGTGTACGTGGTTCCGTCGATGGTGAACGTGCTATCGTTGGACAACTCGTTCCCTTCGAGAGACACCTCCGGCTGCTGACTCTGCGCGACGCCAATGTACGCGTACGCTGCGACACTGATGACGAGGAAGAACGCGAAGTATGCCGCCGCGGCTCGTCGTTGCATATCCTGACGGTCAGTCGGCGCGCGGTTTAATGATTACTTTTCGACCGCACAGTCTGTCTACCTGTTCCGATGCGAGCAGCCCGCAGAATCACCGATAGTGCGACGGCATCGTCCGAACTGCCGACGACCGACTCCGGGGCGCCGTGGCCGCCGCTGTGTCGGATGTGTCTGTCAAAAAGCCAAGGGCCGGATTTGAACCGGCGATGGGCGGCTCTGCAGGCCGCTGCGTTAGGCCGGACTCTGCCACCTTGGCGCAGTTATCCGTAGTCAACTCGGTCGCTTAAGGGTAGCGGATTCGACTAACCCTCTCCTTCCGATTGTCCCGGCTCCCCGACGCCCTCAACTGGTACCACGTTGAAGATCGAGGTCTGTGCGTCTTCGGCCGATTCGAACGTCGAACTTTCGACCCGCTTCAATACGTCGGATAGCGGTTCCGATCCATCGGCGTAGACGAGTTCCACGTCGTCGAACCGCGACCGCGCTGTTTCGACTTCGAGTGGATACTCCGCGTCGGTCAATAGCTCGGTGAGTTCGTTTAATTTGACCTCGCGAGTCATACGGCTACCGCTCGCAGTGATCACATAGTTACTCGCTCCTTATAAATACGGAACGCCCACACGGAGAGATGTCTCTCCGTGCGGGCTGAATGAATGATAGGGAATGAATGGTGGCGGCGAACCAAATTTCCCAGAGGCTCGCGCACTCCAGTACTCGCT